>JBLIRO010000024.1:0-62246 GCA_049472335.1 bacterium | reverse complement strand
GAAAATGCGTATCCGCCGGTACCGGCATAACCTCCATATAGACCTGATAGACCTGTTGTACCGAAGCTGCTCAATGCGTATCCTCCAAAACCGGCATAACCTCCATATAGGCTTGTGCCAAAGCTGTTCAATGCGTATCCCCCGCTTCCGGTATAACCTCCCAGACCGCCGCTAAAAATATTTGAAAATCCTCCATAACCATAACCTCCGAATGGAGCGGCCATAGCATAACCATATAGACCACCGATAAGACTTGCATAAGGCACGGTTACTCTCGAGGCACCTGAGCCACCACCATTACTCTGACTAAGAGTACTAGGTGGATCTATTTTATCCCGCAATTCCTTCAATCTCTCCTTTAGTTTTTTGCAGTCAGGGAATCTGGGGAGGTCCTTAATAGACGCAGTAATAGAAACGGTTTTTTGATATCCCTGGTCAACAGCGGATAATGAAATATCAATGGTATAGGTCCCTGATGGCACAATCATGCCATCATTATCTTCCTGGTTCCATTGAAGGTAAAAGGTCTCGGTCCCATCGGGCTGTAACGTCAGAGTGGTTGAGGGCTGAACATCCTGAGTATCTAAAAAAAGCCGGCGTACAATCTCTCCGGACTCTTCTTTTACTGTTACATCGAATTTTTGTTCGGACGTGAACTCGATAATTACCTCTTTGGAACCATTATTTTCAAACATAAAAGTGATTTCTATAAACTCCGCCTTATCATAAGTAGATTTGCCAGTTTTAGCGGAAAATTTGATTGTTGAATCCAGGGTCCTTTCCTGGCCTGATTTTGATGATTTGGAATCCTTTTTAGTGAAAAGGAAAGGATAAACTGAATTATTAACACCAAAGATTTGCCATAGATTCCAGTTGTTCCCAAAAAGAAAGGAATAATCGGGTATGTTGGGAATTGTCAAAAAAGTCATTGTTGGAGGTTGAAAAGGTGAAAATTGAATCGGCGGGTAAGATGCAGTTGGGAAAGGGTATGAAGTGAAAGTGGATTGATAGTATTGGTTAAGTATCCAGGAAAGATCCACTTGTGTTGTTCTCTGTTGGGTATATGCCTTGCTGTAAAATAAAAGCAAAAAAAGGCATAATGTAATAAAAACAGTTACTAATGCTGCCTTTTTCATTGTGCTCCCTCCCTATATTTAATAAGGTTGATATACAAAAAATCCCTTACAAACCTTTTATATAAAACATCACAAGGGCCTATCACAATAAGCAGTCACTTATGATCTTTATTAATCAGCAGAAACTTAAGAGGAAGCCGGATTTGAAATATGAGGTTTTATACATCTACTACAAAGAGTCCAGCAAGCGGCCCGATTAATCAATAAGTGAGAATAACAAATAAATAAGAATAATAAATATCTATTTTATATTATATCATAGACGTGTTTTATTGTGAAAAGTTATTAAAGATATAAGATTAAGCTCCTTGTTCCCAACTTTTCAAAATCCAGGTGGCATCTTGAGAAGAATTGCAAAATGCAAAATGCAAATTTCAAAATGAAAAATAATGTATTCCTTAAATTTTTATTTTTCAATTTACATTTTGAAATTTTCATTAACTGCCAGAAAACCAAAAAGTTCTTGAATAATTACTGGGATTCCTGAAGTTTGAAGTATTAAAAGTTTAGGTGTTATATTATTATAGACCGTTTTTCCAGGGGAAAACACGTTTTTTTTTCGTCTATTATTATATATAGGTGTGTGTATTCAGATGAAAAGGCATATACTATGAAAAGGCGAATATATATCTATTTTTCAATTCTTTTTCTGGTAGCCCTTTTTTCTGAAACAGCTATTGCCTGGATCCCTATTTGGCAAATAGGGGAACCCAATTACTCTTCAGGTGAATTTGTTTTTTCCGATATGAATGTAATCGAATATATAGTGCCCGGGAATTGGAAATCAATGCTTGACCCTAATGATGCTAATTATGGCGATTGGGGTATTTTCCCCAGACTTATTTACCCTTTTGGTGAACATGAGAATACACCCCATGAAATAAGGATAAATTTCGACTATTCTGAAGATTATAGCAGTACTTATTTAGAAATTTGGGCCAGAAGCCAGGGTGAGGATCTGAATATCAGTCTTAAAATATTTAAGGGAGAAACCTTTATTGTTGAAAGGCACATAACATCTCCAGAGTTTAATCCTAATGATTGTTTCGTGGCCCTTATAGGACCAATTAAAATGGATTCCCCTGAAAAAAATGAAATCATCATTAGAAGCAATGGTCCGCCTGACATGTATATTGCTTTTGATTATATTGCCCTTTTTTCTAATGATACTGATTCTTTTCCCCGTACCCTTGATGTTGATGTGCAAAAGAGGGGATGTTTTGTTAATGCTGTTATCCGGGAAAGGGCCCATGGAAAGGACCTTTAAATATCGTTTTTTAATTATCATTAGTGTTATAGTGACATGCCTTTTTTTGATAAGAGAAATGGTTATCTCATCGAGGGCTTATTCGCAGGGAGTCGATATGGATATGACCGCAACACCTAATCCCATAGGCTCAGGCGCCAGGGCCATGGGAATGGGAGGGGCCTTTATAAGTGTGGCTGATGATGCAACGGCAGCCTCATGGAATCCCGGTGGATTACTGCAGCTTACCAAGCCTGAAATCTCCATTGTGGGCTCCTTTTATTCAGGGGAGATTGATTATAAGACTTCGGTCGTTGATGGAAATATAGATGATCATCCCTTGGATATCTATCATCTGAATTATCTCAGCACAGTGGTCCCTTTTCTGCTTTTCAGACGTAATTTTGTCTTCTCTCTCAATTATCAACATCTTTATGAATTTTCCAGAAAAAATTTTTATTCCTGGAGTGAAACAATGCCGGACGCAGGGATTGATCTTTCCAGGAGGAATTATAAATATCAAAGGGGCTCTTTAAGCACTATCTCTCCGGCTTTGGCCTTCCAGGTAGATCCCTGGTTTTATATGGGTTTGACATTCAATTTCTGGGATCATGATATCCTGGATAATGGATGGGAAAATATCAATATTCAGGATGCCGAGGGATTTGAACTCGGCGGCAAATATAAGATAGAGCATAGCGAAGTTTTTGAGAGGTACGATTTTTCCGGCTTTAATATGCATATTGGTTTTCTGTTTAAATCCGACTACTTTACAATTTGGGGCAAAATGAGGAAGCTCCGTATAGGATGGATTATAAAGACCCCATTCGACGCAAAGGTCCATTATGAAAGGATGGGGATATTGTATGAAGAATATCCTGATGATCCTTCCTCAAAACCTTTTAAAGACCTCTCAATTCCCCCTATGGATCTGATCCTGAAGATGCCCCTTTCCTATGGATTGGGATTTTCCCTGGATCTTTCAGACTCCCTTTCTTTGGCCCTGGATGTGTACCGCACCCGTTGGGATCAATATGTGCTTAAATCCCCTTCAGGGTATGAGAGGAGCCCTATAAAAAGGTCCGAGGATGATGACGATGTCAGCCCTACCACTCAGGTACGATTGGGAGCTGAGTATCTTTTTCAAAAACCGGGGAGAATCATCCCCGTAAGGATAGGTGCCTTTTATGATCCTGATCCGTCAAGTGGCAGACCTGATGATATATTCGGGGTAAGCTTCGGGTCCGGCATATCCTATAAGGAGCTTTTTTCCTTTGATTTTGTATATCAATTCCGTTTCGGGCATAAAAGAGATGCCGAATCTTTTCAAGGATTGGATATCTCCGGCCGTATTGCTCAGCATTATTTTTATGTGTCCATGATTTATTACCTCTTTTAGGAGTTATTTCTATGAGATCAATCTTGCATATTTTTAAAAATCGGATCTCATCCCGGCTGTTATGTTTTTTGATTCTGACAGTTTTCCTTTCTCTTACCGGTTGCGCAAACCGGCTCCCTGAGCCATGCCTGAAGGATGGCCGGGAATATTGTATCACCGATGAATGGATTTTTTCGGAAAACTGGTATAGCTGCTATCTTAGGGGGATCTCCTGTATCCAGGGGGGGTGTTGGGAGAATGCAAAGGATGAATTTTTGAGGGCGGCTAATAAGAGAGAAGTTGACGGGAGATGGGTTCGGACCTATGGTATGCACAGATTACCCGAATATTTTCCTAACAGGGAGCTGGGAATAGCCTATTATCACCTCCATGATCTCGATAGTGCCCTGAAATACCTTATGATCTCACTTGATCAATGTGAATCCGCCAAAACCAAATTCTATATCAACAAGGTTCGTAAGGAAAAACTTTTGCTGACCCGGGAAGACCGTGAATCCCCCCAGCTCTCGCTCGATCTGTATCCGCGCACGATTGCCGCAACGGAATTTGTTCTCTCGGGTCTTGCCAGGGATGATACATTTGTCGCGGATATTCTTATTCGGATTAATGGAGGGGAGTTTAAATCCCTCCTGGAGCTTAGCCAACCCAAGTTCAAGACATTTCAACAGAAAGTTTTTTTAAGAACGGGGATCAATGACATTTTGATCAGGGTGATCGATCTTCTTGGAAAGTATAAAGAAGAGATGGTCAGGATACTTGTAGATCAGGAGGGTCCCATGATCTTTTTTGCGGAGCCGGGGACTGACGATTCCTCTTCCTTAATACTTGTTAATGGCCTGGTATATGACCCGTCAGATGTTACTCAGTTTTATCTGAATGGCAGAAGGGTAGCCCTGAACCTTATGGATGATTTTTCAGATGAAAAATCGGGCGAATCTTACCGGGCATATTCCTTTCAATATCAACTCTCCTTGCAGGAATGGCAGAGAGGAATTTTGAGTTATGAGGCTGAGGATTCATTAAAAAACAGGACAAGCGGGTCGATAAATATCTTAAAGGAGGAGCATCCGGCGTATTATCAGCAAATACGAATAGCCATGGCCTCCGGGATTTTAACCAGCGATTCCGGGGTAGCCCCCTTGTTATATCAAACAGCCTCAAGAAGAAGCCTGGACCCAATCCGGATCAAAATCAGCCAGCTTCCGGAAGAGACCTTTCACGATGAGATTTGTCCTCAGATCGAGATCCTTGCACAGGGCCGGATAAAAGAGATTACGATAAATGATGAACCTATTCTTTCCATCTATGGCCTTCACTGGAGCAGATTCTTTAACCGGGTTTTTAAAAAATTCATCGATGCAGAGGAAGAAGGACGGTTTTTATTCAACAGAATGATAAGGCTTAAGGAGGGGGAAAATGCTGTTCACATAAAGGTAGTTGATGTGTCAGGGAAGGTTTGGGAAGAATCGGTCTTGATAACAAAAAAGATAAAAAAGATCCATCAATTAAAGGAAAGGTGGAGGATAGCCATTCCCTTCATTACACAGAATCAATACGGAGATCATGATCAAAATCAAATGAAAAGAGATCTGACCTATCAGTTGATAGAAGCATTTATAGACCAGGGAAGGTTCAGTATTATAGAACTTGAAGATCTTCCATTAATTGTTGATGAAAAAAGTCTATCCTATCATCTGGGCAGACCTTTTTTAGGCCTTTCCTCTGAGTCAGGGATCTGGATAGATACATTTTTATTGGGCTATATTCAGGAAGCTGAAGATTCCATAACCCTTTCTGCCAGTATGGTGGATCTGGAAACCGGTGAGATTCTGGCCACCAAGGATGTGTGTGAGGAAATAGATCCTTCGGAATTGGTGTGGCAAGAGGGATTGAGGGAACATGCCTTTCATCTCTGCTCAATTCTGGCGGCAAAATTCAAGGCACATTTTCCCATATGTGAAGGTGATGTTATTTCTCTTACAGGGGAAGTATTAAAAACCGGTATCTGCAAAGATGATGGGTTGAAAGAAGGGATGAAACTTCTTCTTTATAAGGGGAAATCAGAGCTTGAGGAGGATTTTGTAATTTTAGGGGATGCCAAGGTCAAGATGGTCAGAAGAGAATACTCTCTGGCTGATCTTTTACAAGATATGGGAGAAGAAACCAAAAATGGAAGCCCTGTAAATTGGGGTGTTATTACGAGATAATTTAAATATCTGTAGAAAAAAAGTCATTATGTTTATTAAAGAAGATTAAGAAAAAAAATTCACCCCGCAGAATATTGCGGGGTGAATTTTTTTATGTAAGCTTTAGAAGCAGATAATTGCGTAACTTGAATAATTCCCCATAGGAATACCATCTGAAATTCCATCTTTTGAAAGCTTAAATGTTGGTGTGGTAGAATTTCCCCATGCATCTATACCGTTGTTACCATTATCTGTGGCCCAATATAATCCCTTTGAAACAGACGTATGATCATCTTCATCACTAAGCAAGGTACAGCTGATTGATGGGGATGCGTCTATATTCAGGTACAGGACCGATTCATTATTATTACCTCCAGATCTACAATCGTTTTCAGTACAATTAGGATAATAATAAATATGAGTATTTCCAACCGGTTGGGTATTGTCTGGAATATTCAATGTGTGTTGAGTTCCATCCGCTGCAGTAAAAAAGATTGTATTTTGAATACGTGAAACAAGCATCTTGGTGGGAGTAATGAGCGCGCCGCCACCGTTGGCCCGAATTGAGCCATTGACTGTTAAATCGGCGTTTACAGTAACGGTATCAGTGGAAAATCCCTTAATTGTTATACTCCATTCTGTTATTTCTCCGTCATCCTGCAAGCCATCATCTCCATGATCAATTACCCAAAGCTTCCAGTTTCCTTTGGGATTTTTATCCGTCCAAATTGTTATATCTCCATCCAGGATTGAGTTTGGATCGGGCCAGCTTCCGGTTAGATTTGTTCCCTCGGCCCAATCATTTCTCTCGTATAATAGATATATATTACTATTTGGATCAATAAGTTTAATGTCTAGTTCTGAAATGTCAGAAGTATTGATCTCGACACTAATATTAATAGAATCTATTATGCCGATATCAGGTATGGTAATTGTACTTGTTACGCCGACAGGGTCTCCGTCCGGAATGGCAATCCCTTGAGCCATAAAAGTGCTTGTAAAGTCAGTAGTTACACTATTATTGGTTAGTTCCCCTATGCCCACTTCTTTGATTGCGTTTACTGATTCGGCATCAGTATAGCGAGAATGATGAGCATCAGGATAGCTTTTATGATTATTGATATCGAGGTTTAAATCGTTAATATCCGAATTTAATCCATTGACATCAGAGTCCAGGTTGTTGACATGAGATGTTAAGTTACTGATATTAGCGCTTAATCCATTGACATTGGAGTTTAGATTGTTGATATCTGTAGCTGCCTGATTTGTTTTGACATCATTGTCATTAATAGCGTTACGTAATGTCTCAAAATTACTGTTTACCTCAGAGGCCTTTGCAGGCGTGTTAGGGACAAATTGCATAATTTGGGATTGTTCTACATTTCCGGCGAAAGAAGAATTAAGGATTGCCAGGCTGCATAAAAAAAGAGATAATAAAAGAAAAAACAGGGTTTTTTTGTAGTTCATTGTTTAATCTCCTCAATTTTAAAAAAAAATCTAAGTTATATTACGCCCCCCCATTATCTTACCTTACCCCTTTTAAAATTTTTTCATATTTGATACCTCCATATTTTTTATGGAAGAAAAAACATAATTTAAAAATTAATCAATCCATTTGGCCTCATCCCACTTACCTTCATCCCATATGAGCGAATCCATTTCCGTAGTGAAACTCCATGAAAAATCATTAGACAATTCGAGGGAATTTCTGTCCTGCACTTGCTTGCTTATTATGGCAGTATATGTCAGAGAATAGGAGAGGGGGGTATCAGGCTCGAAGGTAGCTATCATACTTTCAGAATTATATGTTATCTTGCCACTTACTTTTCCTTCAGCGCTTTCAAGTATAAATGTATTGGGATTTAATGAAGCCTCTATGATATTCTCATTGAATAAAACTATAATATTTATATTTATAGGAACATCTGTGGCCCCACTGGAAGGAGTTATAGGCTGTACGCTGGGATGTGTATTATCATCACCAATATAACTCATGACTATTGATCCCAGTTCTGTTGTCTCTCCGGGAATGACTGTAATATCTGTTATCTCTCCTCGCCACTGAGAAATACCTGAGGCAAGGGCTTCAACGACGAGTGAATATCCTGATCCTTCCGGTACATCACTTATCATGTTTTGATTCGCGTCACATTGGCAGCTTCCGGAAGCAGTGACCGTATTCGGATCTTTATAGACATTGGCTTCAATGGCTTCTATTCCATAATCAACACAAGCATTTCCGCTAGGTGAGAGTGTCCTTATACGAGGGACCGAAACGGAACTCCAATCCAGATTGAAATTTATAGAGCCTGTTTCCGGAGAATTGGCTTCTCTGGCTCTATTAGAACTGCTGCCACAGGCAGAGAAAAGAACGAGAATCATACAAAATCCTAAAAAGTAAATAAAAAACTGCATATAAAATCGCTTCATATTATCTTCCTTTGTTTTTTAAGTAGTAATATGTAGGCTATAGAGCAATAAAAAATAATTACTACCCTGACCATTTTGTTTTATAAAATTCATTTAACACCTCCTTACCGATATTAAAATAATAGAATTGTCTATAACTCCATCTGCTTGAGATCTCTATACCGTCAAAAAAAATTTACTGAAATATCATCTTTAAAGGCTTTTTTAATGTTCTAATTCAAACCTTTCTTTATTGGCTTGAACCTGAGCAAACATTGTGCCAATTGGCCGGCACAAATGATTTAAAGGAAGAAATCCTGTATTTTTTATTGTGTATTCTCCTTCAGCTATAGATATTGAAGATTGACAATTGAACAATATACTTATTTAATATTTTGAATTTATTACTTATTTTGATGATTTTGGGCTGTTGAAAGATTCGGTTTAAGGGGCTTATTTTTTAAGAAAATGTGATTGCGCAAAATATATAAATCAGAAAAATGATTTAAAAAAATAGGTAGATTCAAGATATAAATTTCATAAAATTTATAGGGTATGTATAATTTTTATGAAAAAAGAGGGGGGGATAACCCTTTCCCGGATTATCCCCCTGACAAATATTCTAAAAAAACCTATCGATCTTTTAGTCGGTCCTAGTTCGTTACTGTAAGAACTATAGGTTTGGTCTCATCCCTTGCATCCGGATTGTAATAGTTGTAGGTGCTGGATTTGGGCGTTGAGACCTTCAAGGGATATTTTGCCTGAAGCCTGTATGTAATACTTATGGGCGTACCGTAAGAGATTGGATGCAGGTATAGGCTTAGCTGCCGATTCGTGGATTCATATTTGAAGATCCTTTCTTCCTCTATTGCTTTTTGGAAATCCTCCCAAAAGACCTGGAATCCGGGTGGGATTCCCAGATCTATCATGCCTATACGGGTGACACTATCAGGGATATTATTGGTTACAGTTACCGTGCACGAGATGGTGTCGTCAACGGTTAGCGTCGTACGGTCATATTGCAGGTCTATAGAAAGCGGCGGGGATGACGGGAGAATCACTTGCTCCCAGGGCAGGAAATATGTGCCCACGATCTGATAGAGCAGGTTTCCGTCTCCGACGAGACTGATGCCAACCGTGTTATCACCTTCTATTGTATAGGGTTGCAGCTCGATAAGTCTGAGCACTCTGGTATCAACCGGATTAACTTTAAGTATTGGCATGTCGTCCTTGTCCAGGGTTACGCCGTTTATGGTGATGATTATCTGTGAATCTATCTCTTCGGTCTGTCCTGACATTGCCATCATAAGCACTCGAAGCGAGAGGACCGTTGCCTGAGTTTGTCCCCACAATCCAGAGGCCTGCTTTCCACGAATAATATAATTGATGGCGCCTTCAATGGTTTTAGGATATCGCCAGTTTGCCGTCATAAATGCCAGGGTAGTCATAGCTGTGGTCTCCATGTTCAGATAGCTTCCCCATGAATAGGTAAAACTCTGGCCACCTGAGGTCCAGTAAAAGGCGTCTCCATCTTCAACCTTCTTGGCTTGAAGCCGGTCCAGGATAGCCAGTCCGGCCGGATCTGACGGATTCTTCTCCAAAAGGGCATTGGCGCATAGCGCCAGGGTATAACAGTCTTCAGTTCCTTCAGCCTGGGCCTTGATATAATCCTTCCCTTTAATAATGCGGGGGTCATTAAGGGAATACCCTGAATGGATAAGTGCCCAGGTAGCATATGCCGTGGACTGGAGTGTTGTATTTAAGACATTGAATAAATCATGGTCATCAGGAGGCCAGGAGCCATCCGGGTTCTGTTTGCCGAGAAGCCATTGCTGGGTGCGTTGTATCATAGCTGGATCAACATATTGCACCTTTTCCATATCGGCAAACTGCATTAGCCCATAGGAAGTCAGGATTGGTTTGCCGGGCTCACTGCCGTACCAGTCAAAGCCGTTACCGGGTGATTCAAAGGTCAGGAGGCGTTGGTAGCCAATATTGACATACTGTCGAGCCGTCATCTCGAGCTCGGGTGTTATTTGCTCCGTTGTAATCATATAGTCGAGTATCAAAACATTCGGCCACGTCACCGACGTGGTTTGGCAAAATCACCCATGCGGGACTTTGAGCATCTTCTCAAGTCCCTCCACCACCTGGCTGAATATGCCGGGATAGACCTTTACAAGTATCCTGCTGGCACCGTCAATGGCTTCTGTTGGTATATTAAGCACATGGCTTGTCTCATTTCCCTTAAGGCGGTCACTCACATTTACGTGAAATTCCATGCCATCTGGCAAGACCTCTATCCTGCGTTCAATAGCATCGCTCATTCGTGTCCCGTATCCGAAAACAGTCAGCTCATGCCAGCCTACTTCCAATGCCTTGATGCGGAAATACACGACTGTGACTTCACCGGGTTCCAGGTCTACCCACTTTTCATTTGTTGTATCCAACAGTTCAAACCATGGTGTTTCCTGGTCTACTTCAAGCTTGATCTGTACGGTCTGAGAATCTTCCAGGTAGTTGTAAATGGCAACAGGCATGGATATCTCATCGTTCTGGGTAAGGGTCACAGGAAGGTCCAGATCGATAAAGAAATCCTGGAATACAACAATCCCTTCCGTATTTCCTCCGAGTTTTCCATCAATGGTTGATGCCGTAGTGCTCATGCGCCATGTGGTAATGGAATCCGCCATATTCGCATCCATGTAAGCCCTGCCATTCGGATCGGTAATCAGGGAAGGCTTCCATAGAAGGGTCTCAGGGAAATCCCTTCTGATCTTGCGCGGCTCCTGGGTCTCTATGTCTTCGCCAGGAGGCTCTTCTCCTCCGGTTTCGGTCGGGGTAAGAAATCCTGCTGATGTATCCGGTACATAGGTCCCATCCGTAGAGCCGCCTGCTGTAGGGGCGGGAGCGCTTCCATAGCCAGCGCTATAGCTCTGAGCTTGTCTGGTTGTAGAACCTAAACCTGTAGATGTTGAGCCGCCGTAGAGACCAGAGGAAGGAAAACTCTGTACTGAGGGAGAAAAGAAAAAAGAGCTGGTCCAACCCCAGATGGTGGGAAAGCCCCAGATGATTCCGCCACCGCTTCCGCTGCCTGAGGATGTATATCTTTGATATACTGGCTGATAAGGCTTCGTTAATGAGATATCGTCTATGGTCCCGTATTTTTCATCAGGACCGTTGGAGGTTAGAATGACCCGGTTAGATCCTACCTCCAGTTTGTAAGACTTGCCCCATGGGTCCTTGTAAGTCTTGATCCTTCCCTGACTCAGGGCACTGTTATAAGACCACTCATTATATATGGACTGATTGCCGAGGTCCTTGGCCACCGTATCCGCATCCTTATCTATACGGCTCACCAGGGCCTCTTTCATCCTCTGGACAAGGTCGGGATAACTGCTTTCGTTGAGTCCCGGATCATCAGGTTCTTCTGCCGAGGCGAAGACGATCTCCGCCATTTCCTGAACCTCATCATCAGGATCTTCAGTGGTTACAGCCTCTTCATAAGGTACAATCAAAGGCCAGAATCTCGGTTTCATTATCTCCTCTTCCATGCTGAAATAGACCTTCAGCAGTCCGGGCCGGTTCTCCTGAAGGGCATAGACAGCCTCATCAACAATGGTCACTCCAAGGGCGGCTGTCTGGGGAGGCGAAACCTGAAACTCGATCACAGCCTTTTCACCGGGAAGATACTGGTCCTTATCCGTGGTTGAAGTCACCAGGATATCCAGGGCAGGGTTAACATATACGATCTTTTTGTCACGGAATACATCCGAAGCCGTTTCCGTGGCCAAAGAGATATAATAGGCCTCCACAAGGAGGGTGCCTGCCATATCATTGCTTACATCCACAATGAGCTGCCCCTGGCCGTTGTTTATGTCCACCCCCTTGGTCAGGATGGTCTGGCGGTCTCTGATTATGTCCACGAATACACGCCTTGCCATAAACTCAGGTGTTGAAAGATCTATGGTCATGGTTTCACCGACTTTGTAAATGGCCCTGTCCGTCCGGAGCAATATTCTCGCCTGATCAATCTCATCTGAAAGGTCAATCTCAACATAGGCGCTCTGACCATCTGCCTGGGAGGTTATCTGAAAGATAAGTGTTGAATCTTCATCAGGGGTAACGGTAAAGCTGCCCGTGCCCTGATCATCCGTATTCATATTAAAGGCCTGTCCGTTGAAATTGATAAGATTCGAGGTAGCAAGGCCCTGGCCCTTTGGGTCGGTTGTAATAATGTACAGGATATTTTCAACTCCCGGAACGATGCTTCCGCTTTCAGGTATCAGTTTGATGAGAATAGGGTCTTTGGTTACAGTAAGTTCCCTTACAATGGCCTCTTCGTGCTCCGCTGTGTCCTCCACCTTTATATCCAGCTTGACAAAGGCATTACCCTGCTCGAGAGGGAGGCCGACAAAATAGGCGGGCAAAACCAGGTCAAAGGAAAAGAAGCCGTCTGTATCGGTCTGTCCCGTTATAGTTTGAAAAAGCACAAACTCCACGTCAAACTTGGATGCATCGATAGTTACCGTGGCATCACTTAGGTCCTTCCCAAAGAAATACTTGGCATGCACCACCCCATGGACATTGTCGCCAGGGGAGTAGTATTCCGCATCGGTCTCAATGTCCACCTTGAACTTGGGAAGCACATAACGCTCCACAGTGACCTTTTTTTCCGATTGGGTTGATACGTCACCTTCCTCGAGGATAGCCCTGACGGTATAAAGGCCCATATTGATATCCGTGCCCAGGGAAAAGTCTGCTGACACCACTCCAAAATCATCGGTCTCGGGATTTACCCTGAAGACCTTATTCCCTTTGGAATCTTCCACCTCTATAATGATCTCTTTGTTCGCTTCCGGAAGAAGGTCGGGCTTCTTCAGGCTCAGGGTTCGTATATGTATGGTCTGCCCCGGCTGGTAAATGGGTTTATCCGTAGTGAGGAGGATTTTGTATAACCTGACGATCTCTATATCCTCCGTGATGGTTTCCGTACCCAGATCAGAGTTTATCTTGGCGCGGAGCTTCAATGAGCCAGTAGTATCGGGAATGTCCAGCCGGGCTTCCGCGAATCCATCCTCATCCGTGGTATCATCATACAGCCGTTTAGATGAGTTCCCTTTGATCAGGTCAATGGTTACACTGGCCCCTTTTAAAGATACAGGCTGGCCGTGCACGAAGGCATGAACTCCCAGGGTGGTTGGCTGACCGGCAAACATGGAATCCGGGCCTATAATACGCACCTCCATTTTGTCAGCCACCTGAAACAGGCTCTTCTGTTTTGAAAGGTTGACACCTGAGCCCTCAAAACCATACGAAAGGATATATTTGGCAAAATCCTTCGTATCCGTATTCTCGGGGACCTTGTTCAGGATAACAGGATAATCGGCCAGGCCCGGCTCAAGGGTAATCGTCTCTTTCTGCTCGCTGACCGTTTTCCCTCCAAGGTCCTTCAATCTCAATGTGATCTCACCTGTCGTCCGGCTGCCTGAAGGATTATTAAGGGATAGTGTGACAGGGACAGGTGAGCGATATTTGGCGACCGTAGTGGATGGTTGAGAAGGTTTTGAGGTTTGTGGGGGAACATAAGGAATTTTATACCCTCCCCCTATGCCAAGAATGCCTCCAATCCCGGTATATGAGGTTACCCCAAGGCCTAAAGATGAATAAGGCCATCCAGTTGTTGAAAAACCACCTATCGGGTACTGGCCGTAAAAGCCTGTCGAGGAGCCAAAGAGGGTGGTTAATTGAGGCGTATACGTTTGAAAACCGGTAAGGCCATATGTGCTCCAGGGCTGATTAAAAAGGTTCGTTTGAGGCCATAAGGAAAATTGGGAGGTCTGAGGAAAACTGAATCCCAAGCCGGTTGACCATGGGGATGTTCCTGCAAGGTAATTCCAATTGCTGAGGTAACTGCTTGTATTATATTGGGGAAAATTGTATGTGGAGAAACCCGTATTATACGGATTCGAAGTATCATATAGTCTCAAGCGTATTTTTGTTTGGATTTCTTGAGAAGGTTCGAGCTCCTGAAGTTGTGGTCCGTTTGGTGCATTCAGATCCACTACCCAGATGTCTCCTGAGCTTGTAGTAATATAAAGAAGGGGCCATTCCAGAACCAGATCTTCAATACGTTGAGGAAAACTCAAAGACCAGACTATTCCGGGAGCAATCGGATCGCGCAGATTAACAACTGCTATGTTATAAATCTCCTCGCCCTCCGTTCGAGTCTCTTCATATGCAATATAGGCCATTTGTCCGTCAATCACTTTCCGAATAATGCTTGCTGATTGATTATAAGTGGAGATAAAATCCGAAAGGGCAATTTTTCCATAATCTGCTTCATATCCGGAGGCAATATTGGAGGAAAGGAACAGGCCGATCAGGAGAATTAAAATAAAAAAAATGATAATAATTCCGGACACCAAAAACCTTTTAACATGGTATGGGTCGGATTTAAGCCCGACATTTTTTTCCATCTTTCTTACTCCTTAAAGTTTGATGGATTCGTAAAAAGCCGTTTCGTTGACTCCGGGCATTTTTTTTGAAGGCCCTGAAACTTGCTTGGCTTTAATAAGGGCCTTTAACAAAAAGTACCAATGACTCCTTTAATGACTTTTTTACGATCTTATCAAGTTTGGGGGAATAAAATTTGTAACAGTAAAATTAATTAAATACTCATATAATCACCTAACCTTATTTACTTTTAATATGCTCCTGCTCCCATTAAACCAAAAATGAAGCATAAAGAAGTTCAAGATTTACTTTTAATATGCTCCTGCTCCCATTAAACCAAAAATGAAGCATAAAGAAGTTCAAGATTTACTTTTAATATGCTCCTGCCAACCTTATTTACTTTTAATATACTCCTGCCCCATTAAACCAAAAATGAAGCATAAAAAGGTCCAAGATTTACTTTCATATGATTCAATAAAAATTCCCCAATATTCTAATAGACGTAAAAAAGATGTATTTTTCCCCTAAATTTTTTGAGTGCTTTGATTATAATTTGATTATAATAATAAAGGCAGGACAAGTGACAGATATCTTACACTTCTCTTAATTACATGCTTAATTACATAAATAGATTTTGCCTGAAAGATATCAGGGGAAAAAAGATTTTTATCTCGTCTATTAAAAATAGGGGAGGGTATAAAGTTTCAACTTAAAGGGAGGTGCGTGAATTTAAATTAAAAAAGATAACTCAAATCTCACTTAACAAATTACATCATAATCACATAATAAAGAACAAAGTAATAAAGTAAAACAGGGATTTTTATAATGAACAGAAAAGATATCTTGTTTATTTTTTTGATCCTAACGATCAGCATAGGATTATTAGCTGTCTCTGAAGGCATATGTCTAATTTACACAGGTGACAATAATTCTATTAATTACACGATGTCCATGCCCATTCTGGACTGGATGCCTGGTTTGCCCGGCACATCTAATTATATAATGCCAATTTATACAATGCCAATCCAAATGTCGTTAAATCCTACTTTTGATCTTGTCAATTTGTTTAATAACACCATGTTTAATACGTTTAATAACAATCTGTTTAATAATGGAATAGGTTATTTGGGTAATTTTCAAACAAACAATTATCCAGGAAGTTTATTAAATTATCCCAATAACCTTTTGGGTCAGGCTAATGCATTTAATTACCTGACGGGAAGTTCCAATACATTCAACTATTTGTCAAGCGGGTCAAATATGTTTAATAACGGATGGGGCTTTTATGACCCATTAAAACCCGGCACAAATTCATTTAACAACCAATATTTTTTACCCAATTCCTTGAATACCAACCCGGCTAACCTTTCAATCATTGCCTCCTCCAGTCCATCCATTTCCCAACCCACGAGGAAAAAGGTTGATGACTGGAAGTACGATCCGGGGACATCAACAGGTACTGGATACAGCAGCGGGTCCAGTAGCGGATCTTCCTATTACACAAGTGGTAGTGTTTATTATGGCGGCCTTGGTGGTGGTGGATTGTATGGTGGTTATGGTGGCGGTTATAGCAGCATGGCTTATTCTTATTCACCATCAGCAGCAAGTCCTACCAGCGCATCTTACAGCTCATCATCCTATATCGGATATTCCACAGGCGGCGCAAAGGATGTCAACAATTTCCGGGAGAACATCAAAAATGACTACTTGCCGATCTCCACGGATATTACCTTTGAGGGATTGTTTTATGATTATTTTTTCGATACCGGACAACAGGAGGAATGTCTGGAAAAATTCTGTCCTTCCTATTGTGCAGCGCAAACCATGGAGCCGTTTTCCGAAGATACTGAATATTTCTTGTCTGTTGGTTTGAATTCAGGGATCAAAAAGGAGGATTTCCAGAGAAAGAGGCTGAACCTAGTCATTGTTCTGGATATCTCAGGCTCAATGGGTTCAGCCTTTAATCAATATTACTATGACCAATTCGGGAATCAGCAATCCATCGAAGACAGTGATATAGGAAAGAGAAAGATCACTATTGCAACAGAGACCATTGTGGATCTTCTCGATCATCTCAGAGGCGATGACCGGTTTGGAATGGTCCTTTTCGAAACTGTGGGTTATTTGGCAAAACCGCTTAGGCTGGTCTCAGAAACAGATATGGATGCCATAAAGGAGCATATACTGGATATCGGAGACAGGGGCAGCACCAATATGGAAGCTGGTATGAATATAGCCACTGAGATGTTTGATGAATTTCTGGATGAGGACCCCACCGTATATGAGAATCGTATTATATTTTTGACTGATGCCATGCCCAATACCGGACAGACAAGTGATAAGAGTCTGCTGGGCATGACCAGGGGGAATGCTGACAATATGGTTTTCAGTACTTTTATAGGTATTGGGGTGGATTTCAATACCGAGCTGATTGAGCTGATTACAAAGATCAGGGGGGCCAATTACTATTCCGTACACTCTTCAGCACAATTTAGGGGTAGGATGGTCGAAGAATTTGAATACATGGTAACACCTTTGTTGTTCGGCCTGAGATTGGAGCTTGATGCAACAGGATGTAAGATTGAAAAGGTCTATGGATCTCCGGAAGCAGATGAAGCAACCGGCAAGATTATGACGGTAAATACCCTGTTTCCCACAAAAACCGATGAAACAGGGACCAAGGGGGGAATGGTTCTTCTGAAACTCAATAAGCTTTCCAATGATGCCCAACTGACCCTAACCGTCTCCTATGAGGACAGAGAGGGAAATGAATATCAAAACAGCAAGGTCATTCCTTTTGAGGAACATGAGCCGGAATATTTTGAGAACAGGGGAATAAGGAAGGCAGTTTTGCTGTCCCGCTATGCGAATATGATAAAGAACTGGATCACTGATGAGCGCAAGAGCTTAAAGGATAATGCCCCCCCCGGACATACTATATTTTACGATTATGGACCACCATGTATATATTTGCCTTGCCTGGTGCCGCCCTGTAGCTGTTTTTGGCCCACTTGCCCTCGTCCTTTCAAATTTGAGTTAGGGGAATGGGAACGTCAATCCGTTACACTGAATGTCTCTGAAGAATATAAGCAATTATTTGCTGAATTCAAGGATTATTTTGAGGTTGAAATGGCTGCCATTGCCGATGATACGATGCAACAGGAGGTTGATATACTGGAGACCCTGAGCACTTTTGGTGAATAGATGGCTGAATGTTTTTAGGCCTTATTATTATTTTAATAATAGCCTGATTGTTGTTTATGATTAGTAAGCAGGACCGATGCTTACCAGCTTAAAAAGCAGGAAGCCCTCATAGAGGGCTTCCTGCCAATAAGCGTAAACTTGTAAAATATAAGATAAAAATTCAGAAATACAAAAATATAAATTTTAAAAATTATCTATAACAATTGAAATTTGTATTTTGCGATTCACATTTTTTCCCAATACCTGGGATGGAATAGCAGCCAAAACCGGAAAAGAAGACGTTTCCACAGGGATATCTCAGTGGATGAATCCTTTACAGGATTAGGTTTTGACTGTTCCTTCATATAATCTCTGCTATACAAACCCATTTTGTTAATCCTTCATGCGCAGTAATTAAATCATCCCTGTTTTTCAGGTTTCTTATACATGATTTAACAGTGCTTCCCTGACGAAATGAAGTCTTACTATCTTGGGAATATCTTCTTCTTTATCAAAATGGCAGCGGAGCGCCTCATTTATATTATTTTTTAACTCTTCGGTTGTCTCCCCCTCAGTGAAGATTGAGTATCCCAAATCCTGGGCATTATATCCGCCTTCGGGGTCCTCTTCTATTATAAAAATGATTTCTTTCATCAAGATTATCTCCTGTCAGTTAGAATATTAGAATGAACAAACTTCCTGTGGTCCGATAACAATATATAGATAACCTTAACCCTATTCGATACAAATGTCAACCAAAAAAACCATACAAAAAAGAAAAAATTATAATTTTTTTTCGTAAACAAGCCTCTAAATCACTTATGAAATTGAAGGATTGAAGAACTCTATGAAAACATGAATTATGTAATCGTTGCCATAAAAGATGAGATCAGAAGATAATAAAACGATCCGTAATCAGCATAAGAATTTGAAATAATTACTCCGAAAATATTTTTATCCATGCAATTTCCTGGGCCGATGCTTATAAGATTTGGGCAAGCTTTCTGTTTATATTATTTAAATAATAAAAGAAAGCTTGCCCTTTTTACTTACCTTCCTTAATTAATTACTGGACAAGGATATTACCTTTAGCTACGACATTTTTAGAGCCATGGATTAATTTGGAATCCCAATCATCAGGATCGCCATCCCAGATTTTGATATTGAATTCGTCCACACCGATACCCGGGGTTCCAAGGTCCTTAACGATAGCGCGGAAGAAATACCCTTCTGTGCCGTTGACCTTTCCATGACCTTGCAGGTATGCGTAGTGACCAATAATGACCAGCCAATCAATTTTATTGCTACGCAGGTCCAGATCTTCCATGATAAATTGATATGTAAGGCTGCCCATGGATCCATCTCGTGCATATCTGGCATTTATACTGAATTCCGCCAGACCGGATACTCCGTTAACCTCATCATCAGCATCAACCAAACCACCGCCTGCTGCAGATCCGCCTTTTGGATCATAGACGACTATCGATTTATTCATTCCGGAGTCATTGTAGCGGCAATAATCTCCATATAATTTGATAGTAACATAATAGATGCCAACCGGCAGATCCTTAATATCAACCTTTACGGTTCCAGAGGAATCCGTAATATCAAGTGATGAATAGACAAAGTTATTTTCCATATCTTGAACAAAAAGACCAGCAGACTTCCAATTCGCAATTACCTTTGAATCAGAATCGGTAAATAAGGCGGTAAACTGAACATCTGCTGTTGGTGGGTCCATGGTATAATCATTTACCTTGAAGGCAGAGTCCCCTTGATATGTAACATAGGTATCCTTGCCATTACCCGGATATGCGAACGGGTCTGTGTCGTCACAGTCGCCGGCACAGATCATGTACCCATCCCCGTCGGCATCTATCTCGTCAGGGCCTAATTTGCCGTCACAGTTATCGTCAATACCGTTACAGACCTCTTTGGCCTTAGGATTGATTTTAGGATTAGAGTCATCGCAGTCACCGCCACAGGTTGTAAACCCGTCTTTATCCGCATCAAAACCTTCATCAATCATACCATCACAGTCATTGTCCTTGAAGTCGCAGATCTCTTTGGCCTTAGGATTGATTTTAGGATCAAAGTCATCACAGTCACCACCGCAGGTTGTAAATCCATCTTTATCCGCATCAAAACCTTCATCAATCATACCGTCACAGTCATTATCCTTGAAATCGCAGATCTCTTTAGCCATCGGGTTGACGGTAGGATCAGAGTCGTCACAGTCACCCTCACAGGTTGTAAACCCGTCTTTGTCATCGTCCCGACAGACTACAGGAGTTGCCTTAAATACCACGGCATATCTGAAGGTGGCAAAATCAAGTTCGGGGATATATACCTCCGCATCTTTTTCCGAGGTCTGATAGGTGTCCGATGCCTTCATATCCGCAAGAACCGGACCATTGGCGTCCCATAACCGAAGCTCCATACTCTGTCCAGGCCTTATTACATTGGGGTCCCAGAATAACACAGGGAAAAAGCCCGGCAGGCTTGCATCAGCAGACCCTCCAAATATAATGCCTCCCACCATAATATTTAAATACCATACCTCTTGTTCTGCTCCGGGTGGCCTGATGTCTACACTGCACTGACCGCCAAAGACACATTCGGTCGATAGCATTACGGTAAAACCCGGTGGAGGGGCTGGCGGATAGGGGATGCTTATGCTGTCTAAATCTATACCAATCAAGACACTGTTTATGTCCCCAGCCTGCCCGATGGCTACAATATCCATCCACCAGCTTTCAACCTGACATCCTTCATCCACTATACCGTCACAGTCATTGTCCAAACCATCACAGATCTCCTTTGCATCCGGATTGATGGCAGGATCAGAGTCATCACAGTCACCACCGCAGGTAGTAAATCCGTCCTTATCCACATCAAAACCTTCATCAATCATGCCATCACAATCGTTATCCTTGAAGTCACAGATCTCTTTAGCCATTGGATTAATAGCGGGATCAGAGTCATCACAGTCACCATCACAGGTGGTAAAACCATCCTTATCTTCGTCCAGGCAGGGTGAGGGGGTTGTCTTAAATACAACGACATATGTAAAGGTGGCGTAATCAAGCTCAGGTAGGAATTCCTCCGCATCCAGTTCCGTGGTCTGGTATGTGTCCGATATCCTCATGTCAGCAAGAAGTGGACCATTCGCATCCCATAACCGAAGCTCCAGACTATGCCAGGGTCTTATTGCATTGGGATCCCAGGATAACACAGGAAAAAAGCCCGGCTGGCTCGCGTCGGCAGACCCTCCAAACATCGGACCTGCCACCATAATGCTTAGATACCATACCTCCTGTTCAGATCCAGGCGGTCTTATGTCCTCCAAACACCCGTCAAAGCATCCTAAGATCTTCATCAAGACAGTAAATTCCGGAGGATGTGGTGGAGCGGGGTATGCTCCGCTATCGGGATCTACACCTATCCAGACAATGCTTTTAAAACCGAACTGTCCGTTTGCTATGATAGGCATCCACCAGCTTTCAACCTGACATCCTTCATCTACTGTACCGTCACAATTATTATCCAGACCATCGCAGATCTCCTGAATGCCCGGATTGATTGCAGGATCAGAGTCATCACAATCTGAGCAATCCAAAACATAACCCGGAGGTGGTAGTTCTGTCATAACCGAATCAGCCGGATCGCCATAGGCGTCTCCATCCGCATCAAGACAGTATGTTTGAGTGGGGGGGGCTGTCTTAAAAACGACAGCATATGTGAAGGTGGCGTAACTTAGCTCCGGAAGATATTCCACCGCATCTGCTTTTGATGTCTGGTAGGTGTCGGATTTACTCATATCCGCAATAACCGGCCCGTTCGCATCCCATAATCGAAGCTCCGTACTATGCCAAGGCCTTATTAAATTGGGATCCCAGAATAATACAGGAAAAAAGCCGGGCAGGCTTGCATCGGCAGATCCTCCATATATCGGCCCTCCCACCATAATCTTTAGAATCCAAACCTCTTGTTCAGCCCCCGGGGGCCTGAGGTCAACAAGACACCCCATGTCGAAACAACCTTCGGTCGTTATTATTGCTGAAAAATCTGGTGGAGGGAATGGTGGATAGGGCCAGGTTACGCTATTTGGATCAACACCTATAGTTACATTGCTTACGTCTCCCCATTGCCCTGCTGCGAAGATCTGTAGAGCCCAGCTGTCATTTGCCATGGCATTGACAGCAAAAAGATGACAAACTACCAAAATAGATAGGGCGATAATACAGAGTTTCCTTTTCATTAAGCTCCTCCTTTCAGTGAGAAAATATAAAATTTAAAAGGAACGCCCCAAATCTATCGAAACCGCTCAAATTGAGAAAAAATCATGGTACAATTCACATCTTAAGCGACGATGAAGACTTTAGATGTACCTTGATAAAATTAAATCAAAAACACAACTTGAGCGAGTAATAAAGGATTTTTTTGAGGGTTAAAAAAGAAGTGCAAAAAAAGATGGTAACCCCTATTTTGGTATTAAATTTAGTATTAAACAATGTTAGCCAATTAGAGATAAAATCATATCACCTCCAGCACAATTGTATCTTATTAAATTATAACAGAATTATTATTATTATCCTAAAAAAATAATATAATAATTTCCCATAATTGAATAGACGTTAAAAATACAAATTTTCCCCCTAGGATTTTAAACCATTTTCAATTTTCATTTTTTATTTTTCATTTTGCATTTTTAAATCGGTTTTAATAGGGGGTCAGTCCTTGACATTAAACAAATAATCCTTTAGAGTTACTGATGCAATGCATGAGAATTTCGGAAGTCATCCCTTGTCATCAAAGAATAATCCCAAAAGGTCAATCCAAAACGGAGGGCAGTTATGGCCAGGCCATTGCGTATTGAATATGAAGGGGCCTTTTATCATATCACAGCAAGAGGAGATGAGGAAAGGGAAATCTATCAGTCAAGGTCTGATTATGACAAATTCAGGGGATTTCTGAAAGAGGCGCGGGATAAATATGGCTGCATCGTCCACTGCTATGTTTTGATGAGAAATCACTATCATCTGCTGTTGGAGACACCTAAGGCAAACCTGAGCAAAATCATGCATTCTATCAATAGTTCATATACGACATACTTTAATAGCACCAAAAATTCTAATGGACACATTTTTAGAGGAAGATACAAGGCTTGTCTTGTGGAGCCGGATAGTTATTTGCTGGAGCTGAGTCGCTATGTTCACCTGAATCCGGTGAGGGCGGAGATAACAGAAAGACCCGAGGACTATCCCTATAGCAGCTATAGATCATATATTCACAAAGACAGGGAAGATCTTGTTTATAGAAATCTAATATGGCAGATGATCGCGGAGGGCAAACAAGAGGATGCTGTTCATATATACAAAGAGTTTGTGGATAGCACAAAGGGCAGAGTATTGACAAATCCCCTTAAGCATGCTCACGGCGGTATGATTCTGGGAGACAAAGCATTTATTAAAATGGCCATACAAAGGCTAAAAGGAATGAATATGCTCAAAGGAGACACCCCGCGCCTGACGGATCCCCATACAGTCTGTGATAGTGATAGTTTCATCGATCGTATATGCTCCTATTTTGAAAAATCCAGGGATGATCTTTTCAATGAGAAGGGAGAACGGAGGAATATTGCCCTATACCTGGTAAAAAAATATACCTCATTATCAAATAAAGAGATAGGATATCTCTTTGGAAATATAAGTTATTCGGCTGTAGCCAAAGTGTATCAAAGATTTAGACAAAAGATTACCTGCGATCCGGAATTAGCTGAAAAGGTCAAAGCCATTACCGAATATTTGTTCTAAATATTTCAGGCCCTGACCCCGCGGTCCGGGGATACAGTTGCCGTAATTGGAGTTACTGATCGGTCATATTGTGCCTTGTAATAGTACATCCGGTTTGATAGCATATTATTTATGTTTCAAAGAGAAATGGATATTTTGCAGGAAATGGCTAATGATTTCTCTGCTTATAAAAGAATAATCAAAGCTATTGCGTATGGATCAAGGGTTCGTGGTGACTGCGAAGGCGATTCTGATCTGGATGTGCTTATTATTATCGATAAAAAAGACAAGACGTTAAAAGACAAGATACTAGACCTGGTTTATTCATATGAGCTAAATTACGATTTGCCTTTTTCCGTCACAATCCTTTCCCTCAATGAATACAAACTCAATGAAGAGCTTGGCAGCCCATTTATCAAAAATATAAAGAAAGAGGGTATACTTTTTTATGACTCTGGACAAAAAAGAAAAAAGAGCGCTTTCAAAGCTTCGTCTTGAAAAGGCTGGAAATCTGCTTGAAGATGCCAAGCTTCTTTTAAAAGAAGGCAGGGCCGAGTCTTCGATCAATAGAAGTTATTATGCTGCTTTAAGTGCATCCAAAGCAGCCCTCATACTTTTCGGGGTAGATCCCAAAACCCATGAAGGGGTCAAAACGATGGTCAATAAAATGCTTGTTTTGGAAGGCCTGATCCAGAAGGAATACGGAAAGTGGTTTAGAAACCTGCTCTTTGAAAGGGAAAATGTTGATTATGCAGATTATACAATCGTTGATTTGTCCGATGCCGAAGAGGCGTATGCAACAGCTTCAAAATATATCGAAAAGATAAAGGAAATAATTCCTTTATTAATCAAACAACTTTAACAACTTATCTTTATTCTTATATATCCTGCTTTCCTTCTTCTCTTCCGGGCCGTAAAATGTTACTATTCAGCTATTACAGGTTAGGAGGAAAGGATGGTCACCATAGGTGTGGATACAGGCGGCACCTTTACGGATTTTATCTTTAAGGACAGGGATGGATGGGGTGTATATAAGGTTCTTTCCACTCCGCGGAATCCAGCTGAGGCTATTTTAGAGGGATTGAGCCGTATCGCCACCGATGTTAAGACAAGGCGTGTTGTTCACGGCTCAACCGTTGCCACCAATGCCATTCTGGAAAGAAAGGGCGTGAAAACCGCCCTCGTCACTAATAAGGGATTTGAGGATATTATCGAGATAGGAAGGCAAAGCCGGGACAGTCTGTATGACCTTGCGTGCCGGAAGGAACCGCCTGTTGTGCCTGAGTCCCTGAGGTTCGGTGTAAGGGAAAGGACCATATGCACCGGGGAGGCCCTTGAACCACTTGATATGGAGGAAGCAAATTCCATGCTTCCTAAAATCAGAGAGTCCGGGGCGGAATCGGTTGCGATCTGTTTCCTTTTTTCGTATCTCAACCCTGCCCATGAAAAGGTAATGGGTGAGCTTCTCGGAGACCTCAACATCCCTTTCTCCCTTTCCCATGAGATACTCGCAGAGTTCAGAGAATATGAGAGGACCTCGACTACTGTAATAAATGCATATGTCTCACCCAGGATGAAGGGATATGTCTCCCATATAATAAAAAGCCTTGGAGAAACGGACAGCCTCAGGATCATGCAGTCCAATGGGGGGAGCATTTCCGCTGAAACCGCCATGAAGGAATCGGTCAGGACCATACTTTCGGGCCCTGCAGGAGGGGCTGTGGGTGCCTATGAGATGGGAAGGATGGCGGGATTCCATAAGATCATCTCCTTCGATATGGGCGGCACCTCCACGGATGTCTCCCTGATGGACAGCCAGCTCTCGCTGACCCTGGAGTCCAGGATTGCGGGATACCCGGTCAAGGTCCCCATGATCGATATCCACACAGTAGGGGCAGGGGGCGGTTCTGTAGTGTATGTGGATTCAGGCGGGGCGTTAAGGGTGGGGCCGGAGAGCGCTGGTGCGGACCCCGGTCCCATATGCTATGGCAAAGGGGACCGGATAACAGTCACGGATGCCCATCTCTATCTGGGGAGGCTCGTTCCGGAACACTTCCTGGGTGGAGGCATGAGGCTTCAGGCCGGGAGGCTCGACCCGTATTTCAGGCAAATGGGCGAGGAGCTGTCTCTTTCCCCAACAGAGCTTGCGGAAGGCATCCTCTCCGTTGCCAATACCGCCATGGAAAGGGCAATTCGTGTAATATCCATGGAAAGGGGATATGATCCCAGGGAGTTCACCCTTTTCACCTTCGGAGGGGCAGGGGGCCTTCATACAGCATACCTTGCCAGACTTTTATGTATCCCTAAGGTCCTGGTGCCCAAAAATCCGGGTATACTTTCAGCCATAGGCATGCTTATGGCTGATATCATCAAGGATTATTCCCTTACTCTGATGCGGAACCAGACCGTCATAAAAAAGGAAGGGCTTTCAGAACTGTTTCATGACCTTGAAGAAAAGGGTAAAAATGATCTGATCGCAGAGGGCATCGATGAGAATGCGATCGTTCTGGAGCGTTTCCTGGATATGCGCTATGCCGGGCAGTCCCATGAGATTATCGTTCCCTGCACAGGGGATTATAGAGAAGGATTTCATATGCTTCATGAGAAAAAGTACGGCTATCGTAATAGGGACAAAGCGGTCGAGGTTGTAAACCTAAGGCTCAGGGTGCGTGGCAGCCCGGAAAAACCCGAATTCAAGAAATCGCTTAAATCTTTTAAACGCGTGCCTGATGAGGCGTTACTGGGAGAAAAAGAGGTGATCTTTGAGGGCCGATATCTTAAGACACCCATTTTGCAGAGGGAGAGAATTTTAACCGGGAATAAGATCAAGGGGCCTGCCATTTTGGTAGAGTATTCCTCCACCATAGTCGTCCCCCCGTTCGCGGACGCGTATGTGGATGAATATGGCAATATTATTATGGGTATCCGGTAATGGAGAAGGGATCGGGTAATGAAAACAGGATCTCCATGCGCCTGTGTCTCCTTTGTGAACTATTGCCATTCCTAAAACCATTAGGCAAGAGGTCATCATATGAAAGTAAATCCAATCCTCTTAGAGGTATTTAAGAACCGGTTTTCTTCCATTGCCGAAGAGATGGGCGTTACGCTCTACAGGACCGGGTTTTCGCCCAATATCAAGGAAAGAAGGGACTTCTCCTGTGCCATCTTCACAAGGGAAGGGGACATGATTGCACAGGCGGCACACATACCGGTACACCTTGGCTCCATGCCCCTTTCGGTCAAGTCTGCCATAGAAAATACCGTTTTCCATGAGGGGGATATGGTGATCCTCAATGATCCCTTCAAAGGTGGCACACATCTCCCGGATATAACCATAGTTGCGCCCGTGTTTTCAGAGGACAAGGATGGGCCGGTATTCCATGTGGCAAATCGCGCCCATCATGCGGATGTGGGAGGCATGACATCCGGGTCCATGCCCATCGCCACCTCCATCTTTCAGGAAGGTATCATTATCCCGCCCTTGAAGATACTAGAGAATGGCAGGATGGATCAAAAGATGATGCGGTTTTTCCTGAGTAATGTGAGAACCCCCGTTGAAAGGGAAGGGGATTTCGCGGCCCAGATCATGGCCAATATAACAGGTGTAAGGAGAGTCAAAGGATGCATGGAAAAATACGGCCTCCCGATGGTGGATTTTTACGCCCGCAGCCTTATGGATTACGCGGAGCGCATAATGAGAAAAACCGTAGAGATGATCCCTGACGGTGACTATGAGTTTGAGGATTTCATGGATGATGATGGGGTAGGGGAGGAGAGGGTGAAAATAAAGGTGATCCTCCGGGTAAAAGGGGATGAAGCGATCCTGGATTTTTCCGGCTCCCACGGTCAGGTGAAAGGAAATATAAATGCCGTATATGCCATTACACTGTCATGCGTTTTGTATGCCTTTCGCTCCCTCATCAGGGAAGATATCCTCACGAATGCAGGTTGTGCGAGGCCCATCACCATTATCACCAAGAAGGGCACCATTGTGGACGCGCAGTTTCCCTCAGCCGTTGCCGGGGGGAATGTGGAGACCTCCCAGAGGATAGTGGACGTTGTCCTGGGGGCGCTCTTTAAGGCATTGCCAGATGATATCCCTGCCGCCAGCCAGGGGACTATGAACAATATCACCATAGGCGGCATGGATGAGCGGACCGGAAATCCCTTCGCCTATTATGAAACCCTGGGGGGAGGCATGGGGGCTTCAGGCAAAGGTAACGGGGCCAGCGCCCTCCATTCACACATGACGAACACCCTGAACACACCCATTGAGGCCCTGGAGTACGCGTATCCCTTTCTAGTCACAGAATACTCCATAAGAAGGGGATCCGGCGGCAAAGGCCGCTTTTCCGGGGGAGACGGGCTTGTCCGGGAGATCCGGCTCCTTTCGGATGCAGAGGTAACGGTGCTCTCGGAGAGAAGAAGGATACCCCCTTACGGTCTTTCAGGAGGCTTGCCGGGGAAGCCGGGAAAGAATATGGTCATAAGGGATGGGATAACCTCAGAACGTCCCGGAAAATTCAGCGAACATTTGAAAAAGGGTGATACATTAAGGATCGAGACACCCGGCGGCGGTGGGTATGGGGAGCCAGATATTTAAAAAACAGCTATTGGTTGATTTCCGTTCTATTGAAAATTAAGGGAGGAACTTCTTCTTGACAATGTAGTCACATATTATTAGTATAATAGGATAGTATGTTTTATAAATCACAAAAATCAAAATTGATAAACTCCTGAAATTTCATTGATGGAGTGTAACTTAGTATTTTTAATAAATGATGCCCTTAGTTAAGCAAAAGGAATTACTATGAAAAAGGTGGGTATACGGGAATTAAAAATTCATCTTAGCCAATATCTTCAGGAAGTGAAAAAAGGCAAAGAAGTTTTAGTTACGGATCGAGGTAAGGCAATTGCCCAGATTGTGCCAATCAGGATCAATGAGAAGGAAAAAGATATCCGCCCTGTCTTGTTAGAAATGGCCAGAGAAGGCCACATTTTATTGCCTCAGCAATGGGGAAAACCTATGCCTCACCCGAATCGTGTCAAAATCAAAGGGAACCAATTTTCTGATGCGGTTGTTGAGGATAGAAGATGATTTTTTTACTGTGATACCTCTTCTTTCTACTCTCTCTTAAACCTTTCCCTGTTTTTATCATTAAAAAGCCCTTTCAGGAATTTTTCTCCCATTATATCCATCACCAGATATCCGAGGGCATAGCTTTTTTCTATATCATCTATAGGTGAGTTTTCTATCTTTTCCGCTTCCTCATCACGGTCTTGGTTGTTTCTTCTGAGTTGATCTGGCTGGATGCTATAATCGTGGTTACTACATAATCCTTGGCCCTGGAGAAGTCAATATCAACCATAAGCTCTTCCACCAGATTTTTACGCACTATGGCCCGGTCCCGGTCAATCTTTTTTTCCAGGGTTTCCAAAAGCACATTGACTATGATTTCAGGTCCCACTGCCGCTTCTTTCCCTGAGATGTTTACCTTTAAAAACTTTGACCGCATCAGCAGGCTGGATCCGAGGCCGGCGGTCAGGGCTGCCTTCAAAAGGTCTGTTTCCATTTTGCCGAACAGACTGGTTTTGGTGAGAAAATAGAATGCCACAGATACAATGATCAGGTTTAAAATGATATACCCCCACGCAGTTGCATTGCCTTTGATTACATTAAAGGGCTCATCCTTGAACTTTGATAGAAGCTCTGCAACGCCGAACAATAGGCCCAAAAATATGGTTAATGTCCACGCGGCTATCATAGAAGGACCTCTTTTCCTTTTTGAGTTAGCTTTATTTTATCATTTCCTGTAGTATAATCGGGTTCAACTTCAACAATCCCTTCGTTTTGCAGGCTATCGACAATTTCCTGGCATACATCCAGCTTCAATTGGGAAGACCTGGCGAGTGCCATGAACGGCATGGTGTTATTTTCCGCTCCCATCAAAGATTTGATCACGGACATTTGAGCGGCAAATGAAGAGCCTGCCCGGAGGGGGCCGCTGCTTTTTGCCTTTTTCTTTTGCCCCAATTCATCAAAATAATTTGAAAGTGAAAATTGTTTTTGGTCATCTTTCATGGTAATCTCCCTCTCATGATTTTAAACGATTCCCAAATGATTCCAATATGTTAAATACGATAAAAAACATCACTTGTTACCCTGCTTAAGCCCCTGGATCTTCTAAATCCTTTTCTTAAGGCAAACATAGGAATTGTCAGGCAATCAATCCCCTTTCCCTCGCAAGTTTCCTCCCGATCTCCATAAACCTTTCCCCACCTATTTCCTTTAAAACCGGCTCCAATGCCCATGCCATTTGTGAAAGCTCATACTGCATGCCCTGCATCATGGCTATAAAACCAGCAATGATGATATATTTATTCCCTGTTTCCTTATCATTTTTATTAAGGTAAGCAGTCCCTATATTAAAATATGTAGATACCAACCCGGCCCTGTCGCCGACTTCAATCCTAATATTTTCAGATTTTAGGTAGTAATCAAGAGCCTTATCCCATTCGCCTTTATTATCATAGATTAAACCGATGTTGTTGTAAGTAGTAGCTAAGCCAGCCCTGTCGCCGACTTCAATCCTAATATTTTCAGATTTTAGGTAGTAATCAAGAGCCTTATCCCATTCGCCTTTATTATCATAGATTAAACCGATGTTGTTGTAAGCAATACCCGGATATCTTTTTTCAACATTACCGCTTTCTTCAAGAATGATGTTGTGAAGATACAGGCTCTCATCCCAGTATCCCTTCAAATCCAATTCCCTTGCATAATAGGTAATCAAATCCGCCATCCGGTCAAACTGCCTTGCTCCACGCAGATGATAAACAGCCCTTGAAAGATCATCCATATTCGATGTGCCCCTGATATCCAGATAGTATTCAGCCGCATGGCTGTGGGCGGTTTCCTGTTCACCCTTCCTCCACCACTCCCTTTTGATATGCCCCCGGTTTAACGGGTGAACCTGGTAAAGAGGGATATTGGATGTTTCATCACTATATTCCTGCAGCAGGGTATAGTCCACAAGTTTTTTAATGTGTCTGTCCATCTGCTGTTCATCAGGCTCGTGCACCTTTAATCCTTCACGGGTCACAGGCCCCTGATATACTGATATCTTACGGAAGAAGGATCTCTCCTGCTCGCTCAGGAATTTATAGAGCTCCTCGAAGATGGTAAACTCCCGCATTTTTTTCTGCACGGATTCAAGCTTTTCTTTTAATTCAGACCAAGGGTAGTTTCCTTCTTTTATGAGTTTTCCCAGCTCATTGATGGCCTTTGGATTTCCTCCGATGGTTCTATAAATCTCCCTGATATGCTCTGATTGTATTCCCAAAAAGTCATCATTGAATATCATGAGTTTTCTCGCCTCCACCCCGGACATCTCCTTGAGGGAGCTTTGATAAAGGAGGTCTTCATCAATGCCGGGAATGGTGAAGCGGCAGGTGATCAGAAGCCTTGAATTGGTATGGGGCAGCTCCTGCAGGATGGTCCTGAAGGTTTCTTCCCAGAAACTGTTTTTGAATGCCCCGAATTGCTCAGATTTTTTAAGGTTGTCTTCAAAGTTGTCAAGCAGGTAGAGGGTGTCCCTTGTTCCGAGAACATTGGAGAGGATATAAACGATCCTTTCCCTATAATCCGTGAGACCTTTCAGGTTTTGTGTATGTTCGGTTTCACGTTCAGCAATTAGGGCATTGATGGTTTTCTGTATAAAGATATCCGGCGAAAGCTCACCAAAGAGGGGTATAATAAGATAACCGGATGAGTGAAGCCTGTCTGTAATCCTGCTTGCAAGGGTGGACTTCCCTATGCCGCCCGAGCCTGTGATGCAAAGGGCCGGAGGGCCTCCCCTGCGGAGTATATTCATAAATTCCCGCTGTTCCCTGCGTCTTCCCCTGAAGCCTTTTTTAAGGTGTTTTACTCTGCCGTACAGGATGGCGGCAGAAGATTTGCTTTCTGTCTTCTCTGCCGGTTTTTTCCAGTCCACTATATGGAGATTTGCATCCCTTGCAAAGAGGGCAGGGATACTCCACTGAAAGCTCTTGGGATATTTTTTGGCATAGGCCTGGCGTGATAGTTGGAGGGCATGGGAAACCGTTCGCCTTATTGTGAGGTTTTTATAGAATGATTCCGCAATGGATGTTGCGGCGGCATCCATCACCGAATGCTTCATGCCTATGACCATGGGGATGCCGTTTGCAATCAGGGATTGGGCAAGCCCCGTATTCTGTGCTGTTTCGCTGCCGGACTGGCAGGCGCTTAAAAAAAGGAGACGCACGGAACGGGAACCTATGAGTTTTTCAGCGAACTCCTTTGCGCTGACAGGCTTCTTCATGCCGGATTCGCCCTCCATGAGCAGATAACCGGTTTGGGTTTCCCTGTCATAAAAACCATGGCTTGAGAGATGAACCACATGGTAGTCTTTGTTTGCCAGCATCTTTTCCATCTCATCCAGGGTGCCCCCTTCTGCGATATCGATCTCCAACTCATTGTTTCGTTTGAGATCTGCCAGGGCATCCAGGATGATCTCTTCTTCCCTCTCATAATTCAGTACAGGATCTGTTCCTTCCGGTGAGCATGCCATGAATAATACCCTCAGCGGCCTTGCTGAGAGCGTAAGATCGTTTCCAGCCCCGTCAATAGAGGCGTTGCGTATAAGCTGAAACCTGGGGTCCAGGGCTAGGAACCCGGATTCCTCGGAAAACAAAAGCTCCCATGGGATAAGACTCGTGTCCTGATCGGTTGTCCGGATAGAGATAAGCACTGGCATATTGTGCGATCTTGCAGATTGCACGATATTGTTAAAGTGCGGGCAGGGCTGTACAAAGCGATGGAATATCTCGCTTCCCAATTGGATGATATCGCCTGAAAAACGGCCTGGCTCCTGATTAGAGAGAAAGGAGTCAATCAGCCTGCAACGGCTTAAGATCCCCTGTATCTCATCAGGTGTGACAAAAAAGGTATCTTCTTCAGAGTCCCTTGCCGATAAGATAACGGCATATCTATCATCCTTGCTCCTTATCCTTATATCCAGTTGATATGTATCATCCGGATACGATGTGTCATGCAAATATTCGTTTTTATTCATATTTAAGGCGCCTGAAAGAAGATTATTCCCAAATTATATATAGATATAGAATAAATTAGCATTTATTGTCAAGAAAAACCACTGAATTGCATTGACATGCTGGTTAATTCAGGGACTCAAAAATGTCTTAAACAGTTTTTTAATAGAATTCCTTTATATTGACAAGGTACCCATTAATGAACTATTATTTTTCTGAAGAAACTAAAAAATATTCAAAATGATAAGGAGTTTTATTATGCAATATAGAATCTTGATTGAGCAGGATGAAGATGGAGTCTTTGTGGCTGAATGTACATCTTTACCAGGATGTATTTCCCAGGGAAAAACCAGGAAAGAGGCATTAGAGAATATTAAGGATGCTATTAAAGGATATATAGAGAGCCTTAAAAAGCATAATGAACCTATACCACCTTCTATCGAGGAGGAGGTTGTTGAGGTCGCAGTTTGAGTAAACTTCCGGTAATTTCAGGAAGAAAAGTTTGCAAAATTTTAAAGAATTTTGGCTATTCTATTGATCATCAGACGGGAAGCCATATCATCCTTCGAAATGAGAGCCCACCTCATAGGAGACTAACAATCCCTAATCATAAAGAAATTGCAAAAGGTACTTTCAGATCAATTCTTCGACAGGCAGGGTTAACACTTAATGAATTCAAAACATATATGTAAAGATTTAGTATGAAAAATAAAGGGATCTTCTCTTTTAATACCTTGTAAAAGATTATGTAAAATTATGAATACAGATTTAAAAAACGAAGAAAATGATATGCCTCCATGCCGGGATGTGATCCTGGACAGTGTTGCTGATGGTGTCTTCACTGTTGATCTTAACTGGAGGATAACCTCTTTCAACCGTGCTTCTGAGGATATAACAGGGGTTCCGAGGGAAGAAGCCATAGGAAGGCCCTGTTGTGAGGTCTTTCGCGCCGATATTTGTGAGACCGCCTGTGCCCTGAAACGGACCATGAAGACCGGCCGGCCTATCGTGAACGAGCCCATATCCATCATCCGACCGGATGGAGATCAGGTGCCCATTAGTGTAAGCACAGCCCTTTTAAAGAATAAAGAGGGGAAGATAATCGGAGGGGTTGAAACATTCCGGGACCTGAGACAGGTTGTTGAGCTGAGAAAGGAGCTCCTTCATCAATATTCTGTATCCGACATTATAAGCCGAAATCATGCCATGCAGAAGCTTTTTTCGATCCTTCCCCAGGTCGCAAGGAGTGAGAGTATCGTATTGATTGAAGGACCCAGCGGAACAGGGAAGGAGCTGTTCGCCCAGGCAATTCACCGGTTGAGCGGCCGGGCCAAAAAGCCCTTCATCGTGGTAAATTGTGCAGCGTTGCCCGATACACTTCTTGAATCGGAGCTGTTCGGACATAAGGCAGGTGCCTTTACCGATGCCAAAAAAGACAGGCTGGGGAGATTCGCCCTGGCCGAAGGCGGAACGATCTTTCTGGACGAAGTGGGTGATATCTCCGCCGCACTGCAGGTGCGTCTTTTAAGGGTCCTTCAAAACGGCACCTATGAGCCCCTAGGCGCCACTGAAACATTAAAGGCGGATGTCCGTATCCTTGCTGCCACAAACAAGAATCTGCAGGAAGAGGTCAAGGCCGGCCGTTTTCGCGATGACCTTTATTACAGGATAAATGTAATAAAGCTTCGTATCCCCCCGTTAAAAGACAGAAAAGAGGACATCCCCCTGCTAGTGGAGCATTTCATAGGACACTTTAATAGACTTAAAGGCAAAAATCTTCTGGGGATATCCGATAAGGCCCTTGCCCTTCTTATGCGGCATGATTGGCCCGGAAATGTCAGGGAACTGGAGCATGCCATAGAGCACGCGTTCATCCTCTGCCCCCAGGGTGTTATCCTGCCTGAGCATCTGCCTGAAAATCTCAGGCCTCATGGTGTCACGGAAGATATTTCAACAGGTCTTACATTGAAAGAAGTAGAGGCCCGTGCAATACGTGCGGCCCTCGAGAGGAATAACTGGCGCCGTTTGGCTACTGCGAGGGAACTGGGAGTTGACAAAAACACCCTTCGCAGAAAGATGCTAAGGTTGGGTATTGGCAAGACCGGTTAAACAGGGAACCTTTTTTATCCGCTGATAGTATATTCTGGTGCATTTTGTTCCCGTTTTTATCGATATTTGTTTCTCTCTTTTTAAAGACCGGAGAGATTATTAATCCAATTAGTCTCATTATTTCAATTAGATATCTTTTTTGTTCCCTGCTCTTTTCTGCCATGGCATTTCATTTGCTCAGGACACAGGTGGGATGATCTAAAATAAGGTTTAAACGATCAGCCATTGACATTGGATAATTAGAAGGTCATTATATAGATCAAAAAAAACTCTGAGGAATTGATAAACTGAGAAAAATATATATAACATTTTAATATATATTAAGATTTTTTAATAAGATCGGAGGAAGAGATTATGAGCAACGGAAATGATAATCACCATGACAGGGGCTGTGCGTCTGGTAAATGCGGGGACACCGGAAAGGGGCAGAAAGAGATGAAACAGTTTCCTTCCGGAGAGAATCTGATACAGAGAATGTCCCGGATTAAACACAAGATCCTTGTTTTGTCAGGAAAAGGCGGAGTGGGCAAAAGCACGGTAGCGGTGAATATGGCAGTGGCCCTAGCCCTGTCCGGCAAGAGAGTGGGGCTTTTGGATATAGATGTCCACGGTCCAAGCATACCCAAGCTTCTTCATTTGGAAAAAAAGGCTATCCAGGCAACCGATGCCGGAATCATCCCCACCGGATACGGAGACAACCTGAAGGTGATGTCCATAGGTTTTCTTCTGAGGCAGGATGATGAAGCTGTAATCTGGAGGGGACCAATGAAGTACGGTGTGATAAAGCAATTCCTCGAGGATGTGGTATGGGGGGAACTGGATTTCCTTATTGTTGACTCTCCGCCCGGAACAGGTGACGAACCCCTGAGCATTGATCAGCTCCTTAAGGAAAGCGGCGGGGGCATTCAGGCTGTTATTGTTACTACACCACAGGAACTGGCCCTTTCGGATGTAAGAAAATCCATAAGCTTTTGTCAGCAGCTTTCAATCAATATAATCGGAGTGGTGGAAAATATGAGCGGGTTTGTGTGTCCCCACTGCGGGAAAACATCGGAGATTTTTAAGACAGGGGGAGGGGAACAGGTGGCAAGGGAAATGCGGGTCCCTTTTCTTGGCAAGGTGCCTATTGATCCTCAGGTTGTAAATGCCTCTGATGAGGGTAAGCCGTATCTCTATCACTATGCCAAAACTGAGACGGCGCAGGCCTTTTCAGGGGTTATCAGCCCTATTCTGGAAATGGATCTACCTGTGGCGGAACCTGCCGTTTCCGCAATTAATCAAGCAGAAGTTCTTAATAATACGCCTGCCACAGACAATGATGGAGGGAAAATGAGAATAGCCATACCAATAGTCAATAACAGGCTATCAATGCATTTCGGACACTGTGAACATTTTGCATTGATCGATGTGGATCCGGAGACAAAAGAGATACTCAAACAGGATTCTGTGGAAGCCCCTGAGCATGAGCCCGGATTGCTTCCTGTCTGGCTGAAAGAGAGAGGCGCGAACCTGATAATTGCCGGAGGAATGGGATCCAGGGCGCAGGATTTGTTCGCTCAAAATGGCGTGCGGGTAATTACGGGCGCGATCAGCGAAGAACCAAAAAAGCTGGTTGAGGCTTATCTGGCAGGCACCCTACAAACAGGGGAGAATGTATGCGATCACTGATATAAATAGATTAGTGTATCTGCTTTCAGAGTCCAGGACGATTTCCCCTTGGTTATTGATTTAGGGTATAATATATGCATGAGTATTATTTATAAAAAAGGACTCAGAGGCATATATAATTTTGTTCCTTTGGCGATTGTAATGTTGCTTTTTGCCATGTTTTTTCTCCCGCAACCGGGCTATTCCTATTACTTCCCTTTTTTTCAATTCCAATGGCCAATGGTACCTTATTTTAATCCGGGAATTTCAGGGATATTTTTCACTCCGTACCCATATCAAAGATTTTCTCAAAACAATACCAATTATTTTGGGCCGTTCTATAACAATTCTAGAGGTATGGAATTTTTCCCTTTTTATACCCCGGCCTTACCGGTCTCCATGTATTCGATATTCAGTAATCCGGTAATCGCGGATACCTATTTTCGGCCTGACCCTCAATGGCGGGCAGGCAGAGAGGCTGCTCCTTCTCCGCCATCTGTTCCTAATTCGAGACTTGGTTTTGATACAGGTGAAATAAGGACCGGGATGCCGGCAGACATGAAATCCGGAACTCCATATAGCAATGTAGTACCGGCTTATGTGAGCCGGCAGTTGATTGTGATGTTCAGGCCTGAAGCCTCGCCCCGGGACAGGGCCTTTGTGCTTAACAAACACAATTTGAGGGAGCTACGAACAAGTCCCTTTGCGGGATTCACACTCGCAGCCCTTTCGAGCTTTCAGAGTGTGCATGATACCATAGAGAGAATTGCACCTGAGCCGGCCGTGCTCTATGCTGAGCCCAACTATTACAGGCATGCCCATCTTATACCCAATGACCCTCTTTATAAGTATCAATGGCATTTGCCTCATATGTATACGGACTGGGCCTGGAATCTGACTTCAGGCAGTGGAGTTGTTGTAGGTCTTCTGGATTCGGGTGTCTCCTATAGAGATGCGGCACCGTATGCCCTGGCCCCTGACCTCGCGGGGACACTGATAATACCGGGCTGGGATTTTATAAATGCAGACGCGAACCCGGATGATGATTATGGGCACGGGACGCACATGTGCGGCTGTATTGCCCAGACAACCAATAATCTGTTAGGTGTCGCAGGGGTGGCCTTTTCCGCCACGGTTATGACTGTCAAAGTCATGGATAGCCTGGGAAATGTAGCTGTAGCAGACGAAGTGGAAGGGATATATTATGCAGCCAATAACGGGGCACAGGTTATCAATATGAGTTTCGGCGGGGTGGGGACCGCGATTACCGAGCAAACAGCGGTGACATTTGCATATAATCAGGGTATAACGATCTTCGGATCAGCCGGTAACGCAGGTTCGAACATACCTGAGTATCCTGCGTCTTATACCGAATGTATCTCTGTCGGAGCGGTGCAATACGACAGCACAAGACCTGCCTATTCCAACTATGGGGTTGAGCTGGACCTGGTGGCTCCGGGAGGAAACCTCTCGGTGGATCAGAATATTGACGGGTATCCGGACGGCATTATGCAGCAAACCCATGATGGTACCAATCTTTCTACATTTTTCTATAAGCTTATACAAGGCACATCTCCTGCCACTGCATTGGCTTCAGGTGTCGGAGCCATGGTAATCAGTAAAAGCACAGGAGGAGTTCTTACCCCCCTTCAGGTCAGGAATATTCTGGAATCAACCACCTTTGATCTGGGGGCCGCAGGCTGGGATGAATATTACGGATGGGGTGAGATCAATGCCTACATTGCAGTCGCCAGCACCCCATAACAGAATGTCTTTTGTAAAGTGTTTTTATTTTAGTAATTGTTGATCCTGTTAAAGGCATACGATTTATTGCTCTGCCAGCGTAAAAGATTTCGGAGGATTTAAATGGTTTTAACTGATGAGAATGATGTATTGGAGGATTATTTAGAGGATTACTGGAATCATATACTGCAGTTCAATCCAACGTTTGCGACCTATATCGGGGATCACAGCTACAATGATGTTCTTGAAGACCTTTCCGAACAGGCTATCTCTGATAAGCTCAGCTATTTCAGAGACTTGCTGGCTAAAACAGAAAAGATCGATAAGGCCTCGCTAAGTAAAAAGAATCAAATAAATTTTGATCTTTTAAGGAATACGCTTTTTCATCATATCCGGTTTTATGATTTTAAGACACATTACCTTCCTCTCAATCATCTGAGAGGGCAGCATATTGATTTCCCGCAAATTATAGAATATCAACCCTTCAAATCGAGGATGGACATTGAAAATTATATTAAAAGACTCGATGAGTTTCCCCGGCTTATTGGCCAGATTATCGAAAATTTACAGGACGGAATAAAGCACAAAATAACAGCTTTCAATAAGAGCATGGAATATGTTGAGAGACAGGTTGAAACATTTGCCAAATATAATCCTGAGGAAAATCCTCTGTTTATTCCGGTATTAAAGTTGTCCGATGATTTTTCTGCCCGCGAAAAGCAAGAAATCAAGTGTGCAGTAAAAGAAGCCATCTCATTGAGGGTTACACCTGCATACAAGAAGCTGTATCGGTTTCTCACCCGGGAATATAAGAAACATTGCAGAGAAGATGAGGGTATATGGTCCCTGCCCGATGGTGAGGAAATGTACAGATTTTTTGTAAAATATCACACCTCCACCGACCTTTCTCCTGAGGAAATCCACAATATCGGCAAGGAAGAGGTAAGCCGGATCAACGCCGAGCTCAATAAAATCATGGACAAAATGGGTTTTGCCGGAACTGTCAGAGAGCTGGCTGAACATCTCAGGCACAGAAAGGACCTTTATCCTGCTGACAGCCGGGAGATCCTGACCGGATTCAAGGATATCCTGGCAAAGATGGATAAAAGACTGCCTGATTTTTTCGGGAGACTGCCAGAAGCCGGATATGATATTAAGGAGATTGAGAAATACAGAGAACAGGCGGCCCCGGCTGCATATTACTATCCGCCTCCAAAGGATTTTTCCAGACCGGGCTATTTTTATATCAATACCTATAAACCGGAACAGCGGGCCGTATTTATGATGGAATCCCTGGCATTTCATGAGGCTGTGCCAGGCCATCACCTGCAGATAGCCCTTATGCAGGAGCAGATCGATCTGCCTGAATTCAGGAGACATGAGGGATCTACCGCCTTTATTGAAGGGTGGGCTTTGTACGCCGAAAGGCTCGCCAAAGAGATGGGATTGTACCGGGATATATATTCCGAATACGGGAGGCTCACTAATGAAATATGGAGGGCTGCCAGGCTTGTGATAGACACTGGGATTCATTTCTATAAATGGAGCCGGAATGATTGTATAAATTACTGCAGAGAGCACACCGGCCTAGAGGATCATGAGATCGAAGTGGAGGTTGACCGCTATATTGTACTCCCGGGGCAGGCATTGGCATATAAGATAGGTGAATTACAGATTCTTAAATTGAGGGAAAGGGCAGAGAAGATTTTTGGATCAAAATTTCATATTAAGGAGTTTCACGACAGGATTCTTGAAAACGGCGCATTACCGTTAAATTTATTGGAAGCGCTCATGAATGAATGGATGCGCCACAATTCCTCTTAGTCTATCATTTTCTGTAAAATTTTTTTATTGGACTCTTTATTCTGTATTAATCTTTATTAATCTTTATAAGTGTTAGACTAAAACTAATATGTTAGTTTTAATCTAATATTCTAACTAATTGATATTCCTGTTGCTTTAAATTTTGTTATATAAAAACTAACAACAAAGGGACTTTGCTAAAATACCACCATTTTGTAACCTCTTGAAATTATTGTTAAAAAATCATCTTGGAATGTTGGTTTTTCTTTTTTTCTCAGGCATATTTTATGCCTTATATATAAATTGGAAAGTTTGAAAATTTTATTTTTGTAATTCAACCTTGTATTAGGTCAGTGATCATGCTTAACTTAATCGATGATACAACAATAAGGGGAAAAACAATTTTTTTAACGTCTATTAGTATAAAGAGATTAAATAAAAGATCAATTTAAATAAAAAAGATTTATTTTTTTTAAATACTCATATACTAATAGTTAACCATTTATATTAATCATTTTGTTGGAGGGGAAGGTCATGAGAGAGCTAATCGAATTAATCTCAAAGGAGCTTGTGGATAACCCGGAACAGGTTATGGTAACAAAGGTTGATGGCGAGCGCATCTCAGCGCTGGAATTGAGGGTAGCCCAAGCCGATTTGGGCAAGGTTATTGGGAAACATGGAAAAACAGCCAGGGCTATGAGGACGATATTAAGCGCTGCCTCAACAAGGCTGGGTAAAAGAGCAGTCCTGGAGATTCTTGAATCGTAAGGGATTTTTAAAAAATTCGGATTTCCCTTTTATTCAATCCTGTCTGGTTTTTTAAAAGATCAAAAGGCCTCCTTTTGCAAAGGAGGCCTTTAAAATTACCTTTCTGAAACAATTATTTCCTCGCTTAGGGTCTCCCCATTCATTTCAGGTTTATAATATGAATATGCCTGGGAACTGACCCCTTTGGCCTTCACAGGGTACATTGCCTTTGCGTTGAAATCAAAGGCTATCTTCTCTCCTGGGAGCATATTTTCTATATAAAATATAACCTTTCTTGCAGCCACTTCATACCGTTTTATCTTTACCATCTCCTCGACGACCGTTTCTATACTCTCAGTAAGAGCGGTAAAGCCCGTGGGCACGGATATATCCAGAACCACCATCCCCGCTTCTATGGAAATGGGAGGAGTAAACTGAATGGTTACCGAAATCTCTATCAGATCGTTTACTTCGATCTGGTTGGTATCGTAATCAACGGTTATATTGAAGGTTTGTCCGGTTTTCGCGGCTTCAGGCAGGTTAAATCTCTTTACGTTCTGGATTACAGCCTCTCCGGTACCCCTTGCCCTTATATTGATTTGTTTGTCGATAGGCACTTCGATTATCTGGAGGACATCGAAATTTTCGCTATTTATGGCTATTTCTTTCTTATATTCCGTTCCGGTCTCACCGTTAATTTCCCATAGGATCTCCAGGGTCAGATTTACATTGGAGACGATTTCTGAGGAATACTCTGTTACCGCCTCCAGGGCAACCACGGTATCCTGGGTGGAGCCATAACCGCCATAGGCATTCCTTTTGGATACCAGCCACTTGACAGCCCTGCCGGCGTTCGGTTTGTCTTCGTGTTCCAGTAAAGCCATGGCAGCGTAACCGGTAGCTTCTATTTCCGCGCCTGATGCAGGCCAATACAAGCCATTTTCATCCTCTTGAGATAGCCCCATAAGCTTATCATATGCCACATTCCTCATAGAGCTTCCGCCGAGCTCAAGGGCAAGGGCTGTCAAGGCTATGGTGTACGGATCATTTATCTCGTACAACTGATCTTCCAGATACTCGACCCCTCTGTCCGAGCCGGTCTCTTCACCTGCCCTTTGAAGAGCTATGGTTACAAAGGCCGTCAAAGCGGTTTGCCCCTGCAATCCTCCGATCATTTCCTTGTGATGAACGAAACCGACAGGATCGAAGGAGCCGTCTTCATTTTGATGTCCGGTAATCCATGCGCGTGCCTCGTTCAGAACGCCTTCATCGATATACATCAGTTTGCCGGTCATGGCCTGGGAAAATACCTTCAAAACAAAGGCAGTAAGCCACAGGCTCCCTTCATCATCCCTCTGGCCGAAGGCTGAAAAACTTCCATCGTCGCGTCGATAGGTTAGCTCCCTCTGGTAACCGGTGATCATTAAATTCTCTGCCTTGGCCATGATCTCGGGTTTAAGCTGGTCAGTGGCTTTTAGATAGCGGACGATGTAAACATCCGGGGCAAGGAAGATCATATTCTGCTCCCCGCACCCGGAAGGCATCTTCAAAAGCTCATCCAGTCCTTCAATGCTCTGAGTCAGGTAGCTCGATGTGGCTGCAATATAAGCCCTTGCCGAGCCTTCCACCACATTGCCGGGAATAAAGGTGTTAATATTCTTAGAGTCTCCGGCATTCAATATAATATTGGTGATCGCTTCCCTTTCAACCCCTTCCGGCTCTATAATGATCTGTTTGATCATGGCATCCGCAACATCGCTGCTGCGCGCGGTCACCTTCACTTCCTGTATGCCGAGTGTCTTAGGCCTTATCTTGAATTGCGCGCCTCCGATATCGTTGCCTCCCACCGTGACCATCTTTGAAGTATCATCCAGAAGGTCAAACCATTCGTCAGGTTCAATTACAACCGATACGGATTGTTGTGTTCCCAAATAGTTATAAATTGAGATGCTTACAGGAAACTCCTCGCCCCTTATGGCAGAGTAAGGCAGATCAATCTTGATGAAGAAAGGCTGAAATGCCTTCAGAGTATCCTCGCCGACACCGAATCCTTTTTCCTGGGATAGGCCAACCGCATTGAGCATCCAGGTAGTAATGGTATCCGGGACCTCCACTGAAAAGGAGGCATTCCCCTGTTCATCCGTAATAAGCTCTTTCCATAGCCAGGTTTCAGGGAAGAATTGCCGGACCCTCTCCACTTCTGCCAGCCCGCCTGTTTCAGGCGGCATTGCTCCAGCCTGGGGTGGCAAAACTCCATCCATATCCTCTACACCATTCAAAGCCATAAATGCCCAGAATACAGGGTCTCTTCGCCATATCTCCCACTTTCCATCGCACCACCAGCAACTAAATATATTTATATGCTCCTCTCCTTTTGGTATGTTATTGTTGCTGAGTACTATAACCTCCGCGTTTTTAAAGGTCTCTTCCGCTCCCTTGGTATCCACTTCCCTGTAAACGTTATAGGAGTGAAGCTCAACCTGAGGCTTCATATAGAGCCTCTCGATTTCATCAAAGACCTGCTGGAGATTAAGCCTCTTTTCAGCAAGAATGAAAACGGATTTATCCACTGCCGTGATGCCGACCTTTGCCCTTCCCTCGGTTTTGATCATTATTTCAAGCTCATCTCCGGGTTTTGCCTCTTCCTTGCTGAATTCTGCTGTAACGCTATGGGGATAGTCCGCCTCCACGGAAAATGGCAGACAGTCGGCAGCAACTTCGCTGGTTTGCAGGATCTGGTAGACCAGGATCTTGGATGAAGGGGCCATCGATGGGGTGACTACTAAGGATATCTCGCTTGATCCGGTAAAGCCCGTAAATATCAGTGTTCCCCTGGATATAATCTCATAGTAGAAGTTGACAGCCTCTGAAGTGGAATGAACCTTGAAGCTGATCTTCTCTCCGACCTTGGGGATGCCCTGACTTATCTGCTCCACATGGATGAAATTCCCGGATGGAGAGTAACCGGACTCCAAGGCCTTGGAAGCGGATGCCCCTTCGGCTTCGGCCTCAACAACCATGGCAATAGCCTCCCCGGGAGGGACCAGGGTGAGAAGCGCCTTTCCTGCCAAGGTTTCTGCCGTGTGCTCGGTTTCATTAAACTCTTCAAATTTTTCATTGAGGTAGGTGGCCGTGATGGATACTATTGCATCACGAGGTTTATTGTCAGGGGTTTCGGTAATGATCAATAATTCGATTGGCAATGTGGGCTTGAAAACGGAGCTTTCAGGGATTATTTGTATATTGAGCGGGGCATCGGAAATGGTGACAATCTTGTTCATGTTCTCTTCGTAGCCTGTATTTGTCTCTTTAACGGTTATGTCCAGTGTCACGTTTCCCATGCCACCGGCAGCGGGAACTCCGGCAACATACTCAGGCGCGGATATCTCGAAATCAGCCTCCCCGTCTATAAGCATATTAACGGTTTCATATACATCCCATACCCCCTCATATTTCGATGCCTCTATCACCAACTCACCCTTCACAGGCTTGCCGAAGCTGTATTCCGCCTTTATCTTGCCCTTGATAGGCTCTTCCACCAAAAACCATTCCTTGGGGAGTTCTGCCTTTACCTCGTATTTTGGAAGGACATATTCTTCCACCCTTACATCCGACTGTGTTTCGAAATCGCCGCAATAAGCTATTATCTTCCATACCCCGAGATTAGGCTCAGCGGAAATGGGCATGTCAAAAGATGAAAGGCCATATTCATCGGTGATTATCTCCTTGCGGAAGATCTTTATACCCTTGGCGTCCTGGATCTCTACGGCTGCATCCTTGCTTACAGGCTTTAGCTCAGAATTCAGGGTAATCACCCTTATGCACATGGTCTGGCCTGGCTTGTATATGGGTTTATCAGTTTCCACAAACACGAGAAGGGTTTCAGCCACCTTTACGGTTGCACTGTCCTCGAATCCATTTGCCCTGACTTCAACGGTGTAATCCCCCGTTTCGATTTGGGGGACCTCGAACCCTACTTTGCCTTTACCGTAGATATAATCCTCTGTCTCGAATATCCTTTCTCCTTCTTTCAATAAGGCCATCTGGACCTTTGCCTTTGCCAGATAGTCTCCACTGAAAAGAGACAGGGAAACAGCTCCTTTTTCACCGATATGTAATGTCTGGGGAAGCACGGCCATATATCTTTCCACCACATCCGGTTCAACCATGGTGTCCACATAAATGGCCCCTGAATGTTTTGTCTGCAGATTGCTCATTGTCAGTCTAATCTTGATGTAGTCATGAGGACCGGTAATCCCGTAAAGATCCATGAGGCTGTCCGGGATCGTGATCCTCCCCATAACATGATCATTTCCGTCATCGACGGTAAGGTCGAAAGAGATGCCCGGAAGATCATAAGGCCCTTGATAAACATTGTCCTTCCAATAGAAGACGCGTACCTGGTAAGGAGCAATAGCAGGATCGGTCCATTCGGAACAATCTATATTCACTTCATTGTTATAATATGATAAAACATTGGAGTCAGCCATGATTTGCACTGATTCCTCTTCCTCCCCCGGCGGCCATCCACTGTCGATCCTTAATCCTGTGCTGTCACTGAGGCGTATCCAGTACCCTTTTCCGGGCAGGAGCTTCTCTGATTTAAGTACACGTCGGTATCCCACCTCCTGATCAAAGCCATAGATAACATTTATATTAGCACTATCCGCCGAAGCCTGGGCGGGAAGTGTGCATCCTCCGATCATTTCCCATCCGCCCTCATTAAGAGAAAGGGGATAATCATAAATGCGCCGGCCTGTCAGCGGCTTTATTTGTGAGTTATCAAACAATATCCAGTATCCTTTACCTACATTCAATTCTTCATCCTCTTCAATACGTACATACCCCTTATCTCTTTCGTAACCGTAAACCACCTTTGCATCCGGAAATAGCTCAGAAAGTTCCGGATTCGGCGGTATCACCGGAAGAGAAAACATGCTCCATCCCGAAGGCAGATCCAAATATACAGTTTCATCTTCTGCCATCACGCAGGGAACATTGCCTGCAAAAGCCCCTAAAAATACCATCATTAAAAAGATCAGAATTATAATTGTCCCTGATATCCTTTTCATGGCTTCCCCTCCTTTTATTAATGAGAAGATAGATTCATCTGGTAAGTTTGATAAGATAAAAAACTCAGATGATTTTAATTTAATCCAAGAACCCGAGATTTCACTCCAAATTGAATTGTGAAATATTGAAATGGAAAATGGAAAAGATACACATAACTATAAGAAAACTTATAATATGCAACAGCGCAAATTTGTAAGAATCTCAAAATCATATATAAGTATTTATAATCTAATTAAATTCTATACCCAAAATTTATTTTGTCAAGTCTTAAGAAAAGATCCTCTGAATAAGATGCCTTGATTGGTATACTTTCAGTTTGAAGTTATAAGGGAAGATTTATATCTATTCTTCATCTCAAGGACAGCCCGTTCTATCTCTTCATGGGAAATTGTGTTAATCTGACAACTTTCTCCCAGATGAACCGGCATGATCAGGGTGAGCCTCCCGCCCAGGTGCTGGCGGAACTCTTCAAGGCCGTTATTTAAACAAAGGGAATTATTTTTATCCTTTTTATCCAGCATTGGGTGCCACAAAGAAAAACCGCAATCTTCCAGGCCCTGTCGTACAAGTTCATATTCCTCTTGATTTATCAGCCCGCGGTTTCTGGCTATAATCATGTCCAGGACGATACCTATGGCAACTGCCTCGCCATGGCGAAGCTCATAATCCGTTAGAACCTCCAGGTAATGGGCGCTCCAATGCCCAAAATCCAGGGGGCGAGCAGTCCCGAATTCGAAAGGATCGCCGCAGGTGGCAATATGTTCCGCATGGATTTGGGCGCAACGTCTGACCAATTGCTCCATGGCCCCTTCATTGCGCTGATATAACATCTTTGCATTACTGACCAGATCCATTAGAAACGAACGGTCTTTGATGATGGCTACCTTGAACGCCTCTGATATGCCTGCAAGCCAATCCCTCAGTTTTAGTGTTTTCAAAAAATTGAGGTCATTGATAACCCCGTATGGAGGTGCAAATGAGCCAAAGTAATTCTTTGCCCCATAGAGATTGATCCCGTTTTTTACACCCACTCCCGAGTCGTTTTGTGATAGAACGGTAGTAGGTATTCGTATATGGCGGATACCCCTGTGAGTGATGGAAGCAATAAAACCTACTGCATCCAAAACGGCCCCCCCTCCGACAATTATTACAACAGAATGCCGGTCCAGTTTGGTAACACGTATGTTTCGGGCAATGACCTTGAGATGTACAAGATCTTTTTTACATTGCTCCCCGGCCGGCACCAGGATAGCCGGAGAAACCATGCATCCGCATTCCGGATGTGTATTGAACCATTCTCCCAGACGATGTTCAATGCCTGGCCAGGCTTCTGCCACACCCGAATCCACAAATGCCAGTATTCTGTGTCTCCTGTCACCAAGGACATCCTTTAAAACAGGGTTTTCCGGAGAAAATATATCCCTGGTAAAATAGATGTCATAGGTGTACTCCACCCTGATTCTTTGTTCAATCTTTTTTTTTGCGTATGATAAGCAAGTATATGTCATTGAAAAACAGAATAAAATAAATGATAATTCAAGTAATGATTTATCATTATAGATTATTAATCTATAGTTTTAATATGTTTGTAGCTTAAATATTTTCAAGTATATATACTTGATACCCAAAATACCGGTTCTTGGATATAGAATACTATTTAATTTTTAACGAATCTGCCGGGTTTTCTTAGCCATAAAAGGGCCTTATATACCGTTCCCGGAGGATTCCGGAATAAGTTAAGTAATAATGCAAGGAAAACGTTTATTCATTTTTATCGGTCATTTTCGGAAGGTGGGACTGAAAAAGTTTTCATGGAAAAATCCGGATCTTTTAGCCATACCGGGCCTGTAGAATTTGCATAGTCATGCCCTTTCTCTTGATTTTCTCTGACCTCGTTTCTGTGTTGAAATCTATTTTTGGCTTTAGTAAATGCTTTAGGATTGTTGCGATTGTGAGAATTTTCAAGGTATCTATAGCTTCTATGAAAATTCCTTTCAGCAGCGTTTCTTAAAGGGCCAATCCTTTGAGCGTTCAGAGATCCTGCAAAAAGAAGGATCGTAGTAATAATTATAACATTCAGGAATATAAAAGACTTATGCATAAGTTTGATCTCCATTATAATTTCATTTCATTACATTAAAAAATAGATAAGGCGCCCTAACAGTGTTGTCAGATCTTATCCCCCCGGAATCAGGAGAGTAAGATAACTATGAAATTATTCAAGCGATTCTGAAATGAATGAAGACCACCAGGGGCCTTGACTGCTGCCGTCCAACCATGCAGGCATATATCCTGCGTTAGGATAGTTTAAATACCAGATAGGTGCGTTATCGGTCACTTCAAAACCGTTATAGACCTGCATGAACCATGGTCCGACTCCTTGCACAGGATTATTGCCTAGCCATGAAGGGCCCCTTGTAAAGTTTTCCGAATCTACAGACCAGGGGGGCGCCATGGAACCGGCATACTGGTAATTCATGTTGTTATTGCTATTGCTTCTGAATCGTGATAAAGATCCGGAATTTGTTGGATCTTCAATTATATAAGAAGACCACCATGGCCCTTGGCTGCTGCCATCCAACCATGAAGGGCCGTATGTGGTGCCGCCCATGTACCAAATGGGTGCTATGCCGGTTACGTCATAACCATTATAGGCCTGCCAAAACCAAGGGCCAACCCCTTGCTCTATCGTTGTAAACCATATAGGGCCCCCTGTAAAGTTGTCTGAATCTGTAGACCATGGGGGCGCCATGGAGCCGATCCTGTATTGTGCATAAGCAGGATCGTTCTGATTAGGACAATCAGGACAATTGGGGCAATCAGTACAATTGGGACAATCATCACAGTTATTATAATTCTGTGCTTGCGTACGGGTCTGATCGCCCTGATTGGGGCACTCAGTGCAATTGGGACAATCTGTGCAATTAGGACAATCATCACAGTTATTATAATTCCGTGCTTGCGTACGGGTCTGATCGCCCTGATTGGGGCACTCAGTGCAATTGGGACACTCAGTACAATTAGGACAATCATTGCAATTAGGGCACTCTGTGTAATAGGGACACTCTGTGCAATTTGTACAATTATTCAAAGCTGTCGCTGGATTTACATACAGGACAAATGATGCCAGGACAATAATCGATAGTAAAGCAAATAAGAATTTTTTATACATTTTTCTGCTCTCCTTTAACCATTCAGTTATTAAAGAAATACTGGATGAAAAACAGTTTGGAAAAACCATTAAGACGCCTCATTAAGATATACAAATGGAAAAGAAAATGGTTACAGGATGGAACTAAAAATCCATTCCTACGGATAAACCTAATCCATGATCGCTGCTTTGTCCATCGAATCCTATAAGCCCATATCCATTGATAAAATAATTTTTAAATATTTTTCTCTTGATCCCCAGCTCAGAGGAATAATGAGTGGAACCATCCTTAAATAAGGAAGTGCATCCGGAAAGGTCCGCCATTAGGGTATAGATGGAAGAAAGATCGATTTCGGTTCCGCCGCCAAAACAAAAGACATCCTCGAATGCTTCATCCGGCATGTCTCCGACCCATGTATAATCCCCATAAAGATAATATTCAACTTTTCCGAGTATCCATCTAAAGGTAAGGCCAAGGGTATAATCGTATTCACCGGTTCCGAGCCCTTTTTCAGTATCCGCGGTGGGTAGCTTGATCCCGACAGAAAGATCGATGGTTGGTATATGCCTGGAAAACCTGGTAAAAAAATCATGGAAATCGGATGAAAGATATAGATAGATGTCCCCGATTCCATGTGCGTTCTCACTAACGCTTTTTGTGTTTTCTGTGCCATCAGGGCCGGTTTCGGCCCTTTTTCCATTTTCAGGCGGATTTGTATCGCCAGGGGGACCTTTATTGCCCTCATTGGCACTTAGTTGCGGATTCTGGAACAGATGGCCGGTCCCTTTCCCGCTCTCCTTTGGATTTCTTAATAATGAACCGAATTTATATCCATTGCCTCCGGAAAATGGACCCCGTCCCCCTCCTCCGATTGTTATGACATCAATCCCTTTCTGATAAATATAAGGAACCGTGATCTCTGTCATAAGGTATTTGAAAGGGTGCGATCCGATGTGGACCGGGGTGGAGAAATACGTTGTATTATCACCGGTCCCGAAGTCCCCTCGCAAATAGTTTAGACCCGTTTCTATGGTGGCAGATTCCGCTTTAATAGAAAGGGAAAATACAGAAACAAATAAAAAGACAAGGGGTAATAGGAAATGAATTATCCGGGATAGGGTGGATATTTCCTTATTCAATCCAGTCTCCTTAACCAGCCATTGTTTAATTTTACTGTTTTTCTGCCGGATTTTTACCCCGCATCGGCACTGATCTATGGTATGCGAATTTCTAAATTTATTAATGACGATTACGAAAACGAGGGCCTCCCCGGGAGGTGTTCCCGCTCCCCCGGGATTGAGGCCTTGAATACCCTTTATCGGATTTCCCCTGAAAAATCTCCTTCATGCCCTTTCCCTGACGTATGTTTGAGAGAAAGACATTTTTCAATTCCTCATTCGTCATACCATTTCTCCTGGCTTCTCTTACAGCGGCTGATATCCCACGGCTGCGCTCTATATAGATGCCGTTTTGGAGCCCTGTAAGAACGATTTCCATGGCATTCTCAGAAGAAAATCCCAGATCTTTAAAGGTTGCCGCGTCCTGACTGGCATTGGCTAAATGAACATGCAGGGGCTTCGGTGCATGCGTTGCCAATGCCTCCATCTCTTCTTTTGAAACCCCCCTTGCCATGGATTCGCTCATGACTATCAACAGTTCATTCTTCTCAGAAGGAGATTCTGTTCCTGCGTTTTTCATTTTCCCCAACATTTTTTCGCATGTGTAAAGATTTTCCAGCCTCAATTCCAGCACATTAACAATTGTGGAAGGTGAGATTCCTTTGGCCATCCCCTCCATTGCCTTGTTCAATAATGGCTCGATAGGAAATCCGTTTATTTCGGCACTGCGCAGGACATCCTGAATCCTGTTAAGATCCTCAGCAGAGATCCCCTGCTGTGAAGCATTTTCGACTAGTTCTTTCCATTTTTCCGTGCCTTCTGTGTTTTGTTCACCCCAGGCAGAGGGAAGAAAAAATTCGGTGTCTAAAAAACATTTGGTTCCAAGTAGACACATTAAAAGAAAAGCCGCCAGAATTATCAATGCCGTCAGGTATTTTTTGTTTAGCGGAAAATCCCTATGGGGCATTTTTATTCTCCTTTGTGATTCGGGTATTCATGTTTTTTCAAATCTTTCCATAAAAAATAATGCAAAGGAAAAGTTCATATCTCTCTAGCCACTTCTACGATGCTGTTTTTTTGCCCGAATCCATCGGGACAAAAATCCAGGGCTGCAGGGTCTGTTATCCAATCTTTTTCATCCACTAGAAACATGTATTCATATACTCCGGGTTCAAGCATGAGCGTTATGGACCAGATCCCATTCCGTCCCAGGTTGGCTAACCGATATTCTCTTCCAACAGTCCAATCGTTAAAGGTACCCGCGATATGAACGGATTTGGCCGTCGGATTGTAAAAAACAAAACGCATTGGGATAGGCTGCTTCTCTAATTCAGAAAATCGTCGCTCAAGTGTTTCGATCCGGGAATGAAGCCTTTGCAAACGAAGATATTGCCATCCGGCCCCTCCCAGTAGGGAAAATATAAGAATAGAAACCGTTGCCCATTTCCACGCCCAATTTATATGGATTTCCAGATCGGACCTGATCCATTCAATGATCCTTTGTTTCAGGGGGATGGGCCTTTTTTCGATGCGGGCCATTACCCTTTCTGTAAATCCTGAAGGGGCATTAAATTTCCGGGAATTTCTAAAGAACGCAATGACCTTTTCCATTGATTCTTTTTCTCTTGCAAGGTCAGGGTTTTTATGGCATTCCTTTTCAAGAAGGAGTCTTTCTTCCGGAGATATATCCCCGTCCAGAAGATCAAAAATCAGGTTCTTGTAATCCTTTTTTTTCACTTTAGGTTCTCCATTTCCTGAAAAATGGTTCTCAGTTTTTCTATTCCTCTGTGAACACGGACCTTGGCAAGACTAAGAGAAACGCCCAAGACTTCGGCAATTTCCTGATATGACAGCTCTTCCTGATATCGAAGTATAACCGCTGTCCTATATTCATCCGGAATCTTTCCCAGAAGCTCATTAAGAAGGTCCTTTTTTTCTTCCGCATCGACCTTTTGTTCTCCTTCGGGGAATTCCCTGCCTGACCATGTATCTGAAGCAATCCTTTCGTCTTCCCCCTTTTGTTCCCATGTGTTTCTTTCCCTGTCAGCATAATGCCCCTTTTTCTTTAATTCATTAATGGTCAGGTTTGTACAGATGGTATAAAGCCAAGTGAAAAGGCTCCTTTGCTGATCAAACCTTTCAAGATGTTCATATGCCCGGACAAAGGCCTCCTGCGCCAGGTCTTCAGCGCTTTCCCTGTTTTGAGTCAGACGATACGCCAGGTTGAATAATGCATTTTTATAACGTTCCACAATCAATCTAAACGCTTCATTATCTCCCTTTAATGTCTTCCGCACAAGAAGATTGTCGTGTGATTCGGCCATTCGCTTCAACAGGGGTTCCTATTTTAAGTAATCTATTGCAAAAATAATTTATTCCTTTTCTGTTAAGTATACAGATAAGACAAAGAAAAGTTACAGTTTTTCCCTTATTTTTAGTTATAACATGATTAATCGACCACTAAAAGAGAATTTTTTTGTCCAAAACCATCGTCTATCATCATTTCCGCTTCAGGATCAGGTATCCAGGTCTGATGGTCTATAATAAACATGTATTGATATCTTCCCTTGGGAAGAGAAAGCAATATTGACCAATAGCCGGCCGGATCTTCGGACAGAAGATGAATAGTGTGATTCCAATTATTGAATGTCCCTGCAATGCTGACGGATTGAACTTCAGGATACAACAATCGAAAGCGTATCCCTGAAGATTCACGAACAGGCCCTGCCTTGAAAGCTCCAGGCCCCGCACAGCTCATCAATAATAAAATCAGGCATAATATACAAAATAAAGATAAAAAAGACCTGTATCGATTCTGATATCGGTAATGTCCAGACATTTATATTAATTATATCATAAAAGTTGTTTTTGGATAATTGATCTATTTTTTTAATAGAAAAAAAGGCATTGACAAACTTAAAAATATGTATAATATATTATAAAATTGATTCAAATATTATTACAAATTATTTCATAATTAAATTATGCCATTAATGGTAGGATTTAATGATAGTTTAACATATCGATTTAACCGTCAGGTCCGTTTGTTTTCCCTTAAAAAATGCTGAACATTGATAGAATTGCCTTTATTCTTTGACAGGCCCATTTTTCATTTTCCTAACAGGCTTATTAATAGATTAAAGGATTTTGGATATTAATTTAAGGTTGGGATGGGAGATTCTATTAAACGAGGAGGTGGTTGTAAATCTTTCTTTTTTGAAAGCGTTCTGGTTTGGTATTTTTCTTAAGGTTCCAATTGATCTTGAGAATGTCTAAAATTATTACTGTTACAAGGAGTAACCATGAGTAAAAGGATCGGATGTCAGGTTATTATTTTTAGTATCTTAATAGTTGTAACCCTATTGGCACAAAATACCATTGCCGGAATTCCCAGGTTTGCGGATTCTTTGCCCGGGATTTACGGAGGATATACATACGAACATACCAATGAAGCCGTGGTCCATGTTAACAAGGCTCTGGCCGCAGGATATCTGGCAGCGGCGCCGGAAATCCTGTATCTTGACCCCCGGATCGTTTAAACATTTCCAGCAATGTCGAAACCGATTTCAGCAGGGAAGTGGTATCTCCGGAAATAGACTCAACAACCTTTGTTCATCCGTTTGCCTGTGTTATAGGTAATGTTATCCTGAAGGGTCAAATTATGGTGGCTCCCTCTGCATCGGTCAGGGGAGATGAAGGGCAACCCATATATGTATGCGAGGGGGCTAACATCCAGGATGGCGTAGTCCTGCATGCACTTGAAACCGAAGAAGAGGCTGAGTATCTGGAAAAGCGCAGGTTCAATGCCGAAGGTGCATGGGTAGAGCCGGATGATCCTAACGGCTTCGCTATACTCATAGGGAAGAATGTTTCCCTGGCCCATCAGTCACAAGTACACGGTCCTGGCTTCATAGGGGATCATACATTCATAGGGATGCAATCCCTTATATTTAACGCAAAGGTGGGCTCTCACAGCGTGGTCGAGCCCGGATGTACAATTATAGGGGTGGAAATCGGGGATCATGTCTATGTCCCTGCTGGGAGTATCATCACCAATCAGTCTGAGGCGGATATATACAACGCATTTACACTTGGTTTTTGGAAAAACCACTATCCGGGCAATCCCAGCGGGCATAATGCATGGCAATATACAGGTTTTGACACAGACCAGATGCTTGGGGATGTGTTCAATTTCCTTTCCTGTGACCCTGCCGTTAACGCCCTTTTTGATGTGACTTTGTTAGAAGCCCTGAGCTTTCAGGGAGGAAATGGAACATCAGGTGCGGCAAATATCCTGTTACGCGACGCAGTCGCTTCATTATTGAATGCATCTTACCATGAAACAAGGAATGGAGATATCTATGGTCACGATGGCGCACTAAATTTCCCTTACTATTCCACCTATATTGCGGACCTTGTGAATGCCGCGATCATGAGTTGCGATAGACAAGCCATGTTAAGCCTGGCTGATGATTTGAGTCACATTAACAATGGCCTGGAGGACATCACATGGGAGACCAAGGAGCCGAAACCGCCCAAAGAACCAAAGGGGCTTTCAATAGCCAGTATGGCAATTTTAACTGGTAATTATGGGCAATTATACAGCTCCTACCTGATTCCTCCCCGCACGACAAATCAATGGCTTGCAACTGGATCGGGTATCTCAAATACAGGAATGACATTTTTAACAAATCGGGGATGGCAGTCAAACACTATTCCACAATTGAGCCAGTTATCGCCATGGACCAATTCAGGAGGCCCCCTGTGGTATCAAAACGGTTTGGACTGGTTTAAAATGACACCGGCGGGTCCCTGGTGGTGGCAGTCTTCTCTGGGGATAACCTCAGTCGGCCCATCATGGTTTCAGAACAACCTGGGTGGTCCTGCATGGTATCAGAATATCAAGAACGGTCCCTGGTGGAATTCGATGCTGACAAAATGATTTTTGTTTTTTGTTGAAACCTGAATTCCCGGATATTAGGAGTTATTAATATCCGGAGTTTCTAAGAGGGTGTGAAGCAATCTCGTACCGGGATTGCTTCACACCCTAAATAATATAAAAAAATATTTCAGCTAATTATCCTGATTCTCCTCATATTGAATATAGCCAAGGGATTTAAGCTGTTCCAAAGTTAAGGGATCTATCTCGGTCTGCTCCCTCTTTTTTGAGATACTGTCTCGCCGGGTTTCTTTAAGATGAAGCCAGGTTCCGATATCCTCTTCCCTTTGCTCATTTGAAGCAGCAATCTTTTCGTTCATTAAAAGATTTTCTTTTTCCCCTTTATCTTCCCTAAGATTATAGACCTCTACTATCTTCTCCTGAGGAATATGATAGATATATTTCATATCATCTTCAATGACGGCTATCTTGGGAACCCCTTTCATATATTCCTCGGAATAAATCCTTTGCCTTTTTTGCTCTCTGTTCCTTTTTTTACCTTGAGAGACAAGACTCAGGCCATCCACCTCATAAGGGAATTGTGCCCCTATAATATCCAGGAGCGTCACCCCTATATCTATCAGTAGAGGTTTAATATGGGTATTGATTTCTAAGTCCATGGAATGGGGAAACCTCATGAGAAGCGGGACCTCGATCTCCTCATTGTAGAGGGTGAAGCCATGATCGCATTCGCCATGCTCAAAAAAGGCCTCACCATGGTCGGAAGTAATAATTATAATGGTATCATCAAAGAGGCCGTTTTCCTTGAGATATTGAATAATCTTGCCGACATGATAATCGCAATACCGGATCCCCCCATCGTATTGGCTGATATAAAAATTCAGGTCCATCTGGCCTTCTATCTTTAAATACCTTAGTTTCATGTATTCCTGGGGAGACAGATCCCTCGTTTTTTCTGATTTAAAGAAGGTATTGTAAGGGTAGGGAGGAAGATAGGGACCGTGGACATCCATAAAGTGAATATAAAGAAAAAAGGGCCCTTTGGGCTTATCTTGAAGCCATTTAGTAACCTTTTCCCTGACCAGGGCCCCACTGGGCCTGGGGATATCACCGCCCACCTGCTCAAAGCTGTCAAATCCCTGATTATAGTTGAACTCTTCCCTGATCCATCTGTTGGCTATAAAGGCTGAGGTAGTATATCCGTTTTTTTTGAGCGCTTCAGCAAGGGTCTCAAATTTAAGGTCCAGTATGTCTGTGCTTTTTTGTGAATGAGTTTTAAGCCCGTGTGAGGATACATATAGACAGGTAAAAAGAGATGCAATGGATGGGGATGTCCATGAACATGTGCTGACAGTGTCCATGAATTTAACAGCATTTCCGGCAAAGGCATCAATATTCGGCGAGGTCTCTCTATGATATCCGTAGCAGCCAAGATGATCCTTCCTGAGGGCGTCTATCAGGATAATGACGATATTGGGCCGTGTTTTATGATTGAAGTATAAATATAATGAAGCTAAAAGGACAACAAAAAGGAGAGCGGTGATTATAATGATCCTTCTTTTCATTCCTCACTCATATGATAGAGGATTTCAAGGAGAGATCTGGCCTGAGAGAAATCAGGTTTATACTTTATGGCCTCCTCTAATTGGGTGATGGATTGATCAATATCCCCATGATTATAATATGCCATTGCAAGGTTATACCTGCTATTGATATCATCCGGTCTGATCCTGACGACCTCCTGCCACTCTGAGACAGCTTCGTCAATCATGCCTATTTTCAAGTAAGCAATGCCCAGGTTATAGTGGGCGTCGGCATTGGCTGCGCTTAAAGTGATCGCGTTTTTATATTCTTCAATGGCATTATCTATCATATCCTTTTTAAAATATGCGGCCCCCAGGTAGAGATGAGGATCAGCGTAATCGGGGTTGATTCTTATGGCACGGTTGAAAAGACTCATGGATAGGTCAATCCAGCCATTGTTTAAATAAGCTATCCCCAATTGACAATTGACCTCTTCATCTTCGGGCCTGGACTCTATCACTTTTTCATATTCTCTTATGGCCTGATCGATAAGACCCATATCATAGTATGTTTTGCCAAGAAAATAATGTGCCTCTAAATTGTCAGGCATTATTCTCAATAATTCTAAAAGTGTCCAGAGGGCCAGATCAAAACGTTTTTGATTGGTGTAATCCGCGGCAGTGGCAAAGAGTGTATCAGTATATAATTCTATGGCCTTGCTGTCATCCGGATTTATTTGAAGGGCCTTTTTTAGTCCCTCCAGGACCTTGTTCCTGGATTCATTTTTGATTAAATAGATATATGCGTTCATAATCAATCTTCTGGCTTCGATTGCCTTATCAATCTTCTCCTTAAATATCTTTATTTCTGAATAATCAAGCCCATCAATATTTGTCAGAAGACCGGAAAGCCCTTTCCCCCTGTTTTGCAGTAAGTCTTTCAGGGGGTAATCAGTTTTTTCTCTATATGTAAGCCTTGGGGTAAAGAATGCCTTCAATTCATCATCGTTTGAAAAGGCCCCCCATGTAAGGCATGTGTGAGGCAAACCCTGTTTGTTCAGGAAAAAGAAGGTTAGGATCTCGAGGGGAGGGTCTTTGATATTTATCCTGGAAAGATCCGATGCGATTTCCGCTTTATGCGTCTGTTCAACGATATGGGTGTAATCCCATCTTAACCTCTGATTTGAACCTATCAAAAGATAATCCTCGCCCATGTTTGTCTCCCAGAGATTCATGAAAGGGAAAATATACTGCCATGTAAAAAGGATCGATTTAAAGGTGTCTGCGTTCATATCCCGGACCGGAAGGCTCATGGCAGCGACTCCCCAGGATTTAAGCCTTTCCCTGCATAGTATTAAGAACTCCATTGTTGGAAGGTCAGCTTTAGCCTCAGACCAGTTATTAAAAGACTGGGAGATGATCACATCATATTTTTTGTCCGTGAATGTGAGGTAATGCCTGGCATCTTCAATTATAATCTTTAACCTGGAATCTTTTGAGGCATCTTTGTTAAAATTGTCGAAATATTTTGATCCTTTCATAATCCCTTCCGAAATCTCAACACATTCCATTTCCCGGACGGGATATTGCATTATGGAACCGAGCGTAATACCACACCCATGACCTATAAGGAGTATATCCTGCGGATTATTATGTAACAATAATGGAATATGCCCGGTCAACACCCTGGATGCAAGGTCCCTTTTGGTTGAGCATTCCATTGCGCCATTCACCCGCATTACAATGTCTTCTTTATTCTTTATCACAGAGACAATATTGATTATCCCTTCCTTATAAAAAAGGATCTCCTGCTTCTTCTTTTTTAATATATCCTTAGATGATCCATCTATATGAGTTGAACCCTCTTTCCGTTGATAACCATCGAAATGATAGGCAAACCGGTAAGGATCATCCCTGAAAAAGGGCATCTCCCATAAGGGAATGAATTTGGAAAATACAATAAAAAATCCTGCCAAAAGTATAAACATGGTTGTTTTTATTTTTCTGGAGAGGGAGCTGCTCAATGATAAAAACATACATCCTGTGAAGACAAGGAGCCAGACAGGCACAAATTTTCCCTTTCTTATTCCGGGCCAGACCGTAAGAAGAATGCCTCCCGACAATGTCCCGATCATACAACCAAGGGCATTTATGGAAAAAACCGCGGAGATTAATCTCCCTGCTGTATCGATTTTATCGTAAAGCAGACGGCATGCGAGAGGAAAGGAAAGGCCCAAGAGAAGTGCGGGTATCAGCATGATAAAAAGGAGTAATAAAAATCCGGTTGCTTGAAGTAACAGGAAGGAATTGGCAGCCTTCTCTGTGATGGTAGTGATAAAAAGGGGATACATCTCAAGGATGGGGATGATTCCCAAGGATAAAAGACCGATTATCATCTCGATTGATCCTAAAAATATGGAAAGGTCTTTCCTTGTATCTACGAATCTTGCCAGGTATAAGCCGCCCAGGGCCAGACCAGACAAAAAGGTGGATAAAATGAGTGACAGGGAGAAAAAGGACGAGCCCAGAAAGACAGTCAGGACCCTAAGCCAAATGGTCAGGTACATAGTAGCAGCGAGGCCGGAAAGACCGTATCCGACAAGAATTATCCAATGCCCCCTTCCATAACCTACCTTTTTTTTGATTATTACCGTTTTTTCATTTTGTGATATTGATACTCCCGGCGGTATCATCTCCCATTTTTGGATATTTTTGTATAGCAAAACGGCACAGACACATATGATTAAATCAATACAGGCGGCAAAATATATGGTGCTGTTTACCCCAAAATTAGGAAGGAAGAATGAACCCGCTGTTAGTGCCCCGACAGCCCCACCCAGCAAGTTAATGCCGAAAATCTTTCCTGTAGCCCGGCCTGGATTCTCTGTCTTATGGATGAGTAGTTTGCTTATTACAGGCCAGACTGCTCCAATAACGATGGATGGAATCAGGAGGATTAAAGAACATAAAAGAAATCTGAGGGCAAAGGAGATATGGAAAGGTAGCCGGATGTTCTGATAAATGACCTTATAAATAAGAGTGGCCCAATGGATCAACCATGGTAGCATAAGGGCATAGATACCTATGACACCTTCCAGTAATCCATATATCCTGAGAGTATCAGTCCTGGAATAGATAAAACGTCCGGCAAAAAAACTTCCCAGTGCCAGCCCGCCCAAAAAGATTGTAGCTACGCTGATAATTGATAAAATGGGAGGACCCAGAAAAATTCTTAATCCCTGTATACAAGCGAATGTATATATCATCCCGCAAAAACCTGATAAAAAGAAGAGGAGCAGGATTAGCCTGTCTATGTCTTTGTCTGTTTTCATCCCCTCAGACCTTTCATTGATTGTCGATAATTATGGGCTTTTTTCTTGATTATAGGCTGTTTTTCTTGTATTTAAATATATCAATAATTCTCTATTCGGTCAATATGGCCAATATAGAAATTGTAATATTTTTATAATATAATGAAATATGTAAAAAGTACATTATAAAAAAGGGAGAGCACTTCAGCGGAAATGCTCCCCTTCTGCATTCATCAATATGATATCAGTATGTCAACTATTTAAATGATATTAATAACGCCACCATGGTTTCACATCCAGGAAGAGTTCCATATTACTGGAGAATTGCTGGTTTTAATTGACAAATTAAGGGGATTTTAATATAATAAAAGCAGATATTGAAAAACTGAATTTTTTGATGGATTTCGCAAAAGAATCATTTCAGAGTCTGAGGTTTTTTGAAGGTCTTAAAGCTTGTTTGAGGGCGATAAGGATCTTCAGCTAAAATGCCAATGATAATTTTCAGTGATCTTTTTACGAGTTTGTTAAGTTTTAGATTTTTAAATATTAAGGACAATAACTCCCTGTTTCCCTTTTTCGTCAAAATCTCTATATATCTGATTTCCTAAATTTAAAATAAGAATGTTTTAATTATTGTCCTAGAAAATAATGTCTCGTAGGCCCTTACATTTCTTATAATTTAAATTTTATTCACGTTTGGGCACTTAAGGAGCCACCAGTCATGAGCCAGTAGCCTGAACAAAATTTAATAGTGAATTCTGACTTCTTTTCCCGAGTTGGGCTTTTAAGTTCACTTTATTGGAATTTTGTTTTATAAATTTTATCTTGAATTATTAAGAAAATCCTAGCACAAAACATTTTGAAATGTTGGTCACTTTTTCCTTTTTTCTTGTTTTAAATCTACTTTGTTTATTTTTAATTTAAAGAGAGTCAAAAGGTTATATAAATTGAGAATTAAAATGAGCTGATCTATGAAACATTTGTGTTTTGATCTTTTTTTATTCATCTATAATCATTATCGGAAAGGGGGTGGGATGTATATATATGGAATTGATATATCTCATATTTCATAAAGAAAGGAGTATTACATGAGAAAGAATATTTTTGTTATTGCACTATCACTTTTAGTAGTTTCCTTTTTTTTGCCCACTAGCGCCAAGCCACAAAATGCTCAATTGTCAAACTTTATATTTATAGCAGAGATAATAGCCAAAGGTCAGAGTTGTGGTGTAAGCACTATCAGAATAGGGATCGATCCTAATGGACTGACAGTTCCATATTCACCGGATCCACCACCTAATTTTGCGGTAGAATTAAAGATTAAGGGAGACAATGAAGATTATAAAATAGACTTAAGGACACCGGGATCTTCTCAAGAAACATGGAAATTGGAGCTTACGGTAGCAGGGGAAAAATCAGGAGGGTGTGCAGATATAAGTCTGCCCGGTTTTTTCCCCCAGTTAATATGGGACCCGAATCAGATAGGTCCTGCAAAAGTATTTGACCTTCGATTGGGTGATCCCAATGGACCTCTTATTATGGATATGAGAACAGGCAGTCTCTACCAGACCAAGCTAGCAGACATATTAAATCCATCGGTTAATTATATTCCTGAGGAAGATTATGCACTCTTTTCATACTCCATTGTGTTTGAGCCGTTAGTTACCTATTATCGGGATGCGGATAACGACGGTCATGGTGATCCAAACGATTTTATTCAGGCAGAGATACAGCCTCCTGGTTATATATTAAATAACGGAGACTGTGATGATACCGATCCGAATACGTATTCAGGAGCATCGGAGATTTGTGATGGCAAAGATAATAACTGTGACGGAACAGTGCCTCCGGCAGAGACAACCGATGCGGACGGAGACGGTTTTATGGCCTGTAGGGATTGTGATGATAGCAATTCAGAAATGTACCCGGGTAATCCGGAGGTTTGTGACGGCATAGACAATGATTGTAACGGGATAGTGGATGATCCCGGTATACTTAGCTATGAGGACTATTATCGTGATGCGGACAATGATGGTTACGGGGATCCAAACAATAGCCAGAATAACTGTTCTCAGCCTGCCGGGTATGTCCCTGATGCGAGTGATTGTAATGATGCGGATTCTAACATAAATCCCGGGACCGCTGAGATCTGTGACGGATTGGACAATGACTGTGACGGAACAGTTCCTGCCGATGAGGTGGATGCTGATTCGGACGGATATCTTGCCTGCAATGAAT
>JBLIRO010000023.1:0-63084 GCA_049472335.1 bacterium | reverse complement strand
TTGTGCCGTTAGTAAAAATTAAAAATAATCTATCTTGAAATTCCTCACTAATTTTTAATAGATTTAGCATTAAAAAAGGTTCTCCTCCAGCTATTATAAAAGCAAATACTCCCATTTCACAGGCTTCTTTGATTATTTTTATCCATTGATCCTTTACCTGTAATATAACGCATAACCTCTAAGCAACGACTTCCGAAGGCATACATAACCTCTACGTGATGACGTTCACATATCTCTTTAAGCTGCTTGAATAAAAGATGTTGCTTGTCTTTAGCTGTCAAATAAGGACACCCTCTTTTTGAATTATTTTATAAATAGGGGATTCGGCCATCGGCCCTTCATGTATCTCATACTTACTAAAGATAATTACAGAGATTATCTCTAACATATTTGCCTTTTTGCATATATTAACATATATGATTTTTACTGCAAATAGCAACTATCTTGTCAAGGCACAACCTTTTTAGAAATAAAGTAATTGAGTTAAGGAACATAGGATCGGGGGTTGAATACTAGCAGGAGGGGAATGTTAAATCTATCTCACGTTCTCTTTTAAGCCATGAATAAACCTTGGGGTTCTTTTCATCCTTTTTATGTATCAGAAATTGCGGGATATATTCCGGCACGATCTCTCTTAGTTTCAGTTTAATGCTGTCTGCATCATGTTCATCGGAAAGTGCAAACAATTCCTGAAGTTTTTTTTCTAGTAAGGGATATTCCAATCCGTTGCTGAAATATCCTGTGCTCCTTAATACCATGATCTTGCTATGTACTGTCGGGATTATTCCCTCCCCTTCCGTAATCAGCTCCTCATATAATTTCTCACCGGGCCTGAGTCCTGAAATCTCTAACCTTATATCCTTTTCAGGCTCAAATCCGGACAAACGGATCAGATCTCTTGCCATATCAATAATCTTGACGGGTTTTCCCATTTTCAGGATATAGATATCACCGTCTTCCCCCATACATCCCGCCTGAAGAATGAGCTGCACGGCCTCACTGACCGTCATAAAATATCTGATAACATCAGGATGTGTGACAGTTACAGGGCCTCCACGCGCAATCTGTTTTTTAAACAAAGGGATTACGCTGCCCGAGCTTCCCACTACATTGCCGAATCGAACGGCCATCATTTTTGTTTTAGACTGATTTCCCCCGGAGAGCGATTCCATTGCTGCGCCATCACGGCTCCTTAATTGCAGGATGATCTCTGCCACCCTTTTCGTGGCCCCCATAATATTTGTCGGGCGCACCGCCTTGTCCGTGGAAACCAGAATAAACCGCTCCGCACCAAACTCCCGGGCCACATCCAGGGTATATTTTGTCCCCAGGATATTATTATAAACCGCTTCCCAGGGATGGATTTCCAACATTGGCACATGTTTATAGGCTGCGGCATGAAAGACCACCTGAGGTTCAAGCTCCGAGAACACCCTTTTTAATCTGTCCAGACAGGTAACAGATCCTAAAATAGGCACAATGGTCTGGCCGGGAAAAAGGTCCCTCATCTCCGTCTCGATCTCATAAAGGCTGTTTTCCGTCCGGTCAAACATGATCAGGACCTCGGGATCGAATCTTGCCACCTGCCGGCAAAATTCGGACCCGATCGACCCTCCGGCGCCGGTAATAAGTACGGTCTTTTCTTTCAGGTAGGCCCCTATCTTATCCATCTCAAGCTCCACAGGGTTCCTTCCCAAAAGATCAATATATGAAACATTCCTGATTCTCGTAATGGTGACCTTTCCGTTTATAAGCTCTCCCATACCTGGCACTGTTTTATAGGGGACCCCTGTATTGTTGCAAAGATCTATGATCTGCCGCATCCTTTCTCCGGAGACCGAGGGCAAGGCAATGATGATCTCATCAAAATCCGTCCTTTCCTGCAGGGAGATTATCCCGTCTATACTATCGATCACCTTGACTCCATGGATAAGCCGGTTGATTTTGTTATAATCATCATCCAGAAAACCTATTACATGATAATGCAGGTCCACATTGTCATGTATCTCGCGAAGGATCTTTTCTCCCGCGTCACCGGCCCCTATAATCAAAACCTTTTTGCCCTTTTTTTGAAGTTTTTTATCCTTATTCCATGTGAAGGACCCTCTTTTTCTATAATCAAAAAAGAGCCTGATTCCCAATCTCAATCCCCCGGTCAGAAAGATTGTAAGGATGCCATCCACAAAGAATACGGAACGGGAAAATTTCTCGAATCTATGGATAGCAAGGATAAAGACAATAATGGAGGCCGAACTTACTAATGAAGCCTTGATGATGTTTTCCAGATCCTTCAGGCTGGTATACCGCCACATACCTCGGTAAAGACCGAACCAAAAAAAGATAAAGGTCTTTAGTATGATTATGGGCACTAATGTGTTTCTAAAATTAAGATAGTATATATAGGGCACTTTCATGTCGAATCGAAGAAGATAAGAACCTGCATAGGCGACAACAAACAGTATGATATCCGTCAGGATGAGAATTATGAGATTCTTTCTGAATTTATACCTTTGATTCAGCATATATTTTCTTTTTCGGAGCGGGTCTGTTTTTTCGGCATGAGCGAATAATTGAAGTAATCCTCTTGAGATCTTTATATGAGAGGTTCGATCCGGAGGAGAGGCATATGCCCTCAGAGAAAAGGTCTTCTGAAACTGAGCCGCCCCGGCAGGGGCATCCTTTGAAAACCGGCTGCAGATGGAGTGGTTTCCAAACCGGTCTGGCCTCTATATTCCCGTTGGCGAGCGCTTTAATGATTGTGTCCCTGTCCGCTCCAAATTTTCTTGGGTCTACAGTCATGCATGTAAGCCAGCGTGTGCTCCTTCCATATGGGGCCTCTGGCATGAATTCCAGGCCTTCACAATCACTCAATTCGTTTCGATAAAATTCATAATTTCTTCTGCGGGCCTCCACCCTTTCTTCCAAAACCTTTAACTGCCCCCTCCCTATGCCCGCAAGGACATTGCTCATTCGATAATTGTAGCCGATCATTGAATGTTGATAGTAAGGGGCTTGATCACGCGCCTGCATAGACAGAAAACGGGCCTTTTCTATGAATTCCTTATCATCCGAAACAAGCATTCCCCCGCCAGATGTCGTGATTATTTTATTGCCATTAAAGGAATAAAATCCCGCCTTACCGAAGATCCCGGGGGATTGTCCTTTATAGTCGGCCCCTAAGGCCTCTGCGACATCTTCTATTAACGGGACTTCAAAGATATTACAGATCTCGAGGATGGGATCGATGTCCGCGCTCTGGCCATATAAATGGACGAGCACCACTGCCTTGGGAAGCCGGTTCCGCTTGGATCTTTCTTCCATCTCTTCAATGAGCAGTTTAGGGTCCATATTCCATGTGCTTCGATCACTATCGATAAAGACCGGTTTAGCGCCTAGGTAGACGATTGGTGTTGCACTGGCGATAAAAGTGAGGGTTGAACACAATACTTCATCTTCCGGACCAATCCCTATCAATTTTAAAGCCAGATGGAGGGCCGCTGTCCCCGACACAACAGCCACGGCATGCTTGCAGCCTATGGCCTCACAAAATTCACGTTCAAAGGCATCCACATTTGGTCCCATGGGAGCAATCCAGTTTGTCTCAAAGGCATCCAGGACAAACCGCTTCTCTTCGCCACTCATATGAGGGGGGGAAAGATAGATTCGATTTAGCTCTGTATTTTTCATGATTGTTTTTTCTTTTTGGGAAAGCCCCGGAACTACCCGCTATTTACTATCTTTATAGTATTTTATCGGTCTTTTTTGCTTATTGAATCAAACAGATATGTTTTTCCAGGTATCTTATTCCTGTAATTTCCAAAATCCGAGATCAAACTTAAATCGAAGTGGTTATAAAATAGGAAAAATCTATTGACACTATAGAAGAGGAAACTCTTTACCAGTTTTAACTACATTGGCTAGAAAGGTTCTTTTATCTAAATTATTATATTCATCCGTGGTGAAAGGCAGGGCTTCAATTAGGCTATTATATTTCGCTGCCAGGCGGGAAAGAAACTGCATATTTTCTATGCGAGGTCTATTGCGAAACCAATTGGAAATTATGGCCAAGTCTATATCACTGTGGTCTTTAGCCGTACCCTGGGCATAAGAGCCAAATAAAATAACATTATCTACAGGTATTTCTTGCCTGAGTACAGATACAAAACCTTGGATTATTTTGTTTAACCTATCTTTTGGGAGAGCCATGCAAATATATCCTGAGTCTTATTATAAAGCTCTATAGCCTTCTGTTGGTTGATAATTTCTGAGAGACTTTCTTTATAATCTCCATAACGGGCCTCAATACAATAAGGGGTTAATTCTGCCAAAAAATCAATTTTATCTGAACTTAGTTCATTCTTTAATTCAGCTATCTCTGCAAGCCTGTTCAGATTATGTATTGGTACATTTTCTTTATCCTGTTGGGCAATGAGCGCTTTGAGAATTTTTTCTATGGCTTGTTGACACATATAGGCTACATAAATATAGCGGGCACTATCTAACATCACTTTGGCTGTTTCCAAATCATAGTTTGCACGCTCCAACCATTGGGTAACAATTTTATCCATAATTTCTATTTATTCTTCCTTGAGCTTTTTAGATTAAAGTGAAGTGCAATTAATTGCTTTTTTAATAAAAAAAATAATAGCATAAAAAAAAGTTAAAATCTATCTAATCGAAATATGCTTATTGCTTTTCTGCCATGTTTCTTTATAAGGATGGGAGCTAGTAACACAAACGCTATGAATTGTAGGAGGTAATTTTTAAATTTGGATTTTGCATTTTGAAATTTGCATCCCTCTTCACTACCCTGGCAGGGACTCCGACCACGGTGGAGTAAGGCGGTACGTCATCGATGACTACTGAGCCCGCGCCGACGATCGACCATTTCCCTATACGTTTTTTCTGGATAATTGAACAGCCTGTTCCAAGGAAACAGCCTTCTTCCAGAACCACATTTCCCGCCATATTTACCCCCGGCATGACACTTACAAAGTCTCCGATTACCACATCATGACCGATGGTGGAACCCATCTCGAAGCATACATAATTTCCAACGGTCACATCGACATTTATGATATTTCCGGGATGCACGATATTTCCCGCTTTAAATATATTGCCGGGATAATTTATAACATTCGGATGAATGAGATTGGGGAATTGAGTCTCGGACTGTTTAAGAAGGATACCCACAACCTTTTTGCGGGATTGAGGGTTGCCTATAGCGCAGGCAACGGCTGTATTTGAATGATTTAGGCACCAATCCAGGCCTCCGAGAACAGAATATCCATTGAGGAATTTCCCGTGCATGGTCACATCCTCATCCAAAAAACCCAAAAGGTCCCAACATTGTTTCCGCCGGTTTATCTCTTCAATCAGAAAGGCCGTTTCCCTTCCGAAACCGCCCGCTCCGATAATGATGATCTTCTGCATAAAAGCCGGGGTCCTTTCTATCCCATGAACCTTTCCATGGTTACATGGCCTGGATGACTTATGCCCTCGCATTTGACAATCTTCCATATGGTCAGGAGAACAATCTTCAGATCAAGCCAGAAAGATTTATGATCCACATACCAGACATCCAAACTGAATTTTTCCTGCCAGGTCAGGGCATTGCGGCCATTCACCTGCGCCCATCCGGTGATTCCCGGCTTTACTTCATGCCGTCGCATCTGGAAAGGTGTATAACGGTCCAGGTATTCCATGAGCAGGGGACGAGGGCCTACAAGCCGCATGTCACCTTTGATGATATTAAAAAGCTCAGGCAGCTCGTCCAGGCTGGTCCTTCGTAAAAATCTGCCAAAACCTTTCAAACGTCTCTCATCAGGTAATAATCTCCCCTGGCCGTCATATATATCCTTCATGGTTCGAAACTTTAATAATATGAACGGCTTTCCTTTCAGACCCGGTCGCTGCTGACGGAACAAAACCGGGGAACCCAGGTTTAAGCGAACCAGGATTGTAGTGAGAATCAGTATGGGAGATATGAGGATGATGGCCGGCAGGGCCATAACCAGATCAAGAAACCGTTCCATTACCCAGCCTCTTTAAAAGCCGGAGGAACTCCCCGGCCTGTTTTTTTCTGTCGAAATGCTTCTCTACATATGATCTTCCGGCCATTCCCATTGAAACGGCCCGCTCCGGGTTCTTATACAATTCATAAACAGCCTCAGCCATAGCAAAATCATCACCCGGAGGCACGAAGATGCCTGCCTTTGCCTTCTCTATCACCTTTCTGATCACTCCGTCAATACCCAGGATTATAGGCCTGCCTGCTGCCATATAATCAAAGACCTTGTTGGGATAGGTAGTTCTGAATGCCGGAATATCCCTAAGCGTTGCGACACATGTATCGGAGGCGGCAAGTATGCCTGCCATGTCGGTTTTGGGATAAAAGCCTGTAAAGGTTACATTATGGATATTCCATTCCTTTGCCACCGCTTCCAGCCGCAGCCGTTCTTTTCCGTCACCAACCAGCATGAACTGGATATTGGGCTCACGCTTCAGATGATTTGCGGCACGAAGGATAGTATCTATATCATTGGCCGCTCCCAGCGCCCCTGCATAGGTAACCACAAATTTTCCCTTGAGCCCTACCCTTTTCCTAATCCTTTCTCCGTCACCATCCCGGTCAAACATCTTAGTATCCACGCCGTTTGGTATAAGCGTGATCTTTGATGCGGGCACTTTTTTGCCAATCAGATAATCCCTGTATGCCGGTGAATTGACTATCAAATGGGCGGCATGCCTGTAAAGGAAATGCTCAAACCACCGGGAGATCCTTATAAGAACAGGATTTGTGAGCACGCCCATATCAATGGCAAACTCCGGCCATAAATCCCGAATCTCAAGCAAGAAAGGACATTTGAACATCTTTGCGGCCAGCCAGGCCGAACCCGCCTGAAACAAGGGGGGAGTCGTTCCGATTACCAGGTCCGCATCCTCTTTGATTCTGATCTTTACCGCAGCTATGAGAGATGTGATCATGAAACAAATAAAAGAGATTACACGGGAAAAATAACCGCGGTGCAAAGATGAACAAGTATAAGCGCGTAAAATATTTATTCCTTCGATGTTCTGTACATCGATCAGTCTTTTGTTTTTAAAAACACGCCTTCCGCTTAAGTAGCTGACATTGCTCGCTATTATTGTAAATTCATGGCCTTTTTGGACCAGATGGCGGGCCAGTTCAAAATGGCGGGTGCCTCCTGCCTCTTTATGAGACGCGAAGGCCTGGTGTATGAGAAGGATTTTCATCGATTGATTTCTATTTTATCCTCAAATTTTCCTTTGATGGAAGCGGACCGAATCAATGACATACCGGCCTCGAACCGCAAACTGATCTCTGCAGTCCAGGCATTACCCTCGATATGCAGAATATCCTTTTCATAATCTACCTTACAATCCTCCGGACCAAAAAGGGTCCGGAAATAGGCGTTATCTTTGACTGAAACCAGATCCACCGACAAGGCAGGCTCCCGGTGATTATAATAAGGCGATCTCCATCCCCTGGGGCTTTCTTCGTCCGCCCTTATCAATAAATATTCACCCTTGCCCGAAAATTCGGCCATCCGGATATAATAATCGCCCGCCGCGGTTTGAAGCCTCAAGGACCCGCTTTTTTCATCCCAGATATGAGGCACATCAGGAAAGAGCCAGTGCAGCCGGTAACTGTGCTCTCCCTTACTCCTCAGTGCGTCCAAAACCAGCCAGTAGTCTGTTCCCAATCGTAAAATCCCCCGGCAATGACGGACTCCCTGTTTCAGGGAGCTATAGCCGGTATGCTCGCCTTCCCAATAGGTAAATTGTTTGCCAGCGGATTCCTGATATCGGATCACCCGGCCTGATATCCAGGGCAGCCATAAAAACCTGCTCACCCGCTTCATCTGGTCGAGACCATCCACTGTCACCGTATTATGATAAGCTGTATGAGAAAAGGGATTGTCCCACGGAGTATCGGCATTATAGCTGCAGGTCCCCGGATCCAGAGCGATATTCTGCCCTTTCCACCACAAGTCCGCGTGAAGCATATCCGCCTGACCGGGACGATGCCGAAAGGATGCGCAGCGTGTAAGGATAAAACCATCAGATGATCTTAAGGTGTAATACCCCCCGGTATCCGCTTTAAGCTCCTTCTTTTCCAATGATATTACAGGGGCCTTAAGGGCTTCCTCTCCGAACAGCCACAACAGGTCTTCGTCCCAGGGGCCGGGAGGAAAGCAGCGACTGCCCGTGACAAGGTAATGAGCAGCCTGAATAACCGGCCTGAAATCATGATAGCCGCAGCCGTTCAAGGGCAGGACAAGTGAGCCGTCATTTTGTCCGTACAGGGGGACCTGTCCGCTTTCCTTGTCCTGAACCTGGTAAAGAAAAAGGACAGACTTCCCTAACCTCTCTTTTAATTCTCTGCTGAACGGCTTATCGTGGAGATCCCCCAGGCGTAAAGACCACAGGTAATCCTGAATCATCAACCTCTGATAGTTAAGTGAATGCTGGGCAAAAGATCCGTCTTCATAAATAAGCTCCCGCCCCTGTGTCTCGAGGATATGACGTCCGAGCCCTTCCCACGCCTCTGCCGGCTTGAGCTCCGGAAACAGGGTTCCTATGGTCCAAAGCCCCATTCCCTCGCTTATAGCGTGATTGTTTTTCTGGCTTAAGGCATAACTGACAACAGAAGCGATCCTTTCTCCGGAAAAGGCTATCATCCGTGCCAGGGCAGCCACTCTGTCAGCCGTTGTTTCACCGCTGTTCAGGAAGCCATAAAGGCCAAAACACCATGCCATTAATCTGAAGCTGATCTCTTGTCCGCACTTCCAGTTCGGCCCCTGATGAGGATGATTCCGGGCCATCCAGCTTTCAATAAGCTGCCAGAACAACCGGGCGTATAAATCGTTTCCGGTGCGCCAGTAAGCCCGCACCAGGGGGTAAACAAAGCCAAAACGGTTAAGCTCCCAGACAACCTTTATATCACCATTGTCAAAATCCCCGATTTTGCTCCAATGACGGTCCGGAGGGATGTGCTCTCCGGAAAAGGGATTTATATGCCAGGCAGGCGGAAAACCTGTATCTATCCTTTCATGATTAAAATAGCAGAACCTTCCCTGCCCGATTTGCCCTGCATATGACAACAGGTTCTCATTATTATCTTTCCATGTCTTAAAAAACGGGGCAAACCTTTGCCGCTGTCCGGGATTAAAAAGAAAAACGGGGCTATCTTCCCTTCGATAGCGTAGATAAACCTCGGGATCTGCCAGGGCGGGTTCTTTCAGGAAATCCTTTAATGGCTTGTCGTCCCACGAGGCCATTGGAAAGCGGCGCTGTAACAGGCCTAGCCTTTGCTTACCTGCATATAATACCCGAAACAGCACCCAGTTTAAGCCTAAGTATCTCGGTATATGCAAGGCTGTCCGGATATTATTTATTGTTGGTTCGCGCCCCATTCTTTTATAACGCCGGCTATTCGCTCACTTGCCTTACCATCCCACAGCGGCGGGAGTGTCCCTTTTTTGGCCTCACCGGATAAAATCCTGTCCACCTCTGCCTTAAGCCTTTCCATATCCGTTCCCACAAGCATGTTCGTCCCTGTTGTTATCGTAACCGGTCTTTCAGTATTTTCCCGGATAGTTAGACATGGAACGCCCAGATAGGTGGTTTCTTCCTGTATCCCCCCCGAATCAGTAATCAGAACCGCAGCACGCTTTTGCAGAGCCAGGAACTGCAAATAACCTACCGGGTCAATGAGCTTCAGGGATGAATTGGCTGCAGTGAGCTTTAACTCCTTCATCCTGCTTCTGGTGCGGGGATGAATGGGGAATATGACATGCAGCTTATGACTGATTTCATCCAAAGCGGATATTATCTTTCTCAGCATATGAGGTTCATCGACATTTGACGGGCGATGCAGGGTAACCAGGGCGTAATTGGAGTCATGTGAGATGGAGTTGTCCGCCCTGGGCAGCAAACGGACCAGTGTGTCGATCATCACATTTCCAACCAGATGGATCTTTTCTGCCGGGACCCCTTCCCTCAATAGATTTTCGTTTCCATCTGCGGAAGGGGTAAAGAGCAGATCAGCTACCTGGTCCGTGAGGAGACGGTTTATTTCCTCCGGCATAGCACGGTCAAAAGACCGAAGGCCCGCTTCCACATGCCCGACAGGTATATGTAATTTAGAGCAAACCAGCGCAGTGGCCACTGTGGAGTTTACATCCCCATAGACAAGCAAAAGGTCCGGCTTTTGTTTCAGCACGATTGGTTCAAACCGGCTCATGATCTGGGCTGTCTGCTGGGCATGGGATCCTGAGCCCACATCCAGATTGATGTCCGGTTCCGGGATATCCAGTTGCTGAAAAAAGATCTCGGACATATTTGCGTCATAATGCTGTCCGGTATGAACTATGATCTGACAAAAATCCGTATGAAGATTTAAAGCCTTTACTACAGGGGCTACCTTCATAAAGTTTGGCCTGGCCCCGACAACATGGATTATTAGCATTGAATACTATTTCCTTTCCCGCGTCTTTTTTCTTACGAATCCATAAATCTCAATATCCGGCGATTTTTCGCCATTGTCAACAAATGGTATAATTCGCTCAATATCGCCATATATCCATCTATTATTCTATATCTTATAACGGATTGCAATGTGCGGCCTTGCTGAGAGGGTGTATAGAAACCCTTCTTAAATACCGGAGAGCAGGCTGCCTCTATGCGCGCTACCTTTTCTGAGGGCAACTCACTTCGCCATTTATCTTTATTGTTGATCAACAATGGACCCAGGGCCTCCTTTTTCCAGTTTATCTCATCAGAGAACACCAATCTCCTTGCCGAGTTGGAAAAATTCATCATCTTATGACTAAACGGTACCTCCAAAAAATCACAGATGCATTTCAGCTCTGTTTCAGGTTGTTTCAGCAATTCTTCGTAATGTACCTCCAGGTAATTATCCCCGAAAAGCCTTAAGCCGATTTGATGCCCCATGCCATACTGGGCCCGATAGGCAAGGAACTGCAATGTGTCCGGACGGGACATGGACCATGCCGCCTTGATCCTGGAGAGGTATACATCCCTGGGGTCCCGAATCAGATGTATGATCCTGCATTCAGGAAATACTTTATGTAAAACAGGGAGATACTCGATATTCTTGGGGGCCTTGTCTCCAATGACACAGGCCTTATACTTATCTGCGTATGTACTGAGTATTGATCTATACAGCCGGTCCGGGGAAAAAGGTTCTTTTTCATCCTTAAAAGGGCGGATTACATCCTCCACATCCAAACCCAGCCGCACAAACCGCGGATCTTTCTTCAAACGCTCCGATGCTTCAAACATGCCCATATTGGGTCGCTTGACCATATGCTGGCTTATAAAATGAAACTCAGGCGGGGTAACAATATCAGGGTGTTCGTTCAGCATGCACATAAGAAGCGTTGTACCTGATCGCCCGACCCCTACAATGAAAAAAAATGATATTCCGGTCATCTTCACCGATGATTTCTTGTCTTATTTTTCAGTTTCTCTGATCTCAAATAAAATGCTCCGCATCCTGCCTTTGAATCCCTTTGTGGTCACCCAGAACCTGTTATTGTCCGGATGCCCCTCAGCAAACTCAAAAACCCCGTAGCCAAATAAACGCGCGTTCCAGATGTCTTTCTTTTTTTTCCATACCTCTTCGATTTTGCCATACAAGTCAACAGCGTAAAGACGGCCGAAACCATCCTGCTGAGCCTCGCCCTTTTCCATCGTAGTACCGAAAATGATATATTCTTCCATGCAGGCATTGTAATAAACAGGGCCTGTAACCTTGCCTACCATTTTCGTGACTCCGGTTAATCTGTCCAGGCACCAGATTCGGTTTTCTCCCAGATGATTATCAGTACCCCAGTAAACAGTCTGGGGACGGAAGGCAAAACTGAGTGTGCGCCATTTCTGGCTTCCTATTCCCACTACCTCCATTTTTGCTGTTTTTCTGTTAAGCACGGCAATCATGCACTCCGAATCATTGTCCCCTGTTGAAATCCAAAGCTGGTTACTGAAAGGGTCCTGCTGTATGGCATGAATGTGTCGTATGGAATTTTTCTTGAATTGATACAATCTTTCTATTCTGCAATTTTCTATCCTTTGATAATCCATATGGATGCAATAAATGCTTACAGGTTCCCTGTTTTCGTTTCCCCAGTATTCGCCCATTATCACCTTATTTCCGATGACGCATATCCCCCGCCGGAGTGGACGGCTGCCATTCCGTATCTGGAAAATAATCTTAACTTGCCGGCCGTCGGAAGATATCCAATAGATTTGTCCTTCCGCTACCACAATGTAACCCGGGTAATCGGCATTCTCTATAGGCAAAACCGAGTGTATGCCGCCCCGAACCAGGCGGCGATATAGATCAGATCTCATCAGTAATGATCTATGCGCAGGGACGGGCAACCGGCATACCACCCCCCAGGTTATCCCTCGATCGGGGCTTTGAACAAGATCCAGGTTCCTGGAGCCGACACACTGCTTCTTATCCGAATAATGAATCTGTACCCCGGGTATTATCCTGATTGCCTCAATCTTCATAATTTTTCAAAACACTTCTCACTGCCTGGTTGAAAATCATAGCTGTATTATTAATATTGAAACGTTCAGATATCAGACATCTTGATTCCTGTCCCATTTTTATCCTTAAATAATCATCAAGAAGCAATATTTTTATTTTTTGGCTTATTTCCTCGACAAGTTTATCACCAGACAAAATAAAACCATTTTTACCATTAATTATAAGATCTAGTTCAGTACCATCTGCTTTAGCTGAAATAACAGGCAATCCATGTGACATTGCATGACTAATTGCCAATCCCCCTAATCCCGGCAAAACAAATATATCACTCAACATATAGTAAAGGTTTGCATCGGAAACATGCCTCCCTAAAAAAATAACATTATCCAGCCCTAATTCTACCGTAAGTCTTTTTAGTTTAAAACGATCACTTCCATCACCAACAATAAGCAAAACTGCATTGGGAACTTCCTTACATATCAAAGCAAATGCCCGGAGTAAATAATCAACTCGCTTTGCAGGTTCCAAAGCTCCAACGAACAATACCGTTTTCATACCCTCCAGTCTGAGTTCCCGGCGTTTTGCATCAACTGATGCAGATAGGTGTTGGCTTTCCCATTCAACCATTTGAGTATCCACCAAATTAGGAGCTACAAATATCTTTTTCGAAGGAAAATTAAATTTTTCTATAAAATATCCTTTTGCTTTCTTATTAAAAGCAATTCCTGCATTTGCATTGTTAAAAAACCATAGCAATGGGATCCTGAAAAAACGTCTCAAAAAAGTGTCATTATCATACATACTGCCGATGCCATGCCAGATATAAGGTATATTGAAATAGCGGGCATAAAGTACTACTGTAAGGTTGTTAGGGAAATTACTATTCCCGGCAATTATCACTTCAGGACGAAAACCGGATAAGGCTTTAAAAAGGGTTGGATTCCAAAAGACATGGAGGCCCCTTCCCTTATAGGGGATAAAAAGATCAAGGGTAGGCAATATGGTTAGCGGGAAGCTTTTAATATTTCTTTCTGTATAAAGCTTGCTGTTTTTCCAGTGCGATTGACCGAAAAAACCATGCAAACATATTTCAGGCTGGCTGGCAATTCTAGCCAACAAAGGGGTCTTATAGTACATACAAACATTATGTACATATGCTACTTTGATAGACATAGCTTCTTTGTATTTATGCAGCAATTCTAATTATGGGCGAAAAACCTTTTGGTTAGTGGGGTCAGGTCTTGAAATATGAGAACGGGCAAACCATATATTTAGCGATTATCCTCAAGGGCCGTTGTCAATATTTCAAGACCTGACCCCGCGGTTCAATAACGTAATTGTCATAATTAGAATTGCTGGTATTTATGTCTTTTATAACTTACCTATTTTTGTTCTCGTGACAAAAGGCAAAGACATCGATTCTGAAGTAATTAAATTGGGCTTAACTCGATATCTTTCGATTTGATGCCAAAAATTGCTGAACATTCTCATCCCCCATGGCACAAACAGAACAGGAAGCAGCCCCTTTGAAATCAGACCTGTTGTAATGTTGGTAGCCGGTGTCACTAAACCTGCCCAAACAACCATAATATATAAGGCAAGATTGAAAAGATTATGCTCACGTCGAACACAATGAATATGAACAGCCTGAAGAATAATCCCAGTAGCAATTGCACCAATTAACACTCCCCATAATCCAAAATCTGCATATAGATACCCCACAAATGGAGCGCTTGCATTGCCCAGATAATAACCTGTTGGATTGCGATAAAGAAAAATAATATTGGCAACATTCAGGCTTTTTTGACCAAGCAATAAAGAAAAAGGCCTATGGGCTGATCCCAGTAACTTACTCCCGGCATCCCAGTAAAATATTACGTACGAAAGTAGTATATCCGGGATCTCATAAAAAAAACGCTGAAAATGACGAATAAACTCCCCTTCCATAATAGATAACATCCCGCTCGATGAGCGGGTTAAATAGGCTGATATTACCGGAAAAGCAAATGCACCAATCAAAATTAAAGGTAAATGGCGAACCTTAATACTATGCTTCACCCAAGAGGTCAATAAGATGATGGCAAACAGCATTACTACCGGGAAAAGAGCTGTTGTATAGCTATTAAAGATAACGGCCGACAGAAAAGTCACCATGAAAAGCAGACGCAAACCATTTTTTCGAAATTGATGAGCCAAAAGAAAGGTTAAAACTATCAAATAAGGGAAAAAAACCATACGTACAAAATTCATAGGATGGGTTATGTAGTTGGGTAGTGTCTTATACCCCGATGCACGAACAAGTTTAAGCATTACTGCATCCATATCAGAGGACAGCAAGTATGCAATAGGTAAATGTGGAATACTTTTAGAATAAGCTAAAAATAAGAAAATCGCCAGACCTATTCCTATCATAACAGAGGGGAATATGCTATAGAGAGGTACTCCCAGGTGAAAATTAGAAGTTAAAAAATTTTTTGTTTCCCTTGGATTAAAATCTTTCCACATGCAAACCAATACAGATCCGATACAGACCCCTATAAGCCCCAAAAAAATCATTAACAAGTATGAATACCTGATTTCATCCAGCACGTCCTGTCTTTGAAAAAAAATCAAAACTGCACCAATTATGTTCAAGGAATATGTCAGAGCGAAAAAACCGATAATAGACAGATTGCGAAAATCCAGAAAACCAGTAAACTTATTGGTCACGGCAATGACTATAATTGTAGTAAGGCTAAGAGCCAGTATAAGAAGAAGTCCCGTCAATGTATAAGACCCCGCAATCTTAAACAAAAAATTTTAAATGGATTGAATAATAAGTTCATAGCTTTGGTAGACCTGTCTTGCCATATTATGCCATGAATGCCTGTTCGCACACCTTTCAGCCCCCTCTAAGATATTGTTTTTTAGCATCTCAATCTGTGAAAGTGCTTTATTCAAACTATTGGCTAATGCTGAAACCGATTCGGGTTCACAAAGTATTCCAAGGTTATAGGCCCTGACTTTACGTCCCAATTCACCCAAATCAGAAGCGATCACAGGTTTCCGTGCTGCGGAAGCGAGCAATAAAGGTCCGCCGGCTCCAGGGGAATCATGGGTGTAAGGCATAAGAATAAGATCAGCAAGGGCATAATACAGGGGAATGTCCTCATTGGTTATATATTCAGTCACAACCCTCAATTCTACATTTTCTGATTGGAATGCCCTGGATCTTTCGAGTAAATCAATCCCCAGAGAAGGGGACAATTTACCGGCAATCAGTATTAAGCAAGGGATTTTGATATGCTCCAGTGCCTGGAGGAGATAAGTCACACCCTTGATTGGTCTTATGGAACCAAAGAGAAGACAGATCGGTTTATTTGTGATCGGCATCCCCAAACGATCGCATAATTCTTTTTTGGAAAAGGGTAAAGCCGACTTCATAATCTCATTATCGATTGGATAAGGTATTTGTGATATAATTACACCTTTGGCACGTAAATCTTTTGCAGCCGCAGAGACATGCACAAACACAATATCAATCCAGCCTCTTGCTGCCATATACCGCAGCATGCGCCTGGCAACATTGCGTCCAAGCCTTGATCTTTTAGGCTTTTCTTTATGCACCGTACAAATGATCTTGCATGATATGCCCTGCAACTTGCAGTGGCAGATTAATAAGTTAAGAAATAATGGAATCTCCATATGGTCTATTGATAAGAAATGGATGAGATTAGCCTGAGAGGCTATAGAGTAGTCAATACAATTCATGATCTGAAAAATCCTGGAAATCCTTCTTGAAAAATAAATCCTATTTATAATCGGATGTCGACCGATAGAGCGCCAATCCAAAATAGAGCGAGGGAAAAGCAACAAGAGCTTCCTCAAGTAAGGCGAGCATGTATCAGTGACAAAATCCCATTGCATAGTCGTGTTTTTTTCAAGGTAGCGAATGATGAATTCTGCATAGCTGACATGATGTCCGGTAGTAACGGTATCAAACAGAACTAACTTCTTCATTGTCTTTTCACTGGTATGCATAATTTAAAAAATGAAGGGAAGATATGCTGGCAACTTAAGTTGTTGACTGATTTTTTTTTCGTAATATACGAGCCGGAACACCAATAACAATTGTATCTGACGGAACATTTTTCGTTACAACGCTTCCTGCACCTATAATTGCTCCATCACCAATCTCAACACCCGGTAGTATTATGGCGCCTGTTCCGATCCATACCCGGTTGCCGATTTTGACACTTTTTTTAATTGAAGTATCTCCATAAAAAAAGGCATTTGTATCGTGTGTCATTGAAGTAATACAAGAATGTGCTGCTATAATCGTAGAATCACCTTTCTCTATTTCCCCTCCCCCACACTTATGAACGAACTCTGCAATTGAAACATTTTTACCGATTTTCACTTTTTTGGGTAAATGAATTATTACATTTGGTAAAATTTTTGTATTTTCCCCCAGGTAGCCAAGTTTCAGGTTCCAAACAACTTCAGAGCAATAATTTCGTAAAAGATTATAATATCTTTCAAAAAATAAAAAAGTAGTATAGAAAAATTTAATAATCATAAAAATAATAAGATAAACAAAGCGCTTCATATTATTTTGGGTCCTTTTTCATGGTTTCTCCAATTGACCCTGTAATCTGAATAAATCTTTAAAGTATGGTGCTTTGTTTAAAAATCGCTTAATGATCTGACGACAATCATGAAATATTATCAGTATATAGATAATTATTGCCATTCCTGCCCATAACCAAGGGCTTATATGATCCTCAAAAAATAGAAAACCCCCGACCAAAATAATAAAAACACCAAGTGGGCGTGAGATTATGTTTAGTGAATCATGAAAAATCCGAAATCCAATCTTTTTCATTATTACTGCCGGGATCAACAAAACAATGATAAAACCCCAGTTTGCCCAGGCAAAATAATCAAGTCCGTATCTGCCAATAAACCACATAAAACCAATGCTAAGCATTCCTCCGAGAACGGAACTGAAAGCGTTAATCCACGGCATTCCCAGGCCATTGGCAAAGTAGAAACTAGGCGCAGCAAGTGATATAAAGGCATAAGCCACTAATAGGATTCTAAGGGGTGTCAATGAGTGTAAAACAAAATCGGGGCCTAACCACAATAATAAAAGTGGTTTTGAAACAATAAAAAGAACACAGGTCAAACCAAATAATACATAGGCCATCAACTTGTGAGATTTCAAAAATAAGGAACGAATCTTGTCATAATCGCACTTCGCTTGAAGCGAACTCGCTCTGGGCATAAAGACATGGGATATATTGGAAATTATGCCTCGCAACTTGTTTGCCAGTGAAATAGGAATCACATAATATGTTACCATGGATGTGTTTAATAATATCCCGACAATAATCCGATCAAGTATGTTGAAAATGCGACTTCCTACCCCTGTGGTGCCGGAATAAATGGCAAATCTTATTATCTCAACAAAGGCATCCTTCCTGAATGACAACATTAATGCATCAGCAGATTTTATCATTGAAAGGCCAATTATTATTGTGATAAGGGCAATTCCAACTGACACTATAACCATCCAGGAGACTACCCCTATAAGTCGCCCACCCAACCATAAAATGAAGGCCATACCACCCATCCCAACCAATTCTTTGGTTAAGGTTATGGCTGTTGAAAATCCATATTTCTGAAAACCCATAGGAACGGCTAAAAAGCAATTCCGTAAAAACATTGGCAAAATACCGAGCGCCGTAATACGCAAAATCTTAATTCCTATAGGCACAAGCACAGGTGACATGGCAAACCGGGAAACAACCTGTGGTGCAAAAATCCATAAGAAAATGGTCCCGCAAGTTCCCAGGAAAAGGTAAATAATTGTTGATGCCAATATGCATTCGGCCAATTTTTGAGGATTACCAAGGCTCAGATAATGAGAGACATACTTGGTTACCGCTGTCCCAATCCCCCAGTCCAACATACCGGCAAAACCCAGCACTGAAATACTTATTGCCCACAATCCATATTGTTCGGGACCCAATATCTTCACAAAGTAGGGGGTAAACAGCAGCATAAACAGGATAGACATCATAAAACCGGTCATCCTGTAAGTAGAGTTCCTGAGCAGGCTTGCTGCATGAATATTGAAGATACGTTTGTTCATATCAATTAGTCTATTGGACTATATATTGAAGTATAATCCGAGAAAAGTTGTATATTATTCAGGGAAGCAAATCAGGTTATTAGATTTTCTTATGGGCTACTTAGAAGGCGACTTCCTGCTTCAATGGCTTTATTATGTTGATTTCTACAATTAAAAAATGTAACGATTTCATTAAAAATATATTAGGAATGATCAATCCTTTTTTGGTTACTTTTGCTTTCATGGATTATCTCCTGATTATTTTATAAATTTAAATACACCTTAAGTCACGAGCCAGCCAGGTATTAATAAATAAAAATATACCATTTTTTGGGGGGGGAATAATAAAATATGCAAATCCAAGAAAGCACATCATATCTTTTTTCATCTGTCTAATTTACCCTATAAAAAATAGAACCGTCCCCTTTTTTAATAAAAAGGGCATCTCCATATAGCAACTGACCATCAGGACCGGAGTGTAAATCGTAGAGCTGATAAAGGTAAAATCCTCTATCGAGGAGAAAGGCTTCCACTCTGCCAAAGGTGGCTGAATCCTCATATATAGGTAAAAATTGCACTTCCGAGAATACGAGCTGAACGCTATTCAGAAGCAGTTCAGTCGCGCCTTCGAGCACGAGTAATTCAGAACCCTGTACATCCATTTTAAGAATCCGGATATCATGTATGTTTGCCTCTTTGCTCCAATCATCCAGGGTTTTTGTACACACCTGAATTATTCCCTGTAAATTGAGCTCCTCCGGGAAATATGACATACCGCTGTTTGTGGCTGGCAGAAGGGAATTAGTTACGTTTGAGGCATTCACATGGAAATCCGCTGTTCCTGTCTTGTTTGAAATAGCAATGTTGAAAGGTATCACATTGGGCAGGGATGAAACCACCTCTTCAAGCTTTTTAAACGTTTCGGGAAAAGGCTCGAAGGCATAGATCTTCCATTCAGGCAGCAACGCAGACAGCTTGACGGCTGTTTGACCTTTATTTGCTCCCACATCGACTATAATCCCGGGCTTCCGGTTTACTGTCAAACGTTGGATATCCTGCCAGGGATCCGGAATGTGTAAGACTTTCTGTATGGAGCGCTTTATAGGACGCTTAATGAAACGGTTAATGTATTTAGCTGTTTTCTGCAAAACCGGTTGCCGATCCTAAAGCCTGATCATAAATTTTGATGCTTAAAGGTCCCGGAATTTAAAAAACCGCATTTCTTTCGCGCCAGGACGAACATGTGATTCCTGCCATATAATTTGGGGAGCCTTCCGGATTTATTAAATGTATTGGACAGAAATCTGTATAATTGAGTATATGGCCCGCCAAGGGTAGCAATCCAGGCCAATGCAGTAATAATATAGTTTTTAATGGCCTTTGCCTTATTTAATGACCTGGGATTGATATGAAAAACCTCTTCCAGGGTATGTATGTCAAACCCTGAATCAGAGAGAATACGTGTTGTGGATACGGGATCAAAAAACACAAAATGCTCAAAGAGGTTAAAGTACCACCATAAGCTTCCAGTGATCTTTGCCTCCAGGCAAGAGGCGTTACCAGTCTCGATCATCAACCAGCCGTTCGGCTTAAGGAGTTTATTAACATTTGAAAGAGCTTTTTGTATATCACGGCAATGTTCAAGCACATCGAACATGGTAATGGCATCAAATGAATCTGAAGGCCATGGGAGGCTGTCGGATTCAATATAATCCTGCCTGATATCAAACTTCCCGGCTATAGAATTGGGCACTTTTGGATCAGGTTCCAAACCTGACAGTCGCCAATTGTGAGGCAGTAATGATAAAAAGCGCCCTTCGCAGCATCCCACATCTAAAACGGAAGCAAAGGGGAGGGGAATCAAAACCTGCAACAAATGAGCGTGATCAGAGGCATTTCGATTACATCCGAAGCTCCAAACACCGTCTTTTTCTTGTTTAATTTGTTTCTTATTATCTCCGTGAGACATCATTATCAGTGTCTTTGGCGCGGGGATTAAAAGATTATAAAAAAGTCCGCATTCTGAGCAGCGAACGACCTTTCGGTTCCTTATAATCAAGTAATCCATAAGAAACCTTGTTTGCTGACTATGATAGGCTGTATTGAACCGCAAATTCGCCGCTGCCGAATAACACCCGGACCGGCACCAGGGACAGCTTTCTTGTTTTTCAAAGTCGTTCATTGTCAATCGGTCAATCTTTTTATTATGATGACTTAACACAGGAATTCCTTAATCATTAGGAGGTGTGAACATTTATTTAGGTTATAGCTCTGCACCGTGGATTACATTTATGGCAGATAAAATGTGAACCCACTGAGAATAAAACAAGAATGACAACTCTACTCAAAGATCTTTATGAAAGATTTGGAGTAAAAACAAAGTCAAAAACACAAGATTTTAAACTTGCTCAATACCTGAAAATTTGCCTGAAATCATACCTCCGCGTTAGAATTAGGGTATTTGCTTAGAATCCAACTTTACAAAGAGACATAACTCGGCAAAAAAACTAAAGGAATTAAGCATCTTGGGCATTTGTCATTAACCTGTTAAAATACTGAAATCAATTTTTGTATTTTTCCTAAAATCAAGATCTTTGAATAAAAACAATACTATTTAAAAAATCGGCAAAATAAATTAAAAACTTTTTACCAAAATCCGGGTTTAAGCCTTTCAGCATGTTTTATTGTTCAATATATTTGACAAGCTAGTGAAAAGGTATTGAAGAAGCGTATCGGCATTTTTTCCCAAAGGAATTGCAGTCTAACAGGGAGAGGTCGTAACTATTTATCTGTTTGTAAAATTACAAACAGATAAATAGTCACGAATACTTAGGTCTTAAGTACTATAAGGAACTAATCAAATACATCAGATGCACACATATCATCCCTAAGAACACTGGCATGGAAGATTTTCTTCCAAGTATCCGTAGTAAGATTGTATTCATATATGCCATAATTGAGGCCAAAATCTATAGCTAGTTTGTTGTTGAATCCTGTCATGTTTTCTATCGCAAGCCCCTTATAAAGCAGTGTCCAGGCATTGCTATCAAAATCATAAATATAGAGTCCAGAGGCAGTGCCGAAATCCACTGCCAGGTATTTACCAAATGCAGTCATCTTTTCTACAGCCCCGCCTCTGTAAATTCGCCTCCAGGTATAAGTCTCGTAATCATAGACTAATATACCATACTCCAGGCCAAAATCTACGGCCAGTTTACCATTAAAGCTGACCATATTAACCGGGTCAACACCCCCTTTATATATACTCTTCCATACACCATCATAATAGATACAAATACCAGCAGTCTTGAAATCTACTACTAGCTTATCACCAAGGCTAACCATGGAATCTCTGGGAATTTTATTACTCCCAAATATCCTGGTCCATTGATCAGTCAGGCAGTTATATTCAAAGATGCCAAAGGAGTTGCCAAAATCTACCACCAGATTATTAATAAGCCCGACCATTTGCTTTACTTCGACACCCTTATAAAGTCTCTTCCAGTTTCCTTTATTGTAAATTAATATACCATAGTCGGGACCAAAATCTACAGCCAATTTATTATTAAAGCTAACAATACTGACCGGGTCAACGCCATTGTTAAATATTTTGATCCATTCATCATTGTTAAAAATACAAATACCGGTAGTCTTGAAATCTACAACAAGCTCGTCACCCAAACTCGATGAGAAATATAATGATAACCAATCCCACAGAAACGGAACCCCGGGCACTCCATTGCTTATTATATTTCTTACACCATTAACAGTGAAGAGCTTATCAATCATATTGGAGATTGACTTTTCGCTGATATCAAATTTAAAATCAGTTTCATCATCTTCTTCTCTTTGAGGACCGACTGACTTTTGCGGCCAGACCGGATGATTAGAATCACTCTCACTCGTGAAGATTTTATTTTTTTCATTCTCGTTTGATTTCGCGTCGAAATTTCCATTATTAGCAGCACAAAAAGTAGCAATAGAAAAGGATAGTATTACTAAAAAAATCAATACACTAAAGCCTACAGTTTTTCTGGTCATTTTTCCCCCCTTAAACCAGATTGATATAATGTGGACTTCTGTGTTGTAATAGCAAATTTTGGAATGACTATATGCAAAAATTGTTCTTAAAAATGAATAGAAAAATCAAAGCGTGCATGTGCTTAAATTAAGAATATATATTCAGACAGTTATCCTATTGAAGAGAATGGTTATTGAAGAAACTGGTGAAAATAGTTGAATTGAAAATAAAGTAATAATTACGAAATATGTGTAAAAAATTATAAATTTTATCAAAATATGCACAAAATTATAACAGGTTGCAAGATCTGGGTTTATGGCCTTACGGTATGAGTCTCAGAACTGCGCCGGCGCCTTTTAAATAATCCGGTCTTTCTGTTTTCTTTCAATTCATCTCCGTAGTAGTTGTAATAATAGTACTGATAGTAATAATAATAAGTCTTTTTGGATACATCTATATTGTTTATTACTGCGCCAAGGATATTTGCGTGCGCGTTTAAAAGAAGATCCATGCCCCGGGAGATTATTTCCCTGCCGGTATCCCCGCCTTTTATAACCATACAGACACCATCCACTATTCGTGCGAGCAATACTGAATCCGTGACTGCCGCCACGGGAGGAGAGTCTATGATGATATAGTCGTAATCCTTTTTTAGGGTTTCAATGAGAACCTGCATCCGGTTAGAGCCAAGCAACTCTGAGGGATTGGGCGGTCGCCGGCCACAGGGAACCACTTTAATCCCCGGAATAAAACCGTTTTGCATGACCTGTTCGGGTGTGGCCTGACCCGCCAGTATACTGCTTAATCCAGGTTCGTCAGGGATACGAAAGATTTTATGCAATCTTGGTTTTCTCATATCACAATCGAGGATGCAAATTTTGTTGCCTATCTGACCCAGAGTAATTGCAAGATTGGCAACTGTCAGGCTTTTTCCTTCTTTGGGGCCTGCACTGGTAACCAGGATGGATTTTCCTCCCTCTCTGGGCAAAGAAAAAAGGATGCTTGTCCTGAGTCCTTTGTAAGCTTCGCTTATACGGCTTTTAGGGTCAAAATGGGTGATCAGCTCAGGATATTTTTGGATCTTATATTGCTCAAAGTCATGATGGGGTATGGGACCTAAGAATGGAATGTCGAAGTAGCGTTTTAAGTCTTCAGGGGTTTTAACCGTATCATCCAGGTATTCGAAGAATAAGGCAAGAGCTGTGCCGCCCATAAGGCCTACAATGAGCGCCAGGAATATATTGAGTCCCTTTCTCGGTTTTATGGGGCGCCGGGGGACTTCCGCGGGATCAATGACACGGATGTTGCTCGCCTTTAATCCTCGTGTAAGATCAGTCTCCTTCAGCCTGTTGAGGACCATGTTGAATACCTGCGCATTGCTTTCTGCCTCACGTTTCAGGACCCCATAGCGAATGGCCTTCTGGTTTAATTCAATGGCTTCCTTTTTCTGCTCTTCAAGGGCCTCTTTAAGGACTGCTTCCTGAGCAAGGGCGATTTCATATTCTGTTTTTATACTGTCTATGATCTTTTTGATTTCCGACTTTATCTTATCCCGGATGATTTTCATCTCAGAGGAGATTTCTATAATATGGGGATGTTTGTTGCCTAATTTTTGTGAAACCTTTCTATGCTCTGCCTGAAGGGTTATGTATTTTGCCTTGAGCTCCAGGATGAGTTTGTTGTTTATGACAGAAGGCAGGGACTCTATGACAGCCTCTTTGCCCGCATATTTGATGATCTGGTTATACAATGTTTCAAGCCTGATCCGTTCGGTTTTTGCCTGTGTGACGGCTGTGTTCAGATCTGATAGCCTTTGCACAATAATATTCTGTTTTTCCTCGAGGGATACGATATTGTTTTCCTCCTTATACCTGTGCAGCTCTGCTTCCGATTCCTCAACCTTTTTTTTAAGCTGGCCCAGATGCTTGTCAAGCCATTCTAACGCTTCCGAACTCACATCGGCTTTCAAAAGGAGGTTTTGCTCGATAAAAAGACGGGCATGGGTATTGGCGATACGGGTGATTATCCTGGGGTCCTCACCTGTGAAAGAGACATTGACCAAACGGGTATTTCTTTCCGGTTCCACCTTGAGCCTTTCCAGGAAAGCGGTTATGAGCCTTGACATCTCTGCGGCATCTTCCTCTTCCGGGTTAGAACGGTCTTTTTCTTTTCCAAAGATGGAGGAGAGAATCCTTATGGGATTTGAGGATGATTGCCCGTCCACTCCTTCGGAGACAAACTCAGGGTTTTCATCCAGTTTCAGCTCGTGTATGACAGCCTTTGCCAATTTGCGGCTCTTAAGGAGCTTGTATTGGGTCTGGTTATAATCCCTGTCAGAGGGGGAAACATTCATGACTTCATCTATCGATATCACTTTAGGGTTTTCCGAATCTATCTGAAGCTTTATTGTTGCCATATAAATCGGAGTTTTACGAAGCGTGACTATGGTGGTTGTGAGAAGAATAATAATAGATAGGGTTATGACCGTCCAGCGTCGTTTGGATATGATTCGCCAATAATCACGCAGGTGAATTTCCTTTTTGGGATCGCTTCCTGATGATACAGGATAAAAAGGCGTTTGACCGGTTACGCTGAATGTTGATCTCTGTGGTTGTTCCATTGGAAATGCCTCTTGGTATTATATTGATATAACAGGAAATCGTCAAGATCAAAAAAACCGTTCAGGGACTTTGATTATATCATCGGCCAAAACAGGATCCGACAGCCGGACGGGAAGCTCCTTCTCTTCTCCTTCTATCATGCGAACAATGGTAATTTTGTTGAGATTTGCCTTGTTTGTATGGCCGCCTGCCGTGGAAACCGCCTTCAGAACTGTAGTGTCCTTTTCCAGTTTGTACGGTCCTGGTTTGTTGACTTCTCCCAATACATAGAAGAAATCCGCTCTGGGTATATATATGGTATCATTTTCCTGAAGCAGGAAATAGACCTCATGACCGCTTTTAAGGAGGTCATTCAGGTCGATCTTTTTCATTGTGCTGTCTGAATCAGCAACAGATTGGGAACGGCCTTCTTTATCCGGGAATGATAAATTGACTTCTTTGGAGCGCAGGATATATGCCTCAGGGCCTGCCTCCTTGGTGAGCCCCCCGGCCATGGAAATTATCTCTATCAGTGAGGTCTGGCGGGTATAGGGATAAGCGCCGGGATTTCTTACTTCTCCCAGGATGTTAACCTGTTTGCTGCGATACTCGGTAATAGTAACCGTGACCTGGGGCTTTATCAAATAGCCGTCTGCGAGCCTCCTGGCAATCTCCTTCTGAACCTGCTCAGCAGTAAGCCCCGAAGCCTTTATTTCACCTATCAACGGGAAAGTAAACAAACCACTTAGCGAAACGGACACCTCCCTTGTTAGATCCAGGTGGTCCCATACCTCTATCTTTAATTTGTCCTGTGCGCCTATCTGATAGTCCTTCTCCGTCCCAGAGGATATGGAATGATTCAAAATAATAAATAGAAGAACTATCATTGCCGTTATGACAATGAGAGAAGGCCTAAAACGGATAAAGTGCTTGTTAAAAGAGAATTTTAAAAAAAAGTATTTTTTCATCAGTGTCTTTTCTCTCAACTAATATTAATGAATAGGTCAATTTTTATATATAGTTATGGATGACAATAACAAACAATGCAACCATTGTCAACTCAGAAATTCGTAACAGTTCAACTCACCACGGAGGCACAGAGACACAGAAAAAAATCAAAAGACAAGCCTCTTGCCTCCCTCAATGCCGATGAACTTATATCACTACCCCAATTATCTTCTCTGCAGGTTTTTTTCTAAAATCATTTCTCAGTGCCTCTGTGCCTCCGTGGTGAACTATTACATTAGTGGTTTTACAAGACAATATTTAAAATAACACCGACCAATAAGGCGCTTGTGATCATTATAAGTGCTGACTTTATCATGTCTTTCAATCCCAGTTCCTTCAAAAGGACAAAGAAGGTCGCAAGGCAGGGGAAATAGATGGTAAGGACAGTACAGGCAATGATGATTTGCTTAAGACTGAGCTGCAGGGGCTTTAATAGCCCTATGGCCACATCTTTTCTCAAAAAACCGATAATCATGGCAGATACGACCTCACTGGGCAGCCCAAGCCCGTGCTTCAAAATTGGGGCGGTGATACTGCCGGCAAAATCCAGGATCCCCGTAAAATGGAGGATGTTGATAATCAGGACCCCCAGCAAGACCAGTGGTATAGCCTCGTTCAGGAAACCATTGATTCGCATCCAGAGCTTTTTTAGAAGGGTTCCCAGATGAGGTACATGATAGGCAGGGATCTCTATGAAGATCTCAGGGCTGCCTCCTTTCAAAAACCTATCCATCAGCACCCCGACCAGGATACCCCAGGAAAAGATAATACCATAGATAAGAAATACGAAACGAATCCCGTATGGACCTACGAGGCCTATAATCATTGCTGTTTGGGCCATACACGGCACGGATACCCCAAGCAATGTCCCGGCAATGAATTTCTCCCTTCGTGTTTCCAGAATACGGGTGGAAAGGGCTCCCGGAACATTACACCCAAGCCCGAGGATTATGGAGATAACGGCAAAGCCATGGAGACCGATCCGGTGCATAATGGTATCCATAAGAATGGCCAGGCGCGGGAGATACCCCAAATCCTCCATAAAACTCAGCACAAGATAAAAGGAGAGAATGTAAGGAAGGACCAAAACGACCGGGACATATATCCCTGTCGTGAGAAGGCCCATGGATTCTGAAATGTTTGCAGATTCTCCGATCAATATATGGTGGAAGAAGCCTGAAGGGAAAGCGAGGTTTACCAGTTTTACTATAAAGGGCATATAGTATTGCTCAAACAGTGGATCCAACAGGTGGTTGATCAATCCCTCACCTAAAAATCTAATGAAGGTGAATGAGAGACTAATTACAAATACGGCAAAGGGTATTCCTGTAAGAGGCCTTATGGTCATATCTCCAAACCTCTCCATGGGTGTATGGTGCCGATGAGTTATATGTTGCACCTCTTTGATGATATGACCTATATGAGTCCACCTTTCGTCATCCAGGAGTTTTGTCTCAACAGGTTTGGATTGTAGATCCCTGCGGGCGGCATCCGTGATCGCTGCAACAAGGTCCTTTATACCCTGTCCTGTGATAGCTACGGTGGGAATAACAGGACATTTCAGTAATTCTCTCAATCTGTCCAGATCGATGCTGATACCACGATGTTTGGTTTCATCCCACATATTAAGAGCGACAATAAAAGGCGCCCCTCTTTCGAGCAGTTGAGTGGCAAGGTAAAGGCTACGTTCCAGGTTAGTGGCATCTACAACATTTATTACCATATCACCTTCGGACAGCATTTCCACAGCCACTTCCTCGGCTTTTGAGGTGGGGCTTAGTGTGTATGTGCCTGGTACATCTATGATTTCATGTCTCAGGCCGTCAAGCCAGATATATCCTTTGGTAAAACCTACAGTTGTTCCGGGATAATTGGAGGAGATGACATGAGCGCCTGTAAGGCGGGAAAATATGACACTCTTGCCCACATTGGGATTTCCCATGAGCAAGATCTTCACTCTTTAACCCCCATCAAAACAAAAGACACCGGGGTCATGAGGGTTTTTTCCGGGTTGCTATTTCGACCATTACTTTTTGAGCCATACCGTAACCTATGGCAACCCTGGAGCTATCTACCTCTACAACGATCGGACCTCGAAATGGATTTGCGCTTATCTTTTTGATCCTCTTTCCTGTCCTTATATTCAGGGCCTGAAGACGGGACTGAAAAGCGGCTCCGCTTTCCAGTTTATGGATAATACCCTCCGTGTTTACTTCCATTTCGGCAAGAGATATAACATCTTTTTTATCTTGATCCATACCTTAATACTCAAAATTATTATTTATATTCAAAAAAATCATGTTGAATATCTGTACCTACTCAAAAACCGTGTGGTTTTCGTGGAGGTAATGCAAATAGCAAATTGCAAAATGAAAAATGAAAATTTAAGGAATACATTATTTTGCATTTTAAAATTTGCATTTTGCAATTTACAATTTTTCTCAAGATGTCACCGGGATTTTGAGGAGTCATGAATATCTTATTTGCCTCTATTATCAAACCATATCTCATCTCCCGGCCTTATCCTTCCGCCTTTGATGACTTCGCAAAAAAGGCCCTTCTCAGGCAAGAGGGTATATCCCTTAAAGGAGAAGGTATGTCCTATCATTTCTTCCCGGCTCTTGCCCAAACGTACTACCTTAAGGACAGAAGGGCCAACCCGGATCCGATCCCCCGGTGAAAAGGTCATGAGGTCTATACCCCGGGTTGCTATATTCTCTGCAAAGTCTCCTATATGAGCCTGGATATCATAAGATATATTCATATGATCGATTTCCTCTACAGCGACAAGGCTTACCTGTTTTTCCGTATATGCATGCCCGTCGCCCAGAACCCCGCATCCTTTTCTCAGATCTATATGGGCCACTTGTTTTTTGCTTGTTCCGCGTTCCTTACTGATAGCTACCCCGGCCACAGACCCTCTTTGCCGGTCCCCGGTCATAATTGCTCCTTTTTCACTTATAACCCGATTGTTATTATCCGTTATTTCCTTTTAAACGGATAATAATTAAACCTGTCTCTTCGGAGACAATATAAACTTCCTGAAAACAAAAAGATTACCCAAAAGGAACATCTATAGTATACACGAGACTCCAATCCACAAACAATAGCAAGCAAAAGGATCTTTGTCAATATGAATAAGGATTGATTCTAAAAATGATATAGAATAGAATAGTTTTGTCATAATTACTTATAATTCTAAGGAATTCTTTGATTTTTCTCTAGAAGATACAGGGATGTTTTTACTTTGATAAATGTCAGGCCATTTTCTGTAAGCCAGATTACAACCCTTATCCGCAACCGTCTTGAAGAGGAATTTTTTGAGATATGGGTCGAGGGTGAAGTGAGTGACCTCAGGATCCCTTCTTCCGGTCATACCTACTTTATACTCAAGGATAAGGAAGCGCAGTTGCGGTCTGTCCTGTTTAAGGGCAGCCAGAGGTTCTTAAGATTTCAGCCTGAGGACGGCATGAAAATCCTCGTACGCGGCAAGATCACTGTCTATGAACGCAGAGGGGAATATCAGCTCATTTGTGATTACATGGAGCCACTTGGGTCCGGAGCACTTCAAAAGGCCTTCGAACAACTCAAAAATCGCCTTGCGAAGGAGGGCCTTTTCGATGAATCCAGAAAAAGATCCATTCCGCTCTGGCCTGAGAGGATCGGTATTGTGACATCTCCAACCGGAGCCGCAATAAGAGATATACTGAACATCCTTACACGCAGATTCGTCACCATGCGGGTGTTAATAAGTCCGGTAAGGGTCCAGGGGGAGGGGGCGGCGGAGGAAATAGCAAAGGCAGTAAGAGAATTGCAGGATCAGCCCGGTGTGGAAGTGATCATTGTTACCCGCGGAGGCGGCTCTCTTGAGGATCTCTGGGCGTTCAATGAGGAGATTGTGGCAAGGGCGATCTATAACTGCCGTGTGCCTGTAATATCAGCGGTCGGACATGAAATAGACTACACAATCAGTGATTTCGTGGCAGACCTTAGAGCACCCACCCCTTCTGCTGCCGCTGAGCTGGTTATCCAAAACAGAAAACACCTTGAAGAATTCCTTGCAAACCAGCAAATGAGATTGGAGCAGACAATTTCTCATAGGATGGAAATGTACAAGACACGTGTCCTCCATCTTACAGAGGGACGAATCTTCCGTGATCCCTTCTCAATTGTTCGAAGCCTCCAGGAATCCGTTGATGAAGAGGATATAAGGCTATTCCGTGTCATCTCTATCCTTCTGGAAAGATCCAGGGAAAAACTGTTTCATACTGACCGATTGCTAAACAGGCTCCATCCATCACAGAAGGTAAAAGACCTTTTTTCTCAGATAACTGAACAAAAAAAGAGGCTTATAAATTTCATGATATTACTGACACAAAAACACAAGCAGGCACTTTCAGGCGCTATGGGGGCACTTGATGCATTGAGCCCTTTAAATGTATTGCAGCGGGGATATTCCCTCTGCATGAGGATTCCTGATGAAAAAATCATCCGGAAATCAGAGGATCTCAGGCCTGGTGATCATATAAGAACCAGGTTCCATAAAGGAGATGTGATAAGTGAGGTGAAAGATGTTCATTAAAAGCATCTAAAAAGGGGGAAACCGTGCAAAAAAGCTCAAAAGATAAGGTGAGTTTTGAAAAGGCACTTAAACAGCTAGAAGAAATTGTTAATAAACTTGAATCAGGGGATTTGGGACTCGAGGATTCGCTGGAATTATTTGAAGAGGGGATAAAACTGTCCCGCTTTTGCAGCAAAAAACTGGAACTGGCGGAAAAGAAAATCGAGATGTTAACCAAAGACGAAAAGGGGGAAAACCAAATAATACCCGCGGATATTGAATAATAACTTTAAGCACTTAACACTTTAGGCACTTGACACTTTTGGCACTTTTCAATAACTTTGGACATTTTTTGAAATATCGCTTATTTAGTAATATAATGTTACATTTAGCTATAAGCTATTTACAGGGTATTTATTGCAAGAGGGATTTATATGGACAAACTTTCCGAGCACATCAACTGGTATGCTGTCCACACAAGCAGTAGGCATGAGGATATGGTGAATACCCGGCTTTCGGCCAAAAAGATCCAGGTATTCCTCCCCAAAATAGAGGTCTGGAGCAGAAGAAAAGACCGAAAAAAAAGGATAAGGATACCTTTGTTTAGGGGATATCTGTTTGTTCATGTGGAGCTTGAAAAACATATATGGCTTGAAGTCCTGAAAACTCCCGGAGTAGCGCGTATTGTAGGGAGCCAGAAAGAGCCTATCCCCATCCCTGATCAACAGATCGACTCGATTCGGATACTGCTTGAGAATGATGTGCTGTTAACGCCCGTACCATACCTTCAAATTGGCCAGAGAGTCAGGATCATGAATGGGCCACTCACTGGTGTGGAAGGGATACTTATGAAGACCGATACCAGAAAAAACAAACTGGTTGTTTCTGTAGATCTGCTGATGAGATCTCTGTGTGTCGAACTGGACACCATTGATGTCGAACCTGTTATTTAACCGAGATTAAGGCTCAATAGATTTCTAAAATGAAAATTGCTTTTTTATTCTATCCTTATTTCTTGTTTTTCTATATAGTTGCAACTATAATGTTATTATTCTATTCTTTTTTGACTGATTTATTTTGATATCGTGACACCTTATAATCTTTATCTTAAGGGGTTGTAAATGTATCATCCGGATCCGGACAAATTTCTTCTATATGCCCGCCGGGGAAATCTGATCCCAATTTACAGAGATCTTTGTGCGGATACTGAAACGCCGGTTTCCGCTTTCAAAAAGATCGACCGCTATTCCTCTTCCTTTCTGCTGGAGAGTGTCGTGGGGGGAGAGAAAATAGCCCGTTACTCATTCCTTGGCTCTAATCCTGTCCGGATATTTCAAGCAGATAGAGATGGGGTAATTATAAAAGATAGTAATAATTCTCTGGGTAACACGGCGCAACCTAATTCCTCCAATTCCTGCAGGAAATCAAAAACCAGGGGAGAGAATCCGCTCTTTTCTCTCAGAGACCTTATGGCCAAATATCGACCGGTGGCTGTCGAGGGGCTTCCCCGATTCATAGGCGGGGCCGTAGGATATATAAGCTACGATATGGTAAGATATGCCGAAAGGCTTCCTGAAATAGCCACCGATGTCTTGAATCTTCCCGAGTGTCTGTTTTTTATCACAGACACCCTGCTCATATTTGACCATATGACGAACCGTATAAAGGTACTCTCACATGCATATCTGGAAGATGAAGAAAGTAAGGGAAATGAGCAAAAGAAATCATTGTACCGGGCATATGAAAATGCAGTAACCAGAATTGAAGGGGTCATCGAAAATCTGAAAAGGCCGCTTCCATCTATTTCCTCTTTAGAGGAACCTGTTTCCGGATCACTCCCGTTTCAGTCGAATTTTGAGCCCGAAGCATTTAAGGCTGCCGTAAGACGAGCCAAAGAATATATTTCTGCAGGCGATATCATCCAGGTTGTTCTTTCTCAGAGGTTTTCCACACCTGTTTGCTGTGATCCTTTCGATATTTACAGGGCTCTGCGCCTCATAAATCCTTCTCCTTATATGTTTTATCTTAAACATCATGGGCTTAAAATCATAGGGTCATCACCTGAGCTTATGGTTAGAATGGAAGATAGCCATGTTGAGGAAAGGCCCATAGCCGGAACCAGAAAAAGAGGTTCAACTGAAGAGGAAGATGAGTTACTGGCGGAAGAACTGCTTGCCGATCCAAAAGAGCGTGCCGAGCATATCATGCTTGTAGACCTTGCCAGGAATGATATGGGAAGGGTGTGTGAATATGGATCTGTTAAATGTCCGGAGCTTATGACCATAGAACGCTATTCCCATGTCATGCACATTGTCTCACAGGTAACGGGTAAAATCAGCGAAGGCAGAGATCCCTATGACTGCCTGATAGCCTGCTTTCCCGCGGGGACAGTAACAGGCGCTCCAAAAATAAGGGCCATGGAAATCATAGAAGAGATGGAGCCTGTCATAAGAGGGCCCTATGCGGGCGCAGTAGGCTATTTTAGCTTTTCAGGGAATATGGATACATGTATAACAATAAGGACAATGGTTGTAAAAGACGGCCATGCTTATATACAAGCGGGTGCGGGAATTGTGGCTGACTCTGATCCTGAAAAAGAATATCAAGAGACGGTGAACAAAGCAAAAGCGGCAATGGATGCAATCCGCCTGGCAGAAGGAGGGAAAATGCCGGAATGCCCACAAAACAGTTAAAATCCATAAATTGGATCAAATTAATATAGGATAAATTTAGTACAATGATTTTGATGATAGACAATTATGATTCCTTTACCTACAACCTCGTTCAATATCTGGGAGAGTTGGGCCAGGAGGTTCGGGTCTTTCGAAATGACCGGACTTCCATCGAGGAGATAAAAGGATTAAATCTGGACAGGATAATCATTTCACCCGGTCCCTGTACACCTCTGGAGGCCGGAATATCTAATGAGGTTATCAAGGTATTTGGATCAAAGATACCTATTTTAGGGGTCTGCCTGGGACACCAGTGTATAGCTCATACCTTCGGTGCAAAAGTAGTGAGGGCAAAACGTCTAATGCATGGTAAAACCTCTCTTATCTATCATGACGGTAAAGGGGTTTACAGGGACCTGCCCAATCCGTTTGAAGCGACCCGTTATCACTCTCTGATTGTTGAACCACAATCCGTCCCCAATGTGCTTGAAGTGACTTCACACACTGATCAGGAAGAGATTATGGGAATCCGGCACAAGGATTTCCCTGTTGAAGGAGTCCAGTTTCACCCTGAGTCTATTCTCACCCAGTGCGGAAAAGAGCTTCTTAAAAACTTTATTTAAAACAATTTAGCTGGAATTTTTATTGTCAGTTTAAGGCAATCGTTAAAATCTCTTTTCTCTGGTTTTTCCGGACCATGTAATAACTGCTCATAAAAGGAGAATAAGAAATGATCAAGGAGGCTATTACAAAAATTATAGAGAAACAAGACCTTTCACAAGAAGAGGCAGCCCTGACAATGGAAGAGATCATGAGCGGCAATGCCACAGACGCCCAAATCGCTTCGTTTATTACCGCGCTTCGGTTAAAGGGTGAGACTGTGGATGAGATAACCGGTTTCACAAAGATCATGCGGGAGAAAGCGACTCATTTGAAGGCAAAAGGTCCGGTAATCGACACATGTGGCACTGGAGGAGATGGGGCCCATACATTCAATATCTCCACTATTTCGGCTTTCATTGCAGCCGGTGCTGGCGCCATGGTAGCTAAGCATGGTAACCGTTCCGTATCAAGCAGTTGTGGTAGCGCGGATTGTCTTCAGGCCCTTGGAATCAATATAACCGCAGATGTAGAAAAAGTGGAAAAATGTCTGAACGAGGTTGGTATTGGATTCCTATTCGCGCCACTCCTTCACGCTTCAATGAAATATGCCATAGGGCCCAGAAGAGAGATAGGAATACGAACTGTATTCAATATATTAGGCCCTATGACCAATCCTGCCAATGCCAGGGCACAGCTCATAGGTGTATATTCCCAAGATCTGACAGAAACAATGGCAAGGGTGCTCAATAATCTTGGCAGTCTTCATGTTATGGTTGTACATGGTATGGACGGACTTGATGAAATATCCACCACAGGGCCAACCCGCATCACTGAATTAAAGGACGGCAAAATTACAACATATACTATAAATCCAACAGACTTCGACATTTCCCCGGCAAAGGCTGAAGACTTAAAAGGAGCGGAAGCGGCTGTAAATGCCGGGATATGTGAGGTCATCCTTTCAGGGAAAAAAGGTCCCAAAAGGGATATCTGCCTTCTAAATGCCGGTGCAGCCATTTATGTCGCGGACCTGGCAAAGGACCTCACCGAAGGAATAGAAAAGGCAAGAGAGAGTATAGATTCCGGCGCGGCTATGGATAAGCTTGAAGAGCTGCGACAAACTCTGCCTTCTACGGAAAAGGATTGACTATGGCAGAAAAAAATTCCTTCCTGAACAGGATTGTCCAATCGAAAAGAAGAAAAGTTGAATGTAAGGTCTCTGAAGATTCAAGTCTTCACAAGATCAAGGAAAAGGCAAAAAAAGCTCCGCCCCCGTATGATTTTTACAGGGCGCTGAGCAAAAACCGTCATCTTTCATTAATTGCGGAGATAAAACGTGCCTCACCTTCCAAAGGTGCTATAAAACTGGATATGGACCCTGCATACCAGGCCAGATCTTACCAGGATCTTGGAGCTTCAGCCATTTCAGTTCTTACTGAAGAAGACTATTTCCATGGCTCAATAGAGGACCTGATAAAAGCAAGGCTTGCCTGTACCATCCCGATACTCAGGAAGGACTTTATCATTCATCCATACCAGGTATATGAAGCAAGGGCATTCGGGGCAGATGCCATACTGCTCATTGCAGCTTTGCTTTCAGAGCAGGACCTCTTGGGGCTTGTGAAACTCGGTGATGAACTCGAAATGTACTCCCTGGTTGAGGTTCATTCTGAAGAAGAGATTCCCAGAACCATAAAATCGGGGACGAAAATCATAGGTATAAATAATCGTGATCTTTCTACTTTCCATGTGAACATAGAAACAACTGCACGGCTGATCCCCTTTATTCCAAAAGACCGCCTCGTTGTCAGTGAGAGCGGGATCAACGGGGTAGAAGAGGCTAAACGGCTTTGTTCCTTGGGGATTAGAAGCATTCTTGTGGGGGAGGCATTGGTAACCAGCCCAGATCTGGGAGCATTGATGGGTCAACTCACACGATTACCCATTATTAATAATGAATGCCAATGACTCCTTCAATGACTTTTTTACGATCTTATCAAGGATGTTTTTAGAATTTTTCAGAAAAAAACAACCTGTAAAATTCGACCTGTCAGGCGATTCGCTAGACCAGACAGTCGAATCGGTCATAAATATATAAATCAGAGACATAGGCAACTTTCACGTAACTGCTTAAAACAGCTTGGTTTGAAAGAGATCAATGAAAATTGCAAAATGAAAAATGAAAATTTAAGGAATACATTGTCTTGCATTTTAAAATTTGCAATTTGCATTTTGCAGTTCTTCTCAAGATCCCACCAGGATTTTGAGAGGTTACACTTACCCTGTATTTCTCGGAAATAAGGTGTAATTTGATATCACATAACACACTAAGAACCGGAAACAATAATCTATTCTATCAGAGGACCAGGATTAAGATATGCGGCCTTACCAGCCTGAATGACGCACTTGAGGCAGTCCGGCTGGGCGCGGATGCCTTGGGATTCATATTCGCAAAAGAAAGCCCCAGACTTGTTGAGCCCGAGGTTGTGGCCGGCATAACAGCCTGTGTACCTCCGTTTATAACAAATGTGGGCGTGTTTAAAGATCAAGATCCTGAATGGATCAGGGGGGTCGCCCATCTATGCGGATTTCATGTCATACAACTGCACGGCCGGGAGTCTCCGGAGTACTGCCAGGCTTTAGGATTAAACTTTATTAAGGCATTTCGCATAAAAAATCATGACTCTCTTTCATGCTTAAAGGAATATGACAATCTATCCCAAAAAACCGCTTTTCTCCTCGACACCTTCGTTCCTGATAAAGCCGGGGGGACAGGACAGACATTTGACTGGCGCCTGGCCCGGGAGGCATCTGAATCCGGACTTGAGCCCATAATACTCTCCGGGGGTATAAACTCACAAAACGTCAGACAGGCAATAATGCGGGTAAGGCCATTTGCCGTAGACACGAGCAGTGGTGTTGAAATAGAGCCCGGCAAAAAGGATCTTAATAAGATGAAGGCTTTTTTTGAGCAGGTTTACACTACAGACCGGCTGCTTGATTTGGAAGAATCATAAGTGATTTTTCGAGCCTGTCCCCGTTTATGCGATAGGGATTTTTGAGATGAATAAAGTGAGGAAAATGTATGATTAAACCAAAGGTCTTGCTTTCCGGATCCCAGGGAATGCTGGGCCATGTAATCGGCCCCTATCTCCATTCAAAGGGATACCAGGTAAGGGGGTTCGACCTGAAGGACGGGGATATCTGTAATATAAACTGGCTGGAAAAACTGTTCTCGGAATGGAAGCCTGATATCTTTTGTAACTGCGCCGCCTACACAAAGGTCGATGATGCGGAGACGAATCAGGAAGAGGCATTTCGAGTAAACGGGGAAGCCCTTACAGGGATTATTGATCTATGCGCAAAAGAGGGGGCCGTGCTTGTCCACTTCAGCACAGACTATGTGTTCGATGGAACCAAGAGGAGCCCCTATGTAGAGACTGACCCTCCGAACCCATTATCTGTCTATGGCAAATCCAAATTGGCCGGTGAAAGAAACATCATCTCACAAAGGGATGGGTATAATCGTTTTTATATCATCAGAACATCATGGCTGTATGGTCATCATGGTCCTAATTTTATCTCCACAATCCTGCGGCTTGCAGCAGAAAAAAAGGACCTGGATATTGTCTCAGATCAAAAAGGTTCTCCTACTTCCTGCCAGGACCTGGCCGAAGCCGTTTATCATTTACTCAAATCAGAAACCTTCGGACTCTATCATTTTTCAGGGGAAGGGAGCTGCTCATGGTATGAACTTGCACTTAAAGCCATAGAGATAGCGAAAAGGAGGGATGACAGATTAAAAATAGAGAATATTCGTCCCGTGAAAACAGAAAACTTCAAGCGCCCTGCTCCAAGGCCTATGTTTTCCGTTTTAAACAAATCTAAATATAAAGCAGTAACAGGAAAGAAGGTTGAATTTTGGACCGATTCCCTTGAAAGGTTTATTGTTTCAACCTGTCCTGATCCTGAAAGACAATACAGTATATGAAAAATATTACATATTGGTTAATGCAATAAATTTAATAATATTAACAATAAACATATCAAAATAATGAAAGAATATTCATACTGGGCCCAAAATCTATCAATCACCTGTTCTGCCGAAAAGGTAAAAATATATAAAAATACAATATGATCAGAGCAATAATAGTCAAACATTAACAATGATATTGCCCTTTTACTTTTTTTTTGTGATAATATATTGTTTTGTATAACTTTAATGGCACAAATATTGCAGAATGAAAATATAGTATTTTTGTATTTTTATTAAATAAATTTTTTGTTTTTTTTATACTTTTTCAAACAGAATGTGCAAAAATGGGGGGTTCGTAAGTATATAGTAAAAAATCTGTCTTATATTTTGTATTTTGAGTTGGTAAATTTGTTAAATCAAAAAAGGAGTTGATCTTTAAAGGGAGGTGAATATATGTAGAGAGGTTAGTATGGGGCTAAAAATCATTTTATCTGAAGCCTTGTTGGTGGAAGGACAAATAAAGGGAGGATTTATTAATGAAAAATAAATGGTTTTTGAATGTAATTATTATTGCAATTTGCCTTGCATTCGTGTCAAGTTTTGGTTTTGCGCCAAAAACAGAGGCACAAACTTATGTAACTATTGCTGCAGACCATGATATTGAAGTTGAAAGCGAGTATGAGTACTTTTCTATGGAATATCTGGCAACAGCTTATTTCGAGATAAAATTTGATATTAAGGCTGTCAAGGGAACCGGTACAGAGGATGTGGAAATCATTCTTGCGGCGGATGAAGACGAAGGAGAATATGAAGTAGAGGATGATGATACCTTTATCTATTATCTCGGAGACGATGCCTATGCTTCCAATAGGTCATCCTATGATGAAATCGGTCCGGACGATGACGGGGATATAGAGATGCCGCCCTTTACGGTTCTTTTCCTCAACGCCGCGTTTGAAGATAGCGATTGGGCTGAATACACTTGGGAAGGTAGTGAGATAGAGAAAATCACTGTCACCCTGGTCGCCAGCTCCACATCAACTACAGATAAACTCAAGATAAAGGAATACAAATTCGAGAGTTCACCCGGCGGAGATGACCACGATGACTCTCAGGATTTCGGGGACTATGACAGCCTTTCCGATGCCGACTGGGACAGCCTGGGAGGCGCGCCTGTCGTCAATACCTCTGATGACACCCTTTACCTGAGATCTTCTTATCTTGCTCAATATGAAGCATATTACGCCCAATACGGTCAATATCCATACACCGGTGGTTACCCTTATACTGGTTATTATGGCGGCTATTATGGCAGTCCTTATAGCTACACTGGCTATCCTGTGAATTATCCGGGTGGTTACTACGGCCAAGGCGGCTATTATGGCCAAGGCGGCTATTATGGCCAAGGCTATTACGGCCAAGGTTACTATGGTCAACCTTATGGTGGTTATTACGGCCAGGGCCGCTATGGTCAGGGATACTATGGCCAAGGATACTATGGTCAAGGATACTACGGTCAAGGCCAGGGATACTACGGTCAAGGCCAGGGATACTACGGTCAAGGCCAGGGATACTACGGTCAAGGTTACTATGGCCAGCAGAACTTTGGTATGCCATATGGAGGGATGTATGGCCAGCAGAACTTTGGTATGCCATATGGAGGGATGATTGGTGGCCTTCTCGGCGGGATCAATCCCATTACCGCTCTTACCGGGATTCCGTCCCTTGGCAGTGTTGCTGCAATTCCACCCCTTGGCGGACTCGGTGCGCTAGGCGGGGTAGGCCTTGGTATAGGAGGTTTGGGCCTTGGTGGCTTCAACCCATTTGGCCTTGGTGGCGGCCTGACAGGACTTGGCGCTTTTGATCCTCTAAGTATCGGATTATTTGCTACCGGTCTCGGACTGGGACTTCCGTTATAAAACTGAATCTTAGAAAATTAAAAAGCGGGTGAGATTTATTGAATCTCACCCGCTTTTTTTACTCACAAATTATTTAAGATCCGGGTTTAACTCAAAAACATTTAGCTTAATTCATATTTTGATTGCCGATGGGCATCAAAAACTCTTCGATAGCAGGCAGACTCTTCAGAACAACCTTTCCTACAATCTCCAGGCTTTCCTTGGACACCTTATCCAGGGTATCATGCGGAGTATGCCAATAAAGTCCGGGTGAACTGTTTCCCCCATAAGTAAAGTCAATAAGGTCTATGGAAGAAACTCCGGCATTTAAAAAGGGGATGTGATCATCTGTTATCATGGTTTTCTTATCGAGGAAGATCTTTTCATAATCCATTTCTTTTGCCGTCTCCCATATGATCTTTGTCAGCCAGGCTGAAGAATTGGATTCCATACATAGATTTAAATCCCTGTCACCAATCATATCCAGAAGGATGAATGCCTTGATATTATAGATCTCCCCGCTTTCCCGCAATTTTTGTACAAGGTGTCTGCTTCCGTAGAGGGAATCCGATTCTGTCCATTTTAAGAATGCCTCTTCCCCATCCAGAAAGATAAACCAGTATGTGAATTCGAGAGAAGGATCTTGAATAGAAGAAATCACGCGTGCCAGTTCAAGTAACAGGCCTGTGCCGGAAGAGTTGTCATTCGCTCCTACGAAGTTGAAGTCGGAAAAAAATTTGGTTTCGTAATGGGCCCCTATCGCAATAATCTCCCGGACCTTACCTGGACGAAAAGCTATAATATTAACCATCTCTTTCATACCAAGGGGAGTGCTCGCCGTGAAACGATCCTCTTTTATCCGGAGTCCGGCCTTTGTAATGTTATCTTTGATATAGGCCTGGACCAGTTTGATGTTTTCAGATCCTGAGGTATGGGGCCCCATTTCCACAAGAGAGACAAGATGTTCCATGGCCCGGTCGGGGCTAAAGCCATCCCTCGACCTGCAGCAAACCAAAAGTATTAAGATGGAAAGCGCAATAAGGCCATAGAGGATAGTCCCCTTCCTGTTTATTCTTTTCCTGTCCGCCTCTTTTTTATCAATTGTTATTGGCTGGGTACCAATTATCCACATCCTCTTTCATGGTTACAACATAACCCAGTTCATCCTCGACCTTTGTATCTTTACCGGCAGCCTTTCCCCACATCCAATATGTTGCCTGCCATTTGCCTTTCTTTGCTTCAAAGGTCTGAATGGAAACGGAGGAATCTTCGCCCATTTTTGCGAGCATCTTTCTGGTAGTGAAATTCGCATCCGAGCTAAAATCTGTCTCGTCTAAATCAGTCAGGTCAGTATTAAAGGCCACATTGCCAACCAGGTTAATGCCTTTTTTAAGCCATAGACTGGTTTGTCCGGGAAAGTAGCGAAAGTTGATTGTTGGTCCCTCTTCCGAGTAAAGCAAAAATCCCTGTCCATTGGAGATGGAATAATTACTTCCGTGGACATCTGTAATCTGTAAACCTTCCAATTCAGTATTACCGAAAGTAGCGCTTTTCCATTTCTGATCATAAGGGGAAATGGTTTTCAAGGTCATGGGCTCACGAGTGTTCACCATTACGATATCCTTAAGGAAAGATAAAGCGGTATATCCGGTAACATATGGAGGAATACGGGTAGGATAAGCTATAAGATTAAGGCCCTTTTCCAATGTTAACGTCTTGTCGTATTTCTCGTTTAGCCAGCCCACCGGGAAAGTTAGATCCAATACCTTGACGGACCCCAAATCGGATTCCACGATAGTTATATACTTCGAGATCGGGCGATATTGAGGTCCGAAGGCTATGATTTTGTAATTTCCTTCTGAAAGCCCCTTCAAAGAATAATTGCCATTTGAATCGGTGGCAGTGAACTGCGCTGGGGTAGTAGCCCATAATTCCTTCTTATCTGATAAATGATAGAGAAAAATATAAGTATTAAGCATGGGCTCAGGGCTTGTACCGGTCTCCTGCATTATCTGACCTTCCACCCTCGCCCCGAGTTGTGTGAAGTTCATTTCACTCACCCATGTTGTAGTATTTATACTTACTGTGATATGGTGATCAGGGTTATCCAGATCAAAATCCGTTGTAAAACCGCTTTGTGAATAGTACTCTGGTATATAATTGAGATTAGGATCTTTAAAACCGAGGATATATTCGCCAGGTATCAATCCGGTAAAGCTGAAATTTGGATCAGCATTGACTGAAAATCCGGCAACCGGGATTCCTTGTTTTACCCGGTAGGTATAAACCTTTGTTCCTGCAAACTGACTGCCCACACTTCCTGAAATCCTGCCGCCTTTTTGAACGTTAAAAGTAATATAAGGGGGAGTACCTGAGCTATCAGGATCGTAATTCCATTCATACGCGTCTTGAGATACATAAGGATCGCCGGTTGTATTATAATACCTGGAGGCATAAAGAGAAATAGGATCGGTGACGGAGAAGATATAGGTTCCCTTATACAGGCCTTTTAATGTAAATTTGCCATTCGAATCAGTTTCCGCCTGCCTGATGCTCCTCCAAGTGCCCAACTCAGATCCTTCATTTACTTCCTGGCTCGCGTATACAATCATGCCTGCAATCCCTTTATTAGTAGAAAGGTCCAGTACTTCTCCGGATATGGTACCCGATTTTTTGCTAAGGACAATATCCTTATTTGTTAATGAGTTAGCAGTTAGGGAAATCGTCAATACACTCGCTTCATTGAGATTTACGGTTGCCCCCCCTGCACGATAATAATGAGGCAAGAGTTTTAATCCGATATCCTGAACAGAAATAAAATAATCTCCATCGTATGGAACCATTATACGATAAGGAAGCAGATTGCCGGCCAGCTCACCAAACCAGTACAAAGGATTGGAAATTTCTACTCCTGTATCCTTCTTGAAAAGTCTGATGAAACAAGCAGTGGAAGAAAGAGTAACCAGGCTGGAAACACCCGAAGCCAATGAAATATTACCGGAGATTATACCGCCTGACTCCTCGCCGCTTTCCAGGAGCTGAAAGTCATTAAGGGTTTGAAAATCGGGATTATTGTCCGTGATAAAGATCGGGGACGTCTGATTTGCAGTCATTGTGTGAGTACTGTCAAGGGTGTAAAATTGAGGCAAATACCCGGGTCCTCCACCCTCTAAAATACCATTTACAAAGATTGTATATAATCCTTCGGGAAGTCCCCAAAAATAAAATCTTCCATTTGAATCTGTTTTTCTTGTATATTGCGCCAAAAATGCCCCTTCACTATTTATAAAAAAGTATCCAACCAATGGATTTCCCAGGTTAACCTGATTGACTAAAACGGAGGCGTCTGATATGGCGTTGCCGCCCGAATCCGTTACCCGGCCTTCAATCATACCTCCCAAAGACAGATCTATATTCTTATTTATCTCTTCACTTCCAAAATCCAGACTGATTATCTCTCCGGTAAAATATGTAGTCTGGTTATCATAAAATTCAGGAGGATAAAATCCGTTCAGGCCATAGCTTCTTAATACATAATCTCCGGGAGGGACTCCGCAAAGATTATAAGAACCGATCCCTGTATTTTGAGTCGCTCCCAATGGTATTTGAGATAGGGTCCCTTCCCGGCCCACCTGAAAAGCCTCTATCACCAGAGTGACCTTATTCGAATCAAAAATATTCGGGTCAGAAACAAGATTTTCTAAAACTGCCCTGGCGCCATCACTTATCTCCTCCTCGAGGTCTATATAGCCTCTTACGCATGCTCCGGAATTCAGGCGAAAGTCCACCCTGACCGAAGCCGAAGCCCCGGAAAGGCTTATTTTTCGCGCCTTATTGACATCGAAGGTACCATTATCATTTCCATCATACCATACGGGTGTGGCATAGATCTTATTAGAACCCTCCAACGCCATTTCGATGGCGCTCAAATAATAATCATGATCTTCATAGGGCAGTCCTTTTAGCTCATACTTACCGTCAGAGTTGTAGTTATAGTAATAAGGCTCAACCCTGTAAATATATTTCTCCGCATCCGTCAACAAATTGAACCTGGCATAATTCGGATCATGAACATAATAAAGCGGATACGGTTCATCTTCGTTATCTGATAGTCCTTGAATCGTCATGAGTTTCTTAACAGAGTTATTGTTATTATCCTTTATGTATCCCCAGATTGTGGCTCCCTTTTTGGTGAGTATGTACGGGGGATTGTTGTAATTTCCCGTTAAAGTGAACTTCCTGGGTTTGTTGGGATCTGCGCTCTCCATAAGAAAAGTGTCGATATATCCCTTATTGTTTCCAATCAATCTTACATAGTATGAGGTTGTGGTTAAAACGCCGCCGATTTGAAAATTGAGATTGCTGGCATCCGGTTCAGAGGTTCTGACGAAACGGGTAAAAGGGAATGGGATCTGGGCAGGCGTCCCATTCGAATCATAATATAATTCTATACCCACATCCTTCAAATAACCGGTATTGTCCTTTATTGTACCGCGGAAAAAAGCCCCCGTAGGCGCTATAACGGTTCCCAAATTAAAGGTGCCCGATGTAAACTTAACCCTCGGAAGGGTCTCCACGTCCCACCATCTTGTTTGTCTTACATAGGTTGAAGGTTTTGAGTAATTCGCAGCACTGGTGGCGCCTATAAAAAAACTTGGGTAATTAAAATCCTTTATCATTTTTAAAGTAGAAATCAAGAGCAGGTATTCTCTGTCCAGGGGGTATATCTTTTCATCCAGAACGATATTTTTCCTTGATTGAGCAAGTGCAACAAGGTTATTATTGTCAACGGATGTTGCTACAATACCTATATTAGCTCCGGTTCCCTGAAGTCCCTGATTTTTTGCAATCTCAAAATCATAAATGAAGACAAGTGCGTTTTCGAGCTCATCATTATTGGTTTTGAGTATATTACCGGTCAGAGTCACACAATCCCCCCGGGCCGGGCTGAATAAAATACCCATACATAAAACTATAACCAAAAAACTAAATATTTTTTCTTTTGTTGCCCACATAGATTATACCTCTTACGTATTGAATCAATTATTTAAATAACAAATTATAAGCCATAAATTATAAATTAGCTAATTCTTAAGATTTCTACCTCCAATCTTAATAAAACAGATCTCTTTCTCAATGATAAAACAAAATATTTATGCAATATGGATACCAAAAATCACATCCTTTTCAACCGGCATTTGATCAGAAAATAGTGTAATTGTGAGAATCTATCCGGATTAATGAAACCATAAATGTCTCTTTTTGAACAAGATGTGATTACTTTTTAATCTTGTATTTCTTCATTCTCCTCCAGAGCGTGGAACGATTTATTCCCAATTCCTCCGCAGCATGACCTAAATGCCAGTTATGTCTTTCAAGGACCTGGAGAAGTTGTAATTTTTTCTCGTAATCCTGTCTATCTTCTTGATAATATAAGGGTTGCTGCTCTCTGATATCCCTCGGCAAATTTCCGTGTTCTATAATATCACTTTTAGAACGAACAAAACCATGCTCTATGGCATTCTCCAGCTCTCTCACATTACCCGGCCAATCATACTCCATTAACAGATCCATTGCTTCAGGAGATATCCCTTTGATAGTTTTCCCCATCCGCATGCGAAATTTTTCCACGAAATGTTCAACCAGAATGGGTATATCCTCTTTTCTTTCTCTTAGGGGAGGAAGGTATATGGGAACAACATTCAAGCGATAATAAAGATCATCCCGAAATTCCTTTTCTTCTACCGCCTTACGAAGCTCCTTATTTGTTGCGGCTATAACCCTTACGTCAACACTAATTGTATGTTCACCCCCTACCTTTTCAAAGGTGTGTTCCTGTAAGACACGTAAAAGTTTCACCTGGGTTGCAGGGCTTAATTCACCAACCTCATCCAAAAAGATCGTTCCCCCGTTTGCCAATTCGAATCTTCCTATCTTATCCCTTATGGCACCTGTGAATGCTCCCCGTACGTGTCCGAAAAGCTCGCTTTCCAATAAGTGCTCTGAGAGAGCGGAACATGTCACTTCAATAAAGGGTTTATCATGCCTTGGGCTATTATAATGGATAGCCCTGGCAATGAGCTCTTTTCCTGTTCCGCTTTCCCCCTGCAACAAAACGGTGCTTGTCCCCTGAGCCACAACCTCGATAAGCTCATAGATTTCTTGCATCTTGTGGCTCTTGCCGATTATATTTCCAAACTGATAGCGCTCTTTAAGCTCTTTGATCCTTTTATATTCGGATTCCTTTAGATGTTCCTCAAGAAGTTTACGTTCCGTTATATCTCTGATAACTTCCAGAATCCGAGGTTCGTCACCCTTCCTTTTTAAGACGGAAGTGGATATCTCTAACGTACGGCTCTTAAAATTTTTTGTTATAAAATTCCTGCCGGGCCTTCTATTTTTAAGTATCATTTCCAAAGGACAAAAATCACAAGGATTGTCAAGACTTGAAAAGGCCTTATAGCAAATCTCACCTGTGTGATCTCCAAAAATCTGGATGAGACTGCGGTTCATAAACTCAATCCTGTACTGTTTATCCACCAGGAGCAATCCATCGTTCATATTGGTTACAATACTATCCAATAAATCCTTTTGGTCTTCGATTTCCTTCTCAAGGGCCTTTCTTTCTGTAATATCTCTGAGAATGGTTCTTATCAGATATTTATCCCTGTGGGGAATCCTGACAATGTTTGCGTTCATGATTGTATCGATCAATTTACCGTCTTGTGTCCTTAACTGTATATCCAGGCCCACAATCTTTTCTGCCCCGTCAGCTATTTTGGCAAGGGCCTTCCTGGCAGTCAGGCCTGATTCCTCAGGCAAAAAATCCCAGACCGGACTATTTATTATTTTTGAGGATTCGTAACCCAGGGTTTTCTGAAAAGCAAGATTGCCGTCACGGATTATCCCTTCATTATCGATCATAAAATACATATCCGGCGCATTGTTATAAAGGTCCCGATAACGCTCTTCAGATTCTTTTAGCCTTTCTTCAAGAATCCTCTTTTCCAATCCCTTTTTGATCCGGAGCCTCAGTTCTCCCTCTGACCAGGGCTTCAGTATGTAATCATATGCCCCGAAACGCATGGCATCTATTGAAGAGCTCAAGGTCCCATAGCCGGTTATAATGATAACTACGGTTTTGGGCGACCTTTTTTTTATCTGCTTTAAAAGCTCAATTCCATCCATGTCAGGCATTAAAAGATCTGTTAAAACAAGATCGAATGATTCCGTATTCAACATATCTAATGCCTGAAATCCGTTTTCACTCCCTTTAACCGTATATCCCATCTCCTGGCTGTCATTCTGTAAGTTCCTGAGCATTGAAGACCTGGACAACCGGTCGTCGTCCACTATCAGGATAGAACGACCCAGGAAAGGGGCATCGGTTTCCTCCTCCGGGGAAATAGACGTGAATTTTTTCAACTTATCAGACATAATTATTACTTACTTATTTTTTTGTTATCCTTTTGCTTGAAATAAGTCATCAGATACCACAAGATCGGGGCGAGAGGATTTGAACCTCCGACCCTCGGTTCCCAAAACCGATGCGCTACCAGGCTGCGCCACGCCCCGATATGAATCGAATAGATAGCAGGCAGGTATAATCCTTACCAATCCTTTTCAAACGCGATCTGATTACACAGTTATTATATTGTGATTATAACGTATTAGAAGGATTTAAGTCAATATCACCAATTCCAGGCAACAAGCGGTTTATGATCTCTCTGGTTTTTTGTAAGGCTCTTGCCCTATGGCTGATTCTGTTTTTAACCTCCAATGAGAGTCCGGCCATTGTCATGCCGTATTCTGGAACATAAAAAATGGGATCATAACCAAAACCCCTCTTACCTGAAGGCTTAAAAGCTATTATGCCTTCGCATGATCCTTCAGATATATATATCTTTTTCTGCAAATCAATCAATGCGATCACACAGCGGTAACGCGCCCCTCTCTTTTCCCAGGTTACCCCTTGTAATGCATTCAGGAGTTTTCGGTTGTTTTGATTATCCGTTGCCTTAAGACCCGCATAACGGGCAGAGACAACACCTGGTTTACCCCCTAGTGCTTCTACCTCTATCCCTGAATCGTCTGCCAGCACGAAAGCATTTATCCGGTTCGCAACTTGAAATGCCTTTTTAATGGCGTTTTCTGAAAAGGTTCGGCCCGTCTCCCGGATTTCTATCTTTTGAGAAAGATCATCCAAAGAAAGAAAGCGGAAACCCAAATCGGACCAGATTTCCCTGATCTCAATAATTTTATGTTTGTTGCGGGTTGCTATTATCAGATCCATTGACTACTAAAAGAGCGGGCCCAAGACTTGTTTTTGAATCGATATTAATTCTGTGATCCCTTTTTTTGCCAGTTTAAGAAGCGTCATTAACTGGGAATCCTCAAAAGGGACCTCCTCAGCGGTCCCCTGAATCTCTACAAAAAGGCCTTGACCGGTAATCACTACATTCATATCAACTGCCGCTCTTGAATCCTCTTCATAATCCAAATCAAGGACCGGTGATCCTGCCACTATGCCTACACTTACGGCTGCCAGATAATCTTTTAACAAGAGGATTGGAATGTCTCCCTTCTCTTTCATCTTTTTCATGGCACAATAAAGGGCACAAAAGGCCCCGGTTATGGATGCAGATCTGGTTCCGCCGTCTGCCTGAATCACATCACAATCAAGCCAAATCGTTCTTTCTCCCATTCCATGAAGATCCGTAACGGATCTCAAAGCCCTTCCTATTAACCTCTGAATCTCGTGACTGCGGCCCGAGATCTTTCCCCTTGAAGCATCACGAACCGATCTGGTTAAGGTCGAACGGGGGAGCATACCATATTCCGCGGTAACCCAACCCTGCCCTGAGCCTATCAGGAATTGAGGAACCTTCTCTTCCACACTCGCAGAACATATAACCCTGGTATCACCCATCTCGATAAGTGCTGATCCCTCAGCATGCTTCATCACATCCGTGGTAATTTTAAAAGGGCGCAGGGCATCATCCGTCCTATCATCCTTTCTTATCATTATATTCCCCCGTACAATCGTAGTTATTCAAAACCTTGTGGTTTTCGAGTTGTTATTGAACAATCTTTTTTCACCTGACATTCTGTTTGTTTAAAAAGATTAATAAGTCACCATATCAAACGCTTTCATCCAGGGTTATCTGCTCCACGGACACCTGATCCTCTCCAAGAAAGAGTCTCGCAGCTTTGGAAAACTGCTGAGGCAAATCCGTTACAAATAATCGGTATCCTCCCTTCATGTCGGGAGGTGCCATAAGGTTCATACCTTTTAACACGTTTTTTGCCTCCTTTGCGGTCTCTTCAGCAGAATCCACCAGCCTGACCTCAGGCCCCATGACCCTCGATATAACCTCTTTTAATAACGGATAATGAGTGCATCCAAGGATCATTGTGTCAATTCCTATCCCTGTCAGAGAGTCTAAATAGGTCCTGGTAACTATCTCGGTAACCTCATGATTCATCCAACCTTCCTCTACCAATGGGACAAAAAGGGGGCATGCCTTTACATAAGTCTCAATTTCCGGGGCTAAATCAGTAATGGCCTTAGGATAAGCCTTACTTGAAATAGTCCCTGATGTACCTATTATTGCTACTTTACCTGTACGGGTATTCTGTACAGCCGCCCTTGCTCCGGGCTGGATGACACCCAAACAAGGGACAGAAAATGCCCCCTTGATGGCTTCAATACTATATGCGGAAGCTGTGTTACAGGCAACGATGAGGAGTTTGATGCCCCCTTTTAAAAGAAACCTCGTATTTTCAAATGAATATCTGGTAACCGTCTGCAGGGATTTGTTTCCATAAGGCACCCTTGCCGTATCCCCCAGATAGATAATCTGCTCATTTGGAAGTGTTTTAAGAAGTTCCTTCAATACAGTGAGGCCACCTAAACCTGAATCAAAAACCCCTATAGGAGTCAGAGCAGAATCCTTCATTATGGATAATCTCGAAATGAAAAAGGATAACGTGTATCTATATGCCCTTTAAGGGTTTCGATCTCCTTCCCCATAATCATAATTTTTACGCCATTGATCGTGTTAAAGTTCTCCATTACAGTATTGACCAGGCTATAAATAGTCATCATCTCTCCCCAGGTGCCGCCGGGATGATTCTCCCGTACATCCTCTGATAGATCAAGATATACGATTCCATCCTGGTCCAAAAAGATCCTGATGAGTTGAGTCCCTTTGGGAATGGGAGTATATCCCAGTTTTTCAGGACCTTTCAACAGTTCATCCACTACATCTTTGACCCTGTCCTCTAATTGGATCGAAGGGCTGCTGATTTCCCTTTTCTCGACCTGCCAGACATTTCCGTCTGCACCAAAATAAAGCTTTACCTCACTTAATAAAACATCCTCCGGTTCCTGCATAGAAAGCCCTTTTTCGCCTTCCTGAGAGATCAACTCTTTATAATTAAGATTGTTCATCCACAACAAAACTATCACTCCCATAATAATCAGACATAATATAACTATCAGAAAGATCTTTATGCTACCAGTCTCTTTCATTCGTATCCTCATTCTTATCTTCTTCCAAAGTAAATCCAAAACGAATTATTGCCCGATATATAACCTCACAAATCCTTTCCTGATACCATTCATCCTTTAAACGTTCCTCCCCCTGGGATGATGTTAAAAAATCAACCTCAACTTCTATTGCGGGCATACCGGCGCCTTTAAGGGCCAATATTGGGGCTTCTTTTATAAGGGCTTCTCGCCAGAGCCCGCTATTTCCTGCCTCTTCAGCGACAAGGGATCCAAGCCGAAAGCTTTCGTTATAAAACTTGTTTTGTACCACATCCCATTGGATGGCCTTTTGCTCCCTGGATTGACCTTCTTCCGTTGCAGATGTAATAAAGATCATGATCTGTCCGGTTTGCCCCGGTGAAAAGGTGCTGTTTGCATGAAGACCAATAAAAAGGTCTGCCATGCTATTATTGGCCTTTCCTGTCCTTTCGGTAAGATCAACGTAATAATCCTCTCTTCGAGTCAAAAACGCTTCAATACCCAAACGCTCATGTAAAATCTCAGACAATCTCTTTGAGATCTGAAGGGTGATGTCCTTTTCCATTGTGCCATGAAGGCCCACACAACCCTTGTCTTCTCCTCCGTGACCCGGATCTATAGCCACCCTGGCATTATTCTGAGCCATTCCATTTGAAGGGCACAGACTTAAAAAAGGCATTAATATTATTATCAAAAATATGAAGTACCCGCCTATGGCTTTTAGCCGAGGGAATTTGAAGGAGAAAGTCTTATTTCGGTAAAATATGCAATCAAACTCTAAATTCTTAATAATTTCCATTTTTAAAATTTTATTTGACCTTGGTAAAGTTTACAAAATGTTTTTTACGATTTCATGAAAATGAAAAATGGTAAAATCCGCTCTCACTCTATCACAAAGGCACATAAGGGTCAAACATTAATGAAACGATCCAGCCGATGGGCCCCTTGGATTTCAACAGCTTGATCTTATATAAGACACCGGCCATCGAGGTCCGGATAGGGTTTGAATCCCATAAGGGCCAGTATGGTGGGTGTGACATCCAGGATTGAGAAACCTTTCCTTTTTATCTCCTGTCCTTTAATGAAAAGGAAAGCATCATCAAAGGTATGCATCCCCTCAAGATTGCTTTCCCTGGTTAGGTATTGCTGGTTCACGTCCCCCTTCAGATCATAACCATTATTAGGCATAAGGACCATGTCCGGTGCTTGATTAATAAACGGACCGGAATAAATCTCATCACGCATATAGATTTTGTCAATAATTCTCTCACCTGTTTCGGGGTCCTCAATAAGAGAAAGGGCTTCCCGTAACAGCTCCAATGTTTCTTTGTACTCTTTAGGGGGATCTACGAGGCCCTCAGGTTCCCTCCCTTTGAGGTTGAGATATATCCTTCCCGGTATCAGGCTGTATGCCTTTGTATCCGGATGAATACCTTCAATGGACTTTGACTCCTCAGATTTTAGTTTGAGCCATCCATGCTCTTTTAGCCAATGATTTATAAAAACCTCTTTTTTTAGCCGGCAAAAGCCATGATCGGATAGAATGACAAGACCGGTATTTCTTTGAGACTCTAACAAGGGTATGAGTGTCTGACCGATAAATCGATCCAGAGAACGATAGTAATCTACAAATGCAGCAGCAAAATAAGGGTCACCGTCCTCCCATCTCCCCCATAAAAAGTGGTTTATCCGGTCTGTTCCCATGATATGAAGATGAAAAAAGTCCCATGGGTATTCCTCCATTAGATTAACTGCTATATCTAAAAGTCTGCTTGTGGACCTGTTCAAGTCCTCCACAAAAAACTTGCGGTCATTTCTTGCCCTTTGGGCATCAATATCTATTTGATACCCACATTCCTTTAATTTTGGAATAAGAGAGGGCGGGTATACGGCTTTATCAATGCTTGGTGCAAGAAAGCCGGAAATGAGAATACCATTCACTGGCCTTGGCGGTGAAGTAACAGGTATGTTTATCACGATGACCTTTTTGCCTTCATCGCTCAATCTCTCCCAGAGTGTCTTTGTCCTCATATGGCTGCCTGTAGGAATAAAGAGCTTGAGAGGATTTATTTTACGATCAACAAAACCGAATATATTATGGCCTGCAGGATTTTTTCCGGTCATATAGGAGGACCAGGCCACGGAGGAAACAGGAGGAATCACGGAATTCATCCGGCTGAATGGACCTTCCCTGAAGAGGCGCTCCATATAGGGCAGTGTTCCATTTGCCGTTTGTTCTTTCAGGAAAGAATATGGAACCCCGTCCAGACTAAGAACAAAAACACGATGTTTGCGGAATAGACGGCTAAAGGGCAAGCTCATGATTTTTCTTTTTTAGATATACCCAAGGTCTTCCAGCCTTTTCTTTATCTTATCTTCATCTTCTATCGAATAGACCTCTTCATTGGGGTAGGGATCTTCAGCATCCTCACCCTTTGGCGGCAGATAGTTTAGCTTTTCCAACACACGCAGGATCTTTGCAAGACACTGATCGGGAGACTCCTTATCTGTTTCCACCCTCACTTCAGGATTCAGGGGGGCTTCGTAAGGGTCGGATACCCCTGTAAAATTCCTTATTTCCCCATCAACGGCCTTTTTATAAAGGCCTTTCACATCCCTCTCCATACATGTTTTTACCGGGCATTCTACATAAACCTCCACAAATGAACCGATCTGTTCCCGGTTTTCATCCCGAATGGCCCTGTAGGGAGAAATTGCAGAGACTATTGCAACTACACCATTTCTGGTAAGGAGATTACAAACAAAACCAAGGCGTCTTATGTGGGCATCCCTGTCATCTTTGTTGAAACCAAGTCCTTTGCTTAAACTGTTCCTTATCGCTCCGCCATCTAGGACTTCCACCTTGAAACCCCTGCTAAGGATCTCCTTTTCTGCCATTCTGGCCAAGGTGGTTTTTCCGGAGCCATACAATCCTGTAAACCAAAGAGTAAATCCTTTCTCATTCATCCTTTTCTCCTCAAACCTTTGACAAATATTAATAAGTATTTTGTTATATTATATTCTTTTTCCTCGCCTTTAAGTCCTTATGTTCTGATATGTTTATGTCTCTACCTCCGCTTCTTTAAGACCTTCGATAAGTATCTTTGCCACCTCGGGCCTGGTGAACTCCTTTGGAGGTATTTTGCCTTGCCGTAACATCTCCCTTACTTTGGTGCCACTCAAGAAAACATGGTCCTCTTGAGGGTGAGGGCAGGTCTTGGCTGAGGCCATCCCATTACAAGCACGGCAATAGAATGCATGCTCGAAAAATAAAGGCTGTATACCTATGGTCGCAGGATCGAATTCGTCAAATATGTAATGGGCATCATATGTGCCATAGTAATTCCCGACGCCGGCATGATCCCTTCCTACAATGAAGTGTGTGCAGCCATAATTCTTTCTGATCAGGGAATGAAATATGGCTTCCCTGGGACCGGCATAGCGCATATTTACCGGTAATACTGAAAAAACGGTCCTGTTACGATTATAGTATGTCTGGATTATGACTTCATAGCATCGGATTCGAATGTGCGTTGGTATGTCGTCCGACTTAGTCTCACCTACCAAAGGATGAAGCAGAAGTCCGTCAACTATCTCAAGGGCGCATTTCTGTATATACTCGTGTGCGCGATGAACCGGATTCCGTGTCTGGAAAGCCACTACCGTCCTCCAGCATTTTTCTTTAAACAGTACTCTGGTCTCAGCAGGCGTAAGATTATATCTATGATAAGGGTCCTCTTGTTCCTTAACCAGATCTATCTTCCCTCCAATAAGCACCTCACCCATATCTTCGATTTTTGCAACACCGGGGTGCTTCGTATCCGATGTAAGGAAGACTTTTTCCGCAAGCTCCTTTTTATTGTAGTAATACTTCTCTTTTATATGCAGAATAGCGGCCACATCCCCTTTCAGGTCTAATAGCGCGCACTCTCCACCGGTTTCGAGCCCTTCGGCCACCTTGCTTGTCACATCCAGGCATATGGGTATTGTCCATGGGAGACCTGATGCAAGGCATTTTCGGGAGAGGACGCTTTCAAAATCCACCTCATCCATAAACCCTTCAAGAGGGCTGAATACTCCCTTTGCAATATTCTCTAAATCCACCAGGGTATCGCCCCTTACCATAATCCTGGGCATATTCCCGGCCCGTTCAAGGGCTTTCTGTCTCCATTTTTCATTCAGGACCCGATTTATCAAACGGCCGCCATGTGGTTTGATAAGCATTATCCTTTTTCCTCCTCTGTCTCATTCGGCAGATAGCCTAATCCCCTGAGTCTCCTGCGAACCTGTTCGATCTCTTGCTTACTCAAGCCTATCTCCTGGTCCAGTCTCCCAGCGGATGCGATATCTCTCATTACATATACTATAAATTCATTAACACTGCTAAACCCGGTATCCCGAATCATCTCCTTGAGATGCTCATAAAGATGTCTGGGAATCTTCATGGTTACCCTTTTGTCTTTAGGCAATGTCGCTTCTCCCTCTTTTATGGATAATTGTATTACAATTAGAGTATAATTCTATCTTCAAAGTGCCTGTAGTGTCAAGGGCCTGATGTCAATTAGGAAAGTATGCTGTATCTACAAAAGTATTTATCCCTTAACTCTAGGAACTTGAAACTTTAGGCACTTTAGCACACTTTCTTTTTTTGACCCTATTTGACCTGAAAAAATAATCCATTATAATTGGCTCTTAATGAAATCCTGGTCAAAATTTAATAATACCTTTATATTAGGCGTTTGTTTGATTCTCCTTGTGATCATAATGAGCATCCCTACGCCTAAAGGTCTTAGCAGTGAAGGGAAGCGCGCGCTCGCCGTTTTTCTTATTGCTATAATCCTATGGATCACTCATGCTCTGCCCTTATCCGTAACCGGGCTGCTGATCATCGCCCTTATACCGCTTCTGAAAATCATGAGGTCTGATCAGGCCTTTGCCCTCTTTGGAAATCAGGCCGTTTTTTTTATATTGGGGGCATTTATCATTGCTACGGCTATGATGAAATGCGGTTTAAGCAGACGAATGGCGATCTTTATTCTCAGCTATTTCGATAGCAGTCCAAAATATCTTATACTGGGCATATTGATTACCTGCTCACTGATGGCTTTCATCATCCCTGAGCATGCTGTGGCCGCCCTTATGTTTCCTGTAATAGGGAGCATCACAGCCAGTCTGGACCTGAATCCCCTGGATTCCGATTTTGGGACTATCCTATTCCTCTCTATGGCATGGGGGGCAATCATTGGCGGTGTGGGTACGCTTCTGGGAGGCGCCAGAAATCCTCTGGCCCTGGCCATTTTAGAAGAAAGGTTCGGCATTACGATTAGTTTCTTTGAATGGATGAAAGCTGTCTGTCCCATATGCTTTGTACTTTTGGGTGTATGTTATTTGATAATTCTGCTATCATTCAATATAGACATCAAGGATGTCAGTTCCGCAGGCAAAAAGCTTAGAGAAGAATTGGACCGGATTGGGCCGATGACTTTTTTGGAGAAGAAGGTGCTTTTTATATTGACATTGACCATTTGTATGTGGGTGTTTGCCAGTAACACCCTAGGCATCGCGGTCATATCACTTCTGTCTGTTGTCGGATTGTTCTGTTTTCGATGCCTCACCTGGGACGACGTCCATAATTATGTGAACTGGGGAGTTATTCTGATGTATGGAGGTGCAGTTGTGGCCGCAAAGGCCCTGGAACATAGTGGCGCTACAGTCTGGCTTGTGGAGAGATTTCTTTCAGTAGGGCCCAAAACACCGATATTTACCTTGGTGCTGTTCGCGCTTTTAGCAAAATTACTGACCGAAGGTGTAAGCAATGTGGCATGCGTAGCAATTATTTTACCGGTTGCCCTGAGTCTCTGTTCAACTCTGGGAATTGCTCCTAAGGTAATGGTATATTTTGTTGCTGTATCATCGGGACTTGCATTCATTCTTCCCATAAGCAGTCCACCCAACGCAATTGCCTATTCATCGGGCTATTATGAGATCAGCAGGGTGATTAAACCGGGGCTCATTCTAAATGTATTGACCCTTATTATATTTATATTAATGGCTATCATCTACTGGCCGTTTATCGGCCTTTCAATCTGACAGGGAATAATATGGACACAATCATGGTTGTATTTTCAGCAACTTCTATTTCGGAAAAGATCGCCAGGTTTGCTATCGATCGCGCTTCGAAGGAGGGCGCCAGACTCTTGCTACTTGATGTCCGGGATCGTGACATATCAAGAAGAGTGAGTCAAATGGCAGGTGACACGGGTTTTATGGGGAGCAAAATGGTTGATCAGCTTCAAAAAGCCATCAAGGATCAGAGGGGGAGACTGATAAAAGAAGCGTTCAAGAGGATAGAAGAACAGGCCAGGGATAAGGGTGTTGAAATAGAAGTGGAAGTTCTTAAAGGGCCTTCCGCCGATAGGATCATGAATATTGCCAAATCCAAAGGAGTATCGACACTCATTGTTCAAAAACGTCTAAAAGAGACCCATTTTGAAGCCCCATTCGAGGTCATACGGCTTAAAAAATAAATAAGCTTTGCCCGGTGCTCTTAAATCCTCCTCCACTCTGAGTTCTTTAATTAAACTAATAAACTAACACCGTCCCTATTAATCTACTATTAATCTACATTCTTCACTTCCTTTGTTCCTTTCATGGTTTATCTTTCAATATGCGGGTGTCTATTGATTCAAAACATTAGTTATTAACTAACAGATTATTAACTTTTCTATTCAACAAGTACTTAAATCAATATTGTTAGAATATATATAACAAATATCGATTTCAGCCTATATCGAACAATCATTGAAAAATCACTACAACTACCTTTAACTCATTATAAAAATTGATGTTTTATGCTTTTATAAACTTTTGGTATTTCATTTGCTCACTAAAGGATCAGAAGGACCAAACCAAAATAGTAGAAAATTCAAACACTGCGGCTTCGCTACACTATGATTTCTCAAGCAGGTATTCCATTCTTTAAAAATATTTACGAGAGCAAGCTGGCAAAGGGATTTTTTGAAGCCTGATTAATAGTTAATTACAGGCCTGATTCCCTATTAAAAGGAGGTGGTGCCCAAAATTACTTTTAAGAATCTATGTATCTTTTTATTTTGGATCAAATCAAGTTAAACCTTAGGAGGTATAAGTATCATGCGTAAAGAAGAAATATTATCAAAGACTATAATTGCTATGTCAATTATAGTAGTAATTGGAATCTTAATTATTGGTCATACAGGAATACTTCAGGCACAGGCTCGTCTGAAGCCTCAACCTGATCCATGGAACTTTTATTATGGAAATGCAGTGGACCTCTTTTATCCTTTACTTTCTATAAATTCGATTCTGAATCCTGATCCTACACCATGGATATCCTTAAATTCACTTTCTATAAATTGGATTCTAAGGCCTCATCCTTGCCCATGGCTATCCTTAGATACACTTTCTATAAATCAGATTCTAAAGCCTGAGCCTGTCCCATGGATATCCTTAAATTCACTTTCTATAAATTGGATTCTGAAGCCTGATCCTACGCCATGGATATCCTATTATATAAATGCAGATGACTTCTTATTTAATCCAGTTTCTATGAATTTGATTCTGGACACTAATCCTGAGCTATGGGACCTTTATTCTGCAAATGAAATGGCCCTCTTTTAACCCTCACTTTAGCTTATAATTAAGGAGATGAAAATTCTGTTCACATCCTGGAGCAAAAGGAGCCAGAAGTTATTATGAGCCTTAAAAAATTGAAGGCTTAATTATGACTTCTGGTTCCTGGCTCCTTAAGCAGTCTTTGGTGGATTAGGACCCCGCTTTAATAACTTTTTCTGAATTAAAATTTCTGCACAAGAGTATTGCATTCATATAAATATTAAATATATAAATGGCGAAAAATTTTTAGAAATCTATTTAGCATCTTTAAGAATGGACCGGCAAGAGAGAAATATGATAAAATTATTTACGTTTATGCAGAATAAGTTTAGAGCTTGAGGAGGTTTTATTTATATGACAAAGCAGGATACCTATGAAGAATTCGAGGCGTATTCACTATATTGTCCCAAATGCAAGCAGGCAATGCCTGTAAGGAAGAGGCTCCTTCTTGTATTGCCTGATGGAAATAAATATGAATATTTATGCAGTTGCTGCGCGACCTCTTTAGGGATGAAAAAGGACGATAATACAAAGGATTTTAAAATCCTTTGTAAGAGTTAAATTTGATAAACTCATAAGAGTTCATTGAAAAAGCACATTGGTATTTCTTGCTAAAGAGCCTTAGCAAAGCGAATCTTATGGTCTTCAATAAAAGCCATCTGAACGACGAAATGACTTTTTTACGATTATCTCACAACCTTTATGCAGCATAATCAAAAACTCAAAATAAAAATCACGGAACTGCCTGATCTTCCGGGGGTCTACCTCATGAAGAACGATCAGGGAGATATCATTTATTGCGGTAAGGCCGCATCTCTTAAAAAACGGGTGCCATCCTATTTTCGTCCGAAGCATGAGCCTAATCCCAGGCGAAGATTGTTGTCCTCCCAAATAAATGATTTCGAGTACATAGTAACGGATTCGGAACTGGAAGCCCTGATACTGGAGAGCAATCTGATTAAGAAACACAGGCCCAGGTTTAATGTGCTTCTTAGGGATGATAAACATTATCCGCATTTATGTCTTACATTAAACGAGGCTTTTCCGAGGCTAAGGGTGGTTCGTCGAATCAAGAAGGATGGCAACATGTATTTCGGACCTTATACCCCCGCAAATGCCATGCGACAGACTTTGCGCCTGATCCACCGGATCTTTCCGGTTCGACGCTGTCGGGGGCCTTTGCCCAAAAGCCATAAAAGGCCCTGTCTGAACCATCAAATGGGCCTGTGCCGGGCTCCTTGTGCAGGATTGATTACCCGGTCTGAATATCAGGAATTGATCAGGGAGATAGTACTGTTTCTTCAGGGCAGAAAAGAGGACCTTGAAAATAAATTGAGGGAGGAGATGGAAGCGGCTGCACTGGATCACAGATATGAGCGGGCAGCTATCCTGCGCGACCAGCTCCTGGCCATAGAAAATTGTCTGGAAAAACAGCATGTTTACACTTCAAACTTTGAGGACGAGGATTACTTAGCCTTTGACAGGGATGAGGACCGGGCATGCATCCAGGTCTTTTTCATTCGTTTCGGGAGGATGACGGGAAGGAAGGCCCTTCAACTTTTTGATGTAAAAGATATTCCGGATAATGAGCTGATGGAGATCGTCCTCGAGCAGTTCTATGACTCCGATAAAACTGTGCCTCCCTGCATTCAGGTAGAGATCCTGCCCGCTAATGCCGGGCTTTTGCAAACATGGCTGTCCAGTAAAAGGGGCGCAAAGGTCCGGATACATGTCCCACAGAGAGGGGATAAGAGAAAGCTGATCCTTATGGTGAAAAAAAATGCCGCACTGGACCTGAAGGGCCCTGTTGTGGATGGACATTTTACGTTTGAAGAGATTTTGACCCAGGCTAAGCATGATCTTAATATCCCAAAACTTCCAAGGAGAATCGAGGGATTCGACATCTCGAATCTGGGGCCGACTGAAGCGGTAGGTTCCATGGTATTCTGGAAAGACACAATGCCGATAAAATCCAGGTATCGAAGATTTAAGATAAGGGGGGTAGAGGGAATCGATGATTACGGAATGATGGCTGAGGTGTTAAGGAGGCGCTACACCAGGCTCCTTAAAGAAAATGAGGACATGCCCGATCTTATTCTGATCGATGGCGGTAAGGGACACCTTCAGGCAGGGCTAAATGTTCTCTCCGAGCTTGGGCTTAACGACATATCAATAATCAGCCTGGCAAAACGTGAAGAGCTGATATATCTTCCTAAAAGGAACGAACCCTTGAGCCTGCCTTCCAGGTCCTCCACACTCCAGTTGTTTCAAAGGATCAGGGATGAAGCACACCGTTTTGCCCTTTCCTATCAGAGACTCCGCAGGACAAAAAGGGCCTTTTCCTCTTCTCTGGATAATATTTCCGGGGTGGGCAGAAAACGCAAAGAAAGGCTCCTTAAACACTTTTCAGGAGTGAATGGGATTAAACGAGCGACCATATCGGATCTTGTCTCTATTTCCGGAATCGACCGAAATACTGCAAATAAGGTATATGAATATTTTCACAGAAGGGAAGAAAAAAACTAATCCTTTGATTGAAGCTTTGACTCCAGGGCTTCAATCCTTTTCAACAGGTCCCTGTATTTATTTTGCAGTTTCGGAAAGCGCCTGTATAAGGCCTCTGACTTTTTCCATTCACGGATTGGCATGCCCATAAATCCGCCTATGGTTTCACCCGAAGGGATATCCTTTGTAATACCTGTTCTGGCAGCGGCAGTGACCCTGTCACCGATTTGTATATGCCCTGCCACGCCAACCTGACCGGCCAGGATTACCCCGGAACCGACATGTGTGCTGCCGGATATCCCGACCTGAGATACAACAATGGAATGAGCCCCTATTACTACATTGTGACCTATCTGGACAAGATTATCAATCTTAACACCTCTGCCGATATGAGTCTCTCCCAGAGTTGCTCTGTCTATAGTCACGTTCGCACCTATCTCGCAATCATCCTCGATGACCACGTTGCCGATTTGAGGGATTTTAAACGGAAGGCCGTCTTTCCTGGCGTAACCGAATCCATCACTGCCGATTACTGAACCAGCATGGATTATCACCCTTTGGCCAATCCGGGTACCGGGATATATGGTCACGTTGGGATGGATATGAGAATAATCACCGATCTGAGAATCTTCGCATACCACAGCACATGACCCTATCACTGCCCCTGACCCCAGGCTAACCCCTTTTTTGATAACGGCACACGGCTGGATGCTTACACCTTCCCCAATTTGTGTTTCAGGATGAACAATCGCACTTGGGTCAATACCCGGAAGCGGCTCGCAAGGAGGGTAAAATATTTCCAATAGCATGGCAAAGGCAAGATACGGATCGGACACTTGCAGCACTGGTCCTTTAAAGAGTGGTTCTTCCTGGGATGCTATAAGGGCGGATGCCCGGGTTTTGGAAACAAGTGATCTGTACCGGGTATTTGCAAGAAAGGTTATCTGACCTTCGCCGGCATCCTGAAGCCCTGCTATACCATGGATTTTTATACTCGCGTTACCAAGGACTACTCCGCCTATCCTCCCGGCAAGGTCCTGAAGACTATATTCCGTCTTATGGCTGCATCTGCTGGTCATATATCTGGACCACTTTATCCGTCAGGTCATATTTGGGGTCAGCATATAAAATCCCGCTCTCATCCCTGCCAAGTATTAAATCGAATCCTTCATCCTGCCCTATCTTCTGGACAATGGCCAGGACCTGACCCTCTATGCTTTTCAGGTTGTTGTAGAAAATCTCCTTTAGCTCTTTTTCTTTGGTTTCTTTGAAGATCTTCAGCTCCAGTGACTTGTCTCTTATCTTTTCTTCTATTTGTTTTTTTGTTTCGGGGGTGATGGCAAATTCCTTTTTCCTTAGCTCCTGTTCCAATTCCTCAATTTCCTTGCTCTTCTGCTCAAGCTTTGCCATATTTTCCTTTTTAAACTCCTCCATTTTTTCTGTTGTTTGTTTGCCTGCCTTTGATTCATCTATAATTCGCTGGCTGTTGATATACCCGATCTTTAACTTTGATGATTCGGCTTTTGCTATAGATGAAATTGCAAAAAAAGCAATGAGAGGCAAGATAATAATTAACAAAAACTTCTGGTCCCTGATTCTAAAATTCATAGTACACTCCTTTCTTTTAATTAGATATCAAACTGCTTTCAGAACAAATTGATTAACGCTGTGTCCTCCTTGTTCTCTGTGGTTTAAAGATATTACCACGGAGGCACAGAGGCACAGAGAAAAATCAAAAGACAAGTCTCTTAATTCCCTCAATGCCAATTAACTTATATCGCTACCCCAATTTTCTGCTCCGTAAGTTTTCCTACTAAAATCATTTCTCAGTGCCTCTGTGTCTGTTATGTAAAGTGTCAAGTTTTTTTTAATTTTTTTTAATATGATTATTGACTCTACTCACCTGACATTATATTATCCCATGCATGGTGATAGATAAAAATAAACCAAAGTATAACAATATGAATTTGTTGTTTTTTCAAGAGCAATTCAAAAATGAAAATGATTGCCACAAGTGGCTTTTTGAAACTCGATGGCCAAATGGCTTTTGCTGTCCAAATTGTGCTCATCAACAATATAGCTTGATTTCTACACGAAAGCTGTATAAGTGTTTGAATTGCGGTTATCAAACCTCCCTCACAGCAGGAACCATTTTCCATAAGACAAAAACACCAATTTTGAAATGGTTCTGGTTGATCTTTTGGATGGCCATTTCTAAAACAGGAGTTTCTGTTGCTGAGATGCAAAAGCAATTGGATATTAAGGATTACAAGACAATTTGGACTATGGCTCATAAAATTCGAAAAGCTATGGCAGACAGGGATTCTCAATATAAACTTGCAGGCCTTGTTGAAATAGATGAATCTTTTTTCGGAGCAAGTTCTTCTGGAAAAA
>JBLIRO010000022.1:0-64308 GCA_049472335.1 bacterium | reverse complement strand
GGAGGGCCGATTTCAGCAGAAATAATAAACTTCTTTGTGGTCAAGGCCCTTTTAAACTTTTTATTGCCATTTAACATGCACTCATTAAGCCCCTCACTCACCAACTACTTGTAATATTTTAGTTGTTTAAAAGTGCTCATCTCTTTTCCGAGTACAATCCCTATTCTTCTCTTTTCAATACCAATTTCCCAGGGCTCTGGCTTTTTGAATTATCACGAGGCTGAATGATTTTTTTAAATTCCTTAATCCTGCCCTGCCTTTTAAGGGCATTATAGATTTCTACCCACACACATTCCCTTTCAGGATCGATTTCACACTTTCCCTTATCCATGCCACCGCAAGGCCCGTTTAAAAGGCCTTTCGGACATCTCGTTACAGGGCAAAGGCCACCGGTAATATTAAGGATACAGTCACCGCACTGAGTACATGTTTCGGAAAATCTTCCCCATCTTTCAACGCTCCCCAAAAATAACGTGTCAACAGCCGTAAACACAGGCTTTTCTAATAAAAAAGTCAGCGCCTGAGAACCTGCGCCACAGCTCAATGAAAGAATTGCGTCAACCTTTTCAATTTCTTTTTGGGCGTTCCTGATCTCTTTTTTTACTTCCAGCAAGTGACAGGCTGTTTCCACAATACAGTATCCTGTAATCTGTTTACCAAAGGCCTCAAGATCCTTTTTCATTTGGAGGACCTCTTTCTCTCCTCCGGTCTGACAGAGACTTGCGCACAGATTACAGCCTACAAGGAAGATCCGCTGATATCCTTTCAGCGCCTCAAGGATATTATCAAATGGTTTTTGTTTCGAAATAATCACTAATCTTTGAGCTTATTTAGCCCCCTCTTCCTTCAAAAATGATTCATATGCCTTAAAATCCATCAAGCGGTTTAAAACCTCGGAAGGATCTTTTTGGATGAGAATCAACCATCCACGTTCGTAAGGGTCCTGGTTTATAAGATCCGGCTTTTTCTCCAAATCCTTGTTCACGTCGATGATCATGCCCGAAATCGGAGATTTCAGATCAGAAATAGCCTTTGCTGTTTCTATAACCGCAAATCTTTCTCCAGCTTTAATCTGCTTACCTGTCTCGGGAAGCTCCACCAAAAGGATTTCCCCTATATCTGATTGGGCGAATTTTGTAAGACCTATCTTTACACGTTCACCTTCTATCTTTAACCAGATATGCTCGCTTGTATACAAAAAATCTTCAGGAATTGACATTCTATTTCACCAGATCCAGCATCTCCGCGCGGGTTGTCTTGTTGGTTCTGAATGCCCCTCTTACCGCAGAGGTAATCACATGAGCATTGGGTTTTTTTACGCCACGCATAGACATGCATAAGTGTTCAGCCTTTATAACTACCATTGCCCCAAGGGGCTTTATACCTTCTGTAATTAAATCAACCAGCTCTTTCGTAAGGCGTTCCTGGACTTGTGGTCTATTGGCAAGGGCTTCAAGCGCCCTGGCTAATTTGCTTATACCCACAATCCGTCCATTATATGGTAAATATGCAATATGAGCCTCCCCCATAAATGGGAGCAAATGATGTTCACATATGGAATAGAATGGAAGGCCCTTGACCAGGACCATCTCGTCGTAGCTCTCACTTTCAATCGGTTTGATGATAGTTGTCGGGTCCATCTCCAGCCCTCTGAAAATCTCATTGTAAAGCAGGGCCACCCTTTTAGGTGTCTGCTGAACACCAGGACGGTCTTTTATTCCCAGGCCATCGAGAACCATTTTTATGCCTTTTTCTATTTTGTCAAGGTCCATTTAGTTTCCGGCTTCAAGTTTAGACATTAATTTTTTAATAATCGCCTCCATCTGTTCCATAACTTCCGGTGACTCCATATAAGGTGATCTCCCTTCACGGTCCGCATCCATAAGACGTGTGTCAAAAGGCAAAAAACCTAGTATTTCATAATCCTTTAGTGTTGAAAGAATAAACTCCCTGTCCTTATCTCCCTTTACCTTGTTTGCCACCACAAAATGTCTGGAAATACCCAGATCCCTCGCCAAGTCATTAACCCTTTGGGCTGTCTCGATACTTCTCATGCCGGGTTCGACGACAGAAATCAAAGCTCCGACAGAAGCGGCCGTTCCCCTGCTCAGGTGTTCTATTCCGGCTTCCATATCTATTATAAGGGCCTCCCCATTTTTCAGAAGCAGATAATCAATCAGACGCTTAACCATTACATTCTCCGCACAGTAACACCCGCTTCCGCCCTTCTTGCAACTACCTAAAGTCAGAACTTTAACTTTATCTATTTTAAGGCTAAAGCGGTCCGGGATGTCTGACACATATGGATTTAATTTAAAAAAAGTTCCTCTTTCTCCCGGCTTGGCGCCCGTGCGTTCTTCAATCAAATCATCCATTGCAGTAAGAGGCTTGGTGTTTGAAACGAGGTCAGCAGATACACCCAGTGCCGCGCAAAGATTGGAATCAGGGTCAGCGTCAACCGCGACGACCTCGTATCCCATATTTGATAAACTCCGGGCTAAAAGCGCACTAAATGTGGTTTTACCTACACCTCCCTTTCCCGAAACTGCAAATTTCACTTTAAGGGCTCCTTTCCAAAATGTATAATCAGTTATAGATTAGATTGCCGATTATGCATGATAACCTAAACGTCGAGAAATTTCCAAAGCAGCCTGCTTTAATATAGGAATAATTGAGTCTTTAATACGTTCCTCAGACATCCGTAGTGTCGGCCCTGATACAGTAATCCCAGCTACAACATTGTTTGTGTAATCCCAAACCGGACACGCGACACATTTAACCTCTTCTTCAAACTCCTCATTATCAATGGCATAACCATTTTGAGCTACCTTTTCCAGGTGTGACATAAATTCATTTTCATCCGTTATTGTTTTTTGTGTAAAGGCTTTGAGCCCCTTCTCCACAATCAACCTTTTGATTTCCTCCTTTGACTTAAAGGCCATTTGAACCTTGCCCACAGCGGTGCAATGTGCCGGGACCCTTTTGCCGACCATGGGAACGATCCTTACCGGATGGGTGGTTTCTACCATATCCACATAGACAATTTCTCCATCCTCATAAACAGACAGATAAGCCGTTTCCGAAGTCTGTTTAACAAGGTTGTCCAGTATGGCATGGGCCTGATTAACAAGTCCCATACGTCTTAAAAAGGCTTGGCCCAATTCGAATGTCTTCATCCCCAATCTGTAATTACCGGTTTTCTCATTCTGTTCGACATAACCCCTGCATTGCAGGGTAGAAAGCAGCCGAAATATATTATTTTTTGGCAATCCCAACTTAACGCTTAGACATGTTACACCCTGTTCCGCATCATCTCCCAAAAATATTTCGAGGATGTCCAGAGCATGGGAGACTGAATGGATAATATATTCAGATGAGTCCTTTTTGGTAATCTTTACCATAATGGCAATCTCTATTAAGTGCCTAAAGTTTCAGGTGCCTAAGGTTAAGGATTTATTCACAATAGCGCTAAAACACTAAAAACATAAACCTATGTATTTTAAATTATTTTCTTCGCGCCGTTGTGAATTAGTGGTTTAAATATTGAGGGGTTTTTCCCTGCTACCACATGCCATTGAGAAGCTGCAATTATTTTAGAAAGTCTAAAATAACACAGTGTTCTATTTTTGTCAAGCTTAATCGATGCCAGGCATAAGTATATAATTTTACATAATATCCTTATATTGAAGAAAGACGATTTTATTGAACTCATTGAATATTTTGTAATAAAGCCCCTTCTAAAAACAAAATTATAAAATCAATTTCAAAACAGGAATAAAATTGTTAAAATATGCATAATAAGACATTCTCAATTTTACTGTATAAAAATAAAACAAAGGGGAGCCGTTATGAAAGCCATCGTCAATTTCCTGTTTGAGACCGGGATGTTAAAAAAAACACCCCGAAGCGGTTATTTTTTCCTTGGATCGGGGGATGAGTCTGTAGCTGAACATATCATGAGAATGACCTATATCGGTTATGTGATGTCCAAACTGGATCCGGAACTGGATGAGTGTAAGCTTATAAAGATGTGTCTTTTACATGACTTGGCAGAGGCCAGGACGGGTGATCATAATTATGTTCACAAAAAATATGTAAATGTGGACGAAAAGAAGGCCTTACATGACCTTGCCGGCAGTCTGTCATTCGGACGGGAAATTCTGGCTTTATGTCAAGAATTCAATGAATCAAACACAAAGGAGTCCAGACTGGCAAACGATGCTGACCAGATAGAACATATCCTGCAGCTAAAGGAATGCATGGACCTGGGGAGTCCTTATGCCAGGGATTGGATCAAAAATGCCAAAAAAAGAATAAAGACAGAGATAGGAAAGAAACTGGTTGAATCGATCCTTGAAACGAATTCCATAGACTGGTGGTTTCAGGATAAGGATGACGACTGGTGGGTTAACGGGGGTAAGGAGAGATGATAGAAGGTCCTTCTAAAGGGTGCCTTTTAACTTTTTTTCATAAAAATCCGGGTAGAGTTTTGCTACGCATTCAGGACATAAACCATGAGAGAATTCTGCCTCTGAATGTTGACTAATGTAAGATTCCATGGGTTGCCATTGACCTTTTTCATTACGAATCTTTCTGCAGTTGGCACAGGTTGGAATGATGCCTTGAAGCACTTTAATAGTCTCATTGGCCTTTTGTAATTCTCTTTTAATCTGCCGCAGTTCATCACTCTTCTGAACGGTGTTCTCGTATGTTGAAAATAAGAGATCTATGATCTGTAAACGCTCAGCATTGATCAAATGCTTTTTTCCGGAGAAGAAGACCTCCAGGCTCAAACCGGATAATCCCTCTTTTCTTATCTTCTTATTAACAAGGATGTATTTAACGCGCGAGAGAAAAACCTTTCTATTAATCGGCTTTATAATGAAATTATCCGCACCGCACTCCAGTCCCCTTATGATATCCTCGGGTTCGGACAGGGTTGTCATAAGAATGACCGGAATATTCTTTAACCGATCATCGTTTTTAATCTGCCGGCAAAGCTCGTAACCATTCATATCAGGCATTATAATATCACTGATCACCAATGTAGGTTTATATTTTTTTAATAAAGATAAGGCCTTTAGCCCGTTGGGAGCAACCGAGACCTTATAGGCGTTTTCTTCGAGAAGCTTCTGTAGCTCTATGGCCTGTGTAGTGCTATCTTCTACAATCAGGATTTCAATCGGTTTTTTCTTTATATCTTTCTCTGTTTCCATGGTTTTCCATTCAATCTTTTCTTTTATCCGAAAAAGATTCAATATTAAAACTGGATCTTAATATTTAATTTATCAGTGTCGTTACTATTGACAGAAAGGATTACCTTATTCATCCTCTGTGCCCAGTTCCTTACATCCTTCTCAAAGTTTCTGCAATCTCCCAAAATCTCGAGGATATCTCCTTTTTTCATCTCTCTGGCCTTTACTGCAAGCAGAAGAACCGGCTGGGGACATTTTAATCCAAGTGCATCTATCTTCTCTATAGCCATTTTAACCTCCTTTTGCTCCCTCTAATTTCAAAAGCCCCTTACAAGCCCTTTTTATAACTATTTTAAGCACCTATATCCGCTCATATTTCTAATTTCCATTCACAATACGCACAAGCAACGTAGCAATATCCCGGGGAGCAAGCACATAATCAACTCCTCCAAGCTTTATGGCTTCTCCCGGCATCCCGTGGACCACTGAACTGGTTCTGTCCTGGGCAATGGTAATTGCCCCGTTATCTTTCATCATCTTAAGCTCAAGGGCCCCATCCGCACCCATACCTGTAAGTAGCACCCCTATAGCCTTCTTCCCGAATGATTCCGCAACGGAACGGAAAAGATATGAAACTGCCGGTCTAAGGCTTTTCTCCGGGGGGTCTTTGCTGAGGATGATTTTTCCCTTCCTTGTTACCCCCATATGAACCCCGCATGGGGCATAGTAGGCATGTCCGGGCAAGATCTGGTCCCCATTGCCAGGGATAAGCACCGGGAAATGTGTGTTCTTGCTCAGCCATTCCACCATACCGTCGAGAAAACCGTCACTGATATGTTGTACAATCAAGATGGGAGACATGAATTGTTCAGGCAAGTTTGAGAGAATAGTCTCTATTACGGGAGGGCCCCCTGTCGAGGCACCTATTGCCACTATATCAATTTCAGAATTTAGGGATCTAGACTTTACTATTCCCCCGGACGCAGGGAAATCCACTTTATTCGTTTTCGTTGAATTTTCCTCTCCCCTATGGTATTTTGGAAGCCGCCGCACTACCTTTATTTCAGACATCAACTTTACTGTCTGGAGAAATTTATCAACCGTGCCATCAGACTGATTGCTGCTTGTTCCTCTCGGTTTTCCGATCGCAGCCACTGCACCGGCTTCCATGGCCAAAAACGCCTCTCGAACAAGCTCGGGAAACCATGTTGCGCTAACAGCAACAATAGGGACCGGATAGGATTCCATGATCCTTCGTGTGGCCTCATGGCCATTCATTTTAGGCATATAGAAATCCATGATTACAACATCCGGATGAGTCAATTGCACCTTTTGAATAGCATCCTCACCATCTTCAGCCATGCCCACAACCTGAAAATCTCCGGTTGAATGAAGGATGTATTTCAGATATTCACGAGCCGTAAATGAATCATCCACAATAAGAACCTTTTTCATCGACTCCCTCTTATTATTTAACTGAGCCTTTTAATCACTTCCAGGAGATTGCTCTGATCGAAACTACTCTTAACAATATAGGCATTAGCACCCACATCTACACCGCGCTCCCTGTCTTCCTTTGATTCGAGGCTGGTGCACAATACGACAGGGATATGCGAAATACCCTTTTCAGCCCGAATCCTTGCCGTCAGATCAAAGCCGCTCATATTAGGCATCTCCACGTCGGATACAACGAGATCAAAATCTTCAGCCTTTAGTGTGTTAAATCCATCCAAACCGTCTGATGCAGTCTTCACATAGTATCCGTAGGACTCCAGGATATTTTTAATGAGCATTCTGGATGTGATAGAATCTTCGACAACCAAAATGGATTTTTTCTGTGTTTCAGCCTCTTTTTCGATCACATTTATACCGTCAGAGATAAAGTTGACCTTTAAGGCAGATTTCAATAGATCCTGAGCATTTAATATGGGGACGACCTCACCGGATCCCAATACGGTGGCGCCAGCAATATTGCGTACCCGGCTGAGCTGTTTGCCCATGCTTTTCACAAGAACTTCCTGCTCCGTCAAAACCTCATCTATCTTGAAGGCAATCTGTTTTTCCTCCACACCTAAAATCAGCACCGTAATATATTTACTTTCTTCCTCATTATTCTCCTTCTGCGGCAGATCCAAAACGTCACCAAGATCCACCAATGAAACCGTTTTCCCGTTGAGTGGAATAGTGGCATTGTTTTCAACGGATTTGACTTCCGCCTTTTGTATCCTTACCACCCGTTCCACATGAGAAGTGGGAACAACGAATAAATTATTGGCCGCCTGGACAAGGATTCCCTTAAACGTTGCCATTGTTACCGGAAGGAGAATCCTGAAAGTTGTGCCCATGCCGGGATTGCTCTCTAATGATAAAGAACCGCCAAGCTGTTCCACCTTTTCCTGCACGATTGCCAATCCAAGCCCTCTTCCAGAAATCTGCGTGATCATCGGGCTCGTTGTGACCCCTGACCGGAAGATAAGTGGTAATGCCTCATGGTCCTTAAGAGTTTTTTCTTCTTTTTTGGATATTATACCCCGTGCGGCAGCCTCTTTCTTGACTCTCTCAAAGTCGATACCTCTTCCATCATCGGAAAATAATATTTCAACCTTATTTCCCTCGGTCTGTGTAATGCTAAAATTGATAATACCGTGTCTCGGTTTCTTTAACGCCTCTCTCTGTTCAGGCTCTTCAATGCCGTGATCAATAGAGTTTCGCAAAAGATGAATGATAGGATCTTTCATCTCTTCAAGGATACGCCTGTCTATCTCAATGTCCCCCCCTTGAAGTTTCAGATCTACCTCTTTGCCTTGATTACGGGCGATATCCCGGACCATTCTCGGAAGGATTTCAAAAAGTGTTGAAAAGGGCAGCATTGTAACCATCTTCATATCATCCAACAGATCATCAACCATTCTGCCCAGAGAATGATGGTTATGTTCCGATGTCTGCACCAATGTTCTTATCTTTCGCTCCAGGGATTGTATATGTTCCTGATTCCAATCGAGGAGGCTGGAAAACTCTATCATTGCAGTATGATTTTGGTTTTTTATGTCCTCTTTTTGAGTAGACCTGCTTAAGAGTCGAAACTCGGATTCGATCTTCACCCATTTCTTTTTCCAAAGCTCAAAGGATTGCATAGTGTCCTGAAGATTCATCATATGTTGACTCTCTGCCAGCTTCAGAAGGATAAGCTCCTCCGCCTTCCTCATTAGTGTGTCCAGCTTTTCAGTAGAGATTCTGACGGTTCCTGAGATCAAGGGTCTATTCTGGGCAGCCTGAATCCCCCTGAGCGGTTTACCTTCATTCATTGATTTATTTTTGGAAGGGGCCACATCGGCATCATCCTCTGATGAATCCCCATGATCCTGTCTCTCCCCATTCTCTGCTGATTCCTCAACAAAGGATACTACTATATCCTTCCCCTTAACATCCGGCATGATATCGGAGGGACTTCCTGTTTTTCTATCTACATGATCTTGTGTATGCATTTCTCCCGGGCTTTGTGAAGCTATTTTATCATTATCCTTTTTAGCTTTTTCTCCTTTATATTGATTCGAATCCTCTCCGTTGCCCTTGATGAGGCTTTCCAACAGGCTTATAATTTTTGGGATCTCTTCCTGAAGTTCGGGGCTTTGATCCTTGTCAGGATCCATTAAAATGCCCTCGATACTCTCGACTGTATAATGAAGTTTATCAAAAAGTTCAGGGGTCAGAGGAATCTCGCCTTTTTTCAACGCAGAAAAAACACTTTCCATGGATTGACAGAGGATCTCAATGTTCACAAGATTGACTGCCCGGGAGGCTCCTTTCAGACTATGAGCCTCTCGAAAGATAACCTCCAGAACGGGTTTTTGTTTATCTGGTGAAGAAGAGACTTCTTCAAGCTGCACCAAGCTTGAAGAAATAGTCTTAAGGCGTTCCTCTGCTTCTGCCTTAAAGGCTTCCCTAAGTTTTTGTAGCAGTTGCTCTTCTTTCATGCCACACCTCGAACCGTGACCTGATCCTTTTCGAAATTTTCTAAGGCATGTTCGATGATATCAACCATATAATGAACCTTCTCAAACACCTCCGGAGAAAGTTGTATCTCTCCCCCTTTCAATGAATTAAAGGTCTCTTCCACAGACTGACAAATGTTTTCTATATCTGCAAGGTTAACAACCCTGGAGGCGCCTTTTAAGCTGTGAGCTTCCCTGAAAATTATTTCCACAAGCGGCATTTGCTTATCAACGGACAAAGAGGTTTCCTCAAGCTCCGCCAGACTGGACGAAATATTTTTAAGCCTCTCTTCTGCTTCAGTTTTGAAGGCATCCCTAAGCTTTTTGAGAAATTCATTATCTATCATTGCACACCTCACACTTTATAATTTGTTTCTGATGATTATCCGGCAATCTTTCTTAATTTAAATACCAGACCTTCCAAGTCATGAGTGGCGGTCTCAAGTTCTTTTGTACTGGCCATGTCTTGGACAAAGCCTTCTTTTATAATTTCCATAGCCGAAGCCAACTGATCCGTACCAACAAGCTGCTGTTTACTTGAGGCGGCAATCTGCATTGCGGACTGTGAAGATTCTACGATACTATCCGCCAGTTTCTGTATAGCATCGCCAGCCAGTGCAGACAGGCTCGACCCCTCTTCTACGGCCTTACTCCCTAGATCTGTAGACATAACTGCTTCACTAGTGGCTTTTTGAATTTCATTCAATATATTTCTTACCTGATCTGTTGCTTTTGTAGATTGATCTGCAAGCGATTTAACCTCCTGGGCGACAATGGCAAAACTTTTACCAAACTGACCCGCCCTCGCAGCCTCGATTGAGGCATTGACAGAAAGAAGATTAGACTGATCCGACAGATCATTAACGGTATTGATAATCTCCTCGATACTCTGTGTTTTCTCACTAAGATCCACAATGCTTTCGGCAATAGATTCCATCTCTTCTTTAATACGCTTCATCCCGGCAGAGACGTCCTGTGTGGCTTTCTTGCCGCCCTCGGATATTTTAGCCACTTCACTGGATTTTTCCGCGACCTGTTCTGCCTTTTCATGAGAGATATGAGCTGTCTGTTTCACCTCTTCCACCGTAGTTGTAATCTCGCTCACAGAGCTGTTTGTTTCTTCTGAAGTGCCTACAAGCCGGGAAACCGTTGAAGAGATCTGACCTATGGAAGCGGCAAGCATATCCGTGACTTCCTTTAAAGGCATGGCGACCGATTTTGCCGCGTAATACCCGCCTAAGCATGAAAGACCCACCAGGAAAACGCTCAACCATAGTATAATCAATCCAAGACCTTTAACAGGGGCAAGGGCCTCAGCCACACTTACTTCTGAAATGATACCCCAGTTGAAATCAAGCCCCAGTTTTTCTTTCAGTCCAACATACGAATAACTGCTAAGGGTCTTATTTCCTTTATAGTTCTTAATGACCTTTTCACCTTTGCCATGAACTGACAGATCATGGCTTGCGGCAGTGTCAATCTTATTTTTTAGGACAGTGGATTCTCTTTCAAAACGAGAATCGGATCGCATAAGAAAATCCGAGCCCACAAGATAGATTTCTCCTGTATCTCCGATCCCAGCGTTTTCTTTCATAATGCTGTTGATTCCATCTGTCCCAAGTTGAAAAGCCACAATGGCAGCTATTTTCTCTTCTTTATCAAACACAGGCGCACCGATAAAGGCTGAAGGCTTACCTGCCGGCTCATAAAGGGTAAAATCCGCCATATCTGTATTTTTCTTTTTCAGGACATTTGCGAGAAGGACCGCTAAGCCGGAATCTTTATAGGGGCCTGTTTTTAAATTGGTTCCCAGATCCAGTCTTTTGCCTGACGAATATATCACATGACTATTGGAGCCGGAAATCAAATAAACATCATTGTAACCATAAATTTCTATATACTTTTTGAAAAAGGGATCAACCATCTCGTAGAAGGCTTTGTATTCCTTTGTTTCAAAATCCGGTGAATTGTCCTTGTAGTTATCATTGAATCTTTCAATGGCCTTTTTTGTTTCTAAGGCCCCTGCCAGAAACCTTGCATCTGACAATCGGGCATTAAGGAAACGGAGGATTTCTTGTTTTTTGGCCTCTCTTTTCGAAGAAAGCTGGGTGAAAGCCTGCTTCTTCAAAGCCTTCCTTGGGAATCCGAAGGTTACAATCGAGATGATTATGATCGGTATCAATGCACCTAAAAGAAAAAGCGTGATCAACCGTTTCATTAAGTTATCAGCAAAGACTTGTGTCATTTTCCTCCTCCTTGATAAAAAATACCCTAAAAAATCATTCCATTTCTTCATGAACCACAATATCAGGATCAGCAAGGATCCTTTCTCCATTTAAAATAACGATTCTATCTCCTGTAACCCCCTTAAGATATTTATCTTTGATGCCTGAAAGCGTTGGCAATGAGGGCTGAATGTTAGAAATAGGAATCGATCGTACACCGAGTATTTCATCGGCAAGAATGCCAAACTCCTTTTCTTTGGAACGTAATATCAGTATCCGATCCAGGTCCGTAAACCCTTTTTCCGGGAGCCCGAAAAATTTCTTTAAATCAATGATTGAAAGTATCTGCCCTCTTATATTGATGATACCCAGGACAAAATCGGGAGTGCATGGAAGGGATGTGAATTCTTTTAAAGGATATATCTCTCTTATGAAATCCAATTCAAGCGCATATCTTTCATTGGCTAATAAAAATTCCACAACTTCAAGATGTGTCTCGTCTTTTTCTTTCTCTTCTGTCTCTCTTGCCAATTCCAGGGCCCTGGATCTAAGTATTTTTCTTTTTTCTTCCGGACTTAACTCAAATCCTTTTTTTATCTGAGCATGGATCTTTTCCAATCGTTCGCGCAGCTCTTCCCTCATATAGCTTTCTCCTCTCTAATCATGGATTTTATAACCTCTAAAAGGCTTCCGGCTTGTATCCCTTCCGAGTAAGGCAATACTTCTTCCGGATTCATTGAAACAAGTAAAGAAAGAGCGTTTTTAAAGTGTTTTCTTGATTCATCTAGTCTGCCTTGCTTCTGTGTAAGATTTCCAAGTGCAAAATGGGCAAGGATAAAATCCTGGTCCAGATAAAGGGCCTTTTTAAGAGAATTTATGGACTCTTCCAAAAGACCTTGTTCCTGGCAAATGGTTGCATGAAGATAGTAATGACCAGGAAGAAGCTTTTCGGCTTTGATGGCCTGTATGCACCATTCTTTTGCCTCGTTAAGTTTGCCCTGATTGGCATATGCCCTCGCCATAAGGGCCATAGATCCCGGATTCAGAGATAAAACATCTCCTACTGATTGCCCCAGGGATAAAATCGTATTCAGTTTTTTTGCAGCTTCATCATATAAACCTTCCGAATAAAGGGTCAGGGCCTCGTGCAACAAATTTTGCTGTGTGGTGTTTTCAATGTTTGGGGCCTTTCTTTTTAACTTTTCGTTTTCTATAAACTCGGAAACCTCAGAAGTCAGAGTTTCTTTAAGCTCGGTCATTACGGAGTGATCGGAAGGAGCTTTTTTGGCTGCTATTGCGAACGGAGTAATCGAAAATGAACGGTCTCGAGCATTCTCATGATCAGAAGCATTAAAAACCGGAGCCGGTTTTTTTTGATGTTCAGTCTCTTTCCTAAAGAAAATGGCGCCCGGGAACTGGACGGGAGTCAAACCGGGGTGATTAATAAATGGAACTTCACTGGGGCTCAGGATCAACCAACTGCCGTTTACCAGAATCTTCATAAAATTATTGATAATCTGTTCTCTAAGCTCCGAAGAAAAATACATAAGCACATTGCGGCAAAAAATCACATCTACTTCTTCCGCTTTATAAAGAACGGATGAATAGTTTTTGCTTGCCAAATTAAGCTGAGAGAATGTCACCATTTTTCTAATCCTTGGGGATAACTCAAATAAGTTATCACCTGAATTTTTAAAATATCTTGTTTTTATCCATAGAGGCGCATTTCGAAAAGACCAATTGGTATATACACCGCGCCCGGCCTTTCTCAGAAACTCGGCATTTAAATCCGTAGCCAACACCGAAATCTTCCATTCCTCCCACGAAGGGATCATTTGATCAATAAGCATTGCAATGGAATAGGGTTCCTCACCGGTGCAGCAACCCGCACTCCATATATTGATACTTCTCCCCCTTTTATCCCTCGAGCAAATCAACTCGGGAAGGATTGTTTCTTTCACGGCCTGAAATACACAGCTATCCCTGAAAAAGAAGGTCTCACCAATCGTCAGATGCCTTATCAATACATCAATCTTTTTATCGGTGAGGGGTGAAGATAAAAGGGACCGGATACATGATTCCACTTTTTCAAAACCCAATTCCTTAGATACAGTATCCATATTCCGCAAAAGATCCCGCCACCGGTTTTTTGGATAAAACAATCCGAGATGTGAGGTTATTAGCTCACTGAACTGGGCAATTAGTCTTTCAGGAATATCTTGTGTCATTTTGCCTTTTGATTAATTAAATTCCTCAACAACATCCTTTAATTTATTCACATCTTGTGTGGACAAAAGATTTTCAACATTATAAATAAGGACTGTATCTTCATTCAGTTTTCCCACACCTTCAATGTATTGCTCTAATTTCGGAAAGATTTTCTGTGCCTCATTGACTCTATCCTTAGGGATTTCAACAACCCCTTCAACCGTATCCACAACGAAAGCTACTGTGAGTTTGGAGGTATTGGAAATGATAATCCTGTTGCTTATTTCCAATTCACTGGGTGGCAAATAAAAATGTTTGCGGATATTAATCACCGGGATGATCTTTCCCTGCATATTTATCAAGCCCAGAATGAGATCCTGGCTCTCAGGAAGTATATTCATTTCCACTGCGCGGATGACCTTTTCTACACCGGAAAGCCCCATGGCATATCGTTGTTCATCTAGAGTAAAAATGAGATACTGATCGGTTAAATTCATAACCCAACTCCCTTTCTGTTCGAACGTTAACCTTAAGAAAACTAAACAAGGATATAAAAATCCTTCCAAATCAATTGATTCCTATTATCTTTTTTTCGGTAATTTCATGAAATTCCTTTGGCGCCCGGATTCTATTCCACACTACAAAAAAAGTAATAGTTGTATATTGCTATTCATACTCCTTGTTTATGATCAGAACTGCGGCCCTTATGCGATTCTTCAATGATTTTTTGTATGTTGGCCAAGACTGGATATTTATCGATATGAAGAAACAAAACATAAAAGACGATAATAAAAACGTATTCATAACTTTAGGTTAGGAGGCCTGCGCCCTCCGGAGAATTAATTCGTTAATTGAAATATTTTTGCTTATTTTTAAAACCGCGCCATAAGAATAACGGTTAGAAAAGGGAGGAAAGTATGATGGATAAAAAAGAAAGACAAGACAAGAATAGAGGTTTTTTAGTATTCTGGAGAAACATGAAATTAAAAAACAAGCTATTGATTTCATTAAACTTGCTTATCATTTTGATAACAATATCCATACTCATCTCTATTAACCGGGTCATAACGAACAATATGCTAAAAAACAAACAAAAGATGGTGGAAAGCAATATTGCCGGTATAGAGAATCTTATACAAGAGCGTATCGATATATTGGAAAAATATTCAACATTTATAATAAATGGAGGTTACTTTATAAATGCTATAAATGTAGCTTTATATACTGAAGAGTATGAAGAAATCAAAAAACAGTCACTTGACATTCAAGAAAAAATAAATGTTGAAAGGATAATGACATGCAGGCCTGTTGATGCGGAAAAGTGTGTATTGATGGCCTGTACAACCGGCAATAGAAAATCCGGTGAATCGATACCTGTTCATCCTTTATTTAAGAAGGCAGAAAAAAATGACATTGCGTCTCAATTGCTTTTTGAAGATGGAATGTTCGCTATAAAGGTATGCGGTATTATAAAAAAGGGGGAAGATATCGCCGCATATCTTGTCATAGACGATTTTATTGGTGAAGATTTGGCAGAGCATATAGAGGCTTCAACAGGGGCAAAAATCGCCCTTTTATCGAATAAAGGACAAAAGACAGGAAAGGTCATCACCTCTACACACAAGGATTTGGTTGGCAAGGAGATAAGTGGTGAAGCCTTTACCGAAATGGTCTCGAGACTTGATACTACATATCAGCCCAATTTCATGAGTGAAGGCAAGGTCCACATGGCCGCATTTAAACCTATATTTGATAAAAATAATAATCTCTTGGGATCTATGTTGATTCTTGCCCAAATGGATGATGTTCTAAATATGAAATCAAATATAATAAAAGCTATGACATCGATAGGTATGTTTGCAATAGTTTTAGGCGTTGCTGCTATTATTATGCTGCTTAGGAGCATCATCAACCCAATTCGCCAGCTTCTATTTACCGCCCAGGCAATGGGAAGGGGAGATCTAACCCAAAAGGTCGAAATTTCAGGAAACAATGAAATTGGACAAATTTCCCAGGCCTTTAACCAAATGCAGGAAAAACTTCTTAATCTTGTTAAACAGATGAAAATCAGTGTCGGTCTTCTGGAGTCTTCTTCTGTCGAACTTTCCACATCAAGCAGACAACAAGCGGATGGTTCTATGCAACAATCGACATCCCTTACTGAGACCTCCACTACAGTTGAAGAACTGGCTATAACCTCAAAGCAAATAGCTGAAAATGCCAAGGTTGTAGCACACTTGGCAAGACAGAGTCTTGCAGGGATGGAAAACATAAGGAACAATACTGACCAGGAGGCAAACAGAATCCTGACCCTGGGCGAAAAGTCACAGACGATAGGTGAAGTTGTTGCAATGATCGACGATATTGCCAGACAGACAAATATTCTGGCTTTGAATGCCTCTATCGAAGCTGAAAGAGCAGGTGAAGCGGGTAAGGGTTTTGCTGTTGTCGCAATAGAAATAAGGGAACTGGCGACAAACGTTGCTAAATCCACCAAGCAGATCAGGGAAATCATAAAGGAAATACAGGACGCAACGAATGCATCGGTTATGGCCACGGAAAATGTAGGCAAATCAGTGGCAGAAGGGATTGAGCTATCTAAAAAAACAGCCGATTCCGCCAATCAGATCAGCATGGCAACTCAGCAACAAGGAAGTGCCTCCGAGCAGGTAGTCTCGGCTATAAAGCAAATGAGTGAGATAGTGGGACAAACAACCGCCGACGCAAATCAGATTGCTGATACCGCCCATCAATTGGTTGAATTGACTACCGATCAGAAAGGACTTGTTGAGCAGTTTACAATAAATTAGATCTGATAATAGCACAAGAGGCTTTATGGATTGGTAAAATCAGTTGATACAAACAGTTAATACCTAAGCTTAAGATATTGTTAAACAAAAAGGACACAGAGAGCAAAAAGCGAAACTCTATGTCTTTTTTGGTAAGAACTTAAAGTATTTTTAATCGATTGAGCCGTAAGACTGGCTAAAAATGAGGTATTGATCGAAAAGCTCCTCAAATTTGTTCCCTGTCTTATCATTTATCGTCCCTTTTAACATGGCAATTTTTGTCGTCTCGATCCCCAGTGCGCAATATAGGGAAAGATAGTAAGGTGTTCTGTTTTTAATTGCCTCAAGATGTGCCTTCACGGTACCCAGATCGCCCCTCATAATTGGCCCTGTCAGAGCTTCAGGTATTCCCATGGCTTTGATATTCCTGATAGTTCCTTCAAAAAGCGGAGAAAGAGCCTGCAATCCCTTCTCTCTTTCTATACCTATAGTTTCATAAAGGCTTAATGCAAAATTAATCAGAGCTATAAGAAAGTTTGAGGCTACCGCTGCGCTTGCATGGTACAAAGGTTTGTCATCTGTAGCTATCTCCAGGATATTACCACCGATCGACATGACAAGGTCTTTTAATACAATCTTTGCCTCTTCAGAACCCTCAATACAAAAATATGAGCCCGGAAGCAGGCTAATAGCCATTTCTTTTGTAGCACAACTCTGGAGTGGATGCAAAGAGCCTGTCGGACATCCTATATCGGCTGCTGGCTTTAGAATAGATGAAGGATGTGCACCGCTACAATGCGCAATTACAGATCCGGGTTTAATATATTCTGAATCAACTATTTGCGAGCAAACCTGCCCTATGACATCATCCGGTGTCGTAATAAGGATCAAATTAGCATCTCTGAGCCAGAGACCCGGGGCCTTCTTTGCAGCACACCTCTTATTGAGAAAGTCAGCCGCATTTTGGGCTTCTTCAGGATGCTGGCAACAAAGGCCTGTTATCTCATAACCCTTTTCGCGCGACAGAAAGGCCATGGCACACCCTACCCTTCCGGCGCCTATTACTGCCAATCGGCAATCCCGAGACATTTCAATTACCTTTAAAATCCTCAAAATCCTGTTAGGAGCTTGAGCAAATTCCTTATTGATTTGCTTTTGCCGCTTCTACTGTATTTTTTAGTAGCATGGCAACAGTCATAGGGCCAACCCCTCCGGGAACAGGAGTAATATAAGAGGCCTTATTTTTTATACCTTCAAAATCAGCATCTCCCACTGTTTTTTTACGCGGCTTTCCTTTATCATTCAAAACCGGCTGCCCATTCTCGTCAAGCAGCGGGACCCTGTTTATCCCAACATCAATCAGAATAACCCCCTCTTTAACCATATCGGCGGTAATCATATTAGGTCTTCCTGCAGCAACTATAACTACATCTGCGCGCCTGGTATGGAAGAGCATATCTCTAGTTGCGGTGTGACATATAGTGACCGTTGGGGATTCTTTTCCAGACTTAAGAAGCATAACAGCGGCAGGCATACCTACGATCTCACTGCGCCCTACAATTACCGCTTCGAGACCTTTCAGAGGCACCTCTATGCTTTTCAAAAGAGTAACAGCCGCCTGGGCGGTACACGGATATACAACCGCGTTTCCATAAAATAACCGGCCAAGGTTCGACGGATGCATGCCCTCCACGTCTTTCTCCGGAGCGATCCTCCATTGAACAGCCCGATGATCTATGGTTGGGGGAAGAGGCATTTGAAGAATAATTCCTGTTGTACTATGATCCTGATTCAGTTTTTCAATATAATCGATCAATTCGTCCTGTGTAGTTTGATCGGAAAGTTCATGCAACTTATAGTCAATGCCTAGTTCCTCGCAGGTTCTCTGTTGATTTTTGATATAGACCCTGGAACTCGGATTCTCTCCAACCTGAACTGCTGCAAGGCAGACAATCTTGTTTGCATCTTTGACCGCTCTTATCTCCTTTTTCAATTCCTCTTTGATATCAGCGGCTTTTGCCTCTCCATCTATTATCTTAGGTTCCATATCAATTCTCCTATATAAGATTTTTCATGTTCAATCAGAAAAAAAAGAGTTTTATAGGCCACATGCCTTATTGACTTTTTCCATGATCATATCCTTGTTGACCTTGCATTCAGACTCCAGCTTAGATATCCATTCATTTTTTTCACTCACAAATTTCTCATCCCTTATAAAGAGCAGATTGATTCTTACATTTAGGACCGCAGATTCAACTGCGGAAAGGGCCATAAGAGCAGACACACCTGTATCGGTTATTAAATTTTTGTTTCCTATGTCTACTAGCTCGGAAAGCAAAACCAGCATCCTGGCACCGGCAGTCATTACCTTAGATGGCACCTGAAGCGCCAGTTTGCATGCCTCCTGAATTGCCTGGCTTCTTGCCTTTTTTTCGTCTTCCGTGTTTTTAGGAAGAACATAAGCCTTTGACACTTCAGCATATGCTTCTGTATCTTCAACGGCAAGACGAAGCATCTGCTCTGTCAAATCCATTCCCTCTTCAAGAAGTGCCCTAACCCTTTCCTCAACCGTCTGATATGCCTTCTTACCAACTGTAAAATTACATACCATATTCATCATGGAACCAGCCAAGGCACCTCCCATTGCGGCAATACTCCCACCACCGGGAGTCGGCCGGCCGGAGGATGCGTCATCGATATACTTGCGAACAGGTTCATCAATATATTTCATAGAGACCTCCTTAAAAAAACAAAAATATTATCCGTCAACAATTCTAACTATAACGATTGAGTTACCGGAACGACGGTCAGGTTTGAAATAAGGATTCTACCCAAAATTGCTGTGATCCGGAATCAAGCCTTAGCATTTGACAATAAATAAAATATAAACCCGCTTAATATTGATAAGATCTTAAAAAAGTCATTGAAGGAGTCATTGGCATTTTTTATAAAAGGCCCTTAGCGAAGCGAAGCAAGCTTTGAGGCCTTCAAAAAAGATCTGGAGACGACGGAATGACCTTTTTACTAATCCATCAATATTTAATAAAATCAATTGCCAAATGTCAAGGCTCAATTTTGTTTCATTAAACTAAATATAATACACAAAAAAGTTATTTGGCCAAAATTTGAATTACTGATTTAAACCTGACTTGACATTTCTTCAATTATTTCATATTGTATAATATATCTTTGTGAAATTTTTTTGGAAAAATATGAGTCTTTTTGCAAATAATTATTTTCCATTAGTTACCGATCCAATATATTCTGACCCGATATTTCTCTGAAAATACTTCATATTGCTTATATAAACCTGTCAGAAGTCCTTTAATAATTTTGGGACAAAAAGGATTTGGGAAAAAAATCAGACTTGTTCTTAAACAAATTCATCTATGAACAACATATGAGAATTAATGCATCCTTTATCTAAAATACTGATAACTCAAACTGATATATAAAGTGCTTATTTCCTGATATTGTGTCATATCCGAGAGGAGGTGATAAGGAAGCCTAATTTTATCTACATTTTTATCTATTTTACGGTTTTTTTATGATGATTCTCTTGTATTGATAACGTTATCATTAAGGAGGACAGATTGCTATTTTGCTTCTACCTCCAGAAGAAACTTTATTGATCGAAGAGAAATAATAAAAAATTTATGGAGATCCAAATGCAAGGTACCAAACTTTATATAGGGAATTTAAATTTTTCTGTTACTAGTGAGGAGTTGGAAGAATTGCTCTCCAATTACGGAGAGGTTAAGGAAGTCAAAATAATCGAAGGAAAGGGTTTCGGATTCGTTGAAATGTCAAAACAGGCCGATGCTGAAAAGGCAAAAGGCGAATTGAACAGCTCTGATTTCAAAGGACGCGCCTTAAAGGTAGACTTCGCTCGCCCGCTTAAAAGCAAACCTAAACGGGAGTTTCGGAGATATTAATATATGAATAATTAAAAGGAAAATATACGATCCTGCAGATATTCCAAACTGGCAATATAAATCTGCATAGTATTTTGTAACCTCAATGATTCAAGAAGCCTCGATTCGTCGAGGCTTCTTTCTGTTCGCAAAATCTTTTTAGGTATGTCTATCCTAACCCAAGTCCCCCCATATGTATTGGATGAGAGCGATAATAGTTATAGCTGCAGTCTCTGTCCTCAATATCCTCGGTCCGAGGCCGACCGTAATGAACCCGGCACCTCTTGCCATTACTATCTCTTTTTCCGAAAATCCCCCTTCGGGTCCTACTATCACACATATACTGGTTGGTGGATTTACATTCGAACATATCCCTTTCAATCCGGCATTAAACTCCCTTTCCCACAAAAGCATTTTCAGATCATACTCATCAGCATATCTTAAGGCATTTGTAAAACTGGTATAAGGTTCAATGACCGGAACCAAGGCCCTTCGACATTGACTTGAAGCTTTTTTGGCAATATCAGGCCAACGGTGAGCCTTTCGCTGTAATTTCTCTCTTTCCTCCAATCTGATTGATCGTTCAGAGTGAAAAGGCACGATTGCCCTTACCCCAAGTTCAGTGGTTTTCTGGATAATCCATTCCATTCTCTCCTTTTCAGGTAAAGACTGAAGCAGCAGAAGATCCAGAGATGACTCCATCCTTTTTTTCAGGTTTTCAAAAAGATGAACCTCACATTGAGTTTTGCCAAGACTAAGGACTCTTCCACGAAAATGCCTTCCCATATCATCCTCAACGGTAATGATCTCTCCGGGTCTTGGTATCCATGGCGCCTTATTTAAAGATACCCTGCAATCCCCCGGTACATTAATGGTCCCTGGCATATCCGCAGAAAAAAAATTATGGGAACGATCGGATCTTCTACATCCCATTTCTGCTTAATCCAAAATCATTCTGTTTTTGCATATCCAGGCAGTACTCGATTCGGCTTAAAATCCCTCTTAATATGGCTACCTCCCTTTCACTGAGATCCAGACGCGATAACATGTCTATAAGAGAAAGCATGATATGATCGGTATTCTCCCGGATGAAACCAATACGGTTTAAGACGCTTTCCGTATGATCCATAAGCCTTTTCCTCTTGTCTGCACCGGCAAGTACCATTTTCCTGCCCCCCTTTATGACCTTTTTACTCGATAAGGACATATGCCATTCATAGGCCAGTATCATCACTGCCTGGGCCAGGTTGATGGATGGAAGATTTTGTGATGAAGGAATTACTATAACCTTTTGACAAAAGGAAAGCTGATGATTAGAAAGGCCTGTTCTTTCCGATCCGAACACTATTGCAATCCTGTGGTCTGAGGGGAGATTGATGAGCTTCGGTATTATCTCCCTGGGAGTAAAGGTATGGAGGCGATGCTTGCGAATTCGACTGGTTGTGCCTATTACATAATGCATGCCTGAAATGGCGTGTTCCATTGAACTGCACATCTCTGCCTTTTCTAAAACCTCCTCCGCTCCCGGAGCCATTTTAATCGCCTCTAACCATCGCTCACGATTAGGCCGGACCAGAATAAGGCCTTCAAGACCCATGTTTTTTATGGCCCTTGCAATGGCACCCATATTACCCGCATTTTTACATTCACAAAGAACGCAAAAAAGACTTGGGGCTGATTTCAAGGTGACTCCGTCAATTTTCATAACTCTGATACCCCAACTGCCCACATGCAGCTAAAATGTCCTTACCCTTGCTTTTTCTAATGAAGGCCAAAATTCCTTTTTCAACAAGACAAGTCTGAAATCTATCCAGGCTTTCCATGGTTGGCGCCTGAAACGGAAGGATCGGGTTTTCATTATATGGGATTAGATTCACTTTTACCCGCCCTTTCAGGCACTGTAAAAGAGAGGCGAGGGTAGCTGCGCAGTTATGGCTGTCATTCAGTCCGCGAATCAAACAATATTCTATGGTTATTTTCTGTCCGGGTGGGAGAGGATAATTGCGCATACATTCCATTAAATCGGAAAGTGGATAATTTCTGTTAACAGGCATAAGTGCATTCCTGATTTTATCTGTTGGTGCATTCAGGGAAACGGCCAGTTTGATCCCGAGTTTCTCTTTCCCCAGTTGATAAATACCAGGAACAAATCCTACCGTGGACAGTGTTATTCGACGGGGATGAAAACTCCCGCGTTCAGGATCTATAAGTGTTTTTATGGCCCGGATTGTTTGAAGATAATTGTCAAGGGGTTCCCCCATACCCATCAGCACAATATGTGTTATTTTTTCCGGTTTTATAAAATTGGATACAACAATGACCTGATCACTTATTTCATGATGTCTGAGGGAACGATAAAATCCGATCTTCCCGGTTAAACAAAAGCTGCACCCCTGCCTGCATCCTGCCTGAGTAGACAGACAAAGCGTCAACCTCCCCTTATCCTTTATTCCTACTGTTTCGATCGTTACTCGGCCCTCCAGCCTAAGGAGGAATTTCTGGGTCCCGTCCTCAGATGTCAATACCTCGGCCACCCTCGGGAAGGAAAGTAAAAAATGATCTTTGAGTTTTTCCCGAAATGGCTTTGGAAGGTTTGACATCTTTTCAAAGGAATCGACTCCTTCTTTGTAAAGCCATTGGTAGATCTGATGAAGCCTGTAGGGAGGCTGGCTGCAAGAGGAAATAAATTCGGAAAGTTCTGTTGGATCAAGCTCGTTGATATATCTCATTTAATTAATAATATATCATTTCACTGGATAAAAAATCAAAAGGCCTGCCGGATATTGAGTTATCCGGCGGCCTTTCGTCCAATATCCCTGAGATTAAATAATTAAATTACAACTGTCGATACCAGCTCAAGGGCAAAAGTCCCTGATTCCTGTGGCGTCGTGTTAGGGATTTTATATATATCGTAGTATCCCTCCATAGTTGTTGGCGTGGGCAGGGGAGCAGAGATACTGATAGCATAGCTTAGGGTAGGATCTTGCCCGGTCAGTAAAACAAAGGTGAGACTACCTTCGCCAAACACATTGAATATCCCCGCGAATGTGTTATTTCCAATCAACTGGACAGTCCCGGATAACCCTCCGGTCAGGGGATCCTCTTTAAGATTCATTATCATAGTGCCGAAGAGGAAGCCAAGATTCCACTGGCCAATCCATGTACCCGCCTGCTCTGCCACAACCGGGTTATTGGTGACCAAGGAACTTAAAGGGTTTGTCGTGAGCCCGGTCAGCAGGGAACCGAGTCCGGTTAAGCCGGCCATACCATAAAGACCGTACATACCTCCCAATCCGTATAAACTTCCAAGCCCGTAAAGGCCACCAACCCCATTGGGTGCGGTTAAACCGCCCAATCCATAAAGACTGCTCAGACCGTAAGAGCTGCCAAGACCATAAAGGCCACCCATGCCATATAGACCGCCCAATCCATAGAGCCTGCCTAAAAGGCCAAGGCCGCCCAGGCCTCCTGTCAGATTATATATCCCACCTAAACCGTAAAGATTGGTAAGTCCGCCCAGCAATCCCGTCCCATAGCCATATAAAGACATGGGATTATAAAGGCCTGCCAGGGAGTATGTGTATGGAAATCCATAGTATGCATATACATCTCCCATATTACTTAGGCTAATCAATGACATGACTATTATAAAAACCGAGAACAAAAAAAGAATTTTTATGAAACATTCTTGTTTCATGCCCAACCCTCCTTATAACTCCTTAACCATAAAATCTATGAATCTAAACTATTTAGAGACAAAAAAACTTGTGTTTTCCATACTTTTTTATGATAATTTTGGTTTTTTAATAATATAGAGCATAAATGATGCCTATTTAAAAAGATTATGGGGCTGACCTTACTTTTATACCTAAGTCAGTATGAAGGCCAACCCCAAAATGAATTAAATAGTTTTCTAAATTAAAAAAATAAATTATAATACAAAATATTAAATAATCGGTGTAACAAGCGTCAGATCAAAACTCCCTGATTCCGTGATCGTTCCACCGCTACTCAGGTTAATCAGATTATAGGTCCCTGTCATCTGAGTAGGGGTTATAATGATTCCTATAATCTGCAACTCAAAGGTCATTCCGCCGACACCTACTGCAGTTCCACTGACGATAATCTGTGAGTTAAGCACTTCGCCTGCCACGTCCACAAGGGCGCCCAGCGTAGGATTACCTAGAAGCTGAGCAGTTCCAAACAAGGTAGCCAATAATGGATCCTCTACCAGGTTGAGTGTCATCTGACCTCCCAAAAGCCCATTGGTCCAGGTTCCTATCCATGTGCCTACCTGTTCAGCTATAAATAAAGGCAGCAAAGGAAGAAGTGCGGATGCGGTGGCTGTCGGCGCTGGTGTTGATGTAGTGGTAGCGGGAGATGACAATAGGCTTGATAAAAGCGCACCCATGCCTCCCATTCCATATAGACCTCCTAAAAGGCCTAGCCCGCCAAGGCCACTAAGGGTTCCTATTCCTCCCAGTCCGCCAAGACCGCCAAGCATGCCAAGCCCATAAAGGCCTCCAAGACCATAAAGGCCATACATTCCCATCAATCCAAGTCCGCTAAGGCCATAAAGACCTCCAAGGCCATAAAGACCTCCTAAACCATAGAGACCCCCTAAACCATAGAGACCATAAGACCCGTACAATCCCATTAAGCCTAATCCACCAAGCCCGTACAAACTGCTGCCATACAATCCGCCATACATGCCAAGGCCATAGAGACCTCCATACATTCCGAAATAGGCATGGGAGAGGGATCCTGATAGAAGAATTATAGCTGCAATTAATACAAATGCTAAAGAAAGCTTCCCTAACCATGAAGAACTCATCTGAAAAACTCCTTCTTAAATATCAATTAATAAAAAACTTTCATTGCTAAAATGGATCCTTTATGCTTTGAAAAACAATTAAATAATTATTGATAAAAAATATCTAATAAATTCCCGGCATAAGATCCTGATAATTGATTATAATTCACCTCCTTAAAGCCTGTAATTTACAATCAAAATTAATTAAATTACTTTAAATTGAAATATATCAAATAATCCTAAAAGACATTTTTATAATTTTGATTAGAAATGTAATTTTAAATATAGAAATGCAATAGAAATGCCAGATCAGTAAAAATAGGCAAACCTTATTTTTTAATTTTTAACAAAAAAAGATCCTTTTAATTTTAAATATATTGAAATAAAACTCAACAAAATTATAATAGTATTATTTATATTTTTATAATATGATTTAATTATTAAAAATAATTTTTATATCAATATATTTTGAACACATAAAATTTATGCAGATATAAAAAATTTTTATGATAATTATTAGTTGAGTTATATAAAAAAGGGTTGATATCCCCTATATCCATTTACGGGACCTGTTCTGAAAAGGATGGGACTTAATGTTAAAAAGAATGAAGCCTGACCTGTGGGTGGAATTCCTGTTGAAAACCAGGGAAAAGGATAATTACTAAATGTGGTTTGCGGAACAAAAGGAAAGGAACGATTGTTTACTTTTGGCCACCATTCTATCAAACGGTTTTGTGGATAAGTCCATCGGGTATTCCATGGCGCCTCAAAAAAAAGTATTTGAGGAATATTTCCGGTCCCCTGCGGGCCAGAACCGGAAAAAGGAATTGGAGTTACAGGGGTAAGGGATTGTAATGGCGAAGCTGAAGCAGCCGTGGCAATTACGGGTAAAGATGCAAGGGCTGCTGCCGCGTCTATAAGTCCCGAACCAAAATATTGATCCCATCCGGCAGTCCCGAGATCCACCGCAGTGCTTGCAAGAGTTGATTTTATAAGAGCAGGGCCCAACGCCCCGCCGCTTGCACCTACCAGGAGAGCAGCAACTCCCGTGACATGGGCCGCAGCACAGGAGGTTCCCTGAAAGATATAAAAATCAAAGGTTTGAAAATCTATACCATTATGAGTCTGTTGAACAATTCCATCAGGCTTTCCGTCCAGATTTTGGTCATAGGCAAGACTCCCTCCCGGAGCGCACAGATCAATATCTGTGCCGTAGTTTGAATAAAACGCCAGAGTTTGATCAAACTTTATCGCACTGACGCTTATACAATCAATATATGAAGATGGATAATGGGGCGCGGAGGATGCAGCATTTCCTGCTGAGCAGATTATCGTAACATTGTTCAGCGTTGCATAATTGACAGCTTCCTCCAGTATTAGAGAAGGGGTCACCGTGCCAAAGCTGGTATTTATAATTTGAGCTCCATTATCAACCGCAAAATAGAATCCGGCAACCACATCATCCAAAAGCCCATTGCTGTTTTCATCAAGCACTTTAACCGGCATAATTGAACATCCAAAGGCAATTCCGGCACATCCGAGGAGATTGTTAGTCGTCTGAGCTATGGTGCCGCAAATATGTGTTCCGTGTCCATGATCGTCGTCGGGATATGCATCATCATTAACAAAATCCCAACCCGGTACAAATAGAGTCCCCGCAAGATCGGGCGCCTGCGCATACGGGAATAAACTTCTATAAGCTACTCCTGTATCCAGTATTGCCACTGTTGCCCCTGTACCGTTATGGATATCCCAGGCAATTTCCATGTTGATCATTCCCATATGCCACTGATATATATAAATTGGATCATTTGGCACAAATTCCGCATCAAAATAGAAATTCGGTTCGGCATAACGAACCAGAGGCAGGATCTCCAAAAAGGCCGCTGCTTCCTCTACCTGGCTTGATAGGGACAGTTTGGCCGAAAAAACAGGTATTGTTGGATGGAGTCTGCGCCATTCCTTTGCCCCACAGAGGTTAAAAATTTCATCTATCTGTAAATTGTTTGCCCAATCAACGAATCTGACAAGTATCTCTTGCGGTGCATAAACAGGATGAGGCACTTTTCTTAATGGAAAAACGGAAAAGGCATCTGTTTCTACACCCACAAAAACGGATAACAAGACTGATAGAATAGATATTTCGATAAATATCAGAATAATTTCTATCTTCTCTTTTTTCCCATGTTTTACTTTCATGAACCTTCCAACCCTTTTAGCCATTCTTAATCTTTTTAATTTGACTGTAATAATGGGACTTATTAAAAAGGATGGATTCCCCCCTAACTAAGCCATTATTCTCAAAGTTTCTCAACAAAGCTTGACAAAGAAGAGAAACTTCTTAAAACAACTAAAATAAATATAACATCTTAGTTGTTTAAGGATTTCACAAATAAAAATACTTCTTCTTTTTGATTTCAGCAATATTGATGCCACTTGTTTTTATGAATTCTGAATGGATTTATATTTTTTAGGATTTTATTGCTGGAGTTTTTATATTATAAGGTGGAAATACTTTATTGATTTATTTGAACAAGTTACTCGCATGTTTAATTTCAATTTTCTTTCATCCTGCTTGAAACAAAAACGAATAGTGCCTTGATTTAAAAAATGGACATAGATCTTTCCTTATGTCATATAAATCATACAGAAAAACCATCTGTTTATAAGTGTTAAAACTTAAGCAAATCCTTTTAGTAAGACTATTTTTGTCTGGAGACTATAAAAGATTCAATCTGTTTTTTGTTTCCCTGATTGAGATTTGCGAAACTTACCCCTACATAGCGCCATGGTTCCGAGCTATCGAATCTTTCCCACCTAATCTCACCCTCAATATTAATCGGTATTGTGGAAGTGGGAAGAAGTATATGAAGATAAACAAACTCGGATAATTTAGCCCTATAATCAGCACGGAACATAACACCTTCTCTGCTCATATTAATAAGCTTGGAAATATTCTCCTCAGAAGGCAGATTTCCCAATGGTGACACAAACGTATATTTAATAGGAATATCGGCGATTATTCTGCAATCTTTTCTCCTTTCTTTGGCAGGTTTGCATATACATGTTATAGAGCCGTCTAAAACCTTTCTCTTGGCCTTTTCCTTTTCAACCCTTTTAATAACCGAAGGGAGGTCTTCAAGTAAAAATGGCTTTAGCAAACAATTTTTTATTTCCTGATTTTTCAGGCAATTTTTCCCTACCTTACAATTTGGATTAAATAGAAAAACGACCTCGGTATTGGGATTGATATCAAAAACCTCTTCGGTTGTTAATATGTCCGAATCATGATCATAACCGGAGACGCTTAAGATAACGAGATCGTATTGCATTCTTCTCAGCATCTGCCTGGCAATATTGGAATCTTTGGCACAATCCACATAGTGTCCATCCATCAGCAAGTGATTGCAAAGATAGTCTCTAAAGTTAGAATCATCACTAACTACAAGAAGAAACAGATCTCCCATAAACATTCTTCTCCTTTGAAATCTCGTCATAATTGACGTGAATTTTAGGGCAATGGATAGGGGCGGCTTGCGCCGCCAACCCGATCATAAGAATCGGCCTACCCATTGGGGGGGGATTCGAAATGCTCTATATTTATTGATTTTTTTCTATCAATCAAATCTTTTTCCCCCTAGATCTCTATTTATTTACTAGACTGTGCATAAGCCGTACCAAATTTTCTTTTTTAAATTTGGGCCATTTTAAAACACGCTAAGTCTCTAATATATTTGACAAAAGATCTTTTTTACAATTTTTAAAAATAATTTAAATAATAGGCAATATTTGATTTTATAAGAGATAATTGTTAGGAAAGGCTATGAGTCGAAACCGGCACAATCATTAATTGTTACAAAAAAACAATAAGATAGGCTACAATAATTTGTGACATAAAACAAATGATTTTGGTAAAAGATTTTATGAATCAAATGCCACGGGCCCTCTGCCTTTCTTCCGGATCCAGAATATTATGCTTGCGAATAAAATAACTTAGATTGCGTTGATCTATTCCCAAAAGCTTTGCCGCCCGGCATTTTACCCAATCCGCTTTGTTGAGAGCCTTTAGAATGAGTTGTCTTTCATATGTTTTAAGCCTTCTCTTAAGATTAAAATCTTCTGCATCTTCTGCTGGTCGATTCCAGGAGTTTTTGAAAATATGGTGTGGAAGTGATTGAAGTTGAATGGATTCACTGTGCTCTATTATTACGGCATGCTCAATTGCATTCTTTAATTCACGGATATTTCCCGGCCATTCATAATCCATCAAGGCTTCCATCGCCTCCGCACTAATATTCTTTATGCGTCGCTTGGTCTCATAATTCTCAAACTCAATAAAGTTTCTTACTAAAATCGGTATGTCATCCTTTCTTTCTCTGAGAGGTGGCAGGAATATGGTTATTACTCCTAGGCGGTAAAAAAGATCTTCCCTGAATGCCCCTTGTTTGACTGCCTTTTTAAGGATGACATTAGTCGTTGCAATCACTCTCACATCCACATTAATAGGGATTGAGGTTCCAACTGCCACAATTTCATTCTCCTGCAGCACCCTTAATAATTTTGCCTGACCGGAAAAGGACATGTTGCCGATTTCATCTAATAGAATAGTTCCCCCATTTGCCAATTCGAACCTTCCCTTTCTTGTCTCACAAGCTCCTGTAAAGGCCCCTTTCTTGTGACCGAAAAGTTCGCTTTCCAAAAGGGTTTCACTTAATGCTGCGCAGTTGACCTTAATAAAAGGTCTTTTATTTCTGGGACTATTGGCATGTATGGCATTAGCGACAAGCTCCTTGCCGGTGCCGCTCTCACCCTGAACCAATACTGTGGAATCAGTCTTGCCCACCATCTTGATCATACGGCATACCTCACGTATCTTGGAATTATTGCCAAGAATATTGCTGACTTCAAATTCAACGCCAACGGGCATGATGATCCCCCTTTTGTCCTTTTGATTTGTAACCTTTGAGATTTGTCTGGTTTAACTTAATCAAGCAAATAAGGTGCCAAATCAGAAAGAGGAGGTTGTCTTTTAATTTAATGATAAATAACGGATTTTTAGCTTAACCCTGCAATCGACCTTAGATTATGTTTATGTTATGCTCATTTTTTTACCCTTATCGTAATTTTTATGAACAGCCGACATAAACCCGGACCCGGGATAAATAAAGATTCCGTGACGAAAACGAGCTTCAAACAATCAAGTCTTTTCGGTTATACAAATAAAAAAAGGGGCGCCAAGGAATCCCTTGACGCCCCTTTTATTTATTCGCTTAATATAGAGGCTTAAACGGTACAGGTCTCTTTAGTAGATGGAAACGTCGTCTATATAAATCCTGCCGCCAAAATAGATGCCCATTACCTTATTCACTCCGACACCGGTAAATATACTACCCATGACATCGTCCAATTTCAAATCAAAAGAATGCCATTTGCCATCGGTGAGATCCGGCCCTAAGAAATAGTAGCCAAAGTTTCCGAAACGTGAATGGCTTTCTGCCGTGCCTCCGGGTACAAAGCCCAGCATAAATGTCATCCCGATTGTATCCTCCAGATGCAGCCAGATCACGAAATTGGAGCTGGTTCTGATCCTGCAGGTCATACCTGCCACATCGCTTACATTCATGCCATCCATATATGCATAGTACCTGTCCGGGTAATCGCCGGAAGGATTGAGATACATGACATTGCTCTGTACACCTGAGTCGTACTCCAGACTTAAAGCGACTCCTTCGCTGACTTGCAAAGTCCATTCATCCACGGCCGCTTGATCATCAAAGGTAAAGGAAGTCTTATATTCCATAGGTGTAGCGTTGACAGACACACCCTTGCTTTCATCTCCTTCAGCAACCTGGACTAGCTTAAATTCATAGGGAGTGTTATTTGTCAAACCGGTTACTTCATACTCATAATCGTTCTTGTCCGAGGTAACGGTAATAGTATCCTCCAAAGCACCATTGACCAAAATCTTGGTTTCATCGATCTTATTGGGATCCGGGATTGTCCAGCTCAACAAGACTGAGGAGTCTCCTGGTCTGGCAGTCAGGTTTTCCGCTTCCGGAATTCCCTCTCCGAGTTCAAGATTGTCAACATCCAGAGTGCCTCTCAGAATAACATTCAACAGCATTTTAAATCCTGTCCCCTTTGCTGCCATAAGGTCGTCATCCAGATTCCTTTCAATCTCATACCATTCAGTGCTTGACTTATCCTTCCAGCCAAGCTTGAAAACATAATAGCGGTTCTCCACTTTCGTAGGAGTAAGAGAGTCTTCCTCTGCAGTCACATCTGCCTTGTAGCCCAAGAAATAATTGTTCCCATCCATGCCCTTGAGATAGAGTACTATTTCAAAATTCCCCAGGGACCTTATGTTTGCCGCAAAATAAGGATTTGTATAGTCTGCCGGATTTGGCAGCGTCTTCATAATATTGAAGGCTAGTGCCGATGCACCGGTATAATTACTCTTCACCTCAAGATAATTATTGATGCCGATTCCGATTTTCCGCATGAATTGACCTTTCCCCTGAAGCCTGTACCATCCATTATCCCTGAGGGTTTGTCCCGACTGGTAATCCTTATCGAAATTATCGATGATTTTTTTCGAAGGAAAGTCCAGCGTAATCGAAACCTTCTTACCAGCGGAAAGATTTGCAGGCTGTGCCGTATCCTTGGCTTTGACAGTAAAACTATAAGTTGTACCGTATTGCAGAAACTCCTGATTTGCATCCTTTGTTATATACTGCGTAAAGAGCCCAGTGGCATCGGCCTTGTCTGGGGCTACCAACGGGGCAGCATAGCAGGCGCTGCAATCCCCGGAGACACAATCGCAATAGTATATGACATAGCCAGCCAGATCGGGATGTTGACCCGGCGGATTTTCCCAGTTCAATTGAATGGTACTGTCTATTGATTCAGCCGTAACATTTACGGGAGCCAAGGGAATCGTCACCTCGGGTGTCGCGCAGACCGTCACTCCCTCCGTCTCATTCGGAGTTAATAGATTATCAATAGCTGTTATGCGGAAGCAATAGGTGACACCATTCGCCAGACCGGTTTTAGTATAAGAGGTTTTATCAGCGGTTTCAGTTGCTATCCTGAAAGCCTCTTCCTTAGCGGGAGGATCATTGGCATCCATATAGATCCTGTACCCGGCGATATTCTCAATCTGATTCTCAGGCAAAGTCCACTGCAGAGTCACCTGGTTTTCGCTGCCAATAGCCGCGAGATTCACAACATCCTTTGGAAATCCCAGAGGAGGAGCGGAGCGGACCTTGATGTCATCCATAAAATTGATATCCCCTCTCAGGACAATCCCCTTCAGATAAAGATAATGAAATCCGGTTTCATTAAAGAGATCCGTTTCCATATTGCTTTCTACCTCTATTACAACATCACTGTTGGGATCTATGGACTCATTTCCGATATTCCTCATCACATAATCACCGGATTTCTTGGTTGTCCAGCCCGCGACATTAGGATCCTGAGGTATATATCGCATGAAGAAATTTTCCTCTTGACCGGTATTATTCTTACCTTTAACAAAAAGATCTACGTAATAAAGGTTCATATCCTTTACCGAGAACATAATTACCGGATATTCATTGTTATATGGGCTGCCCACAGGAATATTCTTATAAACTATATAATTAAGCTGACTATTCTTTGTCGGAGTCCCGCTAACACTGGTCTTGAGATAATGATTGGAGTTCGGATCGTTGGGATCTTCCTGCTTCAATGCCATGCTTCCGGTGCCCTGCAATCTATACCAGCCGTTGTCCGCCAAAGTAGGTTTGGCTGCAGTATACTCGAAGTCATCTATAGTTACTGCCGGAAAGCGTATCAACACATTGACAAGCTTTTCCACCCTTTTATTCGGAGTGCCGTCCGTTTCTTCAACGATGAAGTTGATCTTAAGGATACCGCTGCCATCGCCGAAATCAAACGCTGAGCTGCCAAAGGGCGGGGTGGCGGTCAGGATATTATTAACGGAGTCGAATTCCAACCATTCACTCACATTGGGATCATCCGGGTGAATATAATTGGTATCTATCTCCAATGTGAATTCATTCCCGTCCGGATCACTCACCAGGACCTCGATTGTATAAGTCTGCTCTTCATCCCATATGTGAGGATCAGCGGTGGGAACCGTGGTTATGACAGGAGGCTGGTTATCGATGAATACCTGGTCTGAAATTGGGCCAACCTCTTCATCGCTGGTGTCTTTGGCTGTCACCTCGCAAGCCCATGTTTCACCCTGGCTGGTGTTAACCGCCTGTACGGTATCCGTTGTTTTACCCGAAGTGAAATCCTTCGTCAGGGCAGCCACTACGGCTCCGTCCTTCTTCCATACATATTTATACGAAATGGCATCTCCATCCCCGTCAGTGACCCCGCTTGAGGTGCAGGTCAAATTGTCATTCACATAGGTGGGATCAGGGGTTATATTAACTGTAAGACCAACAGGCGGAGAGTTTTCCACCACAACTGAATTTCCCGACTGGATGGTAGCGCTTTTCGCTCCCTCTCCAATTTTATCTTTCGCAAATACCGAGCACGACCATGTCTGATCTTTGGCAGTATCATTACTGGCCAAAATATCGGATATACCCGCTTTAGGAGTACGTTCAATTGAGGTTTGTGTCCCACATCCGTCGCCACTGCAATTCCAGGTAAATACATACTCAACCTCATCTCCATCCGGGTCGGTAGAAGTTGTACCTATAGTACATGTAAGGGCATTCCCTGTTTTCACATTAGAAGCAGGTGTGATTTGAATGCCACCCGGATCTGAAGGAGGCAAATTGGCAATACTCACACTATTGCTTGATTTTGCCGTACTCTCTGCAGTACCATCCGTAGCCCGTACGTCACATTTCCAGTTCTGACCTCTGGACGTATTGCCACTATCTAAGGTATCTGTCAAACCGGACTTAGGCCCATGTTGAACCGTGGGTTCACCGCAAGCACCACAACTCCATACATATATATACTGGACTGTATCATTGTCCGGATCGGTTGACGCTGAAATCGTGCATGTAAGGGATTCTTCTGTTGTCGGCGCAGCAGGTGTAACCACAGCGCTGCCGGGTGTAGTCGGGGGTGAGTTTAGCACGGTTACAGGACCGGCTATAAACGGCTCCGAATCTCCATCGGAATCGTACGCTATAACCCTGCAGGCATATGCCTTATTTTTTATCGTTGCTGGAGAATTCAACATGCTAGTAGTTGAAAGGATGGTGCCTGGGGCCGCAACATCATACCATGCATATTTAAAGTTTATTGTTTCACCGTCGGGATCACCATTGGAAACAGCGGTACATGTCAAATTTTGACTGGTTACAGGTGTTGGAGGTGTTATCGAACCTCCCGGTTTGTATGGAGGACATCTCTTAATGTTTACATTGAAGGATGTCGTACTGGCGCTTCCCTGATCATCCGTTACTGTAAACTGAACATTCTGAACAACATCGCAAGCCGATGGCGTCCATGTGATAGTGGCGCAATTGGCATCTGCAGGATCAGGGGTAAGAACCATCCCTGTTGGACTCTTAATCAGGGCAAAACCGACCACTGCATCCCCTTCAGGATCAGAGGCACAAAAATTTACGGTCAGGGGGCTGCCTTTATTGACATTCTGATCGGGAATCGCAGGAACGACAGGGCCCTGATTCGGGCGTAAGACGATCTGAGAGAAATTCAAGCCGATTACCTCGGTACAACCATCAGTATTAGGCAGACAACCCACCGTGGCGCCAAGCGATGTCCAGCTTCCCTGGTAGGTAGTTGTTATAATGCTCTGCCCTAGCCCAACATCAGGAACGGCCCCTCCATAGGATTTAATCGTTAAGGTATAATTCTTATCTGTAGTCCACTGCCAATAGTTACCTGCCTCTGCTTTACCTTTTTTAAAGTCTCCAAGTAATAATTCGATTCTGCTCTCACTGCTGCTTTGTGGAAAACCATTATCCGTGCCGGGTGCGTTAGTGGTATTAAAAGGTGCGATAGGATAATTCGCCGTTTCCGTTCCATCTGCCGTTTTTGCATAAACGATGGTTACAACCCCGTCCATAATCCTATTTTCTTGATAATCAGAAGGATTTATTCCATTTTCATCGTACAAAAGTAAATATAATAAGTTATTAAATGCCGGAAATGCAGTAGTGGCGGGCTCTGTTTCCACAGGAATCAAATCCCCGAAAGCAGGGAAAAGAGATTCTTCAGTTCCATGCGTAGAAACCGTCTGGATATAATATGTGGTTACAGCAGGAGGAAGGCCTTTCACATCCACCTGCATAACACCCCGGGTCAATCCCAACTGCTGTGACGGTGTCTCTCCGGAATGAACGGTATAACTTCCCGCAGCGACAGGGGTATTTCCATTTATATCAGAGAAAAGCCTTACTGAACAGTTACTGTCAACATCAACCTGCCAGACGACACTAAAGCTTCCCACTCCTACGTTGTATACATCTATACCGGCTTTTCCACCTATAGGGATTCCGGCGAAGGCTGCAGATGAAAAACATAGAAGAGCCATCAGTAAAAGTGTCCAAAAGATTTTTAAACCAACTGAAAAGTTAAATCTTTTTGCCTTGAAATACATTTGAATAGGCATTCTAAATCCTCCTTTCACAGGATTCCATAAAATTATAAAAATCTTGCAAATCTTGAGTAATTAAATTATATTTTTTCATATAAGAATTTCCACCCACACCTTTATCGTTTTTAATTTTTAACATATCTTATAAGCTCATATATCTTATAAATCTCATAAATATATTATATTATATATATTATATTTTTTGTTAATAATCATCAAGGGAAAGGTTCCCAATTCACGCTAGCCACACCTGAATCAAGTTCAAGTATTACAGCATAAATCCTTGAGCTAATCATATCCAGTGAATTAACAAAATAGGTTGGTGAAACTTTTATTGTAGGCGACCATTGATTTAAAAAGGTATAAACATACATTACCTTAGAAATCCCATCCAAGGCCTCTAAATCAAGCCATAGATTCTTGGTTTGATAATAGGCTGGACATTGAGGTATCGAAAAAATATTAACGCCGTTTTTAAGCTGTACAACCCTGGATAAGGGGTTACCATAAAAGGTTAGTTCTTGATTTGCGTTCATAGCCTTATCCATAACTATCACGGAAGCCTCCCCTTCCCCGATAGTTATATCACCGTTAATGAAATATGTTGGTGTTACTTTTATAACAGGCACCCAGTTTGTCTTAAACACATAAATCTTATTAACAGTCCCTCCTGTGGCTTCTATCTGTAGCCAAAGGTCCTTCGCTTTTATCGGGTTAAGGGGCTTAAAAGGAAATGTAAAAGAATTTAGTCCCACTTTAAAATTGAAACCTTCCAGGACCTTGGCCGTTGTGATCTTCTCTCCACCAGATTTCTCTACATATTGTACACGGCCATAGGAGGTAGCGGTATCTGTTGTACCACCGAGTATGGCTTGGGTTCCGTGCACGATGACAAATTTGATTTTCTCTGACTCATTGGTGGTTGTTGTGTCAGGATTGTCACCCTTTAAGGATAAGGGATAGTGTGTAGTTTTTTCAAAAAGGTTATTCATGTTGAGGGCTGCATATTGTTTATAAGAGATATCATTGGGATTATAGGTACTGCTTCCGCCGCCGATCATTCCTTCCCCTACCCAGGCCGAGATGGGGTAATAGCTCTTGGTATTGTTTGGTGCTGACTGGGGATCTACAATATAATCGTATATATATGCCAGGACCAAGGCGCCTGTGGCAGGGCTTGTGCCATTGGATTTATATACGGCCTTATGGACGATATCATTGCTCACCAGGTCGGTGTTGTTTGGGTCGGCTGAGCTAATTCCCCTTAGATTTGCTGTTGTTACGTTATAGTTGCCAGAAAGGAAACTACCGTTTTGTTTTAATCTGAAGTAGTATTTAGTATTGACATTGAGTCCCACTACGGTTACTTTGGCAATTCCATATTGTTTTCCGGCTTCGCCAAGCATACCGGCAGCCGTTTCGATAATTTTCTGAGAGGGATCCAAGTTCATTATGGTCCCATAATTACTACCTGTATAAAGGACTATATCACAGCTTGTATAAGTTCCCCCTGTTGTCCATACAACACTAAAGGCCTTTGTGGTTACATCGACTATCTCGGGATTGAAAGCCATGGCGGGGGTTTGAGTCATAAAAATAATAGAAAGAGAAAGTGTAATAAAAAGGGTGATTAATAATCTTTTTTCCCATCCTGCAGGACGTTTCATTGGATGGTGCCTCCTTTCATTCAAAAAAAACTTGTCAACAATTTCAAACAAAGCCGATATCAGCTATTCGAAATTGACGGCTTACGTAGGAAATTTCTTACTCCTTTATTTGCCTATCAAATAATATAAAAAAAATAAAAAATGAAATTATAACCAAAGACAAGGAAATTCATAATAAAAAACAGCAAAGGATGTTTAATATTTTATATTAAATTCATAAACAAATATAATTCCCCCTTAGTATATAGATTTACATAAAAATATGGAAGCAAAATCGATGCCAAATGTTTCATTTTACGATAATACTTCATCCGTTTTTACTCTAAACAAAAACCGTTATTATTATAAGCTTTTAATCCATAAGGCTATTCAATTTATTTATGTAATACTGCGGCATAAAAATAAAATCAATAAATATGCATCAAGCTACACAATTATCATGAATCTCTTTTCATAATTTAGGATAAGAGGAACCGTATACGATAAAAAATTGAACAACCATTGGGATGCTTTTGGGCGAGTATATACTACCCAGTTTTCTTGATTTTGAAAAATTATTAAACAGCCTATTATACGTAATTATATCCAAATTATATCAACTAAAATATATCTTGTCAATTGGTTTTACTATTTTTTTTAAACCATGAATTTTAAACGATATTCGATCGATCTGGCATGAGCATCAAGGCCTTCGATCCTGGCCAAAACGACCGCTTTCTCACCCATTTCTTTCAGGCACTTCTGTGAGTAAAAACTAACCCCCGATCGCTTTATAAAATCATCCACACCGAGGGCAGAAAAGAATCTCGCTGTTCCGCCTGTCGGCAAAACATGATTAGGCCCTGCAATATAATCTCCGATGGGTTCCGGTGTAAAGTAACCCATGAAGACGGAGCCGGCATTTCTCACTTTTCCCAGCCAGGGTAAAGGATCTTTCAGGGCCAGCTCAAGATGTTCAGGTCCTATCTGATTTGCAAGATCAATGGCCTGATCCATATCATTTACAAGAATTATAAGCCCGTAATTGCTCAATGACAAACGGCAAGTTTCCTTTCGTTCCAGAGAATTCATCTGAGTTTCGATCTCTTTGTTTACAGCATCGATGAGGAGTGAAGAATCAGTAATCAGAATGGAAGACGCCCGCTCATCATGTTCTGCCTGAGACAAGAGGTCCGCTGCAACAAATTGTGGAGGCGCTGTTTCATCGGCCACGATCAGAATCTCGCTCGGTCCTGCCAACATGTCAATATTCACATGTCCAAACACAAGTTTTTTGGCCATGGTAACATAGATATTGCCCGGCCCCACTATCTTATCCACTTTTGGAATAGTCTCCGTTCCAAATGCAAGGGCAGCCACGGCCTGTACACCTCCTATTTTAAATATTTTTTCCACTCCTACCATATCGGCGGCAACAAGTATATAAGGATTTAATCCTTTATTTGACTGTGGCGGAGAAACGCAATATATTTCATCAACACCCGCAATTTTAGCTGGGATTGCACACATGAGCACAGATGATGGATAAGGCGCCTTTCCTCCAGGCACATAAATACCCACTCTCTTAAGAGGAGTGATCATCTGCCCGAGTATTTCACCTTCAGGTCCAGGCTGAATCCATGTATTTCTCCGTTGCCTGCTATGGTAGGCAGTTATTTTATCTATGGCAAATTTGATGGCATTGACCCCTTCACCGGAAATCCTCCGATAGGCATTCTCTATCTCTGCTCTGCTAACAGCCAGGTCTTTATTATCAAGGCATACCCCGTCAAACCTTTCAGTGTAATTCAGGAGTGCCTTATCGCCCTTATGCCGCACATTATTAATAACCTCCTTGACACCGGCCTCCATTGTTTCATCATCCACAGACGACCTTTGTTTAAATTCCTCAATTGCCTGTTTGAATCCTGGATCATCCACCCTTAGGACTCTCATATTTCCCGATCCCTCCTGATTGTCGCGCCTAGCTTGCTAAACTTTTCCTCAATTCTCTCATAGCCTCGATCCAGATGATAAATTCTAGACACAACGGTCTCCCCTCTAGCAGCCAGCCCTGCTAATATAAGACACGCGCTGGCCCTTAAGTCCGTGGCCATTACCGGGGCACCATCCAAATAGTCAACCCCCTTAATAACAGCAGTATGGCCATCTACTTCTATATCAGCACCCATTCTCATCAATTCCTGGACATGCATGAAACGATTCTCAAACACTGTTTCTCTAATAAGGCTAATCCCTTTTGCGAGTGAAAGCAAGGCCATAAACTGGGCCTGCATATCCGTTGGAAAGCCCGGGAAAGGGGCCGTGTTTATATCCAGAGGGAGGATTTTCTCTCCGTCTTTTCGCTCAACCTCGGTAACTTCAAAGGAGAGAGTAGTAATAGCAACCCCTGCCTCCTGGAGCTTCTCGCTTACGGATGTAAAAATTTCGGAAGGACAATTCTTGATAAGCACCTTGCCGCCCGTTATGGCTGTTGCTACCATAAAAGTTCCCGCTTCTATCCTATCTGAGATAATCCTGTGAGAAAAAGGTTTAAGAGAGCTATTCCCATAAATGATTATTCGATCCGTCCCGGCGCCTTCTATGGAAGCTCCCATTTTTTTTATAACTTCAGCCAGATCCGATACCTCCGGCTCTCTTGCAGCGTTGTCAATAATAGTTTCATCCTCTATCAGGGCCGCAGCCATCATCAGATTTTCCGTGCCCGTGACGGTTGGGAAGTCCAGAACGATATGCCCGCCGTGTAATTTTTTGCATTTTGCCTTGACATATCCCCTAGTCAATTCGATGCTAACACCCAGCTTTTTTAATCCCTTGAGATGAAGATTAATGGGTCTTGCTCCAATGGCACACCCCCCAGGAAGAGAGACCTCCGCCGTCCCGAATCGGGCCACAAGAGGGCCTAAAACGAGGACAGATGCCCTCATGGTTTTAACCAGCTCATAAGGTACCCGGCACGGGGAAATTCTGGATGTGTCAAGTAAGGCAGAATCCTTATCCTTATAAACTATTTCAATCCCAAGAAGCTTCAATATTTTTGATATTGTAGCCACATCCTGAAGCTTAGGGATATTGGTAATAGTGGATTCTCCAGAAGTCAGGAGAGTGGAAACCAGGACAGGCAAAGCGGCATTTTTTGCTCCGCTTATCAAGACTTCACCGTAAAGAGGTATCCCCCCGCTAATAACGATCCTTTCCAGTTTATTGCCCCTTCTTTTAATTTCTTTGAAACTGTTTTGTCTTTATAAATATTACTAAATTCTTAAACCTAGGGGAACCTTCCGGCCATGACCCTGTCCATTCCTCCATAATCTTTAAAAACGATTATTTCCTGATAACCGCAATCCTTCATAATATCCTTAACCGGCATTGCCTGGTTTTCACCAATCTCCATAATGAGAGCTCCCGATGATTTTAAAAAGAAGGCAGCCTCAGGTATCAAGCGCCTATAGAAAGAAAGCCCATCTTTGCCACCGTCTACCGCAAGTCTTGGCTCAAAATCTTTTATTTCAGGTTGAAGTTTTTTTATTTGGTCTGAAGGGATATAGGGCGGATTACAGACGATCAGATCAAAATTTTTTTCCTGACCTTTTGCAGACTCAAATAGATTCCCGCACAAAAAACTTATACGCTGCTGTACACCGTGCCTGATTGCATTTTCCTCAGCAAGCTTGACAGCCTGGGCAGAGATATCCGAAGCACAAAAGGAAGCGGAAGGTAATTCCTTGGCCAAACTTATTACTATGTTTCCGCTGCCTGTACACAAATCGAATATTTTGTCAGCAGATCCGGCAAATTTAAGGGTACATTCCACAAGGTGTTCTGTTTCCTGCCTTGGAATCAGCACACCTGGCAAAACAATAAAATCCAAACTCCAGAATCCCCAACAACCTAAAATATATTGCAAAGGCTCCCTTTTTGACCGCCTTATAACCGCTGAGCGAAACACATCCAGTTCCTGGCCTGTTAAGGGTCGATCATAATGTGTATAAAGCCAGAGACGATCCACCCCGAGAGACGATGCAAGAAGCATCTCAGAATCAAATCTTGCCCTATCCAGTCCTAAATCCTTAAAATACGGGGCTGTCCATTCCAAAAGGCTTTTTACGGTCCACGTATTGTTCATTTTAAGCGACCTTTTTTAACTCTTCTGTTTTAAAATGAGTTATCAAGGATTCTATCAATTCGTTCAATTCTCCAGATAAAATACTATCAAGCTTATATAGGGTCAATCCTATCCTGTGATCCGTAATACGGCTCTGAGGGAAATTATAAGTACGGATTTTTTCGCTCCTGTCACCAGTCCCTACCTGAGACCTGCGGTCCTTGGCAATTTGTTCATGTTGTTCATCCTCGTATTTTTTAAGCAGACGGGCCCTCAGCACCCTTAATGCCTTGGCCTTATTCTTATGTTGAGATTTTTCATCCTGACAGCTTACAACAAGACCAGTAGGGAGATGAGTAATTCTAACTGCCGAATCCGTAGTATTTACGCTCTGGCCCCCATGCCCCGTGGATCTGAATATATCTATCCGGATATCATCGGGCTTTATTTCAATGTCAACCTCTTCCGCCTCAGGCAAGACTGCGACTGTAACAGCAGAGGTATGAATGCGGCCGGCCGACTCAGTCACAGGTACTCTCTGAACCCTATGCACACCCATCTCATACTTTAGATAGCTATAAACCTTTTCACCCTGTATTCCGAGAATAATCTCCTTAAATCCCCCCACTCCTACGGGATGGGAGCTGATCATCTCGGTTTTCCATCTTTTTCTTTCAGCATATCTAGTATACATCCTGGCAAGGTCTGCCGCAAACAGGGCGGCTTCTTCACCGCCTGTTCCGGCCCTTATCTCAAGAATGATATTCTTTTCATCATTTGGATCCTTTGGCAAAAGAAGCAGCTTTAATTCATTCTCAAGGTCCTTTTTTTTCTGTTCAAGCTCTTCCATTTCCATTTTTGCAAGCTCCCGTAACTCATGATCTTCCGACTCCTGACGAATGATATGCTTCGCTTCTTCAATAGACTTTTCCACCTCTTTATATTTGTGATAATTCATGACTATTTTTTCCAACTCAGCCTGTGATTTTGCATATTCCTTAAACTTCGCCGGATCTGAAATCACCTTTGGATTGCTCAGCAGTTTATTCAGTTCCTCATATCTTTGTTCTAACTGGTTTAATTTATGAAACATAGCATACCCTAATTATATTTTAATTATACGTTTAAAATAAAAATTTGAAAAACTAAAAAAATGGAAGGCAATTAAGATGATCCAGAAGCTCGTTTTCCGTCAATTCGGATAAATGAGAAAATGTCTCTTTTACTTTCTTTGAAAGGCTGCAACTCATTTCTCCCTCCGGACAGGGGCCTTCAAGACAAAACGGACCTGCATTCTCAAAAAGGGTTGGAGAAGCATGAACAACTTTGAGCAACATAAGCACAGCCAAGGCCCTGATCTCCCATTGTGCCCTTTGACAACATCTGTATCTGAAAAAGTGCCAGAGCTCCCTGGCATTCATGGTAACCGTAATTTTTGTTTCCGCGGCGTTCGGAAGGATATACCGGGCATCTTCCTGTGAAATTCCATCACTTACCCATTGATCATACAGCTCATAAATCTCCGCCATCAGAGACTCAAATTGCTTCTGCTTTTCCTGGTCCGGTTTCAGACATGGAGGCATTATATATTTGAAGCCGCACTCCTCCCTCACATATCTTTGACTTCTTTGGGAATATGATGCAACCCGATGCCGCACAAGCTGATGTGTCGTTACCCTGGAAATTCCTTCTATAAGAAAGGTATAAGAAGCATGTTCAAGGACCGATTGGTGCCCCAAAGAGATGATCTTTCTGAGAAAGGAACTTTGATCCGACCTTTCTACATCATCCTTTAATCCATCGACATCAAGAGAAGAATAACATAGTTTGGCTGCAGTAGCTACTGCCTTTTCGGGATCAGGTGTATGTCGAAACAATATTACCTTTGGATAAGCCCTTTTTATATTAACCAGTCTTTGACTTTGTATTTTTATGCACTTCCTTTCTGTATTTACGACGAAATTTTTCCACTCGCCCTGCTGTATCGATCAATTTCTGTTTTCCTGTAAAAAAAGGATGACAGTTAGAACAAATTTCCACATGCATCTTTTCCTGTGTTGAGCCTACATTATAAATCTTTCCGCAAGCACAGGTTATCGTTGCCTCATGATATGCAGGATGTACCTCTTTTTTCATTATTCGGAGCCTCCTTAGTTCTCAATGATAATTCAATTGATGTTTTTTTTATTGTAATTATACAAGATATAGACTAAATTGACAACATGGAAAATAACAATTCTTTACAAAATGGATTTTTTACAACCTGACTCTTCGAAATTTGAATTGCTGTAATCAAAAAGTCATTAAAGGAGTGAATTAGTATTTTATTTCAGGCAAAAAACAAAGCGTTCCTAGCAACATTTCATACTCTTGCATTTTTCATTTTGCATTTAGCATTTAAAAAAAATAGAACCGCCCCCTTTTTGGAAAAAAATCAGCCTTCCATTTTGTTCATTGAATTTAGGAATTCTTCATTGTTTTTTGTGCCTTGAATCTTTTCAAGAAGAAATTCCATTTTCTCAACGATAGTCAGAGGTTGCAGTATCTTCCTCAACATCCAGACCCTCTGTAGTTCAGCCTGTTTAATAAGCAGTTCTTCTTTCCTTGTTCCTGAACGGTCAATCTCTATAGCCGGGAATATCCGCTTGTCAACGAGACGGCGATCAAGGTGGATCTCCATATTACCGGTCCCCTTAAACTCCTCAAATATTACGTCATCCATACGGCTTCCTGTATCAATCAAAGCAGTGGCAATAATTGTAAGGCTTCCTCCTTCCTCTATGTTTCTGGCAGCGCCAAAAAATCTCTTTGGTTTTTGAAGGGCATTGGCATCAATACCACCGGAAAGTACCTTGCCGCTGGGTGGAGTAAGAGTATTGTAGGCTCTAGCCAGCCTTGTAATACTATCTAAAAGTATTACCACGTCATGCTTATATTCAACGAGCCGCCTGGCCCTTTCCATAACCATTTGGGCTACTTGCACGTGTCTCGTAGGAGGTTCATCAAATGTGGAGCTTATTACTTCTCCTTTGACGGAACGTAGCATATCCGTAACTTCTTCGGGGCGTTCGTCAATGAGTAAAACGATCAGGATGATTTCCGGATGATTGATGGTAATGCTATTAGCTATAGCCTGAAGGAGCATAGTCTTTCCGGTCCTGGGAGGAGCGACAATAAGGCCTCTCTGGCCTTTACCAATAGGTGTCAACAGATCCATGACACGGGTTGCCAGGCTTCCGTTTTCCGTTTCAAGCTGGATATGCTCATCAGGATAAAGCGGAGTCAGGTTATCAAAGAGGATTTTATCCTTTGCTTTATCGGGTGATTCAAAATTTATCGCCTCAACCTTCAGAAGGGCAAAATATTTTTCAGATTCCTTTGGGGGCCTAATCTGACCGAAAATCGTGTCTCCTGTCTTGAGATCAAACCTTCTGATCTGTGAAGGAGAGACATAGATATCATCCGGCCCCGGGAGGTAATTATAGTCCGGCGCCCTCAGAAATCCAAAGCCATCGGGCAAGGTTTCAAGGACGCCTTCCCCATAAATTGAGCCATTCATTTCTGTCTGTGCCTGAAGGATACGAAAAATCAAATCCTGTTTGCGCATGCTGCTTGTAGATTCTACTCCCAATTCCTTAGCTACCTTGTTTAACTCACTGATGTTTTTTTCTTTTAACTCTACAATGTTCATCTTTTTATCCTTCTTGCTTTTCTTTTACTTAATGTTAAAAGAAGGTTATAAATTCATCACCCATGTATTTTATGATCAAATCTTCGTCAGTTCAATCTATCTTTAAACTTTTAAAAAGGACACTTTCGACGATTATTGAACATTATGTTCTTGGGAAATGTTTAGACCTCTGATAAGTACTATTTTAAATATTAACAAGAGCTGTATGATTATTAATATGATAAGTTGAACGGAAAGGATCTTTTATTTTAATTTTAACTATATTTATCGAACTTGTCAAGCCTTTTTTCAAATCATAATAATTCGTTCATATCTACATGCTGGGCGACTAAAAATCTTCGGAGCTTTTTTAATGCAGAACCTTCTATCTGCCTGATCCTTTCACGTGTCACACAGTACCTCCTTCCGATCTCTTCTAAGGTTTTTGGCTCACCGTTCTGTAATCCAAAACGCAGTTTAATGACATCCCGTTCCTGATTGTCGAGTATTTTCAGAAGAATAGATATATAAGCTTGTCGATTTTTCTTAATTATCGACTCCATTGGAGATGGATTTTTTTCTAAGGATGACAGATCCAGCCCAAACACGCCTTTCTTTTCGAGATAAGCCTCGATTGAGATCTCTTTTTGCAGGGAATCCATCATAACCTTTATTTTTTGCGGAGGAATCTTCATCTCTGTTGCTATCTCTTCAGAAGTAGGATCACGCCCCAATCTTTGAATCATGTTTCTGAGGACCCTTAAAAAGAGGTTCATTTGTTCGGTCATATTCATAGGTAATCTAATGGTATTTGAATATCTTGATAACGCCCTGAGAATATACTGTTTTATCCACCATGTTGCATAAGTGCTGAATTTATATCCCTTTTGGGGATCGAATTTTTCAACCGCACGAATCAGACCCAGATTTCCCTCTTCAATGAGATCCAAAATCGGTAATCCGTGATTAACATATTTTTTAGCCACACTTATCACAAGACGTAAATTCCCTTTGATCATCTGAGATCGTGCATCCTTATCCCCTTTTGCAGCCTTAACGGCGATATTATATTCCTCTTCAGGGCTAAGGATTTTAAAACAGCTTATATCTTTAAAATATACCCGAACAGGATCAAAAATATTATCTTGAACCCTTTTAGGTGAAAAAATATCATCTAAGTCCGAGTCCTCTTTATTGTCTTCAAAATCGACAATTTCATCATCATCTTCTGAATAAGGATTGAAAAAATCTAGACTGATCATAGCTCATCACAAAATAATTTATTTGTTCTAGAAACTTGGCAGGTAAAGCCTCGGGTTAAGGGATTTTTTCTCCTTTCTTATTTCAAAATGAAGATATGGTTCACCGTAATCCCCTGTTTTTCCTACTCTTGCAACAATCTGTCCCTGTACAACCCTCTCTCCGACCTTTACCAGATTTACCTTATTGTTGGCGTAAACAGATGAAAATCCATTACTGTGTTTTATAATTATCATATTACCGTAACCTGCCATATGATTTCCATTATAAATAACATCACCCGAAGCTGCTGCCAGAATTGGTGTACCTTCAGGAGACAAAATATCTATGCCTGGATATAGTATTGGTCCGGAATGTTTAAATCCCCTTATTATGGTTCCTTTCAACGGCCATATGAAATCCGGAACTTCTTCGTATTTGAAATCTCTCTGAGCTGGGATATAGATCTTTGTTCCTACTGGAAGTTTTGTAACATCATCTATATTATTATATCGGATAATATCATCTAAAGGTACGTCATATTTTTTGGCTACTCTCCATAAAGTCTCTCCCCTTTTTAATATATGGTATCTTTCTGCCGATAACTCTCCGGCTTTTTCATAGGGTTTATAGCTGCTATAACCCGGCCAAGTGCATCGGGATAGAAAAATACAAAAAAGAAACAGAAGAAATATCCTCGCCAATTCATTTTGGATACTCTCTGATTTCGAGATTTTAAAGAAAACGGACAAATTCATTAAAAAATCAAGATAGGGGAATTAATATAATAAATATATTATAAATATCATGATCGGGGCGAGAGGATTTGAACCTCCGACCTCCTACTCCCGAAGCAGGCGCGCTAACCAGGCTGCGCTACGCCCCGATTCAGTAAATTAAATTATATTATATTTTGATTATACAAGGCAAATCGGTTTGATTTTGATAAAAACGTGCCAACCAAATAGTGTTGCCAATGTAACGATAATACCCGCGATTAACACGCCTATAAAAATAGCTACCAAGGATTTGGGAAAACCGAAATCAAACAAAAAAGCAGCCACGCTGCCTGTCCAGGCCCCTGTCATTGGTAATGGAATAGCTACAAAGAGGATCAATCCCAAAAGCTCAAGTCTTTCTACTAATCGGCTTCTTTTTCGAGTTCTGGAAAATAGCCAGGTAAAAAATCGGTCAAATATTCTAAAACGGCTCAAAAAACTGGATACCGGACCTAAAAAAAGGAGCACAGGTATTATGGCAATTATGTTGCCGAACACGGATAAAAAATAAGCGGGCCATATGGCCAACTTTAAATGAAGCAGTGCCATAGGGATCGATCCTCGCAATTCGAAAATTGGTAGCATAGCCACTCCGATAGTCTTAACCTCCGGAGTTGTTAAAAGTTTCAGAATACCCGAATCCAATTCTTACTCCATCCACCCATAATTGCCGATCAATCTTACAAATTCGCAATCAGTTAACTGTTTTTGACTGATTTTTTGCCCTTCCCGTCGCAAAAGCAGCAGTTTTTGTTCTCCCTTATTCCCGACAGGGATGATTAATCTTCCCTTGTCCGCCAGTTGCTCAACCAATGGCCCTGGTACAGAAGGCGCGGCAGCCGTGACAATAATCGCGTCGAAATAAATCTTTTCAGGCCAACCCTGGGACCCATCACATACCCTTATAACCACATTGTAGCAACCCAAACTGCTAAGTAGCCGTCTTGCCCTCAGGGCCATGTATCTTATTCGCTCAACACTAAAGACCTGACGGCTCAACATTGCCAAAACAACCGTCTGATAGCCCGATCCGGTACCAATCTCCAAAACCCTGTCCTGGGGTTTAAGTTCGAGAGATTCTGTCATAAGCGCCACAATATATGGCTTGGATATTGTCTGTCCCTCTCCTATAGGTAATGAATAATCACCGTATGCCGTCGCCGCCAAGGCTTCCTCCACAAACAAATGCCTTGACACCTTCTCCATAGCCCTAATCACCCTCGGGTCTTTAATCCCCCGGGCGACAATCTGTTCTTTTACCATCCTTGTCCTTAGAATCCGGTAATCCCCTTTGTCCCTTATTCCCAAACGATTCAATATGTTTCTTTCTCCTGAAAGCTGATTATTTTCACATTTTGAGTTCTTTAAAAAATGCGCTTTTACCTTTAATGTCAATGAAAAGCAAATTCACATTCGTTGTTTACAAAAAATATAGGAAGAAAAAAACAGATGGTATCCGGATTACATTCATTCCGTTCTGATTAAAATCATATATTTTGGTCGGGGCGAGAGGATTTGAACCTCCGACCACTGACACCCCATGCCAGTGCGCTACCAGACTGCGCTACGCCCCGACCTCCTTTTCTGTCTTGATCTCTATTCCGGTTTTAATAATCTTTAGGATTTCCTGAAGCTGCCCTTTTTGTTCGCGTAACAGATGGATATATGCGTTACGGTCTTTTTCCGAAGAATTAGTTTCTTTAATTTTTTTCTGATTTACCGGCTGTTCCTGGGCTTTCTTTTGACGAGCCGCTTTTTCAAAAGCCAATTGCTTTTTAGCCCCGGCAATGGTGAATTTTTCCTTATAAAGCAGCTCTTTTACCCTCTGCAACACAATCAGATCTTTCTGTCTGTATACCCTTTGACCAAAACGATTTTTGGCAGGTTTTATCTCCTTAAACTCAGACTCCCAGTATCGCAGCACATAAGGTTTCACATTAAAAATTTCGCTTACATCACCTATTTTGTAAAACATCTTTCTTGGTATAGAAGGATCTAATGCAAAATCTTCCATGTCTTAAATATCCTATCCTTTTTGGTTAATAATATACATTATTTTTTAAATAATGGAAAGTAAAACTTCAAAATCAGGGCCCTTGTCAAGTCTCAGGATTAAGTTTCAGAATCGGTTTCGGATATCCCAGTTTAACCAATCTATCTGAAGCAGCTTCTGCCTCTTTTAAATTACTGAAATCCCCCAACAGCACGGAATACATCCTAGTCGGCATAAACTCCTTACGTATGCTGGTTTCGTATCCTAACCTATTAAGTCTTTTAATAATTCCTTTTGCGCTTTCCACGTAAAAACAGGATGTAATACGAATTTTGTATCCACCGCCGGAGGATGGCAGAAGAGCGGAATCAAAGCCATTTTTTTTTAAACGATTAAGAAGTTCCAAGGCATCGGATTTTTTGGCAAAATCATCTGTATATATATTATGCATCTTTATCTGCCTGACAATTTCTTCCATGACGGGTGAGTAACCATGATCGCCCAATCTCCTGAATATCTTGTCAGCGTTATCTTTTATTACACAACTACAGACCTGGATATAATAATGAGAATCCTTATTCGAATCGTTTTCCAGCAGCTTCGGCTTTTCTTTTTCCGCTGGTTCCGGAGAGCTTTCTGCTTCGGTTAATAGCGTTTCTTTCTCTGTCTCGACAGGGACAACCTTTTCTTCCCCTTTTACTGAAATAGTTTTTTCTTCTAACTGACCTGCCGCGATTCTTGTCTCTGTCGGCTTCACATTTTCCTCTACTCCGATTCCAGCAGTTTGAATGTCTGTTTTTTCTAAAACCGATTTTTCCTCTTCTATCTCCTCTATGACAGAATTATCAACATATTCCCGCCCGTTTGCATGTGGCTCAAAATGCTTTTTCTCTTCCGAATCTTTCTTGCTGTCTGACAGCCTTAACCATTTCTTAGGCTTTTCAAAGTCGAAAAATGAGCCGATCTTGGCCCCAAAATCATTCTGCCATTGGTTATCCGATGAGATATAAATGTAAAGACAGGCAAAGGAAAGGAATGCTAAGACTATTATAGAGAGAATTATGAAAGGCTTATTTCCATGTCCTCCCTTTAATGGTACAGAAGAGTGCGGAGCCAAATTAATGTTCTTCATTTTACCAAAAATTCCCCCCTTGAGCGTGACAAGTGAATAAGCTTGTTAAGAAGTATGATATATGTAAAATATAAAAAAACACATAATATGTCAAATACCTTTGTCCCTTGTTGACCTAATAAAATCTATAAATTCCCTTACCGCACCTTTTCCTCCATCCCTTTGTGCTATATAATCAACCGAATCCTGGACTTCATAAACTGCGTCACCTGTAGCGGCGGAAAATCCGACATGTTTTAAAAGGGGCAAATCATTCAGATCGTCTCCCATAAAAGCTACTTCTTCAGCATTTAAATCAAACTGATTCAGAATTTCTTTGAAAAGGGCGCATTTATCCTTAACACATTGCCATACGTGAAGGATCTCCAGTTCCTTGGCCCTGTCCTCCACTATCCGGGACCACCTGCCGCTTATCAGGCCGATCTCTATACCCTCCTTTTGGGCCAAATGGATACCTAGCCCGTCTTTGACATTAAAAGATTTATATATCTCACCGGCAGGTCCCAATATAAGTTGACCATCTGTCAATGTACCATCCACGTCCAGAAGTATGAGTTTTATGCGGGATGCCTTTTCTTTAAGGGCATCTTTTGAAACAGGCTCCATTTTCATACCACACCGGCCTTCAAGAGATCATGAAGGTGTATGACACCTATTGGTCTTTTCCCCTCATCATCACAAATAAGAGAGGTAATAGCGTATCTTTCCATAATTTCTACTGCCTTGGCCGCAATCTCATCTTGTGAAATAGTCTTCGGATTAAGAGTCATCACTTCTTTTACTTTCTTATTCAACAAGTTATCATACTTTTCCAGCAATCTTCTCAGATCCCCGTCTGTTATAAGACCTGCCAGTTTTCCCTCATTATCCACCACGCATGTCATTCCCAGCCGCTTGATGGTCATTTCATAAAGCGCCTCCTTCATAGACTGGTCCAACTGCACAACGGGGATCTCATTACATTTGTGCATAAGGTCACCTACCCTGGTGAGCCGTCGTCCCAGGGACCCTCCCGGGTGAAAAACCGCAAAGTCCTCTTCCCTGAATCCCCTCTTAGACAGCAGGGCTATGGCTAGAGCATCTCCGAGCGCGAGTGAAACTGTTGTGCTTACGGTAGGCACCAGGTCAAAAGGACATGCCTCTTTCCGGAAAGAGGCATCCAGAAAGCAGTCGCTATTCCTTGCCAGGGTAGATTTAGGATTACTGGTTATACATATAAGAGAAAGACCGAATCTTTTTATAAAGGGGATAAGGCTTTTTATCTCATCTGTTTCTCCGCTACGTGACATTGCTAGTACAACATCCCCGCGGACCATCATACCCAGGTCACCATGCAAGGCATCAGCAGGATGCAGGAAAAATGCGGGTGTACCGGTGCTTGCAAGAGTAGCGGCAATCTTTTTACAGATAAGGCCTGACTTGCCCATCCCTGTAACCACTACCCTGCCCTTTGAGTTATAGATCAAATCTACAGCCTTTGTAAAACTGTCATCCAGCCTCTCTTTAAGCTCCAGAATCGACCTCGCTTCCAGATCTAAAACCTCCCTTGCCTGCTCTAAAATATCTTTCACTGCCCTTCCCCCGAATCTCCCTTATCCTTGACGCATCTGAATCCTGCGCATCGATATCCGCCCCCCGGACATCCACCCTGTCTGAAAGAGGTTCTTAATTCATCCGGGGCACTCTCCCATCCTCCCCCTCTCAATACATGCCAGGAACCATCTTGAGGACCTTTTGGGTTTCGATTTTCTGCCTGGCTATAATAATCCGTCATAAACCAGTCGGAACACCATTCCCATGCATTCCCGGCCATATCATGACATCCGAAAGGGCTCACACCCTTAGGGTAACTCCCCACCCGGGCCAGGTCTGAAGAAGGATCTTTACTGTTTGACCGGCATCTTCCTTCCTCCCATTTATTCCCCCACGGATATATCAGGTTATCGGTTCCGCGTGCGGCCTTTTCCCATTCCGCTTCAGTAGGGAGCCTTTTACCGGCCCAGGAGGCATAATCAGCAGCATCTTGCCAGCTAACTCCGGTAACCGGCTGAAGGGGTCCGTTAAAGCCGGGCTTTCCCCAATTAAGCGGCGGGCGACGACCTGTCGACTTCCAAAAGATTTCGTATTGTGCGTTCGTAACCTCATATTTGTCTATAAAGAAGGCATCCAAATAGACATCACGAGCAGGACCTTCTCCAGAAAATTCATCAGAGCCCATCCTAAAAGACCCGGCAGGTATAAAGGCCATCTCCTCCAGCATGCCCAGGTCCAATTTATCGGACCCGCTTTCAACGGGTTTATGCTGATCACCTTTATTTAAATTATCAGGGGAATCCTTATCCCTTATCTTTTCCTGCACAACATTCATAAAATCCTTCATATCCTTGATCTCGCCGTAATCTTCCAGATCGAGTTTTTTTATCTTTCCATTCACCTTGTGATCTGCACCCCCATTTCCAGGGATCACCATGTCGTTTTCCAGTATCGAGATCTTCTCGGAAAGGCGTGCGGCTAATTCTTCAATGCGCATCTCAAGATCGTGGATCTTGTAATGGAAGGAAATCTGATCAGCGACATCAACTTCCCTGGTGAATGTATCTATTATTTTAACACTTATGGTATATCGCTTATCCAATTTATTGACCAAACCTATTAGGACTTTCTCAACTCCCAGCATCCAACCGATCTCCAGAGCCGCATCATGATCCGACGCCCCGCATTTCTGAAGAAACTGAAGCGTGCCATGGGTCTCGAACAGTGCAGGATGACATTCGATCCTCCTGCAGCCCTTTGGCCTGAGGAAACCCTGTTTATTGATAATCTCGTTCATCTCGTTCTTATCCATTACCTCAAATGTATGGAGATGAGCCAGGTGGGTTCGTATAAGCTCAGTGATCTCTTCTCCAACCTGCGCCGAAAGATTCGAGGAGGTCTCAAGGTTTATGACTGCTATGTTAATCTTGCCTGAACCAGGGGCAAAAGCTGCAAAGATGAACATAGTTCCGAATAAGATCAACCAAAGCCACTTTAAGCTGAAAATTTCCTTTATATTTATATCCTTTATATTCTTAAAGGGATTCGGAACTTTGTTCATGTTTTTCCACCTTCATATCAAAAAACAATTTTAAATCCATCCTCCTTTTTTTACAAGACGATCGATCTCCGTTGCCTGGATGAGAATCTCTTCAAGCTCTTGCAAAGGAATCATATTTGGGCCATCACACAAAGCCTCATCCGGTCTGTCATGAACCTCGAGAAAAAGGGCATCGCAGCCGACAGCCATGGCCGCCCTTATCAAATAAGGACAAAACCTTCTATCCCCTCCCGAGCAGGTCCCCTTTTGGGCAGGCAACTGTACACTGTGTGTTGCATCAAAAACCACAGGATACCCAAGGCCCCTTATAATCGGAATGGACCTGAAATCAACAACCAGATTGTTATATCCGAACATGTATCCCCTTTCAGTAATCAAGATACGATCGTTACCGGTCTCCCTTACCTTGGCTCCTATCTGCTCCACCTCACCTGGAGCAATAAACTGTCCCTTTTTTATATTGATTACCTTACCGGTTTTAGCAGCAGCCAGAATCAGGTCGGTTTGTCGGCAAAGGAACGCGGGGATCTGTAAAATATCCAATACCTCAGCGGCAATTTCTGCCTGTTCCGGTGCATGGATATCGGATAAAACAGGTATAAGAAACCTTTCCCTGATCTTTTTCAAAATAGGCAAACCCTTATCCAAACCGGGACCCCGGTAAGATTTATATGAGGTACGATTGGCCTTATCGAAGGATGCCTTGAATATAAAAGGCAGGTTTAGATGAGAAGTAAGATTTTTCAGGCTTTCTGCCATCCGCATACAATGTGACTCTGATTCTATCACACACGGACCGGCGATCAGGGCCACAGGTGCACCTTGACCTATCACCACATTATCGATATGTATTGGACGGGCAGGCCTTGCCTCTTTTTCCCCCTCAAATCCCCCCAATCCCTTTCCTCCTAGTTTTTTCCCAGATCTTTCTGCTTTTTTAAGGCAGCCTTTATAAAATCGCGAAAAATAGGATGGGGAGCCATGGGCTTTGACTGAAACTCAGGATGAAACTGGCAGGCAAGAAACCATGGATGTCCTCTTAATGAAATTATCTCAACCAATTTCCCATCCGGTGATACACCTGATATATCAAGCCCTTTATTTGTTAGTACTTCTTTGTAGGATGGATTGAACTCATACCTGTGCCGATGACGTTCCAGTATTAACGGGAGTTTATATACCTCAAAGGCAAGGGAATCTTCGGAAATTCGGCACTCATAGTGGCCCAGCCGCATCGTGCCCCCCTTATTTTTTACATTGCGCTGCTCGGGCAGGATGTCTATCACAGGATATTTCGTTTTCGGATCGAATTCAGAGCTATTGGCACCTTTTAAGCCGGCCACGTTCCTTGCGAATTCAATAACGGCACACTGCATACCCAGACATATCCCTAAAAAGGGAGTAAAAGTCTCCCTGGCCCACTTTATAGCCTCAATCTTGCCCTCTATGCCCCGATTTCCGAATCCGCCGGGTACAAGGACGGCATCCGCCCCGGAAAGGGAGCCTTCAGGTCCTTCCCGCTCTATAACTTCCGCATCAATCCAATCCTGATCCACCTCCGTGTCATTTGCAATCCCTCCATGGTTCATTGCCTCTGTAAGACTTTTATACGAATCCTGAAGATCAACATACTTGCCGACTATCGCAATCTTTACCTTATGCTTTGGATTCTTTATCTTTTTGACAATTTCTACCCATTCATCAAGATGACATTTGTGTTTTTTAAGCTCTAAAAGATCAACAACAATCCGGTCCAGGCCCTCCTGATGAAGCACAAGGGGAACCTCGTAAATAGACTGTACATCCTTGGCGGTAATAACAGCTTCTTGTCTGACATCGCAAAAAAGGGCGATTTTAGCTTTTATATCCGGAGGCAGAAAACGATCTGTTCTACATAAAAGTATATCCGGCTGAATCCCGATTTCCCGCAACTTATTGACGCTATGCTGAGTAGGTTTTGTCTTCAGTTCATCTGCCGCTGCAATATGCGGAACAAGGGTAAGATGAATATAAATGACATTTTTCACTCCCTGATCCTTCCGGAATTGTCTTATTGCCTCTAAAAAGGGAAGGCTTTCAATATCCCCCACAGTCCCTCCTATTTCCGCGATAACCACGTCCAGGTCCTTTTCGGATATCCTGAGGATGGAATCTTTGATCTCATTGGTGATGTGGGGAATAACCTGTACCGTTCCCCCAAGATAGTCCCCGCGCCTTTCTTTCGTTATCACTGAATAATATATCTTTCCGGCAGTAACATTATTCAATTTGGACATTTTGGCGTGAGTGAACCTTTCATAATGGCCCAGATCCAAATCTGTTTCAGCCCCGTCATCAGTCACATATACCTCTCCGTGCTGGAATGGACTCATTGTACCCGGATCCACATTTATATATGGATCGAATTTCTTGAGTGTCACGCTGAATCCCCGGCTTTCCAAAAGACACCCTATGGAAGCAGAGGCCAGCCCCTTTCCCAGAGAAGAAATCACTCCTCCTGTAACGAAGATATATTTTAGAGCCATGATAAATCCTTCAATCCAGTAAAATTAAGGTTTATGGTCAAGGAAGTCTTTCCTTTATAAGGGAATGTAAAACTATATGATTCATAAAAAGAAGTATATTATACACAGGTCCACAATTCAAGAGGAAAAAAATCCATAAACATATTAAATATTTTAACAAATAATTATTTTAAAATGGTATATATTGAACTATTTCGGGCAATTCTGACTTTCTCTTTACAAAAGAATAATAAACATGTTATACTTTTATAAGTATATTATAACTTATAACCCTCCACCAAAAGAAAGGTTGGGTGAGTGCAGTGAAGACTACCATCCTTGTATCAATTCTTCTCATTTTTCTTGCATTAATTTGCACAGGAGCAATGGCTCAAACCTATTATAATCAATACTATTATGGGTCCTCTCCATACTATTCCGGGTATCCATATTACTCAGGCGGATACGGATACAATTATCCTTATTCCGGGGGTTACAGCGGCTATGGTTATGGTAGCTATCCCTATAGCGGTTATGGATACGGCGGATACGGTTACGGTGGTTATCCCTACAGCGGTTACGGCGGCTATGGTTATGGTGGTTATCCCTATAGCGGTTACGGCGGCTACGGTTATGGTGGTTATCCCTATAGCGGTTACGGCGGCTATGGTTATGGTGGCTATCCCTATGGCGGTTATGGCGGCGGATACGGTTATGGCGGCGGATACGGACGTCCGGGCGGTAACAAACATTTTCCGGGATGTGGACATGGCGATTTAGATCCATCGACTTACTTTTATCTTCTTTCTATGGTAAATTCCCGACTTCAAATGATGCAAATGCTTTATGGTAATCTTTATGTAAGTGGATCATTAGGAAATAGCTCAGCTATTCTTTCTGGTTTATATTTTTAACATCTTTTGGAATATACAGGATTAAAATCGGCCGCCTTGTGACTTAATACATGAGCGCTTAATAAGAATGTTATCAGAAATTCTTCAGGTTGATTCTGGCTGTTTTAAACCTCAAACATAGAATTTAGTAGAATTATAACTAATAATATTTCAAGGGGGTGTTCTATGAAACACAGAAACAATCAAGGTATTTTTATTGTTATTTTACTTTTACTCTTTGTCATTCTGATGGTCCCGGGGAATAATGCCATGGCCTATTACGGTTTGACATCTTCTCCCAATGGGAGCCTATATGGGGGGTTAGGCAGTTTTGGTGGCATGTATGGAGGATACGGCCTTTATGGCGGCATGTATGGAATGTATGGCAGCTCCCTTTATGGTGGCATGTATGGAATGTACGGCGGCCTCTATGGGATGTACGGTGGCATGTATGGAATGTATGGCAGCTCCCTTTATGGTGGCATGTATGGAATGTATGGCGGCCTCTATGGGATGTACGGTGGCATGTATGGAATGTACGGCAGCTCCCTTTATGGTGGTATGTATGGAATGTACGGTGGCATGTATGGAATGTATGGTGGCATGTATGGGATGTATGGCGGCCTTGGGGGCCTTAGCCTTGGCCTGGGTAACTTAATGAATCCAATACCATATTATTCATATGGCGGAATGTCCAGCCTTTTAGGAAGCTTTGATCCACTTGGTGATCCATTACTTGGATTTGGGATGTTATCCGTAATTTAAATTAATCAATAAATAATTCAGAGTAATAAAGGCTCTATTATATTGATCGAAATCGGACAATAATGCCGGATACACAATATGCAATGAAATTCATTTGTGGTAATGCTATAAAATTCAAAGAGTAAACACAAATCAGGGTGCATATATGAAATGGTTTTCATATCTTGTTGTAATTTATAATTATTTTTATAGTGTTTGGAAGGAATCATGTTAAAGCAGGACAATCCCTATGTATATTAAGCTATTGATTCATTTGGGATGTCATTATATAGTTCAATTTATGTCGGAGGTGTTTATCGGCACAAAACTTGCAGAGTATTTTATTGAATTATAATATTTTTTAATTTATCAGTAAGGATACGTATAAATATATTGTACCTAAAATCAAATCAGTTTATTTAATTCAAATAATTAGGCGATAAAGTGATTCGCTGCAAAACTCAGGAGGTGATTGTTATGGCTTACACACATAACCATAGAAGGAGGTGGTGTTAAGGAAACAAAATGTCTATTGATTTAAAAGTTATGGACATTTTTTAACTCAAATATAAAGTTATAAAGCTAAGGTTAACGGAGGTAGGATAATGAAAAAAAGTATTTTAATTCTCTTTGTTTTGGTGATCGCGTTGGGTCTTTGTTTTTCAGGAGCGGAAGCTTATTATGGCCTTATGGGCGGCCTTTACGGCGGCCTTATGGGCGGTTATGGTGGCCTTATGGGCGGCCTTTACGGCGGCCTTATGGGCGGTTATGGTGGCCTTATGGGCGGCCTTTACGGCGGCATGTATGGCATGATGGGCATGATGGGCATGATGGGCATGTATGGCGGCATGATGAGCCCATTCAGCTTCTATAATATGTACTATCCGGTAGAGACAACCGGCGGGCTGACCTATCAGGTGCCGTTCCTGCAGATCGCACCCCTCTTGGGTATAGCGGGCCTGTATAACCAACTGTTCCCGAACCTGTTCAATCCCCCAGTACAACCAGCTCCAATTGTTAATGTGACCACGCCATCTTCGATATTTACGACATTCCCGACACCGATTGGTATTGTATCGATCACCTAGTATTAGTTTTGCGGCAAAAAAGCGCAGGGAGAATATCCCTGCGCTTTTTTATTATCTGCCTATCTCTGATATAATCATAAAAATCTTTTACCATTTACCATTTCATTAAAAAATCATAAAAAGGCTCCGCAATGAGTATGGACAGAAAATATGCCTTTTGCTGTATGGCCCTTATCCTCATACTTTTTTCTGTTTGTATATACAAGGGCTCAATACGCAATCACATTCTGGACTGGGACGATCAGTTCTATCTTAAGGAGAACCCCTATATAAAGGAATTAAGCATTGCCAACCTGAAAAGTATCTTTTCAGCACCCTATTTTAAAAATTATACCCCTATCCATCTTGTATCATATCTTTTTGACCGTCTCCTTTGGGGGGAAAATTATACCGGATATCATCTCACGAATCTATTCCTTCATATTATCAACGGGATACTTATTCTTTTTCTCATCTACTCATGGACGAAGGATTGGTGGATAGCCTTTTTTGTATACGGCATTTTTCTGGCACACCCCGTTAATGTGGAATCAGTTGCCTGGCTTTCTGAAAGGAAGGGGCTCCTGGCGGGTCTTTTTTTCCTGATCGCCCTTTTAAGTTATGACCGGCTTAAAAAAACCGGGATAAGGGTCTGGTATATTATCTGTTTTATTGCATTCTGCCTCGCAGTTCTTTCAAAACCCATGGCGATAACCTTGCCTTTGATCATTATCCTTCTCGATATTACACTTTACAGGACCCGAAGCTCTATTGCAGACATTATCCCTTTTTTTCTTATATCTTTTTTCTCTTTCGGAAGCACATTATGGGCACAAAAGGTAGGGGGAGGAGTCAAAAGCTATGTGGGCGGGAGTCTTATAACTTCTGTCCTGTCGATCCCCTATATCATCCTTCGATACGTGTCCATATTATTCTGGCCTTTTCCCCCTGTCCGGCAATCTTGCAGATATGTCACCTCACCGGAAAGATTTAAACCCATATTCTCACTGAATATATTAGGTTCGATGATTTTTGTTATATGCCTTTTATCCGCAATTTATGTCTGGCTGTTATACAAAAAAGACCGTACTGGCATTTTAGGCATCACATGGTTTTTTATCATACTTTTGCCTGTCCTGAATTTTATACCTACAAGCACGCAAATGGCAGACAGATATCTATATATACCCGCCATAGGTATATATTTGGCGGTTGGCATCTGGATCTCAAAAGGGATAAAAAAAATTGCTATTAATCCTTTATCTTCAGGGACAAAACCTCTTAGTTTCCTTATACCTGTAATAATGATAGCGGCCCTTGGCTTAAAAACCCAAAAAAGGGTACGGGTATGGCAATCGGACAAAACTCTCTGGGAAGACGCCCTGTTTGAAGAGCCCGGAAACTACTACGCCTTAACCTATCTTGCAAATTTCTATTTTCAGGAATCATTGAAAGAAACGGATCAGGAGCAGGGCAGGGCAGAGTTAATGAAAGCGGAAGGACTCTTTCGATCCGCACTGGAAATTAATCCGGATTTTGCCCAGGCAAACCTGGGAATAGCCGGCACTCTCATTCAAACGGGACAAACCCAGTGGGCACTTCCTTTTCTCAAGCGTGCTTTAAAGACCAATACAGAACCATTGCAGACAGTACGTATTTTTTATAATTTGGGCCTGGTGTTTTTGCATACCGGCAAGCTAAAAGAAGCTGAGCATTGGTTTAACAAGGCTATAAAAAAGGACAAAGGGTTTAAGCTGGCCTATCTTGGCCTTGCCCGGCTTTATCTAAAAAAGGCCGAAGGCGGGGGAGATAAAAATACGAGTTATCAACTGGCAGCGAATATTTATCAAGATATGATTCGATTATTCCCGAATGAATTCGAGGCCTATTTCTCTTTAGCCGTATTAAGGGGTGAAGAGGGGAGGGCAGATGAGGCCATCGGACTTTATGAAAAGGCTTTGTCCCTGCCCATTTCTGATACCAGCCCATTTGAGAGGGCAAATGCACACATCAATCTTGGTATCCTCTATCAAAAGCAGGGAGAATACAGACAGGCCCTGGTTCAATATGAAACAGCAGTGAGAATTGCCCAAAAACACCCTATGGCCCAACAGATCATCGGAGTTATATCAGAAATCAGGGCGGCCCTTTATAAAATGCAAATTGAAAATTGAAAAATGCAAAATGCAAATCGCAAGAGAGGCTCTCTCTGAATTTCAAAGTCCTTTTGATCTGCCGAGATTCTTTCTCATTTTGCATTTTTCATCTTGCATTTTGATATTTGCATTCTAATATAGAATTCTTGGACAAAAAGTCGACGAGGTTCCTTCTCATTTTGCATTTTTCATTTTGCATTTTGATATTTGCATTCTAATTAGGGAATCCCAGGATGGGATTTATCCCAAAATTTGCCATAGTAGACACTTTTTCCAAGAGGATCTGGGCTTCCAAATAATCTGGTTTTATCCGAAGGGCCTCATTAAGATTTTGTAAGGCCTCATTATAAAACCCCATCATAAGAAAGCTATATCCCAGGCCATAATAGGCCTGATAACTCTGGGGATCCTGTTTTATGACATTTTGATACTGTTGGATCGCATCCTTGTACTTTTGTTGATTAAAATAGGCTACTCCCAGATTGATCATGGCCTCCATATGATTTGGGTCAATCTCTAAAATCTTTTTATATTCATCAATAGCCTTGTCTATGAGTCCCTGGCCGAAATAAGCAAGACCGAGATTGATGAGGGCCTGCATATTTTTCGGATCAACCTTAAGTGCCGATTCATACTCATTAACCGCCTTTTCAAAGAAACCCATATTATAATAGGCAACCCCCAAATTAACCATGGCCTCAATATTGTCCGGGTCTAGTTCCTTGGCCTTTTCATAATCCGTGATGGCCTGATCAATGAATCCCTTATGAAATTTTGCTATTCCCAGATTAACATATGCGCCCGGATTATAAGGATCAATTTTAAGTGCCCTTTGATATTCCCTGATCGCATCATCGAAGTCTCCCAAACTGAAATATGCAATACCAAGGTTATAGTAGGTTTCTGATGATTCGGGGTCAAGATATATGGATTCCTTGAACTGTTCTACCGCCTCCTTTAATCGTCCCTCCTTGATGAGTAAAGTGCCGAGAGAATTATAAGCCTTTGCAATATCCGGATTTTTAGAGATTATCTTTTCTAACTCCTGATGGGCCTGATCATATTGATGCATGCTGATATATACAGTTGCCAGGTTTACCCTTGCCTCATTATGATCCGGGTCCTTTTCAAGGGCCTTCCTGAATAGCCTCTCCGCTTCCTGAAGGTTTCCCGATCCGAGATAGGCGCTCCCCAGATTATTATAAGCATCTGTCAGGTTTGGATCATATTCCAATGATTTTTTAATCGGCTCGATGGCATCTGTAAAATTGCCCTTTGCAACCAAAACGCTTCCCATATTGTTGTAGGCTTGCGCATATGTGGGCTCCAGCTCAATAGCCTTTCGGAAAAAGTCCAAAGCCCGATCATATTCCCTCTTCAAATAGTAAACGACCCCAAGGTTATCATAAGCCTCGATATAGGTTGGATTCAACTCGATCGCCATACTAAACATCTCGATAGCCTCTTCCCTTTTTCCGATTCGGTTAAAAATCGTGCCGAGATTATTGTAGGCATTAATATATCCCGGATCCAACCGTATGGCCTCTTCCAGCTCCTCTATCGCCATATTCGTCCACCCCTTTTTATCATAAACATACCCCAGCACAAAGTGAGTGAAGACATCATTGGGATTTGCCTTGAGCAGACTCTTGAATTCCTCGATGGCCTTATCATAATCCCCTGTCATATAAAAATAGGTCCCCCGGTTCAAGAACTCCAGCAGCCCTATCATGTCCTTGGGATCAGGATAGGAGGTATTAACGTCCTCGTGTCTTGTTGAAGAAGTCCAGATATAGCCGAGGCTTTCGAGTTTTTCTTTCGTATCTTTATCCAGGCTCATTTTCGCGCGTTGAGTGGCATCCTTGATTGTAAATTTTTCAATTATATCATTCAGACGTGTGTCCCATTCCTTTGCAAGATCAGGATTCTTTTCATAGAGGTCAATCAACTCATTGGGATCTTCTTTCAGATGATATATTTCCGATCTGGGTGCCCTGATATATTTCCACTCCGCAGTTCGAATTCCTTCCAGAGGGCTCCACTTGTGATTATATAGCGGATAGAATGTCTCGCAATACATCTCAAATTTCCTTTGGGCCAGCATCTCTGCGCTTAGAAGCGGAATGCCGTGCATAGTTCCATTATATTGAAATCGAAGAAGGTCAAGGATCGTGGGGAAAATATCCGGCAAACAAACCTCCTGATCGGCCACCTGACCGGGAGAAATCCTTTCCGGATAACGAAAGAGGAGAGGCACATGAAGTGTGGGATCATAGATAAAGATTGCATGTGTTTTTTCATTATGTTCCCCCAATCCCTCTCCATGATCGGATGTAAAACAAATAAGAGTATTATCATAGAGATTCAGCTCTTTTAAGGCTGAAAAAAGTCTTCCCAGCATCTCATCCACATACTTGATCTCTCCGTCATATAAATTTCCGGAATATTCTTCTTTAAATGGGGAGGGAGGATCATATGGCGCATGAGGATCAAAGCAGTGGATAAAAGCGAAAAAGGGTCTATCGTCTTTTTCTTTGATCCACTGAAGGGTAGATTCAATCACCTTCTCTGCAGGCCGCTCATTATAGAAGAGGACCTTTTGCTCTCCTCCCGCGCCCAGTTTATCATCATAAACTTCAAACCCTTGGTTCAGCCCGAACCTTGAATCAAGCACAAAGGAACCGATAAACGCGCCGGTCCTATACCCCGCTTTTTTAAAGATCTCAGCCAAAGTGACATTTTCTTCTTCCAGCCGGAATGTCCCGTTATTTCTTACTCCGTGACCTATCGGGAACAACCCTGTCATCATTGTCGCATGTGATGGCAATGTCACAGGGACCGGAGTGTAGGCCTTGGAAAACCGGATACCTTCCGATGCCAATGCATCGATATTAGGCGTTTCGATTCCGTCATAACCATAACAACTAAGATGATCGGCCCTTAGGGTGTCTATGGATATAAAAAGGCAATTGTTTCCTGAGAGGACAATAGGGGACTGAGGCCGTGACAATTCCGGAACAGGCTGGCACCCTGCTATTAAAAAAAACGAAATCTGAAAAAAGAGGATCACATAAAGCAAGTTTTTATAATTGTTAACCTTAGGAAAATTCATTATATACCCCCAAAATTCTAATTCTAGTATTATTCAATAATGGAGATGGCTTTTATATAAGCCAAATCATAAAAAACAGATAATTAAATCATATATAAAATAGCACATCAAGTCTTAAAAGGCAATCAGAGCCGTTATCATTTTAATTTTTTTATAAGCTACTTAAATCCTCTGAATCTGGTTTGCAATGATTATTCTTATATCTTATACTGCTAATTATCACATTCATACTATGGTAACATATCATAAAAGACCAGACTATTGACTTTGATTTAGACAGGCTCTATATATTAAAAGCCAAAATCAGGAAAGGATAAAAAATGGGGAAAAGCAAAAGAAATAAAGCAGTAACAGAGACAGCCCAGGAGGGTGCGTGCGATCATGAGCGGTTTTCTATCGTGGCCAGGTTAAAGTCCGATCCTG
>JBLIRO010000021.1:0-65940 GCA_049472335.1 bacterium | reverse complement strand
CGATCATTACCCCCACCTGTATCCCCTCATCAAAATAAATACCTTTTGAGATCAACTCCTGTTTAACATTATCCAGAATAGCATTAGCCTGGCGCAATTCATTGATACCGGATATCATGGGATATAGGATCTTCAATTTACCAAAGGCACTCGCCCGCAGTATTGCTCTTAACTGGAGTTTGAAAAGATCCGGATGCTTCAGAGAAAAACGGATGGCCCTTAGCCCTAAAACCGGATTAGGCTCATCAATAGCATGGAGATGGGAATCTATCTTATCCCCGCCCATATCAAGCGTTCTTATGACAGCCGAATATGGTGCAATCTGCTCAGCCAATTTTTTATAGACATGAAAGTGTTCCTCTTCAGTGGGAAGGGAGTTTCTGGTCATATATAGAAATTCGGTTCTGTATAATCCTATCCCTTCCGCTCCCCGGCTTAAAAGATGAGGAATTTCGTCAAAAAATTCTATGTTTGCTTTTAATTCAATCCGGTATCCGTCGAAGGTTTCAGCCGGATACTTTTTTAGCCTAAGAAGTTCTGAGACTATATATTTATAATGTTTTTGTTTATCAAGATATGTTCTGAACTCCGTAGTAGTAGGATTGACAATCAATAAACCCTCATTACCATCCACTATTACAGGATCTCCTGTCTTAACCGTGGCAGAAACGTTTTCAAGACCTACAACTGCCGGAATCTCAAGGGATCTTGCAGTTATGGCCGTATGAGAGGTCCTGCCACCTATATCCGTTGCAAAGGCAAGGACCTTTCCCTTATGCATCTGTGCCGTGTCAGCAGGGGAAAGATCATGGGCTATGACAATAACATCCTGATCCAATTCGTCAATATTGCTTATGGTTTTGCCAACCAGGTTTCTCAGTATCCTTTCTCCAACATGTTCTATATCACTTCGTCTCTCCTTTAAATAGGAGTCTTCCAAGCCTTCAAAGATACTCACGAATTGACTCATAACGGTCCGGAGTGCCCATTCAGCATTAACTCGTTCCTGTTCCACAATCTTTATTGCCTCATTGATAAGCATTTCATCTTCCAATATCAGAATATGAACATCAACGATATGGGCATGGCCTTTATTTCCCAGCTCCTTTATCAAGTTTTCCTTGATCTCCATAAGCTGTTTCTTGGCAAGATCAAGGGCTTTCTGAAATCTTTCAATCTCCTTGGGGATGTCTTCAGCTTTAATAGGATATTTTTCAACCTTTATCTTGCGACGATCTATAAGAAAGGCTCGACCGATACCGATTCCGGAGGATACTGGAATACCATGCAAAGTCTTTGACATATAGTCCCTAGACCTCCTCGTCAAAATTTCTTTCTATTAATTTTATCACTGCATTCAAAAGTTCCTGGGCATCGGGTCCCTCAGTTATTATTTCCAGGGTTGATCCGCAAATCGCTCCCAGGGTTACAATACCCAGCATACTTTTTCCATTTGCTTTAATGTTATCCTTTAGAAAATAGATTTCAGAATCATATTCCTGAGCCAGCTTAACAAGTTTTGAAGCAGCACGCAGATGCAGTCCGAGGGTGTTTTTGATTGTCGCAGTCTGGCTAGGCATTTAGTATTAAAAATTTAAATCCAAAATCCTTCAGAAACTCCTTGAAAAATCACAAAAACCGAAAAATCCTGGAAATAATACTCCCTTAAAATGTTAAGAAATTTCTCTCACCCAACAGTCCATGTTATAGGTCTGTTTTTCTCCTCTATGGAGATATAAAGGCCAATGAAAAAAAATAGCAGAGCTTTGATAAACCTTTTCAAAACCTGCTTCCGAATTTGATGCGGTCTCAATTGGAAACCGCCAGACGTCCGCCTTTTGACATGAATGGATGCCTATGATTATGCCTGCACTTTTATCAACCAGGCAAACTCTCTCGATCCCTTTTAAACTGCCAAAACTAGCCAAATGCCGTTCTCTTGGAATCTGATCATCGATCTGGTAGTAACGGTCATCTGCACTTCCCGCCAACAGATTGAAATTGAACTCGATTCCGAAGACTGCATCGACTAAAGAGTCACTTAAATTCTCTATAGAATAGAGGACATTGATAAGGGTTTCCCCTGGAGAAATAGTCAGTGCCTTTGAAAGATTTACACTGCCTGAAGGATTTACCGTCCCTGTCCGGGAAAAACGAATCCATATATTCTCGCTATCTCTAACCACCTGAAAAGAATATGGTTTTTCTAAAAAATCCCCAATCTCTTTATATTGTAACGATGAAAACTGTTCAATAGTAGTTGATGGATCCAAGAAATGATCCAGTAAGGAATTTCTAATATATTTATCGTAAACCAATATCTTTTCCAGGCCTTCCTCCCTGGCGCCTTCAATATCATGAATACTCCTGACACCTGTCGGAGACTCTTTTTCATCCTTTGCAGGGCCGAGTATCTTCTGATGGTAGATCTCAGGTCTTCTGATAAAGGAATTTATAACATTAAAACATTTGGGACGAAAATCCCATTCATATATAGCCCCCCCTGAATAAGGATCTATAAAGATACAATATTTATCCGTGCTTATCTCTATCTCGTCAAATCCATCCTGATCCATGTCTCTCATCAACCACTCTGTCCATGTGGATTTTGAGTGCCTGTGCTCTTCGATCAGATTATCAGCTTTAATAAGATGACGATAAAGGGCGGCTCTCAGATGCGGCAAATAAAGCCCGCCAAAAAGGCCATGCCAGTAAGCATCATTACACTGTCCCTTCCAGAGTTCATCCTTGGCCAATGTAAGCCATCCAGCATTTTCTTGTTTTCTTTTATTGTCATGAATAAGATTTTCTATATCCTCGATTTTTTGGCTTATTAATAACATTCTATTATAAATATTGTTCCCTTCTTTATATTTACACAAAAAATTACGCCATAATCCTCCCCTAATAAAATTATATACGCTATTCTCAAATTCCTTCCGGTTTAGCTTGGTACGTAGAGAATGAAATACTTCCTGGGCATTCAGCGGGAGTGCCCATTCCTCCATCTCTGCATAGCTTCCTGATGGCAGATAAATCTGACCAATGGGAGACCGCTCAGAAATATATTCAGAATAAGTACACATCTTTAACCAATCTTTGTTTTTTTCGATCAGATCAAAAAAATGTTCAAGCCATTTTTGCTCATATACCCATGTATATGTTCCGGGCCAAATCCCAAACTTTTCACCGTCATCACCCATCATAGCAAGATCTCCGGATCCTTGCTCTCTTATTCTGATCAAATACTCAATTGTCTTTTCAGGTACTTGAAAGGGGATCAAATAGCGCAATTCTTTGCTCCCTGGGAAGACCTTGATAACTTTTCCCTGATCATCTGTGAGATAATATCCATATAAATCCTTTTCATCCAATCCGGCAGCTAAAAAATGCCTATCATCTACTATTACATAATCCAATCCTGCATTACTTATGAATTTAGGAAGTCCTGGCTCCCACACCCTTTCAGCCAGCCACATACCACGGGGCCTGATGCCAAATTTTTGATTGAGGAAAATCGTCATTTTTTCCATTTGTCCTAGTTTGTCTTTATCCGGAATAATCGATAAGATCGGCTCATAGAATCCACCTGAGAGAAATTCTATCTGGCCTTTTTCCAGCAATTCATAGAACAAATCTATAATTTGAGGATGCTCTGACTCAAACCATTCCCATAAAATCCCGGAGTAATGAAGAGAAATTTTAATATGGGGATGCTGTTCCAGGATCTTTAAAAATGGCCAATATGCCTTTTGAAAGGCATCTTCAAGCACAAAATCAAAATTTCCTACAGGCTGATGATTGTGTATACCAAGGATGAGAAAAACTTGTTTCATCTAAATTTAAAACCTTACTTAATTAGCCTTTGATTCAACAACTCACTTGCTGCTATAATCCTTTCCCTTCCATATATACAAAGTTTTTCTTTCAAAGATTCAAAATCTATAGGCTCTTGTCTGAGACTCATAAGCTTTATCAAAATCGGAAGGTTCACTCCAGTCAAGACTTCAACATTACCCTCCTCCAAAAAAGAAAGGCTTAAATTGGAGGAACTCCCTCCAAACATATCTGTTAGAATCAATACGCCTTCCCCCTTGTTAACAAGTGTAATTGCATTCTTTAATTTCTTTCTTGCAAGTTCCGATTTATCGTAAGCCATTACAGAAACTGCCATAAAATTCTTTTGAGGCCCCAATATGAGTTCTGTAACCTCTTTGAATGCATGAGCCAATTGTCCGTGGGCCACGATCACAACTCCAATCATTATTGTGTGTTCCTCCTAATCCTTTTTTCATATTTACTTTTGCCTTTTCATCTTTATTCTCTGGTCCAACTCCATTGCTGAATCTATGCCTTCTTTTTTTAATAAAAAATCCCGAACCGCGACCTCAAAAATAACACCCATATTGCGGCCGGGTGCTACAGGCATTTTAATCATCGGAATCTGAACACCCAGAAACTCGATGGTATTTTTATCTAATCCAGTGCGATTATATTCTTCATATTTCTTCCATTCCTCAAGTACGATTGCCAATTCAACCTTCTTTTTTTCTCTGACAGAAGCTACTCCAAAAAGATGTTTAATATCTATAATCCCCAGACCTCTTATCTCTAAATGATAACGAGTTATAGTATACCCACTCCCTATCAAATTGTTGGGTGGCAACAGGTTTATTTTAACAATATCGTCAGCGACAAGCTGGTGCCCTCTATCCACAAGCTCCAAAGCACATTCACTTTTACCAATTCCACTTTTACCTAAAATAAGTACCCCAAGACCAAAAAGATCCAAAAGTGCGCCATGAACACTGGTCTCCTCAGCCAGAGTCTCTTCCAAAAAATTAATCAAACGACGTATAAGAATAGAGCTTTGTAAATCTGAACCAACTATCGGAATACCCTTTTTTTCGGCCAATTCCATAAGCAATGAAGGTGGATTCAATCCCTTTGTAATAAGAATGCAGCATAAAGGAAAACCAGTTATAGCTGTCAAAATCTCTTTGCACTTTTTTTCCTCCAAAGAGGCAAGATAATCAAGCTCCGTACTGCCCAGCACTTGAATCCTGTCCGGGTCCAATTTATCCATATATCCGGACAATGCAAGTCCCGGCCGCTGAAGCCTTGCCTTAAGTATTTTATTATTTAATCCGGACTTGCCAGAAAGGAGCTTGATACTCAGAAAATCTCTTTTTTCTTCAAAAAGCTTTCTGACAGTAAGGAATTTTGGATTATACATATCTTATCTTGACGTAAGATTATAAATAAAAAACGATATACAGATAAATTTATAGCATTGCCCCTTCTTCCCTGGCAATGACCTTTAAAATCTCAGCTTCATTCTCAGCCTGCATAAGCGATTCTCGGAATGTATCCCTTTTTAAGAGCCGACAACTCCTTGCTAAAACCCTTAGATGAAGATTTGCTGCATTTTCCGGCGCCAAAAAAAGAAAAAAGATATGAACAGGTTTATGGTCCACAGAATCGAAATCTATTCCCTTTTTCGAACGTCCAAAAGCAGCTACCAAGTTGTCAATATCATTATATTTTCCATGTGGAATGGCTATGCCATATCCTACGCCTGTGCTCCCAAGCTTTTCTCTATCCAGCAGAACTTCCAAGGCCTTTTCCTGATCATTGATCTTTCCCTCTTGATATAAAAGACCGACCATTTCTCTTAAAACCTCTGTCTTGTTTTCGGCCTTTAAATCAGAAGCGATTACCTTTTCAGGCAAAAGATCAATGAGTTTCAGATCTGCAACTTTCATTGATCACCCTCCCGACCTCAATATTTATCGGCATTATGCCTCTGGCTCCATAAGTAATAATTTTCCTTCACTATTTTTATAAAGAACATTCATTTTATCAGTTTTAACATTAATAAACAAAAAACACTCCTGAGGATTCAAATCAAGATTGTCCAATGCCTCATTAAGATCCATGGTTCTGAGAGGAACCCTAACTGTCTTGACAAGACGCATTTTTTCAGCCAGTGTTTCAGATTTGTCCGGACTAAAAACATCCGAAGGGATTACTATCTCTTTTTTATGCTTATGATCTTTCCTTTTTCCCTTGTACTTTTTGAGCTGTCTTTCCAGTTTATCTATTACTCGATCGATAGAAGTATACATATTTTCCGTCATATCCACACTATTAAAAGTCATTCCATTGACCTTTATAGTTATTTCAGCGCTATGACGATATTTTTCGACGGATAGGATAGCATTTGCCTCTATGATAGCATCAGCATATTTATTGAGTCGCTCTATTTTATTCCTTACATGGTCTTTTAAGGCTTCTGTTAATTCCATATGCCGGGCGGTTATTAATACCTGCATTTAATGGCCTCCTTTATAAAAATCAAATTTTTGGAATTTCCAAATAACCATTTATCTTGTCTAGGTTCATTAGAATTGTATAGAAAAAAAATAAAACTGTTGAACACATGTTGTCATAAAAGAAATGAGAGGATGTTGATATAGAGGATGTTGATATAGAGGTAAATAGCAAGAAGGGATCACAGAAAATTTCCGCACCCAGTTTATTCCACATCTGTTAACCTGTTGTTCATAATCCAGGCTGGCTTATAATTAATAATCTTTTTAATCAAGGCAAAAGGGGCTCTTTTATGGATGATTTGGATAGAGTACCTTTCTGCGTTGTGATGGGAGAATATTAAGCTCATCACGGTACTTGGCAATCGTTCTCCTCGCGATATTGATTCCCCTTTGTTTGAGCATCTGTAAAATCTGCTTGTCACTGAATGGTTTCCTGCTATCTTCATTCTTAATCATCTCTTTAATCAGTTCTTTTACCCTGACGGAGGAGATATAATCACCCTGAGCCCTTTTAAAACCAGGATTGAAAAAGAATTTCAGCTCAAAAATACCCCTTGGGGTGTAAATATACTTATTTGTTGTAACCCGGCTTATGGTTGATTCGTGCATTGAAACATCGTTAGCTACATCCATCAAAGTCAGAGGTCTAAGATAGGCAAGTCCCTTATCAAGAAATTCCCGCTGAAATCTAACAATACTGGATGCCACATTAAAAAGGGTTCTCTGTCTCTGTTGGATACTTTTTATAAGCCATACAGCGGACCTGAGTTTCTCTTCTACATATTTTCTTGTCTGATCAGGCACCCTGTGAGCATTCCTTAATATTCGTCTATATGCATTGCTGACTCTCAACTGAGGCAAACCTTCATCATTAAGACTGAGAACATATTCATCGTCGACTTTATAGACGAAAACATCCGGAACAATGTAAAAAGATGCTTCAGGATCAAACTTTCTTCCGGGTTTCGGATCGTAACTCAGGATAATTTTTGCAAGCTCTATTACCTTCTCTATACTCAGCCCCAGATCCTTTGCGATGGCTGAATATTCCTTTGACTCTAAATGGTGAAGATGGTTCTGAATAATACTTACAAGAAGGGCTTTTTTTTCTGGATCATCTTCAGTTATTTGAAGGAGCAAACATTCCTGAGGGTTCCTCGCGCCAACACCCAAAGGATCGAATCCTTGTATCAATTTCAATACCTTTTCAGTCAATTCTTCGGGTACGGATAGCTCCTTTGAAATCTCATCCAGGCTTTCCCTTAAATAACCATTTTCATCAATATTGCCTATTATGAACTCACCGACCCAAAATTCCTTGTCGTCGGCCAGGGACATCCTTAACTGCCATAAAAGGTAATTTTGTAAAGATTGTGGTCTGGTCAGGATATTTTCCAGGGGCGGTACCTCTTTTTCTTCGGACTGAGAATAATATCCCGTATCAACAGTATCGTCTAAGAAACCCTCCCAGTCAAAATCCTCATTCGAATCGTAAATTCGTTCTGCATCACTCAATTTAATATCTTCAGGCTTAATCGAATTCTTATCCCATTCAAATGGTTCTTCCTCTTGTACGGTCTCTTGAATTTCGGATTGCACCTCTTCTAAAAGAGGATTTTCCTGAAGTTCTTGATGCACCAACTGAGTCAACTCCAACTTGGATAACTGAAGCAGTTTTATGGACTGCTGCAACATAGGAGTCATCATTAACCTCTGGGTCAATTTCATGCTCAGTGTTTGTTTCATCTCTAAGCCCATAGTAGTCCCCTTTTAATCTGCAAACAATCCAAGATAATGATTTTTTAGTCCAGACCATTTATAATGGAGGAAGTGTTTTAACTTCACCATTATGTGAGCCTTTCCCTGTTTATTTACAGGCTCTGTTTTCTAATCAATCAATAGTCAACCAAGGCCCTTAATTCTTTTCCTGCCTTGAAAAAAGGGACCTTTTTGGCTGGCACCTTAACGGTATCGCCTGTTTTTGGATTCCTTCCCTGTCTGGATTTGCGACCCCGGACCCTAAAACTCCCAAATCCACGTAATTCAACCTTGTCACCTGCACCTAGCGCCTCGCTGATGCTTCCAAATATGGTTTTTATGACCGTTTCCGATTCTTTTTTAGTCAGAGATGTCTGTTTGGCAACCTCCATCACCAAATCAGCCTTGGTCATTTGGACCTCCTTTCAACAATCAAGATAGGTCAGTAAAACAAAATTAATTCTATAATATCATTATTAACAATAACATAATACAAGTCTTTTGTCAACAGTCACCTTTCTAATTGATCAAAGTTTAAATCTTTCTCCTAAATAAACCTCTCGAGCCCTTTCGTCTGTTACCAGCTCTGAAGAGGTGCCTTCTATAAGCACCTTCCCTTCGAAGATTATGTATGATCTATCTGTAATTGCCAGTGTCTCCCTTACATTGTGATCGGTTATAATCACCCCGAATCCCTTCTTCTTGAGCCTGCCGACGATATCCTGTATACTCCCTACAGCCTTTGGATCTATACCAACAAAAGGTTCATCAAGCAACATAAATAAAGGCTCAGGTACAAGGGCCCTTGCAATTTCAAGCCTTCTCCTTTCTCCACCTGAGAGGGTATCTGCTCTTTGGTCCTTCAAATGATCTAAATCTAATTCTTGAAGAATATTTTCCAATCTCACTTTTCTTTCTGAACGGTCTAAAGGTAGTCCCTCTAAAACTACCTTTAAGTTGTCCTCGACGGATAATTTTCTAAAGACCGAAGGCTCTTGAGGTAAATATCCCAGCCCCATCCTGGCCCTTTTAAACATGGGTTCCCGGGCAATATCCTTTTTATTCAAATAGACTTTACCCTGATCCGGCCTGATCAAACCAACTATGATCTTGAAAATCGTCGTTTTCCCTGCCCCGTTTGGCCCTAAAAGGCCCACAACCTCTCCCCGCCTTACCAGGAGAGAAACCGTGTGCACCACCTCCTTATAATGGAAAGATTTAACAAGTTCCTGCACCTCCAATGCATGGTTAAAATCCTGGACCATATCAAGGTTTAACCTTTTCCGCAATACCCGGGTCCATCTTTATAACGGTCTCAACACTACCTTCCACCACAACCCTGTCATCTGCCAGATTATAAGATATCTTATCTCCTTTCACCATATTCTCATCTTGCCAGGTCTTAGGAGAACCTGTGAGAATCAGGGTTTGCGATTGATCATCGTAAATCCCTTTTTCAGCCTCCGCATATCTATCCTTCCACCAGATTCTTACTCGGCCATCTGCTTGAATCAATTTGACACTCTGATCTTTTCCCCTAAAAAGCACTCTTATAGTATCTGCGGTAAGTATTATATCCCCTTTGACCACCTTGACTTCACCAGAATATATCGCTTCCTGTTTCTGGTTGTCAAAATCCACCTTTTGAGATGTAATTGTAATTGGGCTCTCAAGGGATTCTTTCTCAACTTTCTTTAAAAGGGTATCTGCTTTTGCAGAACCAAAAAATGTTAAAATATGAAAAAATATAATGCTCTCAATAAATAGTTGTTTTAGCATCTGACTCAATCTTGATCCTTTCCAGATCGAGATCAGCTTCAAGCCCTTGTCCGCACATTTCCAGGTTGAGCCTTCTTATAACCACCCAATCTTTTGTTGTGATAAATCTCTCCTCTCCATTCCAAACCAGCGACTCTGTTTCTAATGAAAGACCTAATTCTGATTCGGCTCTAACCCCCCCCTGAATAGAAATTAAACTGTCCGGGAAATAGACCTCTGCTCTTTCTCCTTCCATAAATACATCCTTGCCGGGCACAATGAAATAATGAAGATTAATCTTCCTAAGGCGAATATGTTCCATATTGCCACGAACCATTGCCTCGTCTGCCTTAAGCTCCCAGTTTAGATCACCACCGCTAACCCGGTTGACACAAAGGTCTATAATCTTTTGATTATACTCTGTCTTTTCGCTTGGGGCCTTTGCAACGCTAAAATACGGGGCTGCAAAGAGAAATATCATTAATAAAAAAAAGAGAACAAGACCTTCATAATACCCTACTGTCTTATTTAATCGACCATTTTTATAAGAACCTTCTGCCCTGCTTTTCAAGTTCCCTGGCTCCAACTGTTAAGATAGCGGACCTGTTCGTCAGTCAATTTATCTATACTTATCTTCATGGATTCCAGCTTTAGTTTTGCAATGTAACGGTCTATATTTTCCGGCACATCATAAACCATTTTTTCCAGATTAGAGGCATTTGTAATCAGATACTCACTTGCAAGGGATTGATTTGCGAAACTCAGATCCATGACACAGGAAGGATGCCCTTCCGCCGCAGCAAGGTTGATAAGCCTTCCCTCCGCCAGCATATTGATTCTTCGACCATCAGGCATTGTGTATTCTTCGACAAAATCCCGAACCTCTCTTTTTTTAATCGCAATATCTTCCAGGGCGGAGATATTGATCTCTACATTAAAATGGCCTGAATTGCTCACTATCGCCCCATCCTTCATTGCGTTAAAATGATGGCTGTCAATAACATTGATGTCTCCGGTCAGGGTGACAAAGATATCACCTATCGGTGCCGCCTCGATCATTGGCATTACCCTGAATCCATCCATGGCTGCTTCGAGGGCCTTTATCTCATCAACCTCCGTCACTATGACGTCAGCGCCAAACCCCTTGGCTCGCATAGCAAGCCCTCGTCCGCACCAGCCGTAACCAGCAACGACAACGACAGATCCTGCAAGGAGCCGATTGGTAGCCCTTAGTATCCCATCTATGGTTGATTGCCCTGTCCCATAACGATTGTCGAAAAAATGTTTGGTCATGGCATTGTTTACAGCAATTATAGGATATCTAAGGACCTTATTAGAGGCCATACTCCTAAGGCGAATAACCCCTGTAGTCGTTTCTTCCGTTCCCCCGATAACCCTTTCTATTTGTTCCGTTCTTTTGGAATGTAAGGTATTAACCAAGTCTGCGCCGTCGTCCATGGTGAGCTGGGGGGCCATATCCAGAACCGAATTTATATGTTCGTAGTATGTTTTGTTATCCTCCCCTTTTATTGCAAAAACCGGGATATCATGATCAACAACCAGGCAGGCAGCCACATCGTCCTGAGTGCTCAAAGGATTTGAGCCACATAGCGCAACCTGGGCACCTCCGGCCTTTAAAGTAATCATGAGATTTCCGGTCTCTGAGGTCACATGCAGACAAGCCCCAATTCTATATCCCTTTAAAGGTTTCTCAGCCGCGAATCTTTTCTTGACGGATTCTAATACAGGCATATCTTGAGAAGCCCATTCCATGCGCAGTCTTCCCTTTTCAGCCAATGATTTATCTTTGATATGGCAACTCAATGTTCCTGTGCCTTTATCCATTTAATTCACCTCCTCTTTTTAGTCCAAGCCTGCCTCTTTAAGAAGCTTATCAGCCATATCTGTCTTCTCCCATGTAAAATCAGGATCATTACGTCCAAAGTGACCATAAGCAGCGGTCTTTTTAAAGATTGGCCTGCGAAGATCGAGGCTGTCAATGATACCTTTCGGAGTGAGATTAAAATTGTCTCTGATAAGGTCCCTGATTTTGGCCAAAGAGATCTTACCTGTCCCAAATGTATCTACCATTATGGAGACAGGCTCGGCAACCCCAATGGCATAAGCAAGCTGAATCTCGCATCGCTCTGCTATACCCGCAGCAACAATGTTTTTTGCTATATAACGCGCCATATAGGATGCGGACCTATCCACCTTGGTAGGATCTTTGCCGGAAAAGGCCCCACCGCCATGGCTTCCAACCCCGCCATAGGTATCCACTATAATCTTCCTGCCTGTCATACCGCAGTCCCCCTGAGGGCCCCCTGTCACGAATCTGCCTGTGGGATTGATATGAAAAGCTGTTTCACTATTAATGAGGTGTTCCGGGATTACCGGACGGATCACCTCTTCTATGATCCCCTTTCTAAGGTCCTCAATGGATACATCAGGATTATGCTGTGCCGAAACCACAATGCTATCGACACGGGACGGTTTTAGATTAATATATTCGATGGTTACCTGGGATTTGCCATCAGGCCTTAAAAAGGGGAGTGCCCCGTTGCGCCTGACCACGCTTAGCCTTTTAGTCAGTTTGTGAGCCAATAGAATCGGCATGGGCATAAGCTCTTCTGTCTCCGTGCAGGCATAGCCGAACATCAAGCCCTGGTCTCCGGCTCCTCCGATATCCACTCCCTGTGCAATATCCCTTGACTGCTCATCTATGGATGTCAATATTGCACATGTTTCATAATCAAAACCATAATTTGCATCCGTATATCCGATCTCCTTAACCACTTCCCTCACAATCTTCGGTATATCCACATAACAGCTTGTGGTGATCTCTCCGCTGACAAGCGCCAAACCAGTTGTAACAAGTGTTTCACATGCAACCCTTCCCAGGGGGTCCCGGGCCATAATACTGTCTAAAATTGCATCCGAGATCTGATCTGACATCTTATCAGGATGGCCTTCTGTGACTGATTCCGAGGTAAAAAGATAATCCTTTTTATGCATCTGAACATCCTCCAGTTTTCATTTTAAATGTCTGGTTTTCAAAATAGTTTTCTTAATTTCCGGGGAAAAATCCTTATCTTTAAGAGCACTTATACTTCGAAATGGCCTGTGGAAGATATTACGCGCCTGATATCTTCTTACGGTATTTCAAAGTTTGAAGGTTCTTAGAAGACTATTAGATGGATTGAAAATGACCGATCCAAAAAGATGATTCTAGTCATAAGGCCCAATTCCAAGGTTTTGAGCGCTATCCTGGCGAAGATGTATAATCAAACAGAACCGCTTTTTCAGTCTCTAAAAATCTTTTTTAATCATAAAACAATGCTAAATATATCAATACTTATAAATTTTGTCAATTGAAATAGCAACTATGTAAAAACAGACTTGGAACCGATAAAAAAATGGTTGTATGCTTCGATCAGGGCAAATTTTATTGTCCGGTCTCTGTGTCTATCTTCGGACCGATATCATTCTTGACAAAATTTTTTGATATGATAAAAATAAAAAACAGCGATTTTGACATTATAATATTCCAATATTCCTTCAGCCAAAATCATCTACGCGTCTTGTCCGTGAAGCTTCTTTGACGTCTCATGAGGATTTCAATATCGTTTCCATTTCGCACCAGGATAATAGGTAAAAACCTGACCATTTGTTAAGTTTCTTGTTTATAAAGGACAACCGGAAAGGGGGTGATATATGGAGACATGTCCATGAATCATTGCCCGTGGTCTATTTACACATTTATAACATTCATAAATCAATAAATAAAAAGGAGAAAGAGAATGAAAACAAGACCTGTATCCATTTTATTATCTACTTTCTGCCTGCTTATGGTTACAGCCCTTATCCCGTGTCCCGTCTCTGCATATACCGCATCCATCTCTATCATAGAAGGTCCCCCGGGCTTCCACATCAAGGTGGAGCTACCTATTGACAGACCGATGCAAACCGGAGACGTGGTCTTCAAATATTATCAGCGGGGTGTGCTCCTTCTTAAGGATAAACCTGATGTATCAGAGGCAACCAGCGATTCATGCCTTTGCATGGCAAAGACGCCCCCCGGGGCTGTGGGAACAGATTTGTGTATCAATGTCATCGTGGCCCTCGATCAGGAGGGCGATTTCCCGAATGCCTGGTTTATAGGCCACATCGAATGGAATGACTCTGCCTTTCCACCCATCCCCTATCTTTCTTCCCTGAGCGAGGATGACGGCAGGTGCGGCGATCCTCTCGGCAAGGAGATAGAGAAACTTGAAGAGATCCTTGCAGGGCTTTCCTCGGAAGTCAACCGGCATAATATCTATATTCCCATGGCCGGTCATCTCATTAATGCAGTTGAGAAGGCGTATGAGATGAAGCAGGATGCCTTTGCCGCCACTCTTGCCGCTGAGGCGCGGCTTTCCCTGGCGAATATGGCCATGAGGACGCTCACCCCTGAGGTTGCCCGTGCATTGGGTCAATTGCTGGAGATATTTAAGACCAGCATGCCTGATCCGGTGGGACCTGGTCTGGTAAGGACCGCGCGCCTTCAATTTCTTGCAGGAAAAAAGGATTTAGGCTATACAACACTGATGATGGCACTTGATAAATCTTTCCCTGACCAATATTGGGACCCTGATGTGATGATTCCCTTATTGCAGGCCGTTGGACAAACACTGGACCATATCGTTACAGATGCACAAAAGGGGCTTCGCCGCGCGGAGAAAATCGGAGGCGTCCTGTTGCCAGACCCGGGAGGTGGAGAATGGCAATACCCCCCATGGGGTTATGGTCTCGTAATAAGCAAAACTCTTATGGAGCTTAGATATGCCCGGAATGAGCTCAAAGCATTTGACTGCTGTCTGGAGGCCATAAAGGTCTCTTTCCCCATATTCCCGCCGTGCTATCTCCTTGCCAGCGCCAGGGGTATACTCGGGCGATGCCAGAATGCCATGACTGAGGCGAAAATATGTTATTTCAAATCGGGCTCCGGATATATGGGCAGGCGTTCCATTGGTGAGGTATCACTATCACCCATGTTGTCTCCCGTGGCGGTGCAGCCGTCATGCAGGATATCCTTGCAACCGGGATTAACAGTGCCTGCAGTTGTTGATGCCCTTGAATGATGATTACATTCGGCAGATTGTTTAAGATGCACCCCCAATTGATTGAAATATTTATCAATGAGGGTTATCTTTCCCCATAATTGTATACTCTTCGAGCCGCCTTACTCTTTCGTGGGGCGGCTCTAGTTGTCCTTTATAGACTAAAAACTTAACAAATGATCAAGTTTTTAGCGATTAATTTAAGGTGAAATGGAACCGATGCTGGTTTCTAGTCTCTGGATTCTAGCAAATCAAGGAATATTTTTTATTTGTATTTATCCAGTATCTAGCATCAAGAAGCCAGCATCGAGAAGCTCCGCCAGAAAAGCAGTCTTTAACCTTGTCGGTTTGAGGCGGAGCTTCGCTAGTATAGTGCTTATAAAGAGAGTTACTATAAGTGGAAGTAGAGTGCCTGGCATTAGTCTTTTAATAATTCTAACACCGGCAGTGAGAGGAATCTTACATATATCTTCTTTAGATGTGATACAATAAGTATTTTTATTTCCACATTTTTTACATTTAATTATAAGACATTTAGAAGAATCTATATTATTATAATCTTCTCTTAATTTTACATTTTTTAAATTATCAATATTAATGAGAGCATCAAACTTTATATATGGTTCTTGAACTTTTTCTGTTGTAAAATCGTAACCACAGTCGCATTTTGGGTTTAATTCAAGATTTTCTGAATCACAGCAAGGGCATTTATTAGCTACCCCTGCTTGAAAGACATCTTCTTCAATATTATCTTCTTGTTGTTGTTCGTTTTTGGGCTCAATCGGCTCTTTTTGGTCTTCACTACTAATCATCAGGCGGATCAATATAATAAAAGTTGCAATAATAGCAATTATAAACACACCCATTATGAAATAAAACATTTTATTTTACCTTTTTAATATTATATTTTTGGCCTGATAAGGCTTTAAATAAACCGAACATCTATCCTATTCCCCCAAAACCTCTTCTCCTTTGATACTTGAAAGAGAAGGACAAGATCCTTAACCTCTGCGAAATTGATAGCTTTTTTTAATTTCAGGATTTTATATTTTTATTATTTTTGATTTCAATGGGTAATCTCAGAACGTTACTAATCGTTCTAAAAATCTTAATCTTATCTGTTAGGAATCTATAAGATGTCCCAGCGTTGGGAACAACAAACAGTTCTAAATATCCCTTTCCCTTAAGCGATTTAGTAAATGATTTATAAGCAAGGGTTATATTTAAGTCTATTTTTTTTGTTTCTCCTATTGAAATAGATAATGGTGTATAATCAAAAGCCAACGTTTCAAATCCTCCAAAACCGCCTTCCTTTAAAATAATCATCCGGAATATGATTAAAGTATTATCACTTATATCCGAATGTTTTTGAAAGTCAAATGAAAATTCTATTGGCTCAAAGGGATCATCAATAATTGGTGAATAACGTGGATTATTTAATGTAAATACTTTGCTTATCCAATATTCTGGTATTATTGTGCCTTTTATCGAATCGGAAGTCTTTTTGCTCTCCCAAAACATAATTTTTTGATTCTCTATAATTTCTAGTCTTGATATTTCGTTAGCTGATCTTGTTATATGGGAATGGTAAAAAGCTAAATTTTTTGGATCGATTATTAAACCGCCTTTTTTTGTTCTTATTTTAATCTCTCCAATGATAGTTCCCTTTATTTTGTTTTCTTTCAATTCTAACCTTTTAGTTTCCAAGCCAATTGCATATATTGAGATAATATCATTAGAACTTATCTTTTTTCGCTCCCCTGAGGAATCTATAAGATAAATAAAATCATCTGCCAATTCCCCATTAAACGAGTATCCATTATCTAATATAAATAAATAATCTGGTGAGTTATCATTTTTTTTCCCCCTTATAAACCATTTTATTTCTTTTTTTTGCATATAATTTCTGGCTGGATATTGCTTTAAGAATTCTTCATAAGCTTCTATTGTATTTGTGGAAGCAGGTGGTTTTTCAAGTGTTGCATAAGTCAACCCCAAAATGGTACCTCTACCTAGAATCTCGCCTACTCTTTCTAAATAGGGTACAGCGTCCCAAAAACCTCTTTTAATACTGCCTCGAAAATAATAGTCTCTATTAGGTTCAATATTTATTGTTTGTGAAGGGGATTCTCTCAAATTATCTTCTACAGAAAATATATTTTGACCGGGTTCTGCTAAATAAACAAAATATGTTCCATTATTCAATGCGCCTATCCTTTTTCCATTAGCTTTTATATATATAGAACCTAAACCTTTTTTCTCTTTATAAAAATATACAATTCCATGTTTTGGATACTCCCTAAGAATAAAATGCGAGTCGTGTTTTTCTAGTGGCGCTTTTCTTAAGGTACCAGCACATCCTAAGAATAAACTAATAACAATTAAAAAGGTTGACTTTATATAATTTGTTAATATATTTCTTTTTTGCATGTTAATAAATCCTTTCTTTTGATCAATTTGGCATTATATAAAGCTGAATAATATATATTTTATCTAAAATAAAATTAATACGGATTGCTATAAGATATTAATGATATACATTTTAGATATCTAAAAACATAAATAATAAAGTTGCTTTAGTTAAAACCTGACAATTTTGCTATTTTAAACTTTACTAACCTGATTATGAACTTCTTTTTTAAATTAGATTAAATCTTAGTTTCATGAAAATTTTGAAACAATTCGAAGAGTAATTAAAAAAACAATGAAGTAAAAATTGAATTAAAATAATTATGAATCCTAAATACAAAGAAAAAAATGAAAATGCACGATAGAAATTTTCAGATGAATTAGGATATTAGAAAACCAATCTATATTATTTAAATTATAACCATAAAAAATATTTTTTTCAACTTAAATTAAAATTCCCCCCTTTCCTCCTGTTTGATTTCAAAAATACTTCTCCTTTATTTTGGGATTGGATTTTATGTTCTCTCCTTTATCTTTTCCTTTCATGTCTCATAAGGGCAAAGGATTCCCTTGTCTCAAAAAAAAATTGAAAAAGACTTTTTTAATGAGCTTATGAATATCTTCTCCCCGGATGTTGACCTTGTCTTCTATGACCTAACAATTCAAGACCTGTGCACTGGCCTCGGGTGTAGCTGCCCTTGTTCTAAGTAAAAGCTCGACTGTGTTAACGCTGCTTCAGGTGCGAAATATCCTTGAAAGTACCGCGGTGGATCTGGGACAACCGGTTGGGACCAGGAATACGGGTGGGGAGAAATCTACGCCTACGGAGCTATGCTCAATACCCCATAAAATCCGAGACCTTACAAAACAATGAACATCATTACTAATCATCTAAAATGGGGCAACGAGTTGAATAGCAGTTAACAAGAATGCATTAGGGAAGTATTGATCAGTATATGCTTCGTTTGCAATTGGGACATATTCTGAAAGAAAAACACTAGAGACCGGCGGAAAAGCAGAATAATTAGATGGAAGTGTAATGGGGAGGGGGTCAAACGTAAACGGATTGATTAGATGAAGTGGAGGCCACATAGAAATAAAATCCTGTAATACATCATAATATACTAAGCCAAAGGGACTATTGTAAAGAAACCAGGGATAAGGCATATATGGATCCCAAGCGATAGCTGGTTGGTATGGAAGCAGGGTAAAACGATTCAAGTTTGAAACAATCGGTGTTGGGAGCTGTGTAGTTGTATTAACAGGTGATAAGATGGGTGACCACAATGGCCACAAGATATTATAAGGAGGTATGGCTGCCCAATTTTGGGATTGAGCTGAGGGAGCCAAAATCAATGAGATAATGGAGATAATGAGACAGATAAAGATTATTCTTTTTTTTGACATGATTCCCTCCTTTATTTTTAATGATAAATTAAAAACATTTACTTTTTAATCAACTAAGATGTTACAATATTTTTTTATTCTTTAATCCTATTTATAAAGTTTTTTTCCATTAAAGCTTGTCATAAAAATTGTCTGATCGGTTGTATTCAGAATTGCCGCCAACTGCCAAAATAAGGTGCTGATAAACCATAACTATACCCAGGCACAGGGCCATAATTAGGATATCCACCATAGGGTATTTGCCCATAGTTAAAGCCAAATCTTGAAGCGTAGTTGAGATTGCCGCCATAAAATGGTTGTGCATATCCGTAGTAGTTAGGGACATTTCCCAAACCGACCCTGGATGTTCCGTATGGTGTGTTATAACCAATGGGTAGGGATGGTGTATAAAGAGGAGGTGGAGTATAAGAATATCCATATGGCGGATAACCCCCATAAAGATAAGGAGGAACTACATACCCGGTGTATCCCCAATCATCGAATTCCTCTGCCTCTTCCAGTATCCCGGCAAGGTCCACGGTCCCTTCTATTGACAGATCCCTTGGATCCGATATGTCAATCAGTTTTATAATCCCTTGATTGATAATGTGGACAAAAAGCCTGTCATCGACGAGATGGAGGTCATATCCGCTGCCGTCACTAATATTTCTAGTTTCAACTAAATCAGGGTCCTCCGGATCGGATATGTCATAGACATAGATTCCGGATTCCTTGTCGCTGGTATCGGATGCTAATACATAGGCATAATTATCCTTAACGGATATGTATCTGTTTCCGAATATTTGCGTGCCGGTCATTTTTTTGGAAGAAGATATCAGATCCGGGTCTTCGGGGTCACTTATGTCAATTATCCTTAATTTAGACTCTGAAGAGGAGCCTTCAAAATCACCGCATGTTACAAAAAGATAGTCACCTGCAATCTCTACACTTAAATCATCCGGTTCTCCCAACGACGAATCATCCAGGTCATCGAAGATTTCCTCCAAAGATAGATGCTCCGGGTCTGAGACATCCATAATGAGAATTGTGGCCCCGCCTTCGTTCTCTCCGTCAGGGTAACCACGGTCTCTGCCGACGACATAGAGGTAATCCTGAGAAGATACCATGCCGTGGACGTCATAGTCATCTACGGTGAAGGAATCAAGCAGGTCATCATCCTCATCCGTATCCTCCGGATTGGAAATATCCACGGCGTAGATTCTACTGTCATTTTCCACAAAAAAAGGGACACTCACAAAAAGCACATCATCTTCAATTGCCAGACCGGTCACCCTGTCAGCAGCACTATCATCCGCCGTCCTGTTGCCCAGGATGAGCTTGTTGATAAGCTCCGGGTCATCCTTTTCGGAGATATCCACCAGGTAAATCATGCCCTGGTCATCACCGCCGATTACAGCAAGATCATCTTTGATAATGATTTCCATGGGCGCTGGATTCGCATCTATTAAATAGCCAGGCTCATAAAGAGTGATATGGGAGAGATATTCATAATCATCCGAGCCGGAAGCCTCAAAAATGACAAGTGCACTCCTGTTCCGGCCTCTTGCTTCTGTGAATAGCGCATAGATATAGTCCCCATCTACAGCTAAATGGACAAAGGAAAACCTGGCTGTGGCCAAATTTTTTGATCCTGAAGTCGGAGGAAAATACGGCATCCATGGATTTCCGTAAGGATCGGAATTTATAGAAAATCCGGAATAACCAGGGATGGGAGAGAAATTTCGTAAGACAGGGGAGGAGCCATAAGCCGGAGGATAGTTACTAAAAGCCCATGGAGAATTCCCTGGAAACCCGTTAAAATTTAGATTGTTCATAGGTGGTGGATATGAATACCATTGGCATTGAAGTGTAGGTATAAGAAAAAAGAGAGAAAAAGCAAAAAAACAAAACATAAAAGCAAAAGACGTTTTATAAGTATTTTTACCCGGCATGATTCACCTCACCTCATAATTTAATTTTAATATGTTTTTGCCTCATTAAAATATATATTAAGCATGAAAAGGTTCAAGCCCAAAATTATAACAGCAAAATTCATTCTCAATTCTCTTTAAACTCAGTATCAATATTTCAAGACCTGACCTCATGAGCATCGAAAAAGTAATGTGTATTTTAAAAAACCAGGGTATTACTATTTTACCAAGATGCAAAACCTTTAAGCACTCTATAAAAATCGAAATCCATAAAAACAGGTGTATATGAATTTTTTTAATACTAACGTATTCGGGATAGAGAGAATCGAAAAGTAGCAGGGAGATATTTAAATACCAAATCATGATTATGGTATTTTCAATATTCTCGATTTAATTTAATAGGAAAAGGAACAAGGCACATGGAAAGCAGGATTATTTTCTCTTTTCATCACCTGTTAACAATGAATGGAATAAACAGATTAAATTTTTATAATAATTCTTTAATTATATCGATAAAACAATCTCCTTTATAAAGTTGTTTTTGCAACTAATTGCCTTTTAATACTCTACAATTCTTTTTGTCTTATCTTCTTTTAAAATAATTAATTATAAAATCTCTGCTTCATTAAATAAATATCTTTGAAATTTTTATTAGATATGAAAAACTTGCCTCCGTGTCTTTTTATCTCGTATCTGTAACAATCACGAAAAAAGACGAAATTATTACTGTCCTGGTTACGCTTCAACATTGTCAACACAGATATTTTCGTATTCCTAACCTTGGAGCAGCTTCGGCCAGGAAGAAGGTTATTCTTCTCCTTCGAAATAAAATAGCTGCCCGCTTAAATTGCCAAAATAGATAGTCCCGTCCAAACCTTCAGTCAAGGCATTTACCTTTTCCGTCCAATGAAAGACCCTGGGATTTACTCCTGGTTTGTCATTAGCATCACTATATGGCTTGTCATCCCAAGCCTTTTCAGGATCATAATGAACAAAATAACCATTTACCGCGCAACCGATATAAATGATCCCATCCACGGCAGTGATCATCCTCAGGACGCTGCCGCCTCCGCCAAGACCGCCTTTAATATCAAAGGATTTTGAGACCTGATCATAGGTAAATATAGTGGTATTGTTTTCATTCCCTGCCAGATATAACAGACCGTCCGCTCCTACGGTAAGGTCACCGGCTCCCTCGATAGATGATGGTGTATTGATCATGGTGAAGGATGCGGATGCCGGATCATAGGAAAAGAGCTTACCCGGAGGGGGCCTGTATCCAGTGCGAGGGCCGAGAATTACTCCATATATAATGCCGTCCGGGGCTATTGCCAGCCTGGTGATACTGCTCTGGTTCGAGATTGGCTGACCCAGATTCTCTATGGTATCCGTTTGAGGATCATATACAAAGAGGTTGGCATAGTATTCCCCCGATTGTCCGTCTCTGTAACCTGTACAGCCATATATCTTTCCATTGGGGGCAGTGGCCAGATCGTGTACCACTATGGGATAGCCCTCAACTTCTCCGCTGAAATTCACGGCCTGTCCCAGGTCCCGGGGATTGGCATTTGATCCCTGGCCGGGATTCCAGGGCCTGTCCGGGTCATAGATGGCAAAGTTGGCATAACCTATTGACTTACAATCATGGTCACCCGAAGACCTTGTGCCTCCGCCAAGATAGATCAAGCCATCCTTTCCTGTGGTCATGGCATTGCATTCATAACCCGGGTTGCCCAGATCGATGGTCTCTTCTGTGGCAGGATCATAGATGAACATGTGCCCTACATTTAGACACCCGATATCCGTTCCTCCATAGATGCGGCCGTCTGCTCCGGTAGTCAGGGAAAGGATCTCTCTCCCTTCTTCAACGGGCTTCCCCAGTGCCTTGATGGCGTCAACCGGTGTATGACTTGTAGAGGAGCTGCTAACAGGCCCTTTGAGTTTAAAGGTGCCTTTATCTGCGATTTCTCCAAGTTTGTCTTTGATCACATAATTACCTTCCACCTCAAAAACACCGGCAAAAGCACAGTAGGTATTCCGGCAGCAAAGTTTATTGTTGGCAGTGCCGGTAAAATTCGCTGTATATCCTGAATAGAAGGTCCCTTGAAATGATATGGGTGCCTTGCCGTTGGTGCGGGTATATTTAAATTCATTAAGGGAGCCTTCGCCCAGTATAAGGTAAGAATCCAGCATATTGATAGTATCGCTGTCACCTCCGCTTCTAACGCTCAGTTCCCCTGATAATGCATTGCCATCTTCGTCTTTCATCATCTTGCTGCTCCAGTTCCCTTTCATCCTGCCTGGTGCAGAAGCCGGATCACAGTAAGTGTTCGGCTGAGAAACCGGTATAATACTCGGTAAAATAGGATTAAATAACGAATTCTGGGGGAAATATAAAGGTGGTCCCTGCCACCAATTATTGTTGCCGGGCAACACGTTTGCCGTCCAGTTTGTTGGACTGGAAGAAGAAGGGCTTATATAAGGATTGGTGTACAAAAAAGAGGGAATTAAACCCGGAGAAAGGAGATTATAATTCCTCCCATACAATCCCCCATATGATCCTCCATATAACCCTCCATATATTCCTCCTGAAAACGATCCGGACAATGGATAAAATGGCGAGTAAAAAGAATTCCCGTATGCGGGATTGAAATTGAATAAAGAATAGTCAGGGCTGAATAAAGACCCGGTGTAAGATGGCCATTGGGTAAGTGCTCCTGGAAAATTTAACCCGGTAAATGGCATCCATTGAGCATTAACATTTATAGGATTGATTAATATCGTTATGTTGATGATAATAAAAAAAGCTATTAATCTATTGTTATTCACATGGAAATCCCTGTTGCGGATTCTCATGCTCCTTTGTAGATAGAAGATCCATGATTGTATCATTTTAATATTCCTTCCAATTCTGAGTGTTTACGCCGGAAAACATTATTTTTACTGCTGCATTTTTTATTCCCTTCAATGTAATCCCTTTCTGACTTTTGTTATTTTAAGTCCTAGTTGATTTAGCAATATATAGTAATAGAGTTTTTGTTAAAATATTTTCAATCACCTGAATCATTTTGACTAAAATTCCGGACTATTAAAGCCGGAGGGATTTATACCCGGATTAAAGTATTTATATAAACGGATAGTACATGGAATAATTTCCTCCCGGGTATATTGGATTATAAATATTAGTGCCTGAAAATAGGGAACCGGGCCAATATGACTGGTTGGGAAATTGCCAGTTCCCACCCGGAAATAATGATGATATAGGATTCCAGGGGATTGAACTAATAATGCCGGGCATACCTGTGCCATACTGAAAAGGATTAGTCAGGCCGTATGGTGAATATCCTGTTCCGGATAAACCAAAGGGGCCTAGCAGAAGATTGGTGCCTTGATATGGGATACCTGTATAACCATAGGGATTGAAAGCCCCAAATCCCATGCCATACCCCCCTGGGCCATAGATCCCTCCCAGGCCGTATCCTCCCGGAAAGGGTAAGCCATAATAGCCGCCCCCATAACCTACAACAATTCCATTCGAATAAGGATCGGGTGTATAGAGAAACTCTGCAATAAGACAATAAGGATTGTCCATATAGTCATCCCAAATATCATACATATTTACGGATCCTGGGAATTCTATGGAAAAGGTCCTTTTTGAATAATTATCATAGTCAGACATTATTGCAGGGATTTCCCATGATGATGTTTCTTTTGTGATTTTGGATATATTGTATTTCTCGTTTAATTCATCAAGTGAATCAATACCGAAAGTGGCAATACCTCCGTCCTGGCCGATGGACAGCAAATCTATTGCATCATGTGAAAGAAGCAAAACCAGTTTCCCAGGGATTATCGATTTTGTAAGATCCTCTTGTTCATGAGAGGAGCCGATCCTCTCAACCATCTGAACATCGTCTTTCTCTGATATATCCCATATCTGTATATTTGAATAGGATAAGGTAAGGGCAAGCCCTTCTCCCATATCCATATCGTTTAGCCAGCCTTCAGTGCTGTTAGATGTGCTGCGGTACATCTTGTGTGAAGGGAGCCTGTATCCGTGGATCAGTTCGGGATCTTCCGGATCAGTAAGGTCCACCACATTGAGCCCCTTGCAGTAATCGGATATATATGCAAGCTGATCCTTGATAATAATATCCTTGGGCCATGCCAACTCTATTTTCGTTATAAACTCGGGCTGGGATGGGTCTTCGATATCGACTATCCACAAACCTTCTTCCTCTGCGGTGAGGAGCAGATAGTTCCCGTATACCGCATGACGTCCGAGGTGACTTCCGTTATCTTCCACTTCGGAGACAAGGTATGGATGTTTTGGATCGGATATATCCATGATATAGCCCTTAGAGAGGATTGCAAGGTTGTCCCTGACAGTCATGTCGTGTATTATTGAGCCGTCCAATTCTATCTCCCCGGTAGATAGCTTTGTAAGATCTCCCGGATCGGAGATATCGATGGTAATCAGATTATGGATTTCATCATCCCAGTCCTCTTCCTGCTCTTGATACAGGATATAAAGACGGTTCTCATTAAAGGAGAATACGGGAGCGCCCTGAGAGGAAAATGTCAGCTTCAGGGTGTCCATCTCTGTGGGGGAATCTGGATCAGATATGTCAAAAACCCCCAATATGTATTCATCATCATTCAGATTATAACCAAGTTCTTCCAGGCCAGTGTCTGAAATCCAGTACAGATAGTCCCCGTGGAGAAAGATATCGGATACGGGATAATCAAGTGAGATGCTTTTGATTATATCCGGGTCGTCAGGATCGCTGACATCGGCAATCTGTAGTGTTATTTCGGGACTTGGTATCGTTACGCCATCGGAATATGCCTCCTCAAATATATAATAGATGTATATCCCCTTTGCCTCCATGGCCCTGACGGTCTCTATATTACCTACAGGGAGGGGAGGGGGCGCGGGGAAGGAGGTATAAGAAGGATAATATGGATAATAGGAACCGGGTGCTCCATATAAATTGCCGTATGGATTGTAGGGATTGTATCCGTAATAAGAGCCCATGTTTGCCCCGGAAAAACCGGGCGCATAACCTGTAATAGGGAAACCGGTCAAAAATGAAGGGCTTTGAAACAGGCCCGGATTCCCCAGGGCAGGTGAAAGATAAGAGAAAGGGCTATATTGGGCCTTGATTGGACGGGACAAACATAAGAGTATACATGTGATCATGATAATAATAGTTGTTTCAATTACATTGCATTTCACTTTTTGTTTCATTTTCTGTTCTCCTTATATCTAAACTTATAATTATGCTAATTCTCAATATAGGCGGGCATTTTTCTATTGCTATATAATACAATTTTAATACCAAAATTTATATTTGAAAATAGTGTGATATACGACACATTGTATAGTGTTTTATACTATATCCATTTGATTAATTGGTGTTCCAATCGATTATAAGGAAGTGAAGTATCTGGATTGATTACTGATGGGATCTGGCATTAGTGGATTTACAAGGGTAAATATAACAAAAGGGGGCTGAAGGATTTAAGCCCATCAGCACCCTTTTAGCCTGAAATACCCAAAAATCAGTATCCTAAAATATCAGCCACTGTGAGAAGTGAGGAAAAGGCTGGTGTCGGATATATTAGAGAAGCCAGCCATGGATTTAAACCTGTCAGATTTGGAGGAAGGACTATATTGTAAGCGGCCAGGGCCAAATTTGGGTATTCTGCCAGATAGGCCAGATTTGCAACCGGCAGATTTTGCTGTATCCAGAGAGGGTCTGTAGCAGGCAGAAAACCATACCCCGCCGGTAAACCGACTGGAACGGGTGCACCTGTTACAGGATTCCATACATAACTGGGCGGCCAGGTATTTATTCCGTAAATGACATCATAATACTGCATCCCTACAGGTGAATTGTAAAGAAAATATGGATAACTCAAAACCGGATTCCATACCAAACCCGGCTGGGCGGGAAGTACGGTGCTCGGATAAAGGTCGCTGACTATGGGAGTTGGTAGCCCGGTAACAGGATTAACCGGAGACAAGGCTGGTGACCATAATGGCCAGAGGAAATTATATGGCGGTAATGCCGTCCAATATTGACATAAGGCCATTGGTGAAAAGATAAGCCCAAGGGCCAGGGATATAATAAGAATCAATAAAACATTTCTCAATTTCTTATTTGATATCATAGTTCACCTCCTTATTTTTATTTTACCATAAGAATAATTAAAAGAAGATTAAATTAAAATTAAAAAATTTTAATTTTCTTGATATTCAATTTGAAGGTTAAAGATTCCAAACAAAATGCACTTTTTAGTCGGTTTGAAGCGGAACTTCGCTAGCTACAGATTATTGCACAAGAATTGCCGGATGATAGTTCTCTGGGTTTACATTTGACAAAATTTGATTTATAACAGAACATATTAAAGATACAAAAAAAAATTCTTATATGTTCTCAAGGATCATGTCATTGACTTATGTAAGAAGAGAAATCCATTGATGAAAAATTTATTTCACAGAAATAAAATCATCTCTCAGATTATTCTTTGTACATTTATCCTAATATTCTCTCTTTTCTATAATGTTAGCATCTTAGATTCTCAAATAGAAAAGCATAAAAAGGTACTCCTTTGGACAGTGCAGATAATCTTTGGAATAAGGGGGCCAAAGCCTATCACATGGGATGGCGAGGTGTCAATTTCTGAGGGCAGGATTGAGAATATAAAGGCTATTAACTTCACAGAGCAGGATAATCTTTTCCCTGAAGAAAACAGATGGAAGTGCTCAATTGAAAGGCTTCATGGCCGTGCAATAGTGGACAGGCTTGAAGGGTTCTCACCAAGAGAATATCTTGAGGAGTGGGTAGCTAAAGGAATTATCCTGGAGCTTAATGCACCCCGCACAACAAGCATTTCTGTTGCTACCGCAGGGGGTACGTTTTCCTTCAATCTGGAAGATTTAAAGCTTGGGAGGCCGATTACAAGAATTAATCAAAACATTGAGATTCAATTACTGCCGCGTTCCTTTATATTTGGCTCAAAAGGGACGATGAACAATTATCCTTCCATCGCTATAGATAGTATGGGAAATATCTGGACAGCATATATAAGTTTCAAAAAAGGCAGGGAGCGATTGGTTTTAAGGAAATACAATGGCCAGGAATGGGGAAAAGAGATAGAGATTTCGGATACAGGATCCTATCTCCAGCCATCTTTGGCCGGAGACCCCGATGGAGGCCTTTGGGTCTGCTGGCCAGCCATGGTTAAGGAAAACTGGGATATTTATGCAAGATATTACAAGAACGGCCGCTGGTCCTCAATCTTTCGGATCAGCAATCATCCGGGTCCGGATACAAACCAGCGCCTCATAGTAGATGAAAATAGCCGGCTTTGGGTAGCCTGGCAGGGCTTTGGGTCTGAAAATGCGGATATATTCATGAAATACTGGGATAGAGGCAAATGGTCATCCATTATCAGGGTCACAGACCATCAAGGAAACGACTGGCAACCTGTCATAACAACAGACTATAAAGGAAATATTTATCTAGCCTGGGATACATATCGCGATAGAAAGCACGCTATAGTCCTGAGACAATTCAATCCTGAGATCGGTGCCTTTGGACCGGAAATAGAGATATTTTCTACTAGGAATTATGTAGCTCATGCCAGCCTTGCTGCGGATAAGTCAGGAAGAGTGTGGATTGCCTGGGATATGTCAGGGGATAACTGGGGTTTTGGAGAGGATGAAGAACAAAGATTTATTGAAATAGGTAAATTTGAGTCTGTTGAAACCCAGATAAATTATGATAAAACCCCGATGGAAGGAAGGCGGGGCAGGTATAATTCAAGAAAAATTGGTCTTATCTGTTATTACGAGGGTAAATTCTATAAACCTACTGAGGATTTTTATTTCAAATTTACACCTGCCATGAAAATGTATGCCGATCTTCCCCAGCTTCAGATAGACTCAAGCGGAAGGCTCTGGCTTTTTTTCCATCATTACACCAGCAGCATACCCTTTTACATCCATGATAAGTTAATGGAAATATGGAAGGTTTACGGCATCTTTTATGACGGTAAAATCTGGTCTTCCCCGATTGAGATTGGCTATAATACCTGGCGTAATATCTTTGCCTCTTCAGCCAGTGCCGTCAATGATAAGGCCGAGATCTGGATTGCCTATCCAGGAGATAATCGCCGGAATGGATCAAGAACACTTGATCCTGACAGTATCTTTGTCGCTTCACTGAACCTGGAGAAATTGCCTCCTCAGTATATGGAGCTTACACTGGTTGAAAATCAACCGAAAATTATAACTCAGGAATCCTATATACAATCAATTTCAGTTCCAAAGATACGATACGAATCGAACCTGGGGTTAAAAAAATACAAACTCTTCTGGGGTACGGTCCATGAGCAGCATGATACTAGAGGCAGGAAGGGCATGGACAGTTTTGTTACAGATGCCTTCAAATACGCCCTGGATGATCAGCAGTATGATTTTCTGGGGATAGCTGATTATGCATCCCGGGACAGCGCAAGATGGTTTGGCCCTGATAACTATTCACTCTGGGAGGCAAAAAAGGCTACATCCGTTTATCTTAACGGGAAATATTTTCTTTCTTTTTATATGAAGGGAAAAAGCCCTTATAAGAGGGCGCCGGGGCATTACCTGCAAAAAAAGCCGATCCCTAAGGGTATGCCTATTATTACTTGTGTTTATGTTGAAGATTTCAACGAAGAATCCCTTATTGAAGCCCTGGAGAAAAGAAGGAATTATGTAGCTACTGACTGGATTGTTCTTGATTTTACGGTTGAAGGACATCCGATGGGGGATAAGTTTTTGGCTTCCAATCCAAACCCAAGGATGCTGGCCAGGATCATTGGCACCGCAGAAATAGAACAGGCGGATATTATCCGCAACGCCAAATGTATCTATAGTTCAAGAAATATCAAGGGAAAAGAGGCGGATATAACCTTTGTGGATATGGATATTTCTGGAAAAGATGATTATCATTACCTTATCCAGGTAAGGCAAAAGGATGGGGCGATGGCCTGGACAGCGCCAATTTGCTATCATTACAGGCCCAAAACCACCAGGAAATAGCTTGATCCGGCCTTTTGAAATATCGTGGCCTATAACATTTTAACCTGTTGGCCGTGGTGAAAGAGATAATAGAAATGTTTCGTATTTTGAAAGAAAAAAAGAGACCCCTTATCATCTTAAGCGCTTTATGCATCTGCTTAATCTCTTTATTGTGGATACTCAATACTTATGTGTTTGATCGGCCATCCTTTTGCGGATCCTGCCATCTTATTAAAAGCGCTTGTGATAACTGGCAAAAATCACAACATAAACCGGAATATACAAAAAATAGCTGCAATGCCTGCCACTTACAACCAGGACTATTTGGGACAATAAAGACAACTGTCTATGGGCTTAAAAACACCTATATCTATTTTTTTGGAATAGAGGAGGATGATATCAAGGCATCAAAGTCTGTTAACTGTTCTAGTACCGGATGCCATAAAAATATGGAAGAATCAATGTTAGGCAAAAGGATTCGGGTAAATCACGGCTTGCATATGGATATGGGCTATTCCTGTGTTGTCTGTCACGATAGAGTGGCCCATGAGGAATACGGTATGGCCAAAAATCTTTCCATGATGAAAGATTTTTGCTTTACCTGCCATAACGATGAAATAGCTCCTCGAAATAAATGCAATATCTGCCACATCTATCAATATAACATGCTTAAGGGAATAGACGCGACAGGTGAATCATCAAGCCTGGGATCATCTCATTACCAGGAAAAGGAAGCTTGCCAGGAGTGCCATCAAGGGTTTGAGGAAGTAGATCAAAAAACTTGTCTTGAATGCCATAAGGAAGAGACTGTCATGCAATACCAAAGGCTTAAAAGTGAGCTTGGCGAAAGGATAAATCAAATTAAATCGCAAATACAGGAGGTCAAATCCCAGTTTAACAGCATAAAAAGGAAAGGTTATGGCCCGGCCCTGGAACAACCATTTTCCCTGTTTGAAAAGGTTCAAGAAAACTATTTTTATCTCCTGAAGGATAATAGCCGGGGCGCCCATAATAAATGGCTTACTCTGAGTATGATAAAGAATATGGAGGAAAATATTCAGAAAATACGCTACCTTTTATATAATTATCAAGACTATGGATTCGGCAATTCTAAGCAGGAGTCAGGCTTCGGTCTTTAAACCTTCTTCTGGCTCCTTTATAAAGCTCCATGTGTGAGCGAGATTTTCCTTATAAGGGGCGTAAGAGCCTGAATATTATGGTTTAGGAAGCAAGAGAAGATGAAAGAGAAGGCCTTTTTTCGTAAAGTTTTTATAGTTTTAGTTTTCCTTATAGGAATAACCATATTTATCTTTCTCTTCAAATTTCAGAGGATTCAGAGTCCGGAAAATGCCTCTGATATAATTTGGAAGATGTTTTCTTTCGCTAAGCTTGGAGATGTAGAAGATTTTCTAAAATGTTTTACCGGCGAATCCCTGGCTATTTTGCAATCAAACAGAAAGGATTGGAAAGACCAGGGCTTCCGGGAATATATAAAAGAATATGCTCAAAATGTTAAAGGTGTGTCAATAATTAATGGAACAGAAGAGAACGAAGGCAAGAGGGTATTTGAGGTAGAGGTGGTTTATGCTGACAGGAACGAGCTTCAGACTGTATTCCTTCAAAAAACCAATAAGGGCTGGAAAATAATTAACATTTTAAAACCGGTTATAATAAAGCCTGCAATTCCTTATTTGAAGCAGGTGATAGGAAACCCTTAAAAAATAAAAAATAGATCCTTTTATTTTTCAAATTTATCTTCAAGGAATTTAATAAAACGTTGCCAGGATTTTTTGTCCGCATTTTCGTTATAACGCCCCCCGCCAAAAACTGTAAACGCATGGTCCGCACCGCCATAAGTTATCATTTCATGCCTAACCCCGGCAGATTCAAGTTCTTTTGCCAATGCTGCAAATTCTTTCATGGGAATAGCTGAATCAGCAGTGCCATGCAAGATCAAGACTTCTCCTTTGGTTTTTGAGTAATCCTGACCTTCCGGTGTAGCCAAGCCGCCATGAAATGTAACAAAACCTTTAAGGTCCGCTCCTGAACGCGCCAACTCAAGGACTGCCGTGCCGCCAAAACAATAGCCCATAGCAACACCGTTTTTGATATTCGCCCCTCTTGCCTTTGCTTCCTGCAGTGCCCCATAAATCAGTTTGCGGATCTTTTCCCTGTCTTTGTAAAGCTCGCCTGTAAGTTGCCGTTTGTCTTCTATTGTTGTAGGCCGTATACCTGCTCCAAATAAGTCTGCGGCAAATACACTGTATCCCAACTCTGAGAGCATGTGGGTTCGTTTGATTTCGTAATCCGTGAGTCCATCCCAGTCGTGGATAAGTAAAATAAATGGAGAGTCTTTATCGGCAGGAACATAGTAACCCGCATAAGACTCCCCGTTTATTTCATACGTAACATGATGATTTGTTTCTCCGAATACAAGAGTTGTAAATACAAGAAGGATTGAAAAAGATATTAAACATCGTATTAAATAACGCAAAGAAAACCCTCCTTTTTATTATTAATTTCTTAGACTATTGGCCTAAAGCCATCCGATGACCGCCGTGTACAAATAATACTTGCCCCGTTATCCAGCCAGCTTGCTTTGATGCGAAGAATACTACAGCATTTGCGATATCCTCCGGAAGTCCGACTCTTTGTAAAGGGATATCCGAAATAAGAGCTTTTTCCATTTCCGGAGTTATATAGCCGGATTGTACCGGACCGGGCGAGACCACATTAACCGTGATTCCATACCGTCCCAGTTCGGCTGCGGCACTACGGCTGTATGATTCCAAGGCGTATTTACTTGCCCGGTAAGAAACCTCTTTAGGACATCCCCAAGCACAATCCGCGCTTATATTGATTATCCTTCCCCAATTTGTCTGTCTTTCGATGATTCTATGTGCATACTTTGCCATGAGGATGGCAGCCGCTCTTGAATTCACTGTAAAATGACGATCATGGCTTTCAACATCTATTGTCGAGAAGGTTGGTCCACCTTCCCATAGTTTCGCCTTTTTCTCTGTAGTATCGAGCGGCAGGAAGGAGTCCGCAATATACTCGGCTGCATTATTCACTAGTATGTCGATATGCCCAAAAGCCTTTTCTGCCAAGTCAAATAAACGATCTACGTTTTCCGGATTGCGAAGATCTCCTCCCCATGACTCAGCTTCCCCGCCATATTTTCGAATGGATGAAACCACTTCATCTGCTGTTTTTCTTTGTTGTTCAAAAAAGAAGGGCAGTCCTGTTTCCTGTGTAGTAGAAATATCATGGCTCTCATTCGGTAAAGTAATTTCCTGTTGAAAATAATGAATAAATATTTTTGAGCCGTGTGAAGCAAAAGCCCTGGCAATTGCCGCTCCAATACCATATGGATTGTTGCCACCGGTTATAAGCACAGCTTTTTCATTTAATCCGGGATCGATCACAGTGTATACGGGTTGTTTAAGATCTTAACGATCACGCTAAAATATTTTGCTGCCAAATAAAGCCTCCTCCTCTTTTAATGGGCTAACTCCCTGTAACTATAGCTAATTAAAAGGCTATCAAAAACTTAGAAAAATATCAATAAAGAAAAAGACGCATCAATTTTACTGTGGATAAACATTTCGAGCAGATACCAGGGATTCATCTCTTTACCAACTGAAGCCGTTGACAAAAATTGGTTAATATTGCATAATTTGTAAAGATTATTTTTTAAAAAATATTTTCTCTAATGTTAATCTATTTCCAAGTTTTCAAAAAAAATTAGCAATTAAAAACAACTGAAATCATATAGCTCTTTGAAATTTTATGTATAAGAAAAGGTTTCTCGATTTTTCTCTTTCCTTTTCTTTTTAATTAAGCTTTTGCAAATTCCATTTTTTACCTAAAATTTCATCCGGGCTGGCATTGGAATTCCTCATTCCTTTTTCCCACTGGTCAGGTAGCAATGTAAGGTCCCTTACAATTATAATAAATGATTTGGGACATTTGGGTGATCTCTATTTCACATTTCCACATTCTCAATTATATCTTAATTATGCCTTGATTTCTTTTTAACATTCAATCTTCAATTCCATCTGGATTTTTGGAAGCTTCACAAAGTTTGTTATGGCTATTCGGGATTGCTTCACTTCCTGTGGCAACATTCAGATTGTCTTGATATGGGTGTGGCTAAATTATAATAGAAGGTGATAAGATCTCTCGAATTTACTCATACACTGTCACTTGAAAGAATTCACCCTGCTTCGCTTAAATCTCTTATCAACGCTATTAATCATATAAAGGATACTTAACACATTTAACCCTTTTTAGGAAAGGAGGCCATCAAAATGAAAAGAATAAATAAAAAGGGGTTGTCGATTGTATTTGTCACTATCCTTGCAATGATTTTAGTGGGCAAGGCAGTATCGTCGGATTTTGTCAAAATCCCGAGGCCTGACGGAGCAGATACCATCGATGTTTTAGCCATCAATAACAATGGCCAGGTAGTGGGCTTTTACGCTACCTCATCCGATGATGGTATGTTTATAAGTGCAATAGCATTCAAATGGGTGGATGGTGAAATGATAACGCTACCACTCCCTGAAGGTAAAAATGTATGTCATGCCTTTGATATTAATGAGGATGGAGACGTTGTTGGTTATTGTTATTACATGTCGGAAGAGGGCTGGTTCGAGGATTTTATACCCTTCCTCTGGACTGAAGAAGGGGTCAGCGATCTTAGTGAAAAGGTCGGCTCTGGTTCCACTGCCATAGGTATTAATAACCTGGGTCATATAGTGGGTGATATATTCACGGATTATGGTCAACGTGCATATTTTTTAATGGAAGAGGAGTTAACAGAATTGGGAATACTGTGGGAGTGTGAAGATCCGTATAGTTGTGGTAGTGTCGCTTACGCTGTTAACTATAACGATAAGGTCGTTGGCTTTAGCTGGAAATGGACGGAAACGGAAGGCTTTATTTCACGTGCCTTCACTTGGACTCAGAGTGAAGAGAAGATCAACCTCGGAGTGCTTCCCGGATATGAGTTGTCTCAGGGTTTTGGCATCAATGATAATGGAGATGTTATAGGTGTTTGTGGAAATCTGGTATGTGATGAATTTGGTGTTTGTTGGGCGGGAAACGCAAAGGCTTTTCTTTTCACAAATGAGACCGGAATGACACAATTGGGAATGCTTTCCGGGAAAAACGTTTCCATGGCATATGGTATTAATAATCAAGGAATCATTGTGGGAGCCAATGCATATGAGACAGAAGAAAATATCCTGGAGGATGAGACTGCTGTAGTCTGGAAACCCGAACCTGTCGCCCTTAGTGAGATAACAGGGGAACCGGGCCTTTTGAAAGCGAGTGATATTAATGACAGCGGTCAGATTATAGGCACAGCCTTCTCCCAGGATTTGGGCCAGTATGCTTTCCTCTGGACACCTGAAATCAAGGTCCGGGAGGTCCAGATAGATATTAAACCAGGTGGCGAACCAAACTGTATCAATAAAGCAGGTTATGGTTTCATACCTGTGGCCGTATTTGGAGCTGCTGATTTTGATGTAGCGAATATCAATCTTGAAAGTCTAAAGCTGCAAGATGTTTTGGAAATAGGGGCTGTTGGTAAACAGGGCGTTCTCTTAGCCCATTTAGAGGATGTAAATGGAGATGGGCATGAAGATCTTATTGCAAAATTTGCAAATATGGAAGGGATTTTCTCGGATGAGGATACAACTGGAATCCTGACCGGTAGTTTGAATGACGGGACCCCAATTAAGGGAATGGATTCCATCTGTATTGTCCCATAAACGAGTCTCCTGGGGCGGGGGATTTTCTTTCCCCGCCCTTAAAATTTAATCCATCTTTTATAGACTTCTATCAATTTTCCAAAACTATTACAGAAGAATATTTCTATATATAAACATTTTATTTCTGCATCTGTACTCTTTAATCCCTGTTAAAAAGGTGGTTTTAAACACACCCCCCGGAGTCCAGGTTCTCACTGAAAGAGAAGTGTTTTCCCGAGATAGGGTCTTGCTACCAGCTTAATCCTACCCCGAACTTTAAGTCAGGATCTTCATCCGCAAGACCCAATTTGAGCTCGAAAAAGAGCTTCATCCCTTGATTCAACATTGTCTCTATCCCTGCTATTGGATTCAGGGAAATCTCTGTATCACTGTCATCTTTTGGATGCTCATCATCATAATTGATATAGGTTAATCCCAGACCGCCTCCAAGATATGGCTTCCAAACCCGGAATTTTGAGAAAACGTAATGCACCTCAGCCAAGATCTGAAGGAGTGTCTGATCATCACCGAAACCGATTTCCATAGTAGGCCTGAAACGAACATCTTTAGCAAACTCTCCCAAATTGAAATGAACGCCGCCATATACCTGGTCAGGGTCACTGCTCAGACCAGCACGAACTCCCCATCCTTTCCAGCGGATACCCGACATCCCTTGAGCGATTGCCTTTGTTGCAAAACCTGCAAGGATGAACATTATAATAACAATTGATAGATATATACATCTTTTGCTGCTCATAGATCCCCCTCTTTGCTGTATTGATTTTAGTTATATAAGAGAAAAATTTATTTGGAGTTGGTTAATACATCACCCATTGTCCGATTATCTATGCTGTGGTTAAGGTTGTCAAGCCCCAGTTTATAGAGAATTATGATGATCAAACATTTCCACAAGCCTAATCCACTAACCATCGGTTATTTGAAAAAATAAACAGATACCCTTCCTCTCTCTGGTACAAGAAATTCAATAGTTAAATCCGGATGTTCTGTCTTCATGTATCCTTTAGATCCTTGGATTACCTCCAGAAAACCTAAATCTTCAACTAATTTATATACAACAAGATCCTTTTTTAAATATAATAAAAACGCCATATGGCAATTCTAATTTTGGTCAAATAACCTTTTTATGCTTAATATTTAGTTTAATGAGACTAAAACATATTGAAATTAAATTTGGTTATAAGGTTCAGCAGGGTCAAGTCTTGAAATCTGAGAATGTAAAACAAAGTAATACACAATTTTCCTTAGGTTCATTGTCAATATTTCAATGCCTGACTCTGGGATTCAGAGGACACAATTGCCATAATTAGAATTGGCTGAAAGGCATAAGAATTGCTTTTTCAAAATGTATGTTAATTTTTTAATGAAGAATTAACCTTTTTTTGGATTTAAAACTATATGAAGTTGATTTGCCTCGAGATTTAATAAAATTTCAAGTTATAAAATTTTGAGGCAAACTGCTTAATTGTTAAAAAGGAGATGAGCACATGGAGTAATTAAAAATTTTTATGTCCTTATCATAAATAATTTTTAAGGGAGCTAAGTAATAAATGAGAAAGATTTTAATGTTATTAATTATTTTTAGTTTATCGTCTTTTATCTCCTTGGCAAAAGCAGCCAATATTAGCAGAAATTTATCTATTGGTAATGTTTTGGACGCACAGGATTTTTTGTTTGACTCAGCCCTTGGAACCTTAGAGAAAGTACTTGTGGAAACATATTCAGATGGCTGGTTTTATTATCAGTCTGTCGATCCTCCTCCATATAGTAATAATGTTGAAGGATTGGCATTTTATTATGAAAACCAATATATCTTAAAGGTTGAAAACATAAACTTAGGGTCAAGAATACATCAGGAATTCGATTTTGGCGATGGAGATGGATTATGTTCATTCAATGGTGATGGGCAAGCAATGACAGGTGCGGGGACCTGGGGTATTCAAGGTGAATTTTATTCCAATCCCGACATTCTGTCTTTCTTTACCTTAAAAGAAAATGATACTTCCGTTTCCCTTACAAATGTATTTAAAGATATTTTTCCTGGTGTTATATACGATGATTTGGGCAAAAAATATGAATTTTCTGATTGTGTGTTTAATGGGGAAATGATAGTTAATTATTTTTATGCGCCGGTCCCTGAACCATCAAGTTTTGTTTTTCTTCTATTCGGCGTTTTAGGACTTGCGGCCATAAGAAAAAAGAAAAAGGGACGGGGCATTCCTGTTTAATCCTAACTCCGTCCCTTATTGCAGACCCTCTGATTATACCTTAAACTAATAAACTAACTCCGTCCCTTAAGGGGTATAACTCTGTCCCTTAAGGGGTATTGAGGAGGGCTCCGTAGGCGTAGACTTCTCCCCATCCGTATTCCTGGTCCCAGCCGACTACGCCCAGATCAGTCGCGGTGGTCTGAAGGATATTTGTAACCTGAAGCGGTGTTAACACGGCCGTGCTTTTGCTGATCACAAGGGCGGTCACACCCGCTGCCAGCGCGCAGGCAGGGGATGTTCCTTCCATAAATTCATAATAGAAGGATGTAAAGTTTACTCCATCATGTCTTTGCTGTAAAATTCCGTCACCGTATCCATCAAAATTCTGGTCCAGAGTAATGTTTCCTCCGGGGGCTACGAGATCCAACTCTACCCCGTAATTTGAATAAGGGGCTCTGGTTTGATCATACTGAACTGCTCCTACGGAAATACATTCCGGATAGGCTGCCGGATATTCCGGCACGGTTGATCCGGCATTTCCGGATGAACCCAGTTGCGTCACCCCCTGGCTATAGGCGAATACCAAAGCTGCTTCTTCTGTGGCGGATGTCCCGACTCCTCCGAAGCTCATGTTTATAACCCTTGCCCCATTATTAGTTGCAAAATATATTCCGTCAGCCTCGTCCGCAATAGTGGCATCTCCCAAACTATCCATGACCTTTACAGGCATTATGGTGGAGGAAAACGCCACTCCTGCCACGCCCAATAAGTTGTTTGTGGTTTGCGCGATACAGCCGCACATATGGGTCCCATGCCCGTAATCGTCGTCAGGAAATGCGTCCGCGTTCACAAAGTCCCAGCCCGGAGCGAACAAAGTGCCTGCAAGGTCCGGGGCCTGTGCATAAGGCGCGGCAGTGCGGTAGGCAACGCCGGAATCGAGCAGCCCTACAGTCACTCCTGCTCCTGTGTTTATGTCCCAAGACAGGGGGGTGGCCAGGTGCGGCCAGGGAAAATGCCATTGATAAACGTAATAGGGATCGTTTGGGAGAAGATGGGCACGTCTGTAATAATTAGGCTCCGCATAAAGCACGGATGGTTCCATTGAAAATTGCTCCGCGGTGTCACGCACACTCTGAAAGGATGAGAGCGCAATGAGTGTAAATCCTCCATAGGCGCTTGTTCTTATTTCCGTGCAGTTATGCTTGCCAAGCACTGCCATTCTTTCCTGTGGCGGGACTTCAGGACGGAACATAACAATCAACTGGCGGTTAACATATGAAGGAACGATCGAACTGTTAGTGCCACGTCTTTGACTGGCTGTGGCCCCGATCCTTAATTGACCTGTTTCTATACCGGTTCCCATGCCGGGAGTTGGCGGTGGTGAAGGGGTTACCTCTTTGCCTATCCTCCATTGAGGATCCGGGCGTAAATAGGCGCTGGCAAGGCCGGGATTGTTGAAAAGGGTATACATTGAGGCCGGATTTGCAGGTGTATAAAAGGGTAATTGAGAAGTCAGGGGTAAGCTATAAGCACTATTATAGGACCTGTAAGGCAAAAACCCGAAGCCTCCGAAATTGGGATAGAAGGATGCAGGATAATTTGTATTGGATCGAGCAAATCTTGGGTATAAGTTTGAGTATGGGTATTGGGGTGGAATAACGCTTCCAGGAAACACAGGGCTAAAATATGGTATCTGTTGCCATGGGGGCTGAAAGAATGCTGGATAAGGGGAAAAATATGCATGGCTGAAGTTTATCCTAATGATAAGAAGTGAGAAAAGTATTATGGTTGATAATAAAAAGATTAGAAGATAGTAACGTAGATCCTTTACTTGCGTCCTTGTAATCATATCGATATCCCACCTTTAAATATTTTTTGAATTTTAATCAAACTTCCGTGACTTTAAGAGTCACAAACAACCGAGCAAATCTATTTTAAAGCAAAAAGTAAAAAGCAATAGGATAATATGTAAAATTCTAATATTTTTCCGAATTAAAAATATGTTTCAAGGGGTCCTTTAGATATTATACAAACTATTTAAATAATATATCAAAACTTCAGACGAAGTTTTAGACTTACTTCTTACTGTAATGGCTTCGGTAAATACTGATTAAAACCCAGAGGGAGACCGCTTTGGTCATAGTAATATATAGAACCATGCCAAGCCCAAGGGGCTGAATGGGTCAAAAGGTTCGGTAAAAAAGAAGATCCGTAATTTGTCGTATTTATGGGATATAAGAAATTATTCTGTGCATAATCTCCCTGCTGGAAGGTATTTATCAAAAACGGGTTTTGGGTATTATCAAATAATGAGCTATAGATGGCGCCATAGCGATATCCTAAAAGATTATAAGGCATAAAACTTGAAAACCATGGAAATTGCTGCCGGAATTGATAATAGGGCAGGATTGTCTTGCTTTGCTTTTTTTCAGGTTGAGTAGATGGAGTATCACAGGCATCACCTATATTGTCTCCATCTGAGTCCGCCTGGTCAGGATTAAAAGCCTCCGGGCAGTTATCGCACATATCCCCGATTCCGTCACCATCCATATCTTTTTGTTTATAATCGGATATGGATGGGCATTTATCACATACATTCCCCAGTCCGTCCTTGTCCGTGTCGTCTTGAAAAGGATTGGATATATCCGGACAATTATCACACGGATCACCTATACCATCTCCATCCTTGTCAATCTGTTCAGGATTGGATGCATACACGCAATTGTCGCATACATTTCCTATGCCGTCCCAGTCTTTGTCCGTTTGGTCAGGATTTAGACCATTAGGGCAGTTATCACACACATCCCCGATTCCGTCATTGTCCTTATCTTTTTGATCAGGATTGGAAAGTCCGGGGCAATTGTCTGTCATGCCGCAGACATTATCCCCGTCTTCATCGTTTGTAAAATCATTGGGACATACATCGCATTCATCGCCCATATCATCATTGTCCTGGTCAACCTGACCGGGATTGACTGCATTAGGGCAGTTGTCGCACACATCCCCGATGCCGTCCCCATCAGTATCCTGCAGGTTAGAATCCGGAAAATGCGGACAGTTATCACATGCGTCACCGATTCCATCTCCGTCTGAATCCCCTTGATCAGGATTGGAGTAGTCAGGGCAATTATCGCAGGGATTGCCTATACCGTCTCCATCCTTATCCTCCTGATCCATATTCCAGATATTCGGACAGTTGTCTATGTCGCCGCACCAGCCATCCCCGTCCCCGTCATTATTGATATCACCCGGACATGTATCGCATGCGTTACCTATATTATCCTTGTCATTATCCAACTGATCCGTATTGGGAGTGCCGGGACAGTTATCACATAAATCACCGGTTCCATCGCTGTCCAGATCCTCCTGATTAGGGTCGAAGGCTTCAGGGCAGATATCACATTCATCACCTATACCATCTTCATCCGAATCAAATTGACATTGGTTTGCTAAAAAGGGACAGTTGTCCAGTGAATCTTGAATACCGTCTTCATCGGTGTCTGACCAGGAAACGCAATTGATTTTCAATTCAATGGTGGAATTGCCCCCCCTCAAATCACTGGCAATGATTTCAATTCCTAGAGTTTTTTCAGACCGTGGTGTAAACTGAATCAAACCGGTATCCTGGAAATAACAGTAGTCAAAATCATCCATCAATGAACTAAAGATACTACAGTCATACCAGGGACCTATATAATGATAAGTAGTAAACAATGAAGATAGTTGTCCGTTAATTGTTATCGTGTCAATACCCCAACTGAGCCCGTCCATATCGGTCCTGTAATCTTCATGCATAGGGATTCCTGGTACATGTGTAGTTGGCGGATCAGATGACAATGAGAAGATGAAACAATCAGGATCGATTACATTAAATGCATATTCATTAATATCATCCACATAGAAGACTAACTCCCCGATATTCAACCGGAACACTGCATCCAACTGGAGCACTGGCGGATAATTCTCAACCGGATAGTTGGTCACACTGATAGGGAAGGTCCTCACGTCGCTATCTATCCCGTTAGTAACCTCAATGGTCACGATCATGTCTTCAAAATACTGCGGTGTATAATCAAGGGCCGCAATGTTAGGCCACGCAGTGATTCCCGAATTCCAAAGAGCTCCTTCGAGCATACGGACGTGTTCAGGGGAGTAATAGGGCTTGCCGTATTTCCCTATGACGTCTATGAGAGAATAGCGGGCCGGCAGAAAAGTCGGCATACCGTCATAAGGATAGATCGGGAGTGGTTGCAGCAAGTAATACTGAGTGCCGTAGGCGCCGTATCCGCCAACTGTGGAATGCCAGTCCAGAATGCCTGATGAAATGATAGTTTCAGCCAGGCTTCCGGGACCATCCGGCTCCATCCTAAGGTTAGAATCAGCAAAGATAGCCAGGTTAAGGTCCACAACGAACGAATTCCTGTCAAATTTCTGCGCCAGGTTAGGATCATTTTCTCCGAAGAGATTGGGGTCCGCGCCCATTTCGTCTGTCCAGTATCTCACGACAGGATCATTGGGATCGTTAGGGTCTTCCACAAGAAGGAAATTGTCAGGATTGAGCATAAGGTCTGTGATCTGTTTAATTTTATTTGCCTGGCTGTTCTTGTCATGGACCAATATCCCTTCCCCCTGAGAATCCGCAATAAACAGAAACCTGTAAGGCTCAAATATTTGGTTATACAGAGGGCCCATTTCGAAAAGATCGGGAGACTCGAGAAACTTCCCGCCTGTCTTAGACCTGAATATGATATTGTCCAAACGAAATTTCCAGCCTCTTATTTCAATTGAGTTCGCCCTGGCTATATGCCAATCAGATTTATCGGAATCATCTATCTCATTGAATACAGCTACGGCGGTCTTTACTGCTTTAACCAAATCGACATGCACGGTATGCCATGAACCATCGAGCATACTCCGATTGATAGTAGCAGTGACCTGTAATTGCCCTGAAGGATTAAAACCGGTAACAGCAGCTCTTATGTCAAATATGCATTCATTGCCCTTTAAAGATCCTACGGAAGTTCCGCAAGGCTGTTCCATAGGCCCTATCTTGATTGTGACGGTAATAGTCCTTTCACCGCTTGTATCTTCTCCAATAACATCGAGTAAAAATAGATCCCATGACTCATTGTCATGAAGGGACCTGAAAAGAAGGCTTAAAACCGGATTTGTATCCATACTTATGCCTGACTCACCATTAGGTTTATTAAGGCTCAGGGGTGTAAAAAGGTTATACGAGATCTTTCGCATTGAAGAGGGTGTGTAAACTAAGAAATTGGAATGAGGCCTATAAGCATCAAGTACAAGACTATTTATTTGCGAATCCATCGATATTTTGGTAAAACCGCCACCATAAATATCAGATCCCATCCACCCATGATTGTAAGGGCTGTCCGAATACTCAAAGTCATCAACAAGTATATCACTTTTTTTGATAGTGGCTGGGCGCGAGTAGGTTTGTAAGTCTCGTAAATATTCTGGCGGCCAAAAGTCCGGGAAGTAAAAATTTAACTGTGCTATGGCAGGTGAGCTGAGTATGGGTGACAAAACTAGGAGGGTAAGAAATACTGTTAAGCCTTTTAATAATGACTTCATGATGTGCTCCGCAATTTAAGTATATTAAAATAATAAGAGCAGTCTATAAATTAAATTAACACAAAATCTTAAATTTTGCAAAATGATGTGTCAGTATTTCAAGAGCTGACCCAGCTAACTCGTAAGAAAGGTGTGCATTTTTAAACAATTAAAAAGTCAAAATAATTAAATAAAGATGAATACGACAATCTTTAATGTGAAAATATAAACAAAAACTTTACAATTAATTTAGACGCTCAATAGATTTTTGTATTACGTTCTTAAATTAAGGAAACACAATACTTACTTAATTAACATTAAAAAATCAGGCGTTACTATGAGACTGCCATAGCTTCCATCTGTGGCTTTTTAAGTGAATGAATATGTTTGTTGTATTGTCCGGCATAATCCCCTTGTTTGGCTAAGAGCTCTTCGTGGCTTCCTTCTTCTGAGATAATCCCATCTTTTAAGTATATGATCTTATCGCAGGTTGTCACTGAGTCTAAATTGTGAGCGATGATGAATATGATTTTTTGCTTTGATATATCATCTATGGCATCGGCTATCATTTTTGCCGAGATGTTGTCCACATTGGAGGTGGCCTCATCCAGGATAAGTATATCCGTATCCTTAATCAGTGCCCGGGCAATTGCAATTCTTTGTTTCTGCCCCACTGAAAGACTGTTTCCACGCTCCCCTACCAGGGTCCTTTCCTTATCCTTCATTTTTTCGATGAATTCCCAGGCATTGGCCCTGATTAACGCATCCCTTACTTCTTCCTCAGTAGCGCGCGGTTTTCCGAAGGCAACGTTGGCATAGATAGAGTCGTTGAATAAAAAGGGTTCCTGCGGCACCACGGCAACATTTTTTCTCAGTGTTTTGCTTTGCATGGCGCCAACCGGATAATCATTGATACTGATCGTTCCGGCGAACTGATACAAACCGGAAACAACTCTGGCAAGACTGGTCTTTCCGGAGCCCGAGGCCCCGACAATGCCTATTTTTTCCCCTTTCCCGGCATTTAGGGTAATATTCTTCAGCACAGGTTTGAGACCATTATAAGAGAACATTAAATGATCTACATTCAATGAATCCACAGGTCTGAAGTCTATTCCCTCCGCTTCCGGCTCTTCCGGCAAATGCAGGATTTCTCCGACACGTATGAGGGCGACCTTTAATTTTTGTATTTCGATATTGAATCCTATCAGGCTGGACGCCGGGCTGACTACATTGCTTAACAGGCTTATAAAGGTGACAAGCATACCAATGCTGAATGTCCCCGCGATGATCTTATATCCACCGTATCCGAGTATGCTCAACGGAAGAATTGCACCGATAAATCCGAGTATAACACTGTTTAAGCTTTCCAGTTTTTTTAGGACTATAAAATCCCTTAAGGTCTTTATGATTTCCCTCAGATAACGCCTGGTATTGAAGGCCTCCCTGCCAAAAGACTTGCATAGTTCAACCATGTCGAGATTTTCCTGCAAGGATTTGCTGTTTACGGCGACACGTTCGAAAACCGTCTCCGATTGCTTCTTGATCTTTTTCCCGAAGTAATAAACGGTATACAAGAAAAAAGGCAAGACCGCGATGGTGATGCACGCCAATTCCCAACTGATATAAAAGAGGGCACTCAAGCAAACGATGAAGACAAAAAACTGTTTCACCATTTGGATGAGCTTCTCCCCGAACAAAGCAGCCAGGCGGGGGGGATCATCCTTGATCCTGGACATCAGATAACCGGTATTACAGGATTTCGTAATGAATAATGGAAGACGGTTGACCTTTTGAAAAAGGGCCTTCCGGATATCGATGATCATCTTGTTGTTGATCTTAAAAAAAAGTACTTCCTGAAAGTAGTTTATAATAGACGCAATAATATTCACTCCCAACAGAATGCCGATAGCTGTCAAAAGCAGCCTGACATTCTTTTGGGGTAATACTATATCGATGATTTTTCCCATTATAAAGGGAAGGGGAAGTAGTAAAAGGGCGCCGAGGAACATAAGCACTGCTCCCAGAAAAATGAGCCGCCTGTATTTTTTTACCTCTCTCTTCACCACCTCCAGGGCCTTTTCTATTGGAGGGGACCCTCCAAGGCGCTTCAGCAAAAAAGAGAATATGCCTTTATGGGGATATTGGGTTTTCATGGATTCAATCTCCTTCTTCAGGCCCTTCTTCGGCCCCGTTGAGAATTAAGGATAATCTTATCTGGTCAATTTCATTCTCCTTCATTATAGGGTAAATATTGTGAGCAATGACCTGTTTGCCGTTGGTCAAACAATCATTTTGCAGCTCACAACCGGAGCAGTCAGGGCATTTTGGAAGCTTGATGTATTTAAAGATCTCATCTGGATCGGACATATCCTGCATAACTGTTTCGACCAGTTTCTGATCGAATCCTTTCTTGAGGATCTTCTGCGCGATCTTTTCTTCATCGATCCCTTTTACTTTAAGGTCGAGGTATTGATCGACGATCTTATAATACTCCTTTTCCTCTTTCTGCTCTTTTAAAAACAACTTGAAGCTCAACCTGGCTTTATCCAGGGCTCCCAATCTATACCATATCAGAGTCAAAAGAAAGGAGACTTCAAGATTTTTCCATGGAGACATGGGTTTCAGATCGACGTTAAAAAGCTCATTAAACTTGATTTGGCCTGCAAGTTTATCCAGAGTGTCGGCGATCTGCTGCAGCTCATCATCGTTACAGTTTTTAAGATTGAAGACCATGGGCTCTATTTTGTCCAGTTCAATGACACTAAAGGTATCGCTATTATTCTGTATAGGCGCGTTTTTTACCCCCTTGACGGATACCCTGGGGATATAAACGAAAACCGATGGAAAGCCCATGAAAGAGACATCCCTTATATATACGTTGTATCCCATTTTATGGAAATTGGTTATGAGTGTTTTCACCTCAGTGTCATAGGATTTTTTTGTGCCGAATATTGAAGAATCAAAAGGGTAATCGAATTTGTCATCAAAAAGGCTTTTAGGGAATATCCCGCTGCCGTCATGGGTGAAACTCGCAAAAACCGAATATCTTTTATAAAGCGACACGGGATCATCATTTTTAAAATAATCCGCCACCTCCTTAGGGATATCAAGAAGGCCTTCATCGAAAACCTTATCATTCATCCTGCCCTGATAAATTTCGGTAAGGCAGCGGCTGAGAGCCACCTGGAATGAAGTGTCGCATCCCACATTAAGTTTATATTTTTGTGATTCAGGATGCTCGATAATAATCCCTACCGCGGGGATTCTCCTGTTGGCGGAAAAGTCCTTTATTGTGACTTTGTATTTCCCGCTCTTTCTGATGTTTTCTATGATCTTGTATTCCTCTTCAAACTGTTTAAGAAATTCGTCAGGGATAGTTGGAGGGGTCAACTGGTTGTAAAATATCTCAGCGGCTCCCCATCTTTCCATAATCTCGCAAATGGCCTGAAAAATTGCCTCTGTATTGGTGTTTCCTGCAGCCATCCCTGTAGATCCTACAGCAAGCAAAAGGAGATTGAGGGGAAGAAATATTTCTCTGTCATTTTTTGTATCATAAAAAGGTAAAGAAACAACCCCGGAGACATTGTTAACCTTCAAACGGTTGAAATATGATTCGATAAATTTTATCTTATCCCTGCCGCCGCGATGAATTATGTCCGAAACGATCTCGTCAGGAAGTTGCAGGAATTCTTCTTTGGAGATATATCTCTCATCCGGGGCATAGAAAAAATCGTGTTTTTCTTTGATCCCTTTCATCATTGTGCGTGAAAAGTTGGCATAAAGCCCGTTTTGCATCCTTTCGATAAATTCAGCGTATCCGCTGGCAAAGCAATACTCTTTGTCTCGACCCTTCCCGTTTGTCCCAAAACCCCCTTTTGTTTCATCCAACTCCAATCTTACGGAATGAATCTGGGGATAGGGATTGGCGTGAAAAACCACTCTGGGAGCCAGATCCGCTGTATTCAATATATTCCTGATCTTCTCTATTGTTTCATATGCGTTAGATTCTTTGTAAGGTCTTTTTAATGTTTGAAACATCTTTTTCCATCTCCTTTTCTCTTATCCTTTACTTTTGTTTTGGCTCCTAAAGGGGAATAGGATGGGCATGCCTTTTGGGCATACCCATCCCAACTGTAAGGTACTACAGAACAGCTCTTCCGATTTCCCCGTATTCCAAAGGTGTAACACAAAGGACGTTATTGCCCGTACCAGTACCAAAGCCAACATTGAATCCTGAGCCGTAACCAATTCTGTTACAGAAATCAAAACTATTCCCACACCAGTTTCCGTCATCATAATAATATGTGGCATATGCGGGTTGAGACACATTCAAATATTGCATAATATTTCCCTCCTTCTTAAGGTAATCTTTGGATGATAAAAATATCAACAAAAAATATCAGATCTGTTTTAAATGGTACCGTGTCTTTAAGATGTTACTTTATAATGTTTCCCTCCTGATTATTTTAAAGGTTACGGATTAAAGTAACTTGTGCAGATTCAACAGACGACATAACGGATGCAGTTATAAGGTCTCAGTTGTGATCCGAAGCCATGTCGAACGGAAATTCTACACATTCCCCAGGGGTTAATCTTTATGCTAATTTATAGAGCAAAGGACATACCAAAATTAAGAGAGGTTATAAGATTATGAAAATAAAGGTGTTAGGGATTTTGTAGTTATTGATTTGAAATTAATGAGATATGATTTTGTTAAAAAACAACTAATAGAACATAAAGATTTTTCTTTGATTTTAAAGTATATCAATAAAATACAAGATAATATCTTATTGTTAGGCAAGAAGAGATATTAGTAGAATACAAACACTTTTTGCAATTGATTATTAGAAATTGATTATGTAGAATTTAATTGGTACTAAAAGTCTCAACCTTAATGGAAATCGACTCTCCTCTCTCCACTGTCAAAACATAATAAACATTTGAAGGCTCTTCAATTGGGCCTGAGGAATCGGAACCCCATCCGATAATTGATCCTCTCAGATTATAGTATTTGATACCCTTGTGTTTTTCGCCAAATACACCGGTGGCTGCATGATAAACATTAGAATCGGGATTATCTTGAGTATCCTCCCACCAACCATCCGCACCGGGATGATGATGACCGTTAAATACAGCCAGCACATTATCATCGGCTTCAAGAATATCTCGAACATCCAGGTAATTTCTGCACATATAATAATTATTCCCCATGAATTCCGGATATAAAAAAGGATGAATAAATACTATAACGGGCATGTTTTCGCCATCTCTATTGTCCGCCAGCACATCTTCAAGCCAGTCAAGCTGCTTCCCGGGGACAAAACCCGTTCCGTTTATCCCTGTGGTATGCATCAAATAGTTGTCTCTTAAGGCATTAGTGCCGGAAGAATCCAACGCTATACCCAGAACTTCACCAAATTTAAATGCGTAATACCTGCTTACAGGATTACCAATTGCATCGGTATAAAGTTTTCCCCCAAGGCTTACGATGGTTTCGGGAGTGCCATTGATAATGTGGCGGAACCATTCATCAGCAGTGGCAAAATCATAATCATACATATCCCAGTTGCCAATAACGTGATAATACGGCATGACAAGTTTTGAGTAAATAGATTCTGCCTCGAATAATATTGCCTCTCCGTGGGCCCCGTCGTCATGCGTGTTGGTGTTGCCTTCTTCTGCGGAATTTCCTGAATGGATATCTATGAAATCGCCCAGCTCAATTATTGCATCAACTCCCATAGAATTCATCTTGTCGACAAAATCGGCCAGGTCGTTAGCGGCTTCACTGTAAAAACGGGGACCACTTAATGAAAATTGAGAACGCCTGTCAGTGGAATCTTTGTCGGAATAATGTATATCAGTTATTATTCCTATGGTACCGATGATTTCACCAGGCTTTTGCGGAAGGCTCGTCGTCAGATGGGCAGGTGTCTTTTGACCATAAATATCTCCAGGATAATAACTATATATAAATTTATCACTGGGAAAAACATGTGGCATATATCCCATATTGGGCATTAATGATCCTACATAAGGTATATTGAAATTTGTGTTATTTGGAAATTGTGTAAACGAAGGCTGGTAGTTAAATAAATTAAGGGGATTTTTATATGAGAAAGTGAGACTCTCAAAAAGAGAGGAGGAAATACTACCAGAAGTCCGGTTTGGTAGAAACTGAAAAGAATAATTACTAATGCCGAACTGTGAAAAGGGTATGGAATAATTGCTTTCCAATTTAAAAGAAGAATTTAATGAGGATCGTATGGGATCGAAGGTATAATTTGTATAAGAAAAAAAGGGCGGTTGATATGGAAAGCCCGATGGTTTAAACAATCCAGGAAGATTTATTGTTGGATATTGGATTTGATTATCAACAGCCGAAGTAAATGAAGATGTCAATAAAAATATTAAAGATATAATAATAGACAGATGGGCCCATTTAGAACATAAAAGCTTATTTGGTATAAGTTTTAACATGACGCATCAGGATTTATTATTATTAAGGCTTTAAAATACGGTTAGTCCCTATACCTAATTTCCCTCGCCTGTCTTAATAGACGTAAAAAATTTTGATTTTTCCCTTCGGTACGTTTATAAAAATCTTACCTTGTTGTGATTAAGCTTCTCAAGATCCCACCAGGATATTGAGAAGTTGCTGCAAATGTTTCTGGCATCCCGATATCGAATAAAAAAATACAAAAATGTTATTTGTTATAATAATAACTCTTAAAATTACACTTGACAATAATGGAAACTACTATATTCCGCATAGTGATTTTTACTATATCCCTTCTATTGAAAGAATAAAAAGAGTCTCGGGTAGGAATATCTTCATATATCAAGATTAGGAATAATAAAAGGGCCTTAAAAGCCTATTAGCTTTCAAAGGCCCCCAGAAATATTATTCCGGTATTTTTGAGAAGATTTTAGTGATTGCTATTATCATCTATATTAAAATGCGGGTGGGGTAGAAACTGTATAATTGGACATGTTGGTATAATCGTTAATTCCGGTGTAATCATATAAAATAACTCCCGGAATCGGTAATGCGCAATATCCATCACAAGTTGTACCAGTAGCTATAGGACAAATACTGTTAGTATATTCCGAACCCCATTGCCATTTTGGTTCCTTTCTACAATTGCAGGTCTTGGTTGTAGGGATTATATAACCACAACCGACATTGCAGGTGCTGTATGTATAGCTACCAATGCCACAACTGCTATATGGACTGCTTCCGCAGGTCAGTAATGTGATATTGCCGCCTCCGCCACAGAAGATGCCGCTGCTGCAGGTATTCGATGTGGGAATCTCAGTCCTTAGGCAAACTCCGAAAGTATAGCTTCCGCTCATACAACTGCCAAATAAGCTGTTGCCACAAGTTGTGGAAGTGGAACAAATGCCGAAAGTATAGCTTCCGCCCAATAGCCCGGCTCCGGATCTTTGTCCGCTTCCTGATCCGCATTGAGAGAAAGTGGCGCCACAGTCCCACGCACAGGTGGAGGCGGTTTCTGTACATCCTCCGCTACAAGTAGTTATGGTTTCCTTTAAATCACTTGGGAAATAACCGGCTAATTCATGAGATCCTCCGGTACCAACGCCGCCCCAATTATATTGAAATGCTTGTGCATTTGCTTTAGGAATAATAGTCAATTCTTGTACAAAGCAAAAATTTACAATGAATAAGAACCCTATTAAAACTATAGCACCAAATAATCCCCAAAAATACCTTTTTTTAAAACGTTTCATAATTCACCTCCTTTCTATGATCTTCCTGCCCCATCTGTAATCTTCCTGCCCCATATTGATTTTTTAGACTAAATCCTTCAAAATTTAAAGGATACTTTTCTTATTAGATTTTACTCCCCCACTTATGTTTTTATTATCCATGGTGTCTGATCCGCCCTTCTTATTTAATAGACGTAAAAAATCTAGTTTTTACCTTCCGCTTTTTATGTAGATTTATTTCTGAAATATGTTTTTTTTAGATTCCTAATGAATAAACCCAAGCGATCATTATAAATCCGGAACAAGGAAGATAAATAGGGGGCGTTATGACTGAAGGCCGGTTATGCAGGCTGAATAATAAAGAATATCTTCTTTATGAGTAAAAAAATGAATAAAAGAATACTGAAATCATCTCTCGTTTTTTATCCATTTAATGGCTTGACGGAGTAAATCCTCCCCTGAATTTAGATTCAATTTATCTTTGATATGCATACGATAAGCTTCAACTGTTCTTGTGCTTATGTTCAGCTTCTCTGCTATTCGTCTGGTCTTATAGCCCTGGCCGATTAAACGAAAGACCTCCAGTTCACGGTTGCTGAGAAGCTGCATAGGAAAAGAATAACCATTGGATTTGTTATATAAGGCCCTATACATGATATTTGCTGATATCTTTTCACTCACGAAGATCTCTTTAAGCAGAACACAGCGGATTGCGTTTATTATGTTTTTTAATGCCTCATGCTTCATGAGATAACCAATGGCGCCCGCTTTAAGGACCCGTTCCGCATAAAAAGATTCATCCAGCATGGAAAAGACCAGTATGGGAAAATTGGGATACTGCAGCTTTATCGTTTCGATAAGTTCGATACCGCCGACACCTTTAATAGAAATGTCAACAATAGCCATGTCAGGTTTCAGTACTTTAATAAGTTCCAGGGCTTCATGAGCATTTTCTGCTTCACCGCAGACCTTAAGACCTCTGCTATTGTTGATAAGTTGAATAAGACCCAGACGAACAATCGGCTGGAAATCGACAACTAGAATACTGCTTTCATCATTTTCTGATTCATGTTCATTGGTAAAAGACATATTTTGCTCCTTTTTAAAGAACCAAACCATGAAATGGGATGAAAGTATTTACCTATTGTTTCATTAGTGGATATTAAAGAGAATGTCTGTTTTGAACCCTTTTTCCACTCACAAATCTCCACTGCCCTGTTTTGGCCAATCCTTTCTAAGAGCAGTTTCTCGAAAATAGAATGAAAAGAACAAAGATAAAAGAAACCGAAGAAAAAAATAAAATCAGCCTTTAACCCAAATCATACATCCGGGTTAATAAATAAATTAATTTCCGTTTAACTTAAATAATCTATAAAATAGGCGAAAATATTTATTAATGATTACGGCTCTGAATAGAATTCCAGATGGCTGAATATTAACGGTTTTTATCTTCCATTGACGGTGAAGGATCGTGGATAATTATGCGAAACTTATTGATTAATTTTTAAAAGTCCTTATTAAACTTTATGCCTCCTATCATCCAGAATCCTGGAGCGGGTGAAAAACCTGAATCAATATAATTTTCGTCGAATATATTTGTGGCCTCCAGAAAAAATTCGTATCCCGACCACCCATAGGTTAACTGTGAATCAACAATGAAATGCCCGTCCCCGGTCATTCGTCTTTCATAACGTGCCTTAACCGTTTGATTAATATTTCCGGACCAGTCCAGGATGACGGAACCATGGATCTGGTTTTTCAGGCAATCCAGGACGTATTTTGACTCAAGCCCATACGTATCCATGTCTGAGTCTAAGTATGTGTAAGAAATTTCTAAGGTCTTAACGAATGTGTTATCCCAATATATACCCGGATCAAAGCATGTACTCACTTCGAATCCCTGGGTAATGATTTTTGAAATGTTACGGGCCTTCCAGGGGTCAGGAGGGCCTACGCGGGACCAGTCAATCAAATCCTTTGAATTACGCAAAAATAAGCTGAAATCAGTGTAGAATGCTTCCCTGCGCCAGCGAATCCCGGTTTCATAGGTCCAAGATTTCTCCGGCCTCAGATCGGGGTTGCCCTGATTTGCCGGATCTTTATAATATAATTCGGTATATGTGGGAACGCGAAAAGATCTCGCTAAAGATACAAACCAATTCAATCTGTCCGTTAGCAGCATATTTAGTCCGGCATTCGGCCAGTATTCCCAATCCCGGCCGCTGTATTTCATTGCCGATGAACCCAGGCCAATGGTCAACCGTTTAAAAGGCTTGCATGAATGTTCCAAAAAGACGCCGTTCCTCTCACGGTCGTGATCACCCAGGTTAGAGCTTTCCACCGCCTCGTGAACGATCTCGAATCCAACGGCTGTTGTCCCCAATCCGGACGTAAACTGGGAATTAAATTCTGTCCCAAGGGTGTCTTTCCTGTGAGTGTTCCTGAGCCAATTGTCCTTTATCTGGATTCTGAAGTCGTCATTATGTTGCCGCCAAAAGAGTTTTGGCATAATCTCTAAACCTGAAACCTGTAAATGGGCGCTGCAATAAGCTAATAATGTATCTGTTGATTCCCGCTCATCTGGGTAAACATCGCTATAAAATTTATAGGCCCCAAAGTCTTTATCTGTGTATCCAATACCAATTCGAAATTTTTGTCTCTCACCTCTGATTAGTCCCCTGTAAAATAACGTGTTGATATCGAAATCGGTTTTTCCCTCCAGGTGTCCCTCTGATGAAGCCCTTGAGAGTGAAAGACGGTTGGATAAATCACCGGTTTTTATTGCACCATAAGCACCAATACCGTAATAATCATACTGCCCGTACTTTATACGTCCGCCTGCGGTATTATCCTCTGTCTCACGTGTAATAATATTAATGACCCCTGCCATGGCATTATGGCTGTATAGCCTTGCCCCGGGTCCTTTTACAATCTCGATTCGCTCGACATCTTCCAGGTTAACCGGCAAATCCATATTGTGGTGCCCGGTCTGGGGATCGCTCATATTTATGCCGTCCACTAAGACCAATGTTTGCTCAAAGGTGCTTCCGCGTATTCCCAGGTCTGCCTGAATGCCGCTCATCCCGCGCTGGCGTATGTCCACACTGCTGACATATTCCAAAAGGTCCGGGATACTTTTTGCAGGGAGGGTATCGATTTCTTCCCGGGTGATTACAGTTACGGATTGCGCAATCTCTGAAAGGTATGCGGGAATACCGCTGGCAGTTATAACCAAGGAATCTAATTCGTAATAGGGAATATCTTCTTCCTGTGCCAATGCTAGATTATGATTAATCCAAAATACCGTTAAGGTAATTGTAAAGATCAGACATCTTGCATAAAAGGAAAATTTTCTTATTCCCTCAGTTAAGTTTAAAAAGAAACATCCCTGCCCCGGAGTTTTCATCAGGCCTTTCTTTGAATCCATATTTTTTATAAAATCCTTCGAGCCCTTTTGCGGAAAACAGGCCTATAAAGGCGCCTTTACCTGCTTTATGATTAATATAATTCATTATTTCATCCATTACTTTTTTCCCATATCCATGCCCCTGGTATGCAGGTAGTACTATAATATCCTGGATATATAAATATAATCCTTCATCACCAATTACTCTTCCGCAACCAATGATTTTATTTCCCTTTTCAAGACATACAGAGAACAGGGCATTTTTAAGTGATATCTTTATTACCTGTTCATCGGGTATATTCCAACCCACAGCTTTTCGAAGGGATATATATTCTTCTATGCTTGGAGATCTATACAGGATATTGATATCTTTCACCTTTTTACTTCTAACCTTCATCTTATAAAAAACATCAAATGATCTATGCTTCTAAATCCTTTTTCATTTGGTTAAACTCTTCCTTTGAAATCTCACCCTTTGCATATCGTGTTTTCAAAATATCCAAAGGAGTTTCTCCTGATGAATGTCCGGATGATCTTAATTTTATATTCTGTGTAATAAAATAAATAACCAGGGCAACTAATATCAAAAGAATTATCCATATAATTATACCTCCGAATCCGTAACCGCTCATATGCCCCCATCTGTCCATATGCCAATTATCAACATGGGCGAATACTCTGATAGGCTTGAATAAAAACAGAATAAAAAAGAATAAATTTTTCATTTTTCCCTCTCCCTTCTTCTAATGTACAGAATAAAAGGCCCTTTTAAACTGTGCCTCGACTTTTTCAGCAATTTGTTTTTTTTAATATTGAAGAAAATGGATCACCTGTTACTTGATGTAACTTTAACAATTTTTTATTTTAAATGCCACATATCAGCTTAACCAAAATTTCGTTGTTGTAACTAAATTTTGTCAACTCATCATTTTTACAAGGCATAAAAGGATTATATAATTAACAAACATATTGCGTCTCATGAAATTAAAAGATTAGTTCTCGATTATATACCTGGAAAAATTTTTAACTCAACTGTGACAGTCAAAGTTGAGTTAGAAGCAGCCTTAGACAAACATGCAAAAAAGGCAGAGCCAATTCAGACTATGCCTCAATATGATTTAAGATTGTCAATTATCGTTAATAGAGAATGGGACTTGAAGGCTCAACCATTAGTGTGCATTGATTCTTAACATCTTTGAGCTGTATCCAGTAGCCTTGACCAGGTTCAAGGGCCTCTGATTCCTGAACCTTTTGATACCCATATCCCTGAACATATCTATAGATAACACCTGTATCACAACTGTCTGCCGATGCCTGGGCCGGATATGAGCAACCGCCGATCATCTCCCATCCGTCTTCATATACTGTAAGATTATAATTCAGAATACATTGACCGATTAAGGGATAGTTTGTTTCTTCAGTTAGCAATATCCAATATCCCTTTCCTGCTTCCATATTCTCTTCATTTTTTATACGGTCATATCCTATTCCTTTTTTATAACCATAGACTACTACGGCTCCGGGAAAGAGATCCGAGACTAGAGTGCTTTCCGGTATAACGGGAAGCGAGATCATACTCCATCCGGCTTTTATTTGTAAATTTTTACTGCTCTCAAAATGAAATAATTTTACACCCATGGGAGGTGTTTGCAAGGGATTGGCACAGATATCTCTAATTCTGTCAGTGAGCCTGATATACACCATATCCCCGCTTGAGATAGCTCCTTCATCCGGTGTAAATTTCAGAAAATCCCCTGTCAGATTGAAATCGAGACTGCCCGGCACAGCAGTTCCATCCTGAATGTCGCCATCGACCATTGTCCCATTGACATATACGCCAAAAGTGCTGGAAAGAAAGTCGTTCGGATCCATACTCCTGACTGTAATAGCTTTACCTGAAAAATTAATATTTTCTAAATATGTTCCAGGTTCTACAATAATTTCATCTCCATTATTAGAAGTGGTGATAGCTGTCTGAATACTTTCTCCAAGATGTACATAAATCTCTTCTGCTATATCATTAGTGACATAATAGGGTGCTGAGAGTATTATTGTTAGAAAAAAAAGAGTATTAGATAGAATTTAGACCTTGTCATAATAAATTCCCCCTTTTTTATGGATTATTTAATGGTGGGATTGTAAAGAACTGAAAATTTCCAAAAGGTTATAATCAAAGATGTAATAATATTATATTGGCTTAGTAGTTCTTATGTCAATAAAAACTTTGTGCCAAAATATAAATTATCATTTAATTCCAATTGATTAACTTAATATTAAATGGAGGGTTTATCCACTTGAGAAGGGGGGTATGCTGTAGTGTGACTTCAGAGGAGCTATTATAAATTATCAGATAAAATAGCATAAATTTTAGTAAAACATTCAAACTGAATCATTAGAAAAAAAATATACTTTTAAATATTTCTTAGGCATCCCAAAGGATTACCTAGACTCTTCATAATCCATACGACAGCTATTCAAATATTTTTGGGTTTAAATAAAATATAGGATATCTTTCCTGATAAAAATAGGCTTTTAGAAAATTCGGCTTAACTTATATTTATTCTGAATCTTAAGGCATAAAAAAATGCAATCCCCTTTATTTGTTTTTGTTCGGCGAATATTTGACACTGTCCAATGTTTGACATAAATTATCTAATTATAATAGTTTATAATTGGCAAAGATTGGACAATATCAAATGAATACAGTTAAAAAACTGAAAAAGACCCATGTTGGTGTAGAGCTTATAAGACTAATCACAGCCGAAGGAAATCGTATATTTCCTATAATTCAGGCTCTAAAGCTCGCTCATAAAGCAGGAATCAGGGATTCCTACCTTTTATGATCAAAATAGCAGTAGATGGAAAAGTGCTCAAGTCTTTCAAGAAACGAGCAATCATTCATGAATATGGTGAACTGTTTGAAACAGAAGTCCGGGTATATGCATTAGAGGAGATTATTGCGGAAAAATTTTGCGCAATATTACAAAATATTGATAAACTTCAGGAACGAGGTTGGAGTCGCTCCAGAGCATGCGATTACTACGATTTCTGACGTATTTTCAGTACCTATCAAAATCACCTGGAACTTTCGGATTTTTTTCCTTTCTGATAGACAAATGCAAAGTCCGAAATGTCTCACATTCAAAAGCCCTGATGATTTTTTTGAGCTAAAAATGATCGATTATGTCGAAAGGACCTGGAAACAGTGGCTTGGCCCTCTTGTCCCTGACCTGCCCGATTTTAAAAGAGTGATTAGAGATCTACGACCTCAGATCCTGTTTCTCTATTCCACAGCAGCGTAAGCGTTTTTAAAACAATTATAAATCGTCACTTATAAAAAAATGCATAATGAATATTTCACTTTAATCCCTTTTTTTATATCCTTCCATGAACACTATTGGGGCATCATTTTAAAGCATGTTTCAGAAGAGCATTATTGTAGGATATTAATAAGTTGATATGGTGGCGGTGCAGGGATTTGAACCCCGGACACTGCGGATATGAGCCGCATGCTCTAACCGACTGAGCTACACCGCCACAGGATGGCCCATATTATATGATGATTATTAGTTGAAATTCAAGTATTCATGGAATTGTTGTGCAAACCTTTAGGAGCGACTCTGATAAAATATCTTTGTATATGTATTTTGGAAAAGGTCAATTATTGATTTTGAGGGATTCGATTTGACAATAATGGTTCTTTAAGTTACAATGCGTAAAAATTGACCTTATGTATCTATTTTGAGCGTAAATATTGGAGTAAGAGTTAATTTTTATGGAAATAGAAAGATATTTATCTTTGGATAACTTAAATACCTCTTGTTTTTTGTTCGGATGCAGGCAGGTTGGGAAGACCTGGCTCTTAAAGAGGACGGGTGGATATGATATATATATAGATTTATTAAAAAAAAGCGAATTGATTCGTTATACTAAAAATCCTGAGCTTCTTTATGCTGAAATAGAGGCATTAAATAAAAGGTCCCCTCTTATTGTTATAGATGAAATTCAAAAAGCTCCAGGGCTTCTCGATGAAGTACATCGGTTAATTGAATCACAATGGGATCCCAGATTTATCCTCACTGGATCGAGTGCCAGAAAATTAAAGAGAAGTCATGCTAATATGTTGGGGGGGAGGGCGATTACCTTACGACTATTCCCGTTTTCTTATTATGAAGTCAAGGATCTATTTTCTTTAAATGATTTTCTTCATTTTGGAGGACTTCCAAATATTTTTCTGGCGCAGACTGCTCAGACAAAGAAAAAACTGCTTGAAAGCTACATAAATACTTATCTTAAAGAAGAAATCTTCGATGAGGCATTAATACGAAATCTTCCTGCTTTCTCAAAATTCCTTGATATTGCAGGCTATGAAAATGGAAATGTGATAAATTATTCAAATATTGCCAGGGAGGTGGGGGTTTCTCTAAAGGTTATAAGGGAATACTTCAACATTTTAGAAGATACGTTAATTGGTTTTTATTTACTTCCGTATTATGGATCTCACAGGAAACGTATTATTAGCCACCCTAAGTTTTATCTCAATGATACAGGGCTAGTCTTTGCCATAAAAAGGATGTTGTCAATAGATTTTACTGAAGGAACCCAATTATATGGAAATGCCTTTGAACATTTCATTATTTTAGAAGTAATGAAGTACATTTCATATTTAGGCGAAGAAATTAACACCTGGTTTTTTAGGACATCTGATGGAGCTGAGGTGGATTTAATTCTCGAGAAACATGGATCAATTATTCCGGTGGAGATTAAATCGTCACAGGAGCCTCACGGGATTGCTGGATTAAAGTCATTTTTGAAGGACCATGCCGTACTCAATGCATATTGTGTCTGTAATACTCCAAGGCCTTATAAAATAAATAATATTCTATTTATTCCGTGGCAGGATTTTATCGAAAGACTTTATACTCGAAGCCTATTTTCAAACTGATTCCACAGCCCAGGGAATATTATTGTGTCTGACAGGATTATAGGTGATTCAAGACAACTCAAGCGATGGTGAAGCCTTGATGGGCAGACCTTGACAAGAGATCAACATTAAAATAGTATAAAACGAATTCATTATTTTTTACAGATCAATTTTGATCACACTATTTTATAAGGGTTGGGATAGTGCGAGTCGAGATTATTTCAATCGGCATGGAGTTGATAAACGGCCGGGTTTCTGACACCAATGCTCTGTTTTTAACAAGAGAGCTGAAAAAGATAGGTCATTCCTTAAAATTGATTACCAGGGTAGGGGATGATGAGGTCTATCTTGAGACCGTTCTCGCGGCATCGATGGCAAGATCGGATATTGTTATTACAACCGGAGGCCTTGGCGCCACAACTGACGATCTCACAAAAAGGTGCATATCCAAGGTTATAAACAGGAAACTTATATTAAATTCAGAAGTGCTGGATGCTATTAAGAAGCGATATGAGCAGAACCAGGTTGAGATGCCCATAAGTGAGCAGAGACAGGCCCTTTTACCGCGCCGCTGCACAGTGATCCCTAATAAGAATGGCACTGCTCCGGGATTTATATGTCAGGAGAACGAGGCCTTTATTATAAGTCTTCCGGGGGTGCCCAATGAAATGGAGCAGATGTGGTGTGACAGTGTAGCGCCTTTTCTTAAGGAGAAATGCGGGAAGGTTGAGAAGAGTGTGAGTCTTCTGGCCCGTACCTGTGGATTGAGGGAGATTGAGGTGAATGACCTGCTTGCGGGCATCCCGGGCCAGGATAATTTTTCCATGAACCTCATTATCCGTAACGGGGGAGTGGATGTGGAATTTTTCCTGAAAGACGGCAAGTATCGGTCCGGAAATATGAAGTCTTCCCAGCTTAAGAAAGAGGTAGAGAAGCTTTTAGGGGCATCCCTTTATACGTGGGGAGAATCAGGTCTTGAAGAGGTTGTGGGTAAGCTTTTAAAAGAGAAAAATCTTACCCTTTCAGTGGCAGAGTCATGCACAGGCGGATTGATATCCCATCTTTTGACTCAGGTGCCGGGCAGCTCCGTGTATTTTGAGAGGGGTATCGTAGCTTACAGCAATCGCTCCAAACAGGAGCTGTTGGGGGTCAAATCCGGCACATTAGATAAACATGGCGCGGTCAGCTCCGCTGTCGCGCGGGAGATGGCCATTGGCATCAGGGAAAAGACAGGCACGTACCTGGGCTTGAGCGTTACCGGAATTGCTGGGCCTGAAGGGGGAAGCATTGAAAAGCCTGTGGGGCTGGTTTATTTTGGACTGGTTTCTCCGAAGCAAAGCTACGGTAAATCACATAGATTTATCGGGTCCCGTGAGGCGATTAAGATGAAGAGCGCTCTGGCCGGCCTGAATATACTAAGGCAATATCTTGTGCAGGGGAATGTGATATGAGCCGGGATTCAGGTGAAATGGTAAGGTCCTTTATAGCAATTAATCTTCCAGAGGCCTTGCAGGATGATATATCAGCTCTGGCGGAACGTTTTCGGAACCGAATCAAACATGGCAGGACCAGGGTGACCTGGGTTAAATCCGGTTCCATCCACCTTACCCTGAAATTTCTGGGCTCTGTTGAAACGGAAATTGTGCCTTCCATCCTTGAAAGACTGGAGGAGGCGGCTTCAGGAGTCCGCCCGTTTTCCATAGTTTTGGGAGACCTGGGTGTTTTCCCCAATCTGAATCAGCCGAGGGTTATCTGGGTGGGTGTTCAAAAGGGGGAAGAAGAGGTTTGTAACCTTCAGAAGAGGGTCGAAGACAGCCTCTCCAAATTGGATTTTAAGGTTGAAAAGAGGGTGTTCAGCCCTCACCTTACGCTGGGGAGAATAAAGGCCCTGGGAAGCAGGGGTGAAGTCTTGCGGGCACTCAATGACTTGAAGGTCCCGGAGATTGGTGGAACAGAGGTTACAAAGGTGGCCTTAATGAAGAGTACGCTTACTCCACAAGGTGCCATATATACGGAATTGGGTTCCGTCAGCTTAAAAAACAGCTAAAAAGCCGCATTACAATAGGGATCTTCTTCTGTCAGCAGCCTGGTATAAGGGGAGAATATAGAAGGAAAATATGAAAGAAGGGAAAAAATGAATAAGAACGATTCGAACCTTGAGAGAAAAAAGGCCCTTGAACTGGCCTGTCTTCAAATAGAAAAGGAATTCGGCAAAGGGGCCATAATGCGACTTGGCTCCGATTTTATCCTCGACATACAAAGTATACCTACAGGTTCAATCGCGCTGGACTTGGTCCTTGGCGTGAATGGCATACCAAGGGGCAGGGTTACCGAGATTTACGGACAGGAGTCCTCAGGTAAAACGACACTCGCTTTGAGCGTCATTGCCCAGGCTCAGAAACAGGGTGGTATTGCTGCGTTTGTGGATGCAGAACACGCCCTCGACCCGAACTATGCAAAGAAGATTGGAGTAAAGACGGAAGAGTTGCTTATTTCTCAACCGGATACGGGTGAACAGGCCCTTGAAATAACAGAAACCCTTGTAAGGAGCGGCGCTTTGGATGTCGTGGTTATAGATTCAGTGGCAGCTCTGGTGCCGAGGGCGGAGATTGAAGGGGAAATGGGCGACTCCCATATGGGATTGCAGGCGCGTCTGATGTCTCAGGCGCTCAGAAAGCTGACTGCGGCCATATCCAAATCCAAGACCTCTGTTATCTTCATAAACCAGGTGCGCGAGAAAATCGGGGTCATGTTCGGAAATCCTGAAACCACAACAGGTGGAAGGGCATTAAAATTTTACGCCACCATTAGGCTGGATATCCGCAGGATCAGCACAATAAAAAAGGGAGACGCAACCATCGGTAACAGGGTACAGGCAAAGGTGGTCAAGAATAAGGTAGCCCCTCCGTTTAAAAATGCCGAGTTCGATATCATGTATGGGGAGGGTATTTCGAGAGAAGGCAACCTGCTGGATGTTGGCGTGGATATGGGTATCATCCAGAAGCTGGGGACATGGTTTAGTTTTGGCGAAGAAAGGTTGGGACAGGGGAGAGAAAACGCGCGGATATTCCTGAAAGAGCATCCTGATATAGCTGATCAGATCGAACAAAAGATAAAGGAGGAGATCAACCCTAAGCCTCAAAAAGAGGAGGAAGCAAAGGCAGAATCAAAGAAGGCATCTGCTCCCGCTAAATAGTACTCCAACATGTAAAAGCAAGATGAAGACAACCTTTCAGCCAGATGGGTGAGGAAAGAGATTTTCAGAGAGCCAAGGAACTGGCCATTAATCTTATCTCATATCGCCCGCGCAGTTCCAAAGAGGTGAGGTCTCACCTTATTCAAAAGGGATATTCTTTTTTATTGGCCGATCAAGTTGTAAATTATTTGCAGGAGTCTGATTATCTAAATGATAAGGAATTTGCCAGGAAATGGTATCTAAGCCGTCTGAACAAAGGTGGCTACGGTCCCTTACTGATATATAAGGAACTGACTGCAAGGGGTATCCCCGCAGAGGACTGCCGTTATCTCAAAGAGAGATTTTATCCTGAAGAAAGGGAACGTGAAGAGGCCTTACGCCTGATAGAAAAGAAGGGCTTTAATAAACCGATGGATGCACATCAGGAAAAAAGGCTTTATAATATGCTTCTGCGCAGAGGATTTTCTCCCGGTCTGGTAATAGAAGTCCTTGGGATTAAGAAATGATGCGGAAGGTTTTTTTACAATTACTACCCCTGTAATGGTGAAAATGATCTTTCATGGGTAGGTTGCCACTTGAAGTAGTGGTTTTAGACATTTAATAAATACAGGAAAGAAGGGAGATGACCGCTAAATTGAAAATAGGATTGGTTGGTTGCGGAACGATTGGCACAAGGATGGCCCAGGCGATCGATCAAGGTAAAGTCGTTGCGGAATTGTCAGCAGTAAACGATCTGGATACCGAAAAGGCCAATGAGCTGATAGAGGGATTAAAGATACAAATCCCAATATTTATGGGGCTTGAAGAGATTTTTAAGAATGTGGACCTCGTTGTTGAAGCCGCTTCACCCGATGTTGTTCCTCAGATAATATCTTTGGCTTCAAGATATAAAATCGATTGCATGATAATGAGCATAGGAGGATTATTGGGAGCAGAGAAGATTATCAATGAAGCAGGGAATGCGGGGATAAGGATCTATTGTCCTTCCGGCGCTATTGCAGGATTGGATGCTGTAGCTGCTGCCTCTGTCGGCAGGGTTGACTTTGTCAGGTTAATAACCAGGAAGCCGCCACAGGCGCTTAAATCCGCACCCTATATCATAGAAAAGGGGATAGACCTTGATGCCGTCAATGAGGAAAGGGTTATTTTTGAAGGTTCCGCTTTGGAAGCAGTCCCCTTATTCCCGAAGAATATCAACGTTGCTGCCACGCTCAGCCTCGCTGGTGTCGGCCCGAAAAGGACATCTGTGCGTATCATTGTGGATCCCAAAATCAAAAGAAACACTCATCAAATAGAGGTTGAGGGAGAATTCGGCAAATTCATTACCAGGACGGAAAACCTCCCTGCGCCGTTTAATCCGCGCACAAGCTATCTGGCGGCGCTTTCCGCTATAGCCTGCCTTCGAAAGATCACCAATCCTTTAAAGTTAGGGGGTTAACAGGATGCTTTCCTCGGGGCTTCTTATTCTGGATAAACCTCATGGCATGGCCTCTTTCAAAGCCTTGCAGTTGCTGAAAAAAAGATTCAGGTGGAATAAGATAGGACACGCTGGCACACTCGATCCCCTGGCGACGGGAGTATTGCCCATATGTATCGGAAAGGCTACGAGGCTGGTCCCTTATCTTATGGAACGTCAAAAAAGATATAAAGCGCTGATCAGGCTGGGTTTAGAGACACAAACCCAGGACAGGGAGGGAGAGATAACGGGAGTTTATTGCGGGACTGAATATCCTTCTCCGGATAAGATCAATATTGTACTTAATAGGTTCAGGGGACCGATAGAGCAGATCCCGCCTATGTATTCTGCGCTCAAATGTCAGGGACGGCGACTTTATGAGCTGGCAAGGGAAGGCAAAGACATCCCTCGAAAACCCCGATGTGTCCTAATACATAAACTAACATTCATATCCTATCGGTATCCCTTTCTTTCTATAGATGTTAGATGTGGAAAGGGGACCTATATAAGGACACTGGCATCGGATATCGGCCGGGATTTAGACACAGGTGGGCATCTCTGGGCATTGAAAAGGATCAGCGTAGGGGAGCATAATATAGATGATGCACTGGCATGGGACAAGGCTATGGCAATGGGCCGTGAGGAAATAGAAAAACACATCATTCCCGTTGGGGAGATACTTTCCTTCTTGCCTACAGTGAATGTAGGCCATAGGGAGAAAGAAGCCATGAGCAATGGCAGGACATTTACGCTTACGTCCCCCTGCAATGAATTTTCCCTGGATGAAACATCGATTTTGCGCATTCATGACCGGGAAGGCGAATTTTTGGGTTTGGGCGGAGTTGTTATTAATAATGGAGATGGAATAGAGACCGAAGTTTACATAAAACCCTCTTTGGTTATGATTTCTGCATAATATTATACGGGCGTTTTTAAACAACTAAATATTACAAAATAATTAACAAATAGGAGATGGGTATGAATAACAATTTGACAGTTGCCTGTCTTCAGATGTCTGTGGCCTGGAGAAAGGAAGAAAAAAATATCGAGAATGTAATGCGGGCTATTGACAGATTATCGGTAGACCAGCCCCATTTTATATGTTTGCCTGAGCTATTTACTACCGGCTTTGACTATGACTATCTGCAAAAGAGGGATGCTGAACGAACCTGGGAGGTCCTTGAAAAAATCGCGGAAAAGGCCAAAGCCAAAAAATCATATATCCTGGCAGGTACGTTGCCGGAACCTGAAGGTGAGCATGTATATAATACACTTTTTGTCCTGAATCCTTATGGTGAGAGAATTGCTTCATATCGTAAGATCCACCTCTTTCCCCTTATTGGTGAAGACAGATTCTTTCACGCAGGGGAAAATACCCTTGTCTTTCAGACCCCATGGGCCAGAATAGGGGTTGCAATATGCTACGATTTACGATTTCCGGAGCTTTTTCATAAAATGGCACTGGATGGCGCTGAGATTATATTTGTGCCTGCCCATTTCCCTGCTGCAAGAATAGACCACTGGGATATACTCTTGAAGGCGAGGGCCATTGAAAATCAGGTGTTTGTCGCCGGGGTCAACCGGATAGGTTATGATCCGTTTAGCAGATTTTCAGGGCATACATGTATCATAGATCCAATGGGTAAAATGAGGGCCGGGGGAGGAGAAGAGGAAGGATGGGTTACAGGCGGAATTGATCTTCAGATGCTGAATTGCGTCAGGGTTGAGCTTCCAACCTTATTTCATTCCAATAAATAAGGTGTTCAAAAGCATATTAATGTAGCATTTTATTATTAATTGTTTGCAATAGATTGAGTGAAGTCTTTAAATATAAGAGACCTTATTTCATTCCAATAAATAAGGTGTTCAAAAGCATATTAATGTAGCATTTTATTATTAATTGTTTGCAATAGA
>JBLIRO010000020.1:0-66490 GCA_049472335.1 bacterium | reverse complement strand
AAAAGGATTTGTCTCCAAATTGATCGGATATCGCGCGGTGAGCATCCCAGTGATTAAGGATGTTCTCTAATGCACGGGCATGCCCCCAGGCCAGCAGCCGATTCAGGTTCTTGATTTTGGTGTAAAGATGATTATAACGCTCCGGAGATATTACAACCAGACTGTGCGGACATATCCTTTTAATCTCGGAAGACAAATGAGAGACTCGAGGATCCTTTAATGCTTTGCTGTCCATTATCCCCATCATGGTAAGATTTTTCCACTGTTTGGACCTCACCAAAACAGCCCCTATGACTAAAGGTCCGAAATAGTCCCCCTTACCAGCCTCGTCAATGCCGATCAGATCCTCGGTCTCTTCTTCAAAAATATTGACATCAGACCAAAAATCGGTATTGGTCAGAAAAGAATTGACTTCCTTTCCCTGAAACACAACCCTGCCCGTATTGTAAGTATCAATACAAATCCCATCCTTTTTGGCTCTCCATTGTAAAAATTTATTTGATTGACTCTCCGTGAATAAAAATCCCCTGGATTTAAGCTTTTCCCTAAAAAGATCTATCTTGTCTTTGTCTATATTGAAACTTTTAGTATTAACAGCCTTCCGATCAGGCATCCCTTTTTCTTTCCTTTAATCTTTTCAGAGCGGACTGAAAGACACCATAAGCCCTTGATCCAAACAGACAGAACCGGACCTTTTCTATTTGAGGGTGACCCTGCAAAAAATTTTCTACTGTTTCCAAGGCAATCCCGGCCGCATCCTCAATTGGATAGCCATAGGCGCCTGTGCTGATCGAGGGGAAGGCAACTGATTTCAACCCATTGGATACCGCCACTTTTAAACTGTTCCTGTAACAATCTGCCAATAATTCGGGCTCTCCGTGTTTTCCATCCCTATATACAGGACCCACAGTGTGGATAACATATCTGGCAGGGAGTTTATAACCTTTTGTAATCTTGGCTTCCCCTGTCTGACAACCATTCAGGGTACGGCATTCTGCTAAAAGCTCCGGACCGGCTGCCCGGTGTATGGCTCCATCCACACCTCCACCGCCCAGGAGCGATCTGTTGGCAGCATTTACAATCGCATCCGTATCCTGAAGCGTAATATCCCCCTCTATTAATTCGATTCGATTATAAGAGTTCATACATTCACCTCATAAGGATTTGAAGTCTTTTATACCCAATAAAACCTGATTCTCCGTATTAAATATGTGTAGCATATTTAATATGAATTTACAATTGACATGATTGACATTAGGCTATCTAGTTGGTATAGTTTGGCTATTCAAACGTGTTGAAGTTCTTTAATTATGATGCTTCCTGTTCCGGATTTTACAGATGTTATTAAAAAATCATTTTATAATTCTTCTCCTTACTTTAATCTTATTGTATTCTGGCCAAGGACAGGCCCGAGACAAAAGCCCCCTCGTGCTTAATTATCCTCTTAACCTTTTAAAATATATATATGGCAACAATGAGAAAGGGATTAAAGACACCCCGGACACCGGAGGAACACCCGTTTCTGTTGTTCAAAATTCAAAGGGACATCTCTTCCTGCTTTATACCGCAAACAGATGGGAGATTCAGGTTTTTGACCAAACGGGAAGGTTCTTATTCAGGTTCGGGGAAAGAGGGGATAAAGATTGGCAATTTTCAGATTATGCCGGTGGATTAGACATTAACAGCAAGGACGAAGTTCTTGTAGCCGACGTAAAGAAACGCAAAATCATAGTCTTTAATAAGGATGGTGATTATCTCCGATCCTTTTCATCTATTAAGGGTCTTATCCCGGAAAACCCTAAAAAAAATGTTTATCCCTCCCATATAGCCGTTGGACCGGAGGACCGGATTTACATAAGCGACGGACGTAATGGACATGTGTGGATCTTTGATCCGAAAGGGATTTTTTTAAAGGATTTGGGAGGTTCTGAATTAGGGCTTTTTCCATCGGCAGGACATATACGGTTTGACAGTAAAAAAAGAATTTATGTATTGGAAGGAATACCCAATCGTATTCAGATATGCTCACAAGAAGGTAATCTGGTCATGCAAATAGGTGAAACCGGGAACAGGGCCGGTCAGTTTTTAAGGATCTCCGGGCTGGCTCTTGACAGCTCGGACAGGATCTATGCCACGGATCTAGTTCAATCCGTGATACAGATTTTCGATACAAACGGAAATCTAATCGGGGTTGTCAAGGAATATATATCTCCGGAAGGAGAAACCCGGAAGTTTGCATCCCCTTCCGTAATTTTTATAGGTAGAAACGACATGATCTATGTTATAGAGCAATCCAAACACAGATTGGTCGTTTTAAAACCACTCCCCAAAACTACCATGGGGGAAGACAAAAGATAAATAGGTTAATTTTTACAGATAACAGTGAAGTTACGTTTTTGATTTTTAAGAAACATAGGGCATAGAAATTGCATTATTTCTGGTTTATATGATCGATGCTCTCATATAAAATAATTTTTACCTGAGTAAATTAGGAGAAGATAATAATTATGAAGATTTCTTTAAAATTCATACATCCTATGAGGCTCACTTTTATAAATTCTGTAGCAATTGCCTCCTTTTACAGGATTTTTATTTTAATAATTTTTTTCATCATTATAAACCTTATCTTAATAAAAAGCCCTGCCTCCGGATCTGAGGAGGAAGTGATCTCCGGAAGAAAAATACAATTTATTCAATCAATATTTCCATACAGCTCTGAAAAAGGAAGTAGTCTCAAAGGAGAGGGAAAAGGGGTTCCCAAAGGTATTGCCATTGATTCGGAAGACAGGCTATTTGCTATTTTTCTGGACCAGATGAAGGTCCAGGTATTTAACCCTGAAGGCAGATTCCGTTTTGAATTTGGTGAAAAAGGGAGGGGGAAAGGAAGATTTATTCTTCCTCTTGACATTGAAATCTCAGCCGATGGAAGGACCTTCCTTTTAGACTCCAGACAACAGAAGATCCTGGTATATGACAATAAGGGAAGGTTCTTATCAGAATTCTCCATTATTAAAGGGCTCTCAGAAGGAGAAAAGACTGTTACTGCCACAAAAATGGGACTCGACCGAAAAAAAGGGATTGTTTACATTGCTGATAATTCCAACTCCGTAATACGCAGGTTCAGCCTTGACGGGGAATTTTTGGATAAGTTTGGCGGCTTTGGAAACACTGAAGGTGAATTCTCTTTCCCCGGTCAGATCACATTTGATTCTAAGGGCAATATATATGTCCTGGACATGGCAAATACAAGGGTGCAAGTCTTCGGACCAGACAGAAAATTTAAACATTCTTTCGGAAGTTTCGGGGATTCTTTAGGTGAGTTTGCAAGGCCGAATTCAATCGTTATAGATAGGCATGACAGGATATATGTATTGGACCGTCTTATTTCGGCAATACAGGTCTTCGATCAAAAAGGGAAGATCCTGGGGGTAATAAAGGATTTAGAAAAACAAAACGCTTTGAGAGATTCCGCGCCCTTTGATTTAGCAATTGACAGTGAAGACAGGATCTTTATTTCGACCCAGGATTATCACTGTATCAGTGTTATTAAGGATATGGAATAAGTGAGTTACGGCTGTAAAAAATGGCTTAAAGTTTATTTTTTCGATACTTAAGTAAATTTTTTTATCGAAGGTTTTTATAAGATTTTTTTGGTTAGGGAGAATTTTAACAAAGATGAAAAGGTTAGGGCTGATTATACTTTTTGGCTTGTCTTTGCTTTTGATCATAATTTCCAGTTCACAGGCAAATATTACCGGGCCTCATAATATAACTAATTCCAGAGGCGTGTGCGCAAATTGTCATATCCCCCATCATGCAAAAGGTGCCAAGATATGGGCCAGGGTGCTGCAAAATTTCGGGGGTGTAAGACAGCTTTGTAATAGTTGCCATGATGGAACCTTCTCTCAGGGAGGAATAAATCCAAATGATCCGAATTCGCCCGAAATCGAATCCGGTATAAAAACCGTCTTTGGAGAAGAATTTGAATCACATGTCATGCATGGAGCGGCAGATATTTCCCAGGATGATTGGCTGGGAAACTATGACGAAGTCCTTTTCCCCCTGGATCCTAATGATGAAGACGTTGTTCAGGGACACCCCGTAGATTGGGATAGAGGCGGATCGGGTTTTTACTGCGGCAGTTGCCATAACCCTCATCTCCAACCTGAAGGAATAGAGGATGGGGATTATCTAAGGAGCAACAATGAAGATGTTGGTGAGCCGGGAAATCGATCTCCTTTCTGTAAAAAGTGCCATAATCCCTATGAAACCAATAATTCACATCTGAGCAGCGATAATTGCCAGGCCTGCCATCATCCGCATAAGGGATATGAGAAGGCCCGAACCGGTATGGGAGATGATGAGCTGAGGATTGCAAGGCTGATATTAAGGGTCAAACTGGACGAAAAATTTATAGCCAAGCCCAATGTGCCGGGACTATCCGAAGATCCTAATGAGAGAACCTTTATATATTCTTCCTATTTTTGTTATGGCTGCCATCAGGCACGCCATGTATTGGATCCTTCTGATCCCAATTTGAACTTTTGGCGGGAAAACGGAGCTGCACCCATATATGGGGACCAAGTAAATGATACCTCGAATAATAAACAAAGGAAAAATCACCACCCCATGGGGACTCAAGCCATATTGACAGGTGGTAAATTCGAAAGGGCTCCGGGTGGAGAAGCTGCCAAAAATCTCAATAATAACGATGAGATTACCTGTATCTCATGTCATAAAGATTTTCACGGAGCAATACCCGGTAAGAATTATAATCAAAGTAAAGAGAACAACTTCCTCAGATGGGACTTCGCCGACGACAATGCGGTGTTTTGTATTCAATGCCATAGTGATAAGACTATGGAGATCGACAAAAAGCACTTTTTGGATACCAATTCAACCGTCCAAAGAAAGGTTTATGATCCCAATGATCCCGATGATTATGAAAAAGAGGTCCCCTGCAGACAGTGTATGTTCTGCCATTTTATTCATGATGGCAATGAAAGGGATAACGAAGGCGCTCCCGGCTCCATAAGGGCGGATATAGATGCCTTAATGAGGGTCGACCCTAATAACCTTGCCTGGGGAGACAGAACAAACGATACGGACTCAGAAGACTATGAAGACATGTGCTATGGTTGTCATTCAAATGAATCCATTGTAGGAGGAACAAGAGGTGAATGCAATGATGGAGCCGGATCGCTTCTTAGATGGTCTAACAACACCCATACCCACAGGTTTGCATCCGCGCCTGATCCTAATAATCCACCGGCTGCGGTTATTAAATACGGTGAAACATTTCCTCTGTCCGATGGAGAAGGTGTTGATACTAAAAACGATTACGGCACAAAAAAGGACTCTATCTTTTGCGGCACCTGCCACAACGTGCATGATAAAACTGTATCTCCCTATTTAAACTATGATGACTCCCCGAAGTCCCCCTATGAACCGGATGGCTTTTGCGAAGAATGCCATGATGCGGAATCAAGCCAATTTAACTTTGTTCATAATAGTCATCCAATAGAAAGAGGACCTGCTTTTCCCAGGACAGCAGAAACCTGGCCGAAGTTATTCTACTCTGGAGGAGGCGGTTGCGAGGACGGTATAGCATTAGCTGAGTCAGATTACGGAACTACCAATGGATCAAGTGATGGAAATATACTCTGCCTGACATGTCATAATGTGCATGCCGCAGCAACATCCCATGAAGGCACTTTAAAAATAGGTGATAGTGATAAAACACATGGCTTTCTTTTAGTTAAGGACAACATGTTAATGGAGGTGCCTGGAGGCAGTGATATGTGCCAGGGCTGTCATCCATTTGAGTAAAAATATACATACATAAAAAAAGTCTGGATACTAAAAATTTTAAGCATAAAAGATTTCTATATCTATTTGATATATATGAAATTCACAATTATTGGTTGAAACTAAAAAGGGGATTAAGGGGGCTTAAAAATTATGAATATAAGTAATTGGTTTTTAGAAAATATAATAAAAAAAATAGTTGTGATATCCATCATATCCGGAGTGTTGTCACTATCAATACCTGTAAGGTCACAACCTGTCAAAGAGGCTCATTCCTCGTTCAGATATGATTATCTTTTTAGTTTCCAAACAAAAAAAGATGAAGATGAAAAAACATATGGCAACCCCAGAACCCTTGCCGTGAACTCTGCAGAAAATATTTACGTTGTTGTCCCAAACGCCAGAGAGATCTGGGTGTATAATCCTAAAGGTTCATTTCTATTTTCATTTGGCATGAAAATCAATGACCAAGAAAAAGTAGGAAGATTTTCAGAGCCTTCAGGAATTACCATTGACGATAAAGACCTGGTCTACGTGAGCGATCTGGATCGTGATATGGTTCTGATTTTTAGTCCTGAAGGTGAATTCAGGGATGAATTCCCAATATTTCAGCCCAAAGGGAAAACGGATGCCTGTGCTCCGTTCATCAGCTTTAATGCATTAAAAAAATTACTCTACATTCCTGACCCATGCACCCAAAAGGTAAATATATATACAAACTCAGGAGAATTCATAACCTCTTTCGGGGAAATGGGATTAGAGTTAGGAAAATTCGGAGGGCTCGCAAACTGCACCTTTAACAAAAATGGGGAGCTTTATATAATTGACCCCGGCAACTTCAGGGTTCAATTCTTTTCATCCAATCATCAACCGATAAATTCTTTTGGCGTTAAAGGCATAAAAGGGGGAGAATTTATCAGGCCTTATGATATTGGCATAGATTCTGCAGAGAGGATATTTGTGAGTGATTTTATCCAAAAATCGATTCATGTTTTCGATAGTAATGGTGTTTTTTTAAGTTTAATCAAAGAAAAGGATTTTATTGAACCTTTGGGGATCGCCTTTTCACCTGAAAACCGGCTTTATATTGTAGATGGGGAGGGACAGAAAATACATGTTATCCAGGTGGATTAAGTCCTGTTTTTGCGCAGGTCTTGTTTCTCTTATTATTGGATCTTTTATTACATCAACCAATGTACAGGCCTTTAACGGACCGCACAAACTAAGCCAGAATGAATGCGATGTGTGCCATATACCACACCACGCTGCGGATGATATGCTGTGGGCAAGGGCTACTACAGGACCTTTTACCGGTGTCAAGAGACTTTGTTACTCCTGTCACGGGAAGGGTTATTTCGGCGCCAAGGACATTTACAACATATTTAATGAATACGGGGAGGATGTGACCTACGATCACGTAATGGGGCAGGATGCTTCCATCGACGGGTCGAGTATTATAAGAGAGGATTGGGCGCCCTTCCCCTTAAAGGAAAAGGAAGGGGGAGACGGTTTCTATTGCGGCTCATGTCACGATCCCCATATCGATCCCTATGAGCCGGTGGGTGATCAGGGCGGCGGGGACTACCTGAGACAGGAAACAGCGGATCTGATCAAGAATGCCAAAGACAAGGAGAATTCCTTTTGTAATCAATGTCATAAAGGTGTCATATCAGGGGATGCCTATGGGCACGGCAGCAAAAGGGGATGTTATGATTGCCATCATCCCCATAACTCCAAGAATCCTGGGTCCAATATCCTTATATCTCCATTGGTCTCGTTTACGGCCGTTCCAAACTGCCGGGGTTTTTCCGATTCCGGGGAAACCGCTTCTGCCTGTTATGGCTGCCACAGAGAAGGTTCGGGGTTTGACGGTGCGCTTGGCGCGCCTTTAGCAGGAGATGATCTTGACACTACCAGGGAGCATCATCCAATGGGTATAGGCGCGGATGCCTCTACTTCCGGGCATCAGCCGACCCAAGCGGGCCCCCTTTCTCCTTCAGGAGAGCTGTATTGCGCCTCCTGCCACACCGTTCATGATGGAACGAACGATCATTATCTCAACCCCCGGGTTGTTCCGGATTTCGATCCTGACAATTCGGGTCTCTTTTGTATTGCCTGTCACTCAACCAAGACCATAGAAGACCTGGGCCCATGGGGAGAAGGGCATCATCAGGGTTCCCCTGACAACCAGTGCCTTTTTTGTCATTCCATCCATAACGCGCCCAATGATCCTGATGCCACTTATCAGACCGATGAGGATGAGGCAAATCAGTTCAACGCGTCGGTATCCGTGGATGTAATCATGCGTATAGCCCCCGAAAATCTCGCCTGGTCCGACAAGAAAAACGAGCCCGCGGATACAAGGGATTACGAGGATGCCTGTTATGGCTGTCACTACCGGCAGGATATCGTCGGAAGTGAGTTTTCATTGAACGAAGACAATGCCCTTTTGCGTGATAATGTAGAAAGAAATTATTTTTCACACAGGTTCGATGCCGTTCCTTCGGCTTCCATCAAGCTCATAGATACCTTTGATGATGGCCTGCCCATAGTTTCCGATGGCCAGGAGACAGAGACCATAAACGATTATGGTGTAGAAGAGGGAAGGATATGGTGCGGGAGTTGTCACAATGTGCATCGGCAAAACCCGTTTACGGCAGAGAAGAATCAGGATTATAAGAAAAGGCGCTCGGCCTATCTGAGGGAAGACAACTATGGATCATCTCTATGTTATAGTTGTCATACAAGCTATCATGAAGACCTGGGAGGAAAGAATCACCCGCAGGATGTACCATTAAGAGGGGGCGTTCCTCCTTTGTACTATCAAGGCTACAGCGGGGGCATAGGAGGGATTACCAACGGAGAAACAGCATTTGACACCGCATATGGAAATGTGGTCTGCCAGACCTGCCACAGTGTACATACCGCAAAAACCAACTGGGACGGAGGCTCCAACGAAGATGATTCTCTGGATCATGGGCCGCTACTTGTTAATGCCCTTGACGAGGGATTCTGCCGGGACTGTCATTCGGAAGTACATGGAGAGGCCATGGGGGATTGTTTGAAATGTCATTCTCCTCACGATGGCATTCATCCTCCTGTTGACATAAAAACACCCTTTATCTCTTCACCGAATGTTCCCTCCATAAGTGATGATCCCAATGATCCTGATTTTATTTCATCCTATTTATGTTATGCCTGCCATCAGCCTCACCACCTCTTCGGGGATGAAAGTGACAATCTGCAAAAATTCGGAGCTGCTCCTATCTATGGTGACCTGGTGCTCGAAAAAGATAACACGGAAAAGAAGAGAAATCATCATCCCATGGGGACTCAGGCCAAATTGACAGGGGGCAAATTCATTAGGGCTTCGGGCGCGGAAGCTACCAAAAACCTCAATAAAGACGGGGAGATCACCTGTATCTCATGCCATGCAGATATTCATGGGGTAATAGACGGGAAAAATTACATCCAAAGCAGAGAAAATAACTTTCTTAGATGGGACTTCACCAATGACAATGCGGAGTTTTGTATTAAATGCCATAGCGACAAGGTCATGGGAGGCAATCAGACAGAAGAGGACGAAAAACCAAAGCATTTCTGGAATACAGATTCTCCCATAACGAGAAATGTTTTCAATCCCAATTCCCCCGGTCAGGATTATGAAAGGCCGGTTTCCTGCAGACAATGCATGTTCTGCCATTTTATTCATGACGGTGAGGAAAGGGATAATGAGATAGTTTCCGGCTCCATAAGGGCGGATATGGATGCCTTGATGAGGATCGGCCCTGCGAATCTGGCGTGGGGCGACAAACCGGACGATACGGACCTAAATGACTATGAAGACATGTGCTATGGGTGTCATTCAAATGAATCCATTGTAGGAGGAGTAAGAGGTGAATGCAATGATGGAGTTGGATCGCTTCTTAAATGGTCTGATGACATCCATACCCACAGGTTCGCATCAGCGCCTGATCCTAACAATCCCCCGAACAAGGTTATTAAATACGGAGGGACCTTTCCTTTGTCTGACGGCACAGGCGATGTCACCAAGAACGATTATGGCACAATAAAAGACCGCATCTTTTGCGGCACCTGTCACAGTGTGCATGACAGCAGGGTATCTCCATATTTAAACCATCGGTCTTCGGATTTAAATTTATCTCCGTATGCGCCCTATAGCTTTTGTGAAGAATGCCATGACGCGGAATCGGATCAATTAAGGTTTGTTCATAATAGCCATCCCATAGACAAAGGTCCCAATCCCAACCTGGGATCAAAACCTACGTATGCAAAATGGCCTGAGTTATATTATACAGGAGGAAGCGGTTGCCGGGGGGGCGTGACTTACGGATCGGATACCGGAGAGATCATCTGCCTTACATGTCACAATGTTCATGCAGCAGCCACAAACTGGAAAGGCGGGGTTTCTGATATCAATAGCTCAAATCATGGGAAGCTTTTGGTAAGGGATTATTATTATTTATGTAGTGATTGCCACATCTAAATCAAGCAAAAAAATTTGGACTTTTTGGGGCAAAACAATGTAAAATATAAGTAACATTTTAAACAGGATCTTTATAATTTTTTAAATACTTAAAAATCACTTGGTTTTTGAGTATTTACGGATTTTTCTTGAAGTGCGGAGTTTTATTAATAGATGGTTAGAAAGGGATTCCCCATACTTGAAAAGGGACTTTTGGCCCCGATAATTTTTTCTGTTTTTATCTCATGTTTTATTATTTTACTCTGCACAAATGTCATAGCACAAGCAACCGATGATTATCTGGAAGACCGGAACGGCTTCGAAAACGACAACTATCGAAATGCCGCTGCTATTAGCCCGGGCGAATATAACGATCTTATCTGCCGGGATGACGACTGGTATAAAGTTATTGTGCCTGATTCTGGTGAAATAATAACTGCAAATCTTAAAGTGTCTATTCAATTTTCCCATATGATCGGAGATTTGGATCTGGTTCTCTATTCCACAAAAGCTACGCCAAATGATTATAATTTCCTGGAGATCTCAGGTCTTACTGCAAATGAAGAGATAGTATCCGCATCAGTGCCTCCTGGTGATTATCTAATAAAGGTCTATAGTTATCAGGGTGTATATAATAATTACACAATGAATATTGAAATCCTCTATCCCTGCCAATATGTCCCTTATGAATGGATAGATATAACTAACGGGGAGAAGTATATAGATCTTGGGGACGACGATTACCAGGAAATTGAAATCGGTTTTGATTTTAAATTTTATGATCAGATATATAAAAAGGTGAAGGTTTCTTCTAACGGATACCTTACTTTTGCTGAACGAACACTTCCGTATTTCAATCCTAACTCACCGATACCAATAAGAGCCAACCATAGGAACGCCCCTCCAATAAGCATTTTTTCTTATTGGATGGACCTATGTCCCGATCTTGGCGGAGGTATCTTTTACAAACCCGATGATCAATCAAATCCCAACTGTAAAAAACTGATTGTTGAATGGAGAGATGTCCCGAAAGCCACTGATGGTGCGGGTATCACATTCCAGGCTGTCTTGTTTGAATGCTCGAATCAGATACTTCTTCAGTACAAAGATGTGATATTTACTTCACAAAACGATGGATATAGCCTCGGCTCAGGTGCGACAATAGGGATCACAAACGGCAGAAAGACAAAGAACAGCATAGATAGAATCTCTACTCAATACCTTTACAAAGACCAAGGCGTAACAGAACAGACATCGATAATGTTCACACCATCCCTGAATGATCCGTTAAGGATACTTTCGAGCAATCTTATCGGTGAAGAAATACAGGACTTAAGTCCCAATAAACAATTAAAAATTCTCTTCAGTCAGTACATAGATATAAATACATTGGACGGGTCCCTTTTGATCGATCCTTATGTAAATGGAGAATGGTTGATTAATAAGAATCGAATTGTCTTCGATCATCCGGATGATCCGTTTGAAACTTCCCTATCTTACACAGTCACCCTGTTGACCGACAAGATAAGAAATTGCTTTGAAAAACCACTGTCGATAAATGGTGATTATATTTTTACTTTCATGTTTAACGAAACAGATATTAACCGACCACTCATCGAAGTCTCACCTGAAAGTCACACCTTTGATGATGTATTCGTCAATGAGGCATCGAATCCCCTTGATATCTTTATATTCAACAGAGGAAATGCCGACCTTGATATCAAGGGTATAATTTTATCAGACGAGACGAATTTTTCTCTCAATCTTAATGGGGGGCCTGATCCGGTCGGAAATCTTCCTGCTACTATTTCATCCGGAGAGAGCCGCACTATTACCATCGTTTTCACCCCTTTTAGTAAGAATGAATTCGATGCATCATTAAATATAAACTCAAATGACCCGAATACTCCCTCTATTTTTATACCCCTTTACGGAAGGGGAGTTCTTCAACCCGAACCAGATATCCGGGTTTCACCCACCAGTCTTAACTTTGAAAATACAAGGACGGGAAAGTCTTCAACCCTGGATATAAATATATTCAATAAGGGAAAAACGGTTCTCAATATCTCGGGCTTAAACTTTCAGAATCAAAATTTACCAAATTTTCCCTTTGTTTTGACCGGAGACATGATACCGACAGAAAATTCTCTTCTGGCTATTCCTGAGAATGAAAGCCGCAATATTCCCATTACATTTACACCTCCCATTGAAGATATGTTCAACACGACAATTGAAATAATCTCCGACGATCCCGATACACCGAAAATATATGTCTCAATTAAAGGAAGGGGGCTGTCAATGCCCATATATGACTGCCTTGAACCTTATGATTGCCTTGCCAATACAAATGTTACAGTGCTTATGATAGACACAAATGAAAACATATGGATCGGAACCAAAGACGGCGGGGTCTGTGAATACAATCTTTACAACGGGACATTTACATGTTTCAATGAAGACAACGGACTGGCTGGAAACAATGTCGCTGATATCGCCATGGGACCGGATGGAGAGATATGGGTCGCCACCAATCCTGACGATTATGGTAATTCCGCGGGGGTTAGCCGGTTTATTGCGACTTTAGAAACCTTTATAAGTTATGATCCGGCCCAAATGGGAACCTCGTATGGTGATATAGAGATATCCGATATTGTAGTTGACGATAATGGTCATCTCTGGGTGGCCGCTGATTCTGAACTTCTTGAATTCGACGGATCTTCATGGAAAAAGTACGGTCCAATCGGTTCTTTCATCACTTGCCTTGATGTTGATTCCAACGGAAGATTGTGGATCGGGACAGATTTTCTGGGTATTTATGTTAAAGAGCCCTTTATTAACCTTCCAAGATCAGTAGACATTACATCGGGTATTATTGACAATATCTCTAATATTGTCATTGATGTAAATGGAAATCTATGGATAACGAGTCGCCTTGATAATAAAAACAGTTTGCTTTTCTTGAGTCCGGAGAGTTTAATTTCTCTTGATCAGGACGGATTGACACCTGAATCTTTTCCTCTTCCTGACAGCCTTAAAACTAATAACGATACTGTGATTAATGACTTGTTCATTCATCCCATTACAGGCAGCCTTTTTATCGCAACTGATAATGGATTCTTCATGCATGACGGGGATGGCTGGCATCATTTCGACATTACGAACAGCTATCTTCCATCTCCATATATAAATAGCATCATAGTGGATGAATATAATGACTATTGGATAGGAACCGAAGAAGGGCTCTCCCATTTTAATTCTGCAGCACCTTATATTGTGGGAGAGATTTATGGTGATAAGGATAATGAGTATAAAACTGATGATCTCCCGATAAATACGAATATATTTGTATTTTTTAGCGAGCCCATGAACCGAATCTCCACAAAGGCCTCTTTTCAAATGATAAATAAAGAAAACGGAAAAAAAGTAAACGGGACCTTTTATTGGAACAAAAATTCAACCGTAATAAAATTTGAACCGGAGCCGTCTTTAGCATATAATTCTAACTATGAAGTCAGTATTTCTAAAGAGGCAAAAGATAGGGCAGGCATGACTATCGATATGAGTTTTTGTGGGGAAACAGATTATTGTCCTTATGTTATCACCACTGAGTCTGTGCCAGAAAAAGCAGAACCATCAACAAACCCATATACACAATATACAGGACTTTTTAATTATAGGTCTAATTATAACTATAATTCTTCATATTGGTCAGGGTACTCTGTAAATAATTTTAAAAGCCCTTATTGGTTGGGGCACTCTATAGGTAATAGTTTGTTGAAAATTCCGAGTGATAATTTCAATATCCAATATAACTTTGATCGATACTCGAATTATCAGTCTATTAGGATTCCTCAGGCACAATCATTTCCTTTTCCCAATTTTAGTACATGGAACCAGTTTTCGACCTCTACCTATAACAGCTTTGCCAGCTATAATAGCTATAATAATTACTATACTAAAGATATGAACCAGACCTTCGGGTATCCTTTACAAGGATTGAACAATTATACAAAGCTTTACCAAAGTCGTTGATAGACAATTAATAGTGAATAGGCAAATGAGTTTAGTGAATACTTTCTATTAAAAATTTGTTTCTCTTCAAAACCTTTTTAATCCATTTAAAATTGTTAAAGGAGTTTTAAACATGTGTTATTTTAAAGAGAAATCTGCTTTTATTCTATTTATATTTTTGATTTCTTCTATTTTTATTGCAAGACCTCAATTTGTTTACAGTCAAATCGAGTTCGACACAGATCCTCCTTCCGTAGTTCAGACATCTCCCGGGAATGGTGCTACCGCAGTGCCTATAAATTCTTCAATTGAGGTTCTTTTTAGTGAATTCATGGATACCCTGTTCAATCCTTTTTCTATAGTTCCTTCTATGGATGGTCAGTTCGAATGGGAGTTGGATCAGACACTTATATTCTCTCCTGCCATGCTATTGGATTATAATGAGACTTATCAAGTTACTATTGGTACGGAAGCAACGGATCTTTCAGGAAATTCGCTTGAGAATCCATATCAATGGTCATTTGTTACTGAATTATCACCATGGCTCCACTTTTTTAATATTCAGGGATTATCCCTTGATCAAAGTACTGTTAAGCTAATATTAGGTGATGTTAACGGAGACATCTGGGTTGTGCTCTCTTCTTCCGGAGGATCGGATGATTTATTCGTATTCAATGGATTCGATCAATCCGATTTTGTTAAGGTTGATGAAGACCTTGGACAAATAAATGCCATTAAACAGGATAGTGCGGGAAATATATGGATTGCATCAGAATCGGATGATCCCGGAAAGGGAGGAGTACATATGTTCGATGGAACAGATTGGACTCACTACAATACTGACACAAACACTGTTTTTTCGGATAATAGCATGAAATGTTTAGCTGTAGACTCAGAAGACAATATTTGGGTTGGATCGTCTTATTCAGGAATATATATGTCCGATGATGGAACTTCCTGGACAAATTACAACATGACCAACAGCGATTTAACAAATGACTGGGTAACAACTATTGAGGCAGACGAAGATGATTACATCTGGGTCGCGACCCCATTCGGAGGGATCGAGGGTTTCGACCCGCAGACAAATACCTGGACCAGCTTTATATCTACCATCGAAAATCAATTCAATATAAGTTTTCCACTTATCAATGAAATAGTGGCGGGTCCCGGAGGCATATGGGCAGCAACCGACCTCGGACTTTTAAAATACGATATTGCATCCGATCAGTGGGAGCTTTTTACCGATATAGACAGGTATAGTCAAATGAGTTCCATTGCTGTTGATCCATCAGATGACACGCTTTGGGTTGGAACGGATCAAGGACTCATAAAATTTGACGGAACAAACGGAGAGCCAATAATTATGGACAATGCCGGTCCGGCCGTTCAGGAAGTATCCGTGGATGTTTACGGAAATGCATGGCTCGGTACAAGCAACAGCCTTAGCAGATATGATTCCGCTCCCCCTATTTTGTTGAGTGTTTCTCCCAGCTCCAACAAGAAAAATGTTAAGAGAACCACCCAAATAATCCTTACATTCTCCGAGCCCATGAATAAGGATTCGATCATCAGCGCATTGAGTATCTCGCCTGCTGTCTCATTTACATCTTCCATGAACGCGAGTTCCACCAAACTGACAATCACTCCGAAATCAAAATTAAAGGATAATAAAAAATATACCGTTACCCTAGGCAAAAATGCAACCGACAAGCAGGGGCGTCCATTTACCGCAAGTACTTCGTGGTCTTTTAAAACAGAAAAGAGTACGACAACAACAGGAACAACAGGTATAGTTCCATCTACCTCCTGGTCGTTTCCTTCTACCGGCTTTAGATTCCCTGCTACCGGGTCCTGGTCGTTTCCTTCTACCGGCTTTACATTCCCTGCTACCGGGTCCTGGTCATTTCCTTCTACCGGTTTTAGATTCCCTGCTACCGTTCCCTCTACCGGTTTTAGATTCCCTGCTACCGGGTCCTGGTCGTTTCCTTCTACCGGTTTTAATTTCCCTGCTACCGGTTTTAGATTCCCTGCTACTGGGTTTACATATACATCTTCACCTTTCAATATAGGAGGACTTGTATACCCCAGATAGAAGTAAAATAGAATTTTAAACGTAATAGAATCGTCTATAATCAGACTGATTTCAAATGAAATATAGTTTGGTTTAGATTAAATAGATCAAATTTTTGGAAAGACTCCGTGTTTTCTGCGCTCTCTGCGGTAACATTTTAGACCACAGAGAGCAAGGAGCGCACAGAGATATTAACGTATTCTGAATACAGTTTGATTTACATAAAATCGTAAAGAATATTTGCAATACATTTGAAATACATAGGAAATGCAGTATTAGGTTATTGTAGATTGTGACTACTTCTCTATCGGGATTACATCATTAAGTGTCGGAGTTACCAATACAGTCTTTTGTTTATCTACAAGGACCTGACCTGGTTTCATGCCCTTTGGTTTTCTGACATGCTTTTTTCTGGTATATCCCACCAAGACCTTTTCCTCATCCCTTTGACGACTAAAGAAGGCTGCTACACTTGCGGTCTTTTTTATTATATCAAAAGGGATATTTTCCGATCTGCCCGGATTTTTCAACACAACATGAGAGCCCGGGGCATCATGAACATGAAACCAGATATCTTCAGGTTTTGCAAGATCTCTTGTCAAGCGATCATTGGCCATATCCGTTTTCCCGACAATGATCTCCCAGGGCCCTGCCGCGATCTTAAAAAATCTCATGCCTGCGAATTTTTTCCCTTTTTTTGTGCTATGGGCAATAACCTTTGACGGTATTACTGTTCGCTTAAAAATCTTCTGTTTAGGGAGAATCAAGCTTAATAAATCCTCAATCTCACTTAACGCATCCAGGTCCTTTGCAGATCCAAGCATAGATTCAGCTTCATAGACATTTTTAAGCAAATTCTCAGTCTCGTCTTTTCTTTCCTTTATTATTTTTATTCCCCTCTTCGCCTTTGTATATCTTTTAAAATATGATTGTGCGTTTTGAACAGCATTCTTTGCCGGATCGAGAGGGATTGAAACTTCGGCATCTTCATGGTAAAGATCAGGGAGTGTTATTTCCGTCATACCTTTGAATACAATCTGAAGATTTGCCATCAAAAGATTACCATAACATTTGTACCTATCTGCATCCCGAATTAATTCAAGATCTTCTTTAAGCCCGGCAAGTCTCTTTTCATATCTCTTTTTTTCCCTATTGATGAAATTCTTGAGATATTCCTTAAATCTGCTAAATTTGTTGATTTTGTCAATAAGGTTATAAAAATATTCCGCAGCTTCGTTCATCTTTGAAAAGTTTTTTTCAATCCCTCGATCGATTTTTGACCTTAGAGGTATGCTTGTGAGAATTGGCAACTCCTTAGAATCAGGAAAAACTATCACAATAGGATGTGGTACAGGAGTGCCATATTCGGCAAAAACCTCCTGCAGAGAATTCCATAAATTATCAACCTCTGACAATTTATTTGCCCGATCATCAGAGCACAATCCTGCTCTAAAAATAATTTCTTCACCAAGTAATGGTCTCAAGCCAATTAAATTATGGACCAAAAAGGCGGATAGATCCTCATCATCAGGCGACTTTTTTGTAAAAAGGTCTCTCCATTCAGAAAATGTCATTTTCAAGGGGTTGTGCTTTGAGGGGCAAGGTAATGGCTCATACAGTTCACCGGGCAAGACCTGTCTTTCTTTTCTATCAACCATCCTCGAGCAAGCCAGAATCCTATTATCACTTTCTTCGGTGAGAATCAAATTAGGGTTATAATTAATCAACTCCAGTATCAGATTCTGTCTTTCCAATCTATATCCCGCTTTACGAGGGACAATATCGAATTTAACAACCCTCTCCAGGTCCTTAACACTTATATCCACTATTTCCCCGCCTGTTATATGTTTGGACAGGGCTAAAGAAAATGGTGTTTCATAATCGTTTTTGACAGGTTTTCCGGATGTGCTATACATACCGGTATAGGGACTTCTGGTAGATATGACGATCCATTCCGATCTTTGGCCTTTTATCCTGAGCCAAAGGGTATAAGCATCTGTCTGAACAACCCTGTTAATCTGGCCCGGACAGATCCAGGAGCTTAATTCATCTACAATTGCCTTTATTACAAAGCTATCCAAATATCCTCACCCTATCTTAATCAAGATACATAAAGGATCTTTTTTCTCCAATGTTCTCAGATTAAAAACACATCTTAAATTTTATCACTTGTTATTATAGAAAATTTACCAACAAATCATCAAATTAGCTCATTCATATATTTTGATAAGATCGTAAAAAGTAGTAAAAAAAGCTTTTGGCATTTTTTTAACAGCGAAGCAGACTTTAGGGCCTTCAAAAAAGCCCGGAGGCCCAGAAATGACTTTTTTACAAATCCATCGTATTTTGGGTAAGAATAAAATTTATTACATTAAATACCTGTTAGGAGTGTATTTTTTATGACATTTTGAGAATTTTTACCCATCCTTTATTTTTTGTTTTTCTAATTTATGGTTGAAAATGTTTTTCTAATTCATTGATATTTAAATTTTTTTTTATCATTTTTTCTTTGCTTTTTTTGGCATCTTCTTTGCAGATAATATTTATAAATATACTCATTAATATAATTTATTTATACCTAAAGGAAAGGAGCAAAAAGATCTTTTTAATCTTATAAAAAAGGGGGTTATAACGATGAGAAAGGGAGTAAGGTTATTTTTGATCCTTCCAGTAATCACACTATTTCTATGTTTCATTCTATTTCCGCAGGGATGCCCGGCCTATTATAGTTCTCTTTTAGGCAGAGGAATATATGGATTGAGCGGGCTCTATGGATTGGGTGGACTTTATGGTCTGGGAGGCATCTATGGTTTAAGTAGACTTTATGGTTTGGGCGGACTTTACGGCCTTGGTGGGCTCTATGGTCTGGGTAGTCTCTATGGTCTGGGTGGCCTCTATGGCTTAAGCAGCCTCTATGGTCTGGGCGGATTTTACGGTCTGGGGCTTTACGGCCTTGGCGGACTCTATGGTCTGGGCAGTTTAAACAGTCTTGCTCTTGATTTTTGGGGAACAGGGTTTCTTCTCCAACAATTGGGACTTCTGGAAACCTCGACATCCTCTCCAACAGCAACAACTCAGGCGCTATTACCTCTTGTCCCCTTTTCTCCATTGTCTCTGTCACCCATTCCCATATTACCAATACCTACAGCCACCATTGCAGGGACTACACTATTGCCTATTTATTTAGCTGAGTAGGCTGGGACATGGTTTGGAGAGTGGATAGCGGTTGACAGTACCGCCACTGCAATCCTGGCCGGCCCTATGACTTTGGATATCGTAGAAGATCCTTTTATAGTGTGAAATGTAAGTGGTTTTGCGGTGCTTGAACTAAATGCCTTTTTAGGTGCGGGAGTTACCCTTAATGGAACAGCTTCTAATAATATTGTAACTCTCCAGGGTTCCGTACAGACCACATTTGGGCCAAAGCCATTGACTGTTGATATTATTTGTACCTTAAAGAGCCCAACTTATATGAGCGGAACATATCAGATTGCTGATTATCAGGGTGGGAGTGTTAAAATATACGAGATTGGACAATTCGAGTTAGATCTTCTGCCAGGGCTTATATAAAACTACATCTTACTAAAAAACCGCCGGGAGCAAGTATAATCCCGGCGGTTTTTTTATTACATGCATTTTTTGACACAAATTCATTTTTGGATTGACAAAATGATAAAATTTTTGTATAATTTTGAGATTTATGGGACATTTTATCTTATCATCCTTTCATAAAATCATCGTAAATCGGTCCTACAGGGCAATGACATCAATCCCAAAAGAGAAAAAATTTTTGAAATTGGAAAAATAAATGATTAAAAGCATGACAGGATTCGCATCTAGTGTTGTCGATCATGCCGGTTTGAACATTACCTTAGAGATTAAATCTCTAAATCATCGTTTTTTAGATATTGTTACCCGTCTTCCAAGGGGATTCAATAGTCTTGATATACAGATCAGGAATTATATTAAAACTTTTGTCAGCAGAGGCAGAATTGAATTATCAATAAGCATTGAAAACGCAAACGATAATTTCCAGCTCCTCAAGGTTGATTATAATATGGCTAAGCAATATTACCAATGTTTATATTCACTCAAGGAGAATTTAAAGATCGAAGAGAAGGTGGGGTTACAGGATATCCTAAAATACGGTGATATTATAAAGTTTAAAGAAGTCTTTTCTGAAGAAGAGACTTGGCCCGTAGTCAAAAGCATAATCGACATGGCACTTGAAAAACTCTTGGATATGAGAACTCAGGAGGGAGTGTTGCTTCATCAGGATATTGATAAAAGATTGGTTTCGATTTCCGGATACCTTCTGATTATTTCTCAGCGCATTCCATTATCATTGAAGGAATATCAGTCAAATTTGCGGGAAAGATTGAAGGAACTCTTTCAAATAGAAATTCCTGATGAGCGCTTGGAGCAGGAGATGATTATATACGCTGAGAAATCCGATGTTACTGAAGAGATAGTTCGGATCGAGTCACATATATCTCAAATGAGAGAGCTCTTAAACGCTGAGGGGCCGGTTGGCAGAAAGATGGATTTTTTGGTTCAGGAGCTTTATCGTGAAACAAATACCCTTGGTTCAAAGACAACCGATATTGTAATAACAGACAATGTCGTTGCTATAAAATCAGAATTAGAAAAAATAAAAGAACAGATACAGAATATTGAATAATTTGTTTAAATCAAATTTTTCTATATAAGGAGGTTAAATTGGGACACAACTTTATAAATATAGGATTTGGTAATGTAGTCGTTGGTTCTCGTATCATTGCTATAATTACTCCAAGCTCAGCCCCGATGAAAAGGTTTAGAGAAGAGGCAAGAGAAAAAAACAAATTAATCGATGCAACACATGGAAGAAGGACCAGGGCTATCATTATAACAGACAGTGACCATGTTATTCTTTCGGCTGTCCAGCCTGAGACCATATCTCAAAGATTTATATCTGAGCAGCAAGACATGTAACACTGGTAAATGTTAATAAGAGCAATAATTAGATGAATCATACATATCACAAGGGGATACCTTTTATCATTTCCGCCCCTTCTGGTACAGGGAAAACTAGTATCTGTCGCGAAATCAGATCTATCATACCTGGTCTTGCCTTTTCGGTCTCCTACACAACCAGACCAATGAGAAAAGACGAGAAGGACGGAGAGGACTATTTTTTTATCTCATTAGAAACCTTCAAAAAAATGATCGATGAGGGTTGCTTTGTGGAATGGGCACAGGTCCACGGACATTATTATGGCACCTCAGAGGATTTTGTCACCAACAAAATTAACCAGGGTATTGATTGCCTCCTGGATATTGATATCTATGGCGCAAAGAATCTAAAAAAGATATACCCAAATGGCATTTTTATTTTTGTTATACCCCCTTCACTTAAAGAATTAAAATCAAGATTATGCATAAGAAAAAACGAAGATCCAAAGGAAATTCATCTCAGGATGGAAAACGCAATCTCAGAACTTTGGGCATTTGAAGAATATCAATACCTAATCATAAATGACGATTTCTCAAAGGCAGTGGAGGCGTTGAAGTCGATAATTATAGCAGAAAGGTGTAAAACACAAAGACATCGGGCTTTAATTCTTGATATACTTAAATCTCAGGTTCCCCGGTAATAGTTTTTAAAAAATCTTCTATCTGTTTGATTAAATTTTAAAAAGGGAGGATAGATGAAAGACAAAAAGATAATGGTAGATCGAACATCAGAGGCATCAAAGTTTCAACTTGTTTTGGCCGCGGCGAAAAGAAGCAAACAGATCAATTTTATGGCAAAGGAAAGGGGTTTGCCTCCAAATCAAGTTGCAACTATAAAAACTAAACACATTAAGCCTCCGACAATCGCACTCATGGAGATTGTGGAAGGAAGGGTCGAAAGTTTCTATAAAAATGGTGAAGATCCGTTGGACTCGAATGAAGATACTGATAATACAGAGGAAATATCAGAATAAGCAAGAATTTCAGCTTGAAAATAAAAAATAATAATAAAAAACATATGGCTTTTCTTAAAAAAAAGATCGTTTTGGGTATTACAGGAAGTATAGCTGCTTATAAAGCCGGAGATATTATTAGAGAGTTACTTAGAAGGCAAAAAGAGATAAGGGTTGTTATGACCCCTGATTCACATAGATTTATATCTGCGACAACCCTTGCCGCCTTATCTCGAAATCCTGTTGCAACGGATATCTTTTCTCATGAGCCATATGGGCCGGTTCCACATATCGATCTTGCACAAAATATGGACCTGCTTTTGGTTGCCCCGGCAACTGCTAATTGCATTGCCAAATTTTCCCATGGATTGGCAGACGATCTCTTATCAGCAATTTTTCTGGCCACACAATCACCCGTTCTCATTGCTCCGGCAATGAATCCCGCTATGTATTCACATCCAATGGTTCAGGCTAACATAGCGATTCTTAGAAAGAATGGGATCATTTTTATTGATCCCATTCATGCTGAGGTTGCATGCGGGCAATTTGGCAAAGGACACCTGGCGCATATTGATGATATTTGTGAAAAGGTGGAAGAAATCCTTAATCCAAATCAATCCTTCAAAGACCAAACCTTTCTTATTACGGCAGGACCTACACGGGAATTTATCGATCCGGTTAGATATATTTCAAATCGTTCCTCAGGTAAAATGGGATTCGCTCTTGCGAAGGCGGCTAAAAAAAGGGGTGCTCATGTTATTTTGATAAGTGGTCCCACCTCGCTTACCCCTCCGGAGGGGGTTGTTTTTATCAATGTGACAACGGCCGAGGAGATGTCAAAAGAGGTAAAAAATTCTTCTCCTGGCTCTGATGTGGTTATAATGACTTCCGCAGTTGCGGATTTTAAACCTGGCAAGGTAATGGAATCAAAAATAAAAAAGGAGAATGCTCCATCAAGCATTCAGTTGGTGGCAACTCCGGACATATTATCAGAACTTGGAAAAAACAAGAAAAAAGGACAAATAATGATTGGATTTGCAGCAGAGGATAAAAATCTTATTCAGAATGCTAAAGATAAATTAATACAGAAAAATCTGGATTTAATTGTTGCCAACGATATCTCCGAGCCGGGAGTCGGATTCGAAGCAGAAACAAATCAGGTTACCCTAATTAACCATTCAGGTGTAATAAAGACCTTGCCAAAGGAAGAAAAGGGATTGATTGCAGAAAAGATTCTCGACCATCTTGAAGAGCTATTGAAAAGAGAGTAGCTGTTTAATGCTAAAATTACAAAAAACTATCGGTTTATAATTCTTTTGACTTGATGCCGATGTTTATTCAGTCGGGGCAGTATTCACCTCCAGCCAGTATTGGGCGACATTTTTCATTTTGTCCATAAAGTTCTGAAAATCAAGCGGTTTAACAATATAGCTATTAGCGTTGTATTTAAAACATTTTTCCATATCCATTCGATTGCTCGATGTGGTAAGCATCACAACAGGTATGATCCTTAGCTTCTCATCTTCCTTGATCCTTCTCAGGACTTCTATACCATTTATCTTGGGAAGATTTATATCCATTATAATAAGCTTTGGTAAAAACTGTTTTTCTCTTTTATCCTCCGAAAAAAGGTATGCGATTGCCTTCTCGCCGTCGTCCAGATTGATAATATTATCGCCGTATCCACTTTTCTCTAACGCCCTCTTTATCAATTTCATATGTATTGCATCATCTTCTATCAATAAAATACTCATAGATCATTTTCTCATTTTGTTAAGTACAAACTGTACAAATTCCTTTGATGGGATACGAAAAAGGAATTTGGAGCCCCGCCCTTTTTCGGATTCCAACCAAACCTTACCCATATGAACCTCGATTACTCTCTTTACAATAGCAAGGCCAACGCCGGTGCTCTTGGGATCCTTTATCTCACCTAAAGATTGAAAGATTTCGAAGATCTTCTCATGATATTTGGGATCAATACCAATACCATTATCTTTTACAGAAAAGATCTGATAACCCCCTTCTGTGGCACACCCAATCTCGATACGGGGACAGGGAGTATCACCCATATATTTGATTGCGTTATCGAGCAGATTAACCAAAGCCAATATAATCATCTGCTTATCACAATAACAGGTTAGCAGGTCTTCCTCAATTTTAAGTTCAACCCCTTTGCTTTCTATCTGAAACTTCAACTGTTCTATGGCTTCATCGATTATTTCCCTTGCCGGTACTTCCTCTCTGGGATTTCTCGTTCTTCCCACGCGGGAGAGATTTAAAAGGTCTTGTACCAACAATCCCATCTTCTGCGCACTATTTCGTATATCCTCTAAATAATCGCTGAATCCTTTATCCAATTTATCGGCATAATCCTCTATTAAGGCATTTACAACCCCCTGAAGTGAAAAAATAGGGGACTTCAGATCGTGAGACACTGTATAAACAAAATTTTCCAACTCTTCGTTCTTTTGCTTTAGCTCTAAATTCTTTTCCCTAATAGCTTCCTCTAAATTTTTCCTGGCGGTTATATCATGTATAACCTCAATTATACAAACACCCTTTTCCTTATGATTCTGTGAAGTTACTGTTGTTGGTATTAATGTTATTTCCAGCCACCGCCCAAATTTATCCCTGGCACACCTTGTATGGCGCGTAACCTCTTTATCATCTTCGATGATATCATTGATCGAACAGCCTTCACACGGTTCTATGCTATCGAAAAAGACTTCGTGACACCTTTTTCCGACTTTGTAACCGTAAAGATTGATCAGGTGCTGGTTCATAAACTTTATCCTTTTCTGTCTGTCGATTACAAGGAAACCATCACCCATCCTCATAAAGATCTTATTAAGTATCTGATACTCCAGCTTTATATCCTTATCTTTTCCTTCCATAATCCCTTTTACCCATTAAAAATATAAAGATCCTTTAAACATCTAATTTTTTGTTAGCCTTCTATTATAATATAATATTTTATCAGATCAAATTAACTTCCCCCCGCAAGTAACAATGTATAAAAAGGAAAAGTCCTTTTTTTAAGATTTCTCAGGGGACGGTGAATCAGACCCATAGAAATTAGAATGAAAAAAATGAGGAAGGGTCCCTATCCCTAGCCTCCAAACTTTTTAGGAAGGGTGTAACGGTCTATGAAAAGGACCAAGGGATTCAAGTGGATTATTGCAAGGGCTACCCCTTCGGTTCTGATGCCAAATCTACGAACTACCATGATAAAAAGACCTATGGAAACCCCATAAATGATCTGCCCGTATGCTGTAATAGGGCTTGTAGTCCAATCCGTTGCCATAAAAAATGCTCCCAGGATCAGTCCCCCCGCAAGAATGTGGAAAATTGGATCCTGTCTCCAGAGAATTGAAATAACAACCACAGTTCCCAAAATACTTCCAGGGATGCGCCAATTAATATGCCCTTTGTAAAAGAGATAAGCAGCTCCCATCAAAAGGGCAATGGCTGAAGTCTCCCCAAGGCTTCCCCGTACATTGCCTAAAAGCAATTCAAGATAACCTATATTCCTGGCAGCAAATGCCGCGCCACCTGCTCGCTTTAATGCCAGAGGTGTTGCGCCGGTAATTCCATCCAGATATTGCCCGGCCAGGGTCATTATGGTTACGCTCTCCTCTTTTATGTGGGCTGTGATAACAGAAAAAAATCCAAAATCCTTCCACCATAATGGCTTAGCATAATTCTCAAGCAAAGCTTTCCATCCCGGGAATACAAAAATAAAGACCCTTCCGAATAATGCAGGATTAAAAATATTACGTCCGATACCCCCGAATAACTCTTTTGCAAATGCAATAGCAACAAATGCACCTAAAGCGGCTAACCACCAGGGTGTAGTGGGCGGAAGTGTAAAGGCCAGCAACAACCCTGTAACTATAGCACTTCTGTCCCATAGAGAAAAAGGACGGTTCAGCAGCTTTCTAATGACCAGTTCAGTGATCATGGCGCTTATTATACAGATCATGCTTACGAACAAAGCATTAAGACCAAAAAAAACGGTTGCTGCAATAAGTGCCGGGACCAAAGAAAGGATGACATCGTTCATGGCCGAAGACACATCTACCGGTGAGTAAATATGTGAAGGCGTGCTCGATATGATACTACTGGTTTTATTTACCTTCTCCATCCTTCTTGACTCTCCTCTTTTTAGAAAGTATTGCCCCCTTGGCCTCTCGAATCAATTGTACCAGAGGAATTCTTGCCGGACACGTAAAAACGCATGAACCACATTCAATGCAGTCCATCACTCCGGCCTCATCCGCATCCTGATATTTTTTATTTTCTGAATATCTGCCTAAAAGGCTTGGCACTAAAAACATTGGACATATATCGGCACATTTACCACATCCTACACAATGTAATCTGCTGTAGCCAGGAAGCTCCGCTATATCCTTGGTTAAGGCTATTACCCCTGATGTCCCCTTGACTACAGGTACATCAAGATTTGTTAGTGCGAAACCCGTCATCGGACCACCCATTATCTCCTTTGCGGATGGCTTGCTAAAACCATGACAAACCTTTATCAGCCATGATACAGTAGTTCCGAGCTTTACCCTGAGATTCTGCGGGTCCCGAATAGCGGGACCTGTCACTGTGATTATTCTATCGATTAAGGGTTTCTTAATCCTTACTGCCTCAGATATGGCGATCGCAGTCCCAACATTCTGAACAAGTGCTCCAACGGAGCTTGGCAACTTTCTTGCCGGGACCTTCCGGTTAAGAATGGCAAATATAAGCTGTTTTTCACCACCCTGGGGATACTTTGTCTTTAATGGACAAACCTCTATATTCATTTTAACAGCCCATTCAGGAACCTTCCTGGCGAGATATGCGCTGACCTTTTCAATGGCATTGGGTTTATTGTTCTCAATGCCGATATAACCTTGATTGGCCCCAACACAATGCATGATCAACCTCAAGCCATCTATCAAGTCGTCCGTCCGTTCAAGCATCAGGCGGTGATCTGCGGTAAGGAAAGGTTCACACTCACAACCGTTTATAATAACGGCATCTATATTAACATCCGGGGGTGGTGTTAATTTTACGGATGTTGGAAAAGCGGCCCCACCCATTCCGACAATACCGGCCTCCTTGACGGCACTGCGGATCTGTTCGGGGCTTGGCAATATGTTCAAATCCTCACTTTTCTGTCTGATTTCCTCTTGCTCGGAATCGGGAACTATAATCACACATTCAAAGTCTTTGCCGGTAAAATGAGGATATGGGCCTATTTTCTCTACAACCCCCGAAACGCTGGCATGGATAGGAGCTGAAATGAAGGATTCGGCCTCTCCGATCTTTTGTCCTGCCTTCACCTTATCGCCCTCCTTAACCAGACATTTAGCCGGCATGCCAATATGCTGACTCATGGGCAGATAAATCTTCGGAGGAATCGGACAGATTATAATCGGTTTGTCCTCTGTTTGTTCTTTATATTCAGGGGGATGAATTCCTCCTTTGAAGGTCATTAACTTCATTTCGGACACCTTATTATAATCATTCCTCAATTACCTCGGGCTCAATATTAAATAAAATCAGTTTAAGCAGAGGATACCCTTCCATGCAGGAAAGATACATATGAATGGTAGTAGCAATTATATAAAACCAGGTGATTCCCACATGGATTACCCTCATCAACAGTACGCTTGAATCAATAGGCAGAGATATCCATCCCAGAAAAACCTCCGGAACCAGGATGGCTATTCCTGTCATACCCTGGACGATTAAAAATATCCAAAAGAAATTATAAGTAAGCTTCTGCAGAGAGGCATACTTGGCAACATGTTCATAATGATCTTTCAGAAACAAATAATATTGTATAACCTGGGGTGTGTTGGCGATATCCTTTTTTCCAATGGCGAAATCCTTATAAGTCTTTGTTTTCCCCACAAAAGCATATATCAGCCTGATAATCAGATTGACAAGTATGAGGATCATAAAACAATAGTGATGGCGTTTCCATAGATCCATGTAGGAGCTAAATAATTTGTAACGAATAAAAAAACCGGTTATGATAAGAAAGAGGATGGAAATAAGATGTACCCAGTGCATCAGGCGTTCAGGGGGATGAGGATATTCCTCTTCAGTCACTTTCTTATGATGGCCGAGAATAAATCTTTCTCTGAATCGGCCTGTAAATATGTTCCCAAGAAAGTGGAAAAAAAGCCCAATAAGGGTAAAAAGATAGATAAAAAATGCCCATTTGTCAATTGACTGGTTGACTTGGGCGATCATGGACAGCTCCTTTATAAGATCGATGAATTAAAAAGTCCTTTGTTTCTGTCCCTGCCTTCTCATCAGAATGTTAGATTATTTTATAACATAACAGGTATAAAGGTGTCAAGGAATTTAAATTTTATAAATAATTATTTTATTTAATATATTGTACAATTAATTATGTATTTAAATGTATAAGAATACACCGCCTCCGAAAAGCAAAATCTGTCTTGCCCTGAGCGGAGGTATAGACAGCACCTTCGCGGGATGGCTTCTTAAGCAAGAAGGATATGAACTTACAGGTGCATATCTTAATATTATCGACAATGATAAAAATTTAGCCAATGTAAAATCCACGGCCGATTTTCTGGGTATTCCATTAGAGATAATGGATTTAAGGCAACAATTCAATAATCTTATCATTAAACCCTTTATTAAGGATTACCTGTCCGGACAAACACCCAATCCCTGTGTGTTTTGTAATGCCATAATAAAATGCGGCATTCTTCTCGATTGGGCATTAAAAAACGGTTTCTCTTATCTTGCCACAGGGCATTATGCACAAATTAAAAGAGATCCTGAAACCGAAAAATTTTTGCTGTTGCGAGGGAAAGATTTACAAAAGGATCAGTCTTACTTCCTGTATCGTCTTACCCAGAAACAGCTCAGCCATCTTCATTTACCTCTGGATCACTGGACAAAAAGGGAGGTTGAAGATCAAATAAAAAAGACAGGATTTACCCATAATAAGATCCAGGAAAGCCAGGAGATCTGTTTCCTCTCCACCAAGGACTACAGGATATTCCTTAAGGAAGTTGCCCCCGATGCCTTCAGCCCCGGTCCGATATATGACAAATCGGGAAACAGGCTTGGGTCCCATTCCGGCCTGGTAAATTATACAATAGGCCAGAGAAAAGGCCTCCAGTTAGTTAAACAAGGCCCGAATTATGTTTTGTCTCTTGATCCAAAAAAGAATTCGGTCATTGTGGGAACTGATGAGGATCTATGGCAATCCATGCTTTTTGCAAACAATATCAACAGGATTATACCTGAGTGGCCCAGGAAGGTCATGGCCAAGATTCGATCAACTCAGCCCGCTAAGGAGGCAACCCTGGAAGAAACCGGTGATCCCCAGGTTGTAAAGGTTCTTTTCAGCAATCCCGTAAGGGCCATAACTCCGGGACAATCAGTGGTTTTTTATGAAGAAGAAATCTGTTTGGGAGGAGGTATCATTTACAGGGCAGGCTAGGAATATAATAATCACCTGAAAACGTCCCGGCCGGTACAAAGACATCCCAGGTCCGGGCATGGCAGACGATTTGCTCGCTTATGATTTGGATGAAGAAAGGATACCCAGTTGCTGAAGCACACCCATGGTTATCTCTTTTTTTCCATATATAGAATTTCTATGTGGCCACATTCATAAGGACCGGTTTTAAAAATATTATATCCAAGCTTTTGATAAAGATGGATATTTTTATCACTTTTCGACCCGACAAAAAGTTCAAAACGTTTTGAAGTAAAATACTTTTCAATCTCTTTCATTAGGGCGGTACCAATACCTTGATTCTGTAAATCCGGAAGAACGGCCAACCTGGCCACATAACAGGTTTCATTTTTTTCTTCCGCCCGGACAGTACCAATAATTTTATCCCCGGAAACGGCTTTCAGGAATATATGGGTCTTAAATTGTTCTTTTATTTCGGTGATTGTTTGAGTAAGGGGAAGGATATTATAATCGTTGTAACGCTCAGCTTCTATCTGATAAGCCAATTTTTGTAACTTTAGGATTTCTTCTGCATCATCAATTACTGCTTGTACAATTTTCATAATTTTATTTGTATTCTTTGCGAATCGGAGACTATGCATCGATTTCTTTCACAAATCTTTCTATAGTATTTTACCTCCGTTCATATTTTTTCCATTCTGACTTAATCATGTCTCTTGATGAGACAAATTCCCGGTTAGGCCTCTAATCTGAAATTTCTTCCATTAAGATATTCATGGCACTATGAATTACTGCAAGATCATATATTCGATCAGGTTTGATATAATAAATAATGCTATAATGCTCTTCTATTACTTCGAGGATTTGCCCAATATCAAATTCTGGAACAATATTTTCTGAAAGAGGGAAGGCACTGATTTGTTTGGATCGATTTGTTAATCTATCTATAACTATTTTCGCATATTCTGGAGAGTTTTGGGCTTAATAATCATGAATAGCATCAAGATGATGTTCTGCATTGTCTTTCCAATGTACCTTCATTTGGGTAGTTTATATTTTGCACGAATTTCACTAACATCCTTAGTCCTGCCGGCTTTACTATCCTCCAATTTTTTCTCAATAGTTTCACGCACATAAATCTCATGAATAAAATCGTCCCATGTAGCACCTTCCGGCATCTTTTCAACAAGTTTGTGAGCTTGCTCTTTTGTCATTATATTGGACATCATATATCTCCATCTATCTATTTGTTAATATGATAACAAATTAGTAAATAAAAGACAATTTTAATACAAAGAAATAGGGTATCAGATTTGTAAAGATGCACAACAGATTAATAAATCCATGTTTATTCATTTCTTAGGCTCTGCTCTCATCCCTACATAGTATATTGTCATAACATATGAGGGGATGGGTGTGCTCAAATGCTTCATACCCAGAAGGAAAGATCTGTTGGAGCATGGGCTGCATTAGTTTTTATAATGTCTTTTTGTTATTTTTTTATATACTGCCTGTGCCATTTCGTTTCCCCCGCGACAGCGGGCCAGTCAAACGTTGACAATCAGCCGCAGATTAAAGTAGAGCGAGGCAAGAGCAGCGCTTTAATCTGTCTAAAAGATACGCACATATTACAATGGTTTTCACGAATCACGGCCAGCTAAGTGAAATCAGGTTATTGACTTGTTCGGACATTCATTCTGCATTCATATTCTTTAGGATTTTCTTTGCCAATGGTTCTTTGATTTCGGTATGCCTTGGGACCGCTTCTATAACCCCGGTCTTCGGATTGATCCAAAGCATATGGGCACTTCCTTCTCGCTTTAAGTAACAACCTGCTATCCGTAATTTGCGTTCTAAATCTCTTCGTTTCATCCAATCAAAACCTTATCCTGGATAGCGTCTTCGGGCAGTCCACGGAGAATGTCTGCCTTGCGATCTTCCAGAATTAATTCAATGGCCTGACGTAAACTATTCTTGGCCTCCTCGATCGTCTCCCCTTGCCCGTTGGCACCAGGAACCTCCGGGCAGATAGCCCAGTAGCCACCCTCGGGTGCGGGTTCTATAATTGCTGTAAATTCTGCTTTCATGTAATCTCCTTTCCTTTTCTGTCCGATCGGCCAAGGTCACTTGCGCCGCCAAAAAACTGGCCAGTCAAGGCCGCAGACTTTCTTGGCGTCAAGTGAACCGTCTGGTTCGGGCTAGTCTATATAGTCAAATAGATCTTTAATCCAATAAGCTTTTATTATTCCGGCATTTACTTCAAACAGATCAACATCTTCCTGTGTTACGCTGGCTTTTGGGTTTTCTTGAAGGTATCCGCTTATTGTCCCAATAATATGGACTTTCTTTGTTTGATTTGGGGGATACCATGCTAATGGTGCACCTGAAAAACCCTTATTGTTATGGCCATCAAGTAATATTGTTGATATGCCATGCAAGGAGCCGTCTATACTCGAAATAAGCGCGGCCTTAACTAAAGGAAAAGGAAACTTGTTATTTATATCACCTGAAGGTGTCATAAGGCCAAGAGGGAAACCCAAGAAATATGCCCAAGACCCCATAAGTACTCCACCTGGACCATATGAAGTAATCGGGTATCGCGGTGAAATATCATGAGGCAATTTGAATACTATTGTATCTCCTGCTGTGTGGGAGTTGTAAGCTACCTCAACTGGTAATTTCTTCCATGTATCATCGTGATAAATTTCTATCTCGTTTATCTCAATGCTTCCTTTAAAAACGTGTGCCGCTGAGACTAAAAATTGTCTCTCCCCTTTTTCAATAGTGTAGGAAGAGGCTGTTTTGCCGTTATGATAGATTCGAAAAACACGTTGAAGAATATTTGTGGTGATCATATTTTTAAAGCCCGAACACCGGCATCACTTGCGCCAATGCAACGCAGCGGAATTGGCGTCTAGTGAATGCTCTGAACTAATCCTTTTTTTGTTAAGAACCGTGACCAATATAGGAAGTGACTATCTTATACAATTCCTGTGGATTATTGGTACAGCCTTGAGCACCTTTCTCTTTTGCCATTTTCTTATATTCTGGCTTGTTTGATCCAGCATAAATAAAAAAGGGTGTAATTTTATCATGCTCCCTTAGCTTTTCTAATAAGACGTATCCTTCTTTTGGCCCTTCTTTCCGACCCATATCTGATATTATTGCAGAGTATTTTTCTTGTGCTAACATATCCATTGCTTCATCCGTTGACAAAGCCAAATCAAAACTGATGCCAATAGCCTCAAACGCTTGCCTTTCATAAATGTTATTAGCAGGCCAGGCCGATCATCCACCATAAAATCTTAGCAGGCCCTTCTTTTTTTCTTTCTTTTCTTGGAGCTTTCGCAACCATTTCAATGATAGAGTTTATCTGATGCTCTATTTGCTTATCATCAAGCGCTTTTTCAGGATTTTTTGCTGATTCAGCGGCGAGAGATGCAACCGTGGACATTTGCATCTTTAAAAAATTTTCCTCATCTTGGAAATCAGAAAAACCGTACAACTTTTTATGATGTTTACAAACAAGCCATAAAAATCCAAAAAAGACTATAACTGGAAAAATTACCGAGAAATATATTAAAGGTGTTATATGTCCTGTAAGATTTTGTCCAAAACTAACTACCAACGAAGCAAAACCGTAAACTAGAACAATAAAAAGAGCGATTATTCCCAATGGGCTTTTTGTAAATCCTTTTGCCGATTCAGAAAAATCTTTTAGACTATTTTTCATATATACCTCGGGTTCTTAATGGGGAGCTAACGCGCGGCGCACCCTGATAACGGTGCCTTGCACTGGTTATCAGGGGAGTACGTCGCGTTCAGCGTTGGGTTACGACGCGCAGCGGCGTGGCCCAATGCTGAACGCGTTAGCGTTAGCTCCCTGTTACGCCGCGGAGCGGCGTAACCATATGATTATCAGGCCGTTTTTACCTGATAATAACGATCATTTATGTTAACTTAAAATTTATAGGTTAAGTTTAAAATTTCCCTGTTATAAGGAATCTTCAAAAACAAAATCCCGACTCTTAAAAATTTCTTAAATCCTGATATAATCAGAGTTTAAAATTAAATTTAACATATCATAAGGTATAAAAAATTTCAAAAGCTAAAGACCAGAAGTTGATGGATTTAGTCCATTATGTGAAGCATTTTCACAATTATTCAATTCGCACTGAACAATTACTCAATTCAAACTGATAGAATTTGCTCCTATTGAATTAAGTTTTTTATTCATTTTCAATTTTAAAAATGACAGTGGATAAGAATTAAAAAAATTTTTATTGATTTATCCAGCTTTCAGGGAGATGGGCTTATGTCTTGAGGTGCCTGTGGACGAGTATTACAGGCTATTGGTGAAGCTTCGGTTAAGCAAACCGCATATTTGAGCCCGAAGGGCGAATTTGCGGTTTGTCAGAAGCGAGCCTTACAGCCTGTATCCGAGGCAATCCCTAACCTCGAGGCATAAGCCCATCTCCACACTGACCAAAATAAAAAACCAATTTAAACCAATTTAAAAATCAGTGGTTAAAAAATATCAGAGCAAACATAATCGGTTTAATTTAGTCATATCAGAAATATTCATTAATTAATGTGGAATTTTCTGTATGGTTTAAAAAACACAAGGCAGGGCCTATCGTCAGGGCAATTGAAGCTTTAGGCAATTCTTTAGGGATATTAAGGAGTTTAAAGGCATATCAGCGCTTTAAGGCATTTTTTCAGAACTTAGGCACTGTCACTCGAAACTTTAAGCACTTTGGGCAATTCTAAATACTTTAGGTATTTTTATTCTGATATACCAACCTCCATTTGTCCGGTTTTCTCTTCAGCATACCAGGGATGGGCATCTTCCACATTCTTATGTCCCATTACCTTGTTATTTTCTATAGGAAGACTTACCTTAAAAATACTTCCGCATCCCTTTTGACTTACCACCTCTATCTCTCCTTCATGATCGGAAACAATGCTCTTAGAGACGGAAAGGCCAAGGCCCGTTCCACGATCGTCTTTTTTGGTGGTAAAAAAGGATTGAAATATCTTCTCCCTGATCTCTTCTTCTATCCCAATACCATTATCTGCGACAGAGATCTCAACTGCATCTTCAATGTCATCATAGGCCGTTTTTATAGTGACCTTTTTGGGCCTTTTGTCGTCTACATCATATAGCGCATCCCGAGCATTGGAAAGCAGATTTACAACCACCTGCTGCAATTTGACCTTATTTCCCAGCACAGCGGGAATATCTTTTCCCAGGTCCTCTATCAATTTTATACCTTGACTCTTAAATTGATGATCAAAAAGACATACCGCTGATTGAACTACTTCATTTATGCTGAGAGGAACAAAACCGCCGTTTGACTTCCTGGAAAAGACACGAAGGTTTTTTACAATTTGCTCCATCCGGGTAATCTGCTCCTCTATCTTCTTTACATACCACTTGGCTTTGGTATTTTCAGGGATATCTTCCGCCGCCATATAAGTAAAACCCATTATTCCGCACAAAGGCTGACACAATTCATGACAAATGCTTGCTGCAAGCTCTCCCATAGCGGAGAGTTTTTCGGTGTGAATCAACTTCTCCTGAATAGTGGCCATTTCCTGCTCTTTCCTGTTTATTGTCATTTGAAGACTCTCAGTGTATTCTTTTACTAATCGTCTCATTTGCAGCTTTTCGGAAGCGCGTTTTATGGCCAATAAAAGATCCTGCTCCCTGCATGGCTTGGGAATAAAATCAGAGGCATCGAGATGCATGGCCTTAATTGCCAGATCTAAGTCTAAATAACCAGTGATTACGATTACTTCGCACTCACTGTTTATTTTTTTAACTTCTTCGAGGACCTTAAACCCATCCATCTGGTATGGAGAAAATTTAATATCAGTAATTATAATCTGGTACCCTTTTTGCCTTACCAGATCAAGTCCTATTTCCCCGCTTCTGGCTGTATCAACTTCGTATCCCAGATTTATCAATATGTTCTTATATGCATCCAGGATAGACTCATTGTCATCGATTAATATGATCTTTTCTCTTCTCATAACCCCCCCCATAATTAAAGAACATTAAAAAATCTTCCGAAGAGAAAGTATTAAATAAAACCTTAATTCCTGAAATTTTTCAAAAAATTTTATCTGATAATTCATCAGAAAAAGACATTTGGTACAAAAAAATTAATTGGTTATGAACATCAGTTGACAAAATATCTCGAATTATAAAATATTTTTCATCCTCCTTTTCGTGCTTAAGTTTTAAGAATGTTTCATCTTATGTATATTTTATTCAACAAGTTGAGTTTATATTAACATAATTAATATGTCAATAACCATAATGATATATAGGATTTAAAGTTAAAAACCTGATTAATCCCTTTAAAAGTTGGAATATAAAGTCTTGTATTATAAGACAGTAATCCGATGATCTATTTAAGGGGGGAAAATGAATTAGGAATTAAAATCTTTCTTCTTAATTGTAATTATAACATGAATTAAAATCTTGTCAACATAAAATATGTTGCAATTCTTTTAAATTGGCGTTATTCTTAAAATCCTGGTTCTATTGAAAGGCCGTGAACGATAGATAGGAATAGAAATAATTCTTAAGGGGGGATAAGAAACTGTTATCCAATTTTTATTATTTTCATCTTTTACATAAGTCTTTTTTGGAAAAAATCAAATCCTTTTGCCCGGGTTCTTTAAAAAGACCTTCACGAACACATTCAGCATTTAAGAGTTCACTTATCCTGGGCTTAATTATTTTTTCTTCCCTTATTTTTTTTAATATATCTTTATGTAAAGCGGAAAAAAACCAATCTAAATGCTTCGATGAAATAAACGAGATAATTAAAAGAACTTCCAGAAAAGGGGCAAAAATAGGGTGCTCGATTGTGCATTCAAAAACAAACAAGGTGCTTTGGTCATATCATCCGGATGATCCGCTCATACCTGCCTCCAACACCAAACTTCTGACAAGCGCGGTATCACTTATACGCCTTGGCTCTGACTATCGCTTCAAAACAGGGGTCTACACTACAACATCACCAGTTGATGGGATTATTAATGGTGATCTCTATTTAAAAGGATTTGGAGATCCTTTTTTGGTTAATGAAGAAATGTGGATGTTAACCCATGAATTGGCTCTCAGGGGTTTAAAAAAGATCACAGGTGATTTAATTGCTGATGAAACCTTTTTTGATCAAATAAGAAGCCCGGAAGGATGGAAAAAAGACAGGCCCCCTTTTTGGTATAATGCCGAAATAGGGGCCCTTTCATTCAACTTTAACACTGCAACAATTTATATATCCCCGGGCCCTTCGCCGGGAAAGAAGGCCATAAGTAAAATAGATCCAGATATTTCCTGTATTAGTTTGGAAAACGAAGCTATTACGATTAAAAAAAACAGAAAAAAATATATAAATGTGGGAAGGGTTTTTTCAGAAGGCGGAGGAAATTCATTTTTGTTGAAAGGCCGGATACCCGTCGATTCACCAGGAGTAAAAATCTACAGGGCTGTCAAAGATCCGGCTATATATACAATAACAGCATTTAGAAATTTTTTAAAACAAGAAGGAATCGAGTTTGATGGTGAATTGAGGAAAGGTGTAACACCACAGGATGCTATTCCTTTTTATATTCATGAATCAAAGCCTCTAAGCAGTGTTATCGCGGATCTCAACAAAATTAGCAACAACTTTATTGCAGAACAAATACTCAAGACCTTTGGGGCCGAGAAGGAAGGTTCGCCCGGGACTCATGAAAAAGGTCTGAAGGTTTTAATAGAAACGCTAAAAGAGAAAGGCATTAATACCGATGGTCTCAAACTATCTGACGGATCAGGCCTTTCCCCACTTAACAGGATCCCTGCCCGGCTCATCTGTGATCTTCTGTTTTTTATGGCAAACAATGAGCAATTTGGTCCGGAATACGTTTCTTCTCTTGCCATTACCGGTGTTGACGGCACTTTAAAAGACCGGCCTCTGGAAGGGGACCTACATGGAATAGTCAGAGCGAAAACCGGACACATCAATGGTGTTTCAGCATTATCAGGATATATCTGGACTAAAAGCGGAGAGCCTCTTATATTTTCTATTTTGATGAATGGTAAACAATCGGAAATTGAATATTTCATGAATTCCCAGGACAAGATACTCTCCATTTTAAGCACTCTTTAAGCAATATTTTTAAAGACTTTTCATTATCATTAATTAATAAACTCTTTCTATTTTTCCAATCTAACAACAGCCTGATTCTGTCTTTTTGAATATTATAAGTGGATTCTAAGATACCAAAGATGCAAAAAAATGTCTGAGTATTTTTTTGCATATAAAACCTGTGTCTTATAACCGTTATGCATTTCAAGTAATATATGAAGTTTTTTTCCTATCTGGCCGTTATATAAATTAGCCTATTTTGTAAATATATATAAAGTCAAACCAATTAGTCATTAGAAAAACCGGGGAGTATGAGATCAAACAAAGAAAATATTTTGATCGTCGAGCCTTCTGAAGCCTTAGGGCGGAGTATCAAGGAATGCCTGGTTAAAGAAGGATATATGGTATCTATTGTCCTTAATGGTAATGATGCGAAAGAAAAGATTCATTTTACAAATTACTCTCTTATTCTGTTGAGCTATAATCTTCCGGATGTTGATGACTCTCTCGAGTTTCTTGTTCATATCAAGGGGATGTATCCGGAAACCCTCGTAATTGTAATGGCCGATCAGGTCTCCAAAGAAATGACCATCGAAGCCACTCGAAAAGGCGCCTATGACTTTTTGGAAAAAAGCTGCTCTCTGGAAGAGATCAAGATTGTCGTAAGAAAAAGTCTTGACAGGCGAAGCCTCGGAATAAAAAATAAACAGCTTTTTTCCGAGATACAAAAGAAAAATAAAGAACTTGAGTGGAGAGTAAAAGAACTTTCGGCATTATATGAAATCTCGAAGACAATAGCATCCCAGCCTACTCTGGAAGAGGCATTAAAAGGTCTATTTCAATCCATCCAGCAACTGATTCATCTGGATTACTTTATATGTTTGTCATTTGATCAGGAAACAAAAGAGTTTCGTCTTAGATTTGCCCAGGGCATCAGTAAAGATATTATAAAGCATCTTGGCTTCACAAATGTCAAGATCGAGCTAGCTCCTTCTGATCAATTAAACGAAGAGGATTTAATCCTTCATTACACGGAATGTCTTGAAAAATTTCTCCAGGCCAAAGGATTTTATAAACTTCTTTTGGATTCTTTCCTTGCCGTCCCGATTATTATAAAAGACGATTTGTATGGTTTATTCATTGTAGCAAGCCATCAGAAAAATATTTTTTCCAGCGAGCAGAGGCAACTTTTGACTATCATTGCCTCTCAGGCCCTTTCCTTATATGAAAAGTCTTTGCGACTAACAAAATCAACTCAATTAATCACCATGGGAGAAATGATTTCCGAGATTGCTCATGATCTTAGACACCCCATAACAACTATAAAAGGGGCAATACAGAATCTTGAAAATAAATGGTATGATGATGCATTTCGCGAGAAATCGCTGGAGGTTGTAAATAATAGTATTTTCAGATTAAATGAGCTGGTAAAGGAACTTCTCTCCTTCTCCAACCCGGAGCGTTTTCCGCTCAAGACCGTAGATATTAATCAAACTATACAGAAGGTGCTGGAATTGACACAGAATGATCTCCTGCGTCAACGGATTAACCTGGTTCAGGAAATAGGAGTACTCCCCCCAGTCCAGGTTAATGAGGAAAGGATAAAAGAGGCGTTTTTAAATCTGATTATGAATGCAATAGACTCCATGGAAAAAGGTGGAAAGCTCAAAATTTCAACCCGGTTAATACAAAAGAAAGAAAATGAAAAGTCCAGGGAATATGTTCAGATTGATTTTTCAGATACCGGGACCGGAATAGATCTGAATATCAGAAAAAAGATCTTTGATCATTTTTTTTCAACCAAAGAATCTGGAACTGGTTTGGGTTTAGCTGTAGTAAATCGAGTCATAAAAGCACATGACGGTTTTATTGAATTGAAAAGTGAACCTGGGAAGGGATCGACTTTTTCCTTACATCTTCCTATTGACAAAGAATGCTGAATAAAAACCTTGACAGGGAATAATGGGTTTGGTAGATTATGAAAACCTTATATAAGAAAGGCTTACAGGAGACAGATCTGCTATGAAGGGAAAACGAATTAAAGTATTAATCGTTGATGATGATCCGGAAATCATATGGATCTTAACCGAAGCCCTCCAGGAAGAAGGTTATCTCATCCTCTCTGCGGATGGAGGGAAATCAGGCTTAAAGATAGCCAAGACAGAAAAACCCGAACTGGTTCTTTTGGATATTAAGATGCCTGATATGAATGGCCTGGAGGTGCTCGAAAAGATCAAAGAACATTCAAAGAACACAGCAGTTATTATGCTTTCCGCACATGGTGAAACCAAAATGGTTGTTCAGGCCATGCAATACGGCGCTACGGATTTTGTGACCAAACCCTTTGATAAAGATGAACTTCTTATAACAATCAATAAGGTTTTAGAACGCCGTGAGCTCGAATCCCAATTTGAGAGTTTAAAGAAAAAACTCAAATCGAAATCAGAATATGAAGATTTTATTGGTGACAGTAATCTGATCGTAAATGTAAAGAAAATGATCGAACAGGTCGCTGATACCGAATTAACGGTATTGGTTCGAGGGGAGAGCGGTACAGGCAAAGAACTTGTTACACGAGCCATACATAGTATGTCTAATCGGAGAGACAAACCTTTCGTGAAAGTAAACTGTGCGACTCTTCCGGAAAATCTCCTTGAATCAGAGCTTTTTGGTTATGAAAGGGGCGCGTTCACCGGTGCGCAGAGGCCAAAACCCGGCCGATTCGAATTTGCCCATGAGGGCACTATCTTTCTGGATGAGATAGCGGAAATGCCTACACCCCTTCAGGCTAAATTGCTCCAGGTGCTGGAAGAAAAAGAGTTCAATCGTCTAGGCGGAAAAAATCCTGTAAAGGTTGATGTCAGAATTATTGCCGCAACAAACAGGGACCTTGAAGAGGGGATAAAAAATGGAAGCTTCAGAGAGGATCTTTTTTATAGATTGAACGAAGTTGCTGTTTTTCTTCCTCCTTTGAGAGAGCATAAAGAAGATATCCCCCTCATTGTCGAATATTTCATGGAAAAATACACAAATCTCTATAGCAAGGAATATAAGTCTCTCTCGGCAAACACTATGGCCCTGTTCATGAAATATGAATGGCCGGGAAATGTCAGAGAACTGGAAAACCTTATAAAGAAAATCATCGTTCTTGGAAATGAAGAGATAGTCAACAGTGTTATTCCGCATGACGTAGTTGCCGGAAAGGTGGTATATAAATCCAACGACAAATTTGTGCCATTAAAAGAAATCAGCAAGCAGGCTGTGGAAAAGGCTGAAAAGTCTTACATCAAAAGAGCTCTTAATAAAACGAACTGGAATAGAATACAAGCGGCAAACCTTCTTCAAGTTAGCTATCGCTCTTTGTTGAGTAAAATAAAAGAGTACGACATAAGACCCTAATATTATATTAATTATATTAATTTTTGGTTTCTTTTATCTTTTATGACTCAAGAGTTATATTTTTATTCCAGTTTTATGAAACCGGATGCATATATATGAATCTTCGTACATAAGAACATTTTCTTAAACTCTAAGATTTTGGGCTCCTGGGGACCTCAAAATGGTGTTCACTTAAATCTCATTGACAGATATTTTCTTATAAACAAGGGGTTGTAAGAAATTTCATATACCTTTTATAGTTAGACATCAATTGGCATAGATATTGCAGTTTTAGTGAATAACTAACTTAAAAAGTTTATTATATATATAAGACTTTTTATGTTGTATTATAAAAAATAATTGTTTGGTTAATTGGTTTAGCATAGGGGGGATAAAGGGAAATGAACATGGACCAACGTGATCAACTTCAAGAAGAAAACTCTAAATTAAAGAAAAAGCTGCGCAACTTGATGGAGGATTACAAATCTGCCACCCGTTTAAACAAAGACCTCAAAGACAGCATCTTCATTGACGACACCACGCAGCTTTATAATAATCGTTACCTTAACATAAGGCTTGACGAGGAAATGAAGAGGGCAAAAAGATATACCCAATTCCTGTCAATAGTTCTCATAAGCGTTGATTCACTAACCGAAGAGCTCAAAAAAAATGGCATCGAGAATGTATCCGAAAAACTACGCCGTTTCGGAAATTTCATAAAGGCCAATATGAGAGATACGGATATCCTTTCTCATATTAAAAATGGTATCTTGGCTCTTATCCTGCCAGAAACAAATATTGATGGAGCCAATTGTCTCTCTGAGCGCTTAAAGGAACAAATTCTTTTGGCTTATTCAGAGGCTGACAATAAAAATCCCAAAAACGAAAAGGCATTAAGTATCGGAATCGCTTCTTATCCAACTGATGCCAGAATGATCGGAGAGCTCCTCCATAAGGGAGCGGAAATGCACGAAAGATCAAAAAACAGTGATACCAATATTATTTGTAGCTCTCTGGGTGTTTAATAATAATCGGCTTTTCTTTAGACTAGAAAAATACGAAATCCGTACAAATTACAACTTCATTTAGATTTTTGCCAAATCGAAATAATAAACAAATTAATTACCATAATCATCGTTTTCCTCATTTTTTCTCTATTCAATTTATTGAAATCAATCCAAAATAATTTGATATTGACAGGGCCTTGGAGGTTTGGGCCAGATCTTGACATTCGACAATAAATAAAATATCATAAATTTTCCCTTTTCATTAATCTCCCTTCTCTATATAATAAAGAAATAACTAAGAAACTGTTTGATCAGAAATAGATTGTTTTTATCGAATTTTAAAACTTTGACCGGAAGGAGAAAAAAATTGATGAATCGAAACAAACTTTTCATAGTTATAACATTGCTGGTGCTTATTTTTGTTTTTTCCGGACAGTTTTTCACTGTATATACCGACTTTTTATGGTTTAAAGCTATTCAGTACAGCTCTGTATTCTGGACCATGCTTACAGCAAAAATCCTTATATGGGTTATCTTTGCTATCGCCTTTCTGGTCATCTTCTTTATAAACATTGCTATCGCCAGATTCATTAAACCAAACAAGCTTAACTGGAAGATTCCTATCCGCAAACAAGATGTGGTACATGTAATGGAGTTTGAGCCCAAACAGATTAATCGATTTATTTTTCTGATTTGTTTTTTCCTGGCAATAATTATGGGAGCCTGGCCGGCCTTCAATTATTGGGACCCTATACTTAAATTCATTCATCGGGTTCCTTTTGGCCAATTAGATCCAATCTTTAAAAAAGATATAGGTTTCTTCGTCTTTTCATTTCCAATCCTTAAGCTGTTACAAAAGTGGTTTTTTTATTCTACTGTCATAACATTGCTGGCTTGTGGCTTTGTTTACCTCAAAGACCGTGCAATACATCTGAAATTAGGGGATTTTCGTTTTGAGAGACGTGCCAAGGCGCATCTTTCAACCCTTTGTGCCATAATCCTTATATTGATAGCCTGGGACAAGAGATTAAAAATGTTTGGCCTTCTATACTCACCAAGAGGTGTGGCCTTTGGTGCCAGCTACACAGATATGAACGCACAAATGGTGGCATACTGGGCAATACTGGTAATAGCCGCTGCTTGTGCTATCCTGTTTTGGATAAATATATCCTCAAGGGGATGGAAACTGCCTGTAATCGGCATAGCAGTAATGCTGGTTGTCACTGTCCTGATAAGTGGTTTCTATCCTTTCATTATCCAGAAATTTATTGTAGAACCAAACGAATTGACAAAAGAGACCCCTTATATTAAATACAATATCGAGTATACGCTTCAGGGATATAATCTAGACAAGGCAGTGGAATTGGACTTTGTCGCATCTGAAGATCTTACCTTTCAGGATATCATTGCGAATATGCCTACTATTAACAATATAAAGCTGTGGGACAAAAAGCCACTTAAACAGACTTACGCACAGATGCAGGAACTGAGACAGTATTATAAATTTACAAATATTGATGAAGACAGGTACAGTTTAGATGACAACTATACACAAGTCATGATCTCAGCCAGAGAGATGGTTCAGGAGCTTCTTCCGGGCGAGGCCAAGACATTTGAGAACCAGAAACTTAAATATACACATGGTTATGGTCTCTGCCTTAGCCCTGTAAATCATATAACGGAAAAGGGGCTCCCTTTGCTTATGATCAGGGATATACCCCCTGTATCTTATGATGGCCTGGAAATAAAAAGGCCTGAAATATATTATGGCGAGAATACCTTTAATTATGTCATTGTTAATAATAAAAGCGGAGAATTTGATTACCCTAAAGGGGATAAAAACGTATATACTAATTATTCAGGTGAAGGAGGGGTCCCAATAGGGTCTCTATGGGCAAAGATTTTGTTTTCCTTTCGATTCTCGGATCCTAAAATCTTACTGACCGGGTACACTAAACCTGAAAGCCGTATTATGTTCTACCGTCATATACAAAGCAGGGTTCGTACTTTGGCTCCCTTTCTAACATATGACAGTGACCCTTATTTGGTCCTTGCCGACGGACGTCTTTTCTGGATACAGGATGCCTATACTGTAACTGATAAGTATCCTTATTCAGAACCTCATCTTTTCTCTCCTGATCTTGAACGTCCGCAGAATCCTTCATCTCCATTTGGCGCGCTCAGAGCACAAGCAAGACTTATGGGAAGAAGGATCAATTATATCCGTAACTCTGTAAAAATCATTATTGACACATATAGCGGCAGAATGGATTTCTATGTAAGTGATCCTCAGGACCCGATCATCAAGACATATCGCGGCATCTTTTCTGATTTGTTTAAAGACATTGATGAAATGCCAACCTATTTGCGTTCACATATCCGGTATCCCAGAGACTTATTCAAAATTCAGACCTTTATGTATGCAACTTACCATATGCAGGATCCCCAGGTCTTTTATAACAAAGAGGACCTTTGGGAGCCTCCACTAAAAGTGGAAGGACAGGGAGAAACTTCTCAATACAATCGTCCGATGGAGCCATATTATGTCACCCTCAAATTGGAAGAAAATATTGGTGAGGAATTTCTTGTCATGCTTCCATTCACGCCCTTTGGAGACAAAAAAAACAATATGATTGCTTGGATGTGTGCCAGGTGTGACGGTGACGAATATGGAAAACTCTTAATATATAAATTTCTTAAGGATAAATTGATTTACGGACCAAGACAGATAGAGGCCAGAATTGATCAGCAAACGGAAATATCCAGTGAGCTTACCTTGTGGAGTCAAAGGGGGTCCGAAGTGTTCAGGGGGGAACTGCTGGTCATTCCAATTGAAAAGTCCCTCATTTATGTGGAGCCTGTTTATCTTATGGCGAGTCAGGATGAGCTCCCGGAGTTAAAAAGGGTTATTGTAGCCTTTGGTGATACTATAGAAATGAGAGAGACCCTGGATGAGGCACTAAAGGCCGTCTTTCTAAAAGAGGGAGAATTTGAGCAAGCCATAGTTACGGAAAGTCCCGTTTCAGAAAAAGCCGGCTCCTTCGTTTCTTTGCCTTTGTCAGATGCTGAATCTCTCTCAGACCTCATCATGCGGGCAAACGACCTATACCAGAAGGCTATTCAATCCCAAAAAGCCGGGAATTGGGCCGATTATGGAAATCAAATATCACAACTACAGACAATTTTAGAAAAAATGACTAAAATAGCATTGGAAGAGAAATAAATTTCAGCTCTTGTTGTCCTTTATGGACCAAAAACTTAACAAATGACTCGAGTTTTTACCGATTACTTTAGTGCGAAATGGAAACGATGCTGGTTCCTAGTTTCTGGATTCTAGCAAATTAAGGAATATTTTTATTGGTATTTATCCAGTATCCAGCATCTAGCATCACGAAGCTCCGCCGGAAAAGCAGTCTTTAATCTTGTCTGTTTGAGGCGGAGCTTCGCTGGGGAATAAGTGAAGAAGTTATGTTTACATCAATGTTTAAAGACATGATAAAATGGTATCGTATTAATTTCTTATATATCCTGATAATCTTATTAACGATTATATCAGGTTGCGCATCAAGGGAAAAGCTGCTTAGAGAAATTGATCAGCACTATAAATTCGGATCACATTACCTGGAAAGTGGAGATTTTGCCCTGGCCCAGGAAGAATTTGAAAAGATTAAAACAATTGCACCCAATAATGATCGTGCCTATTTTGGATTAGGATTGACCTATTATTTTCAGGGTAAATTCGCACTCGCGCTTCGTTCTTACCAAAAGGCCATTGAGATAAATCCCAGCGAACCCGAATATTATAATAATATGGCCGCTGTGCTTTGCAAATTAGGCAGATGGGATGATGTGATCCAATATTGCAAGGTGGCGCTGGACAATCCCGGTTACTCCACCCCGGGTTTTGCATATTATAATATGGGTTGCGCTTATTTAAATTTAGGAAAACCTCAAGAAGCCGCTGAATTCCTTAAAAAGTCATTGATACAAAATCCTACTTATATAGAACCCCGTTTACAGTTGGGAAAAGCTCTTTCTCGGTTAGGAGATTTCCAAGGTGCCATTAAGAGTCTTAAAGAGGCAAAAGATCTTGATAAAGATTCCTCTTCAGAAAACCTTTTGCTTAGGGCAGAAATTGAATATTTTTTAGGCCAGTCATATTTGGGACTGGGAGATATATCTTCAGCTAAAAATGCTTTCAAATCCGTTATTGAAGCATCACCAGGGAGCTTCTGGGCTGAAGAATCTTTAAAAAATTTACAAAATATACATTAAAAAGGCATTCTTTGTCTCTTGTAAAATCTGAAGGATATATAAACCATGACAGCGAAGTTTATAAAAGATCCTGAGATCACTGAAAACAAAAATTCCTGGTTTAAAAAACTGAGTATGGGCTTGAACAAAACGCATAATGGCCTTATAAGGCGCGTTGAAGGCTTGCTCAGAAACCGTTCGAATCTGGACACAGAACTTATTGAAAAACTTGAAGAGAGTCTGATATTGGCAGACTGTGGTGTTCAAACAAGCACCTTAACCATTGAGCGACTTAAAGAGAGATATGAAAAACAAAAAAACACCCCGGCGATTGAAATTTTAAAACTCGTTATACTTGAAATCCTCCAGAAGGCTCAGGCCCCCCTTAGAACAAATTCACACAATCCCTTTGTAATGATGGTTCTGGGGGTTAACGGTGTGGGAAAAACCACTACTATTGCAAAGCTGGCTTATAAATTTCAGCAGAAAGGCCATCAGGTCCTCCTGGTGGCAAGCGATACATTTCGTGCTGCGGCTATTGAACAGCTCCAGATCTGGAGCGACAGAATAGGCGCAAAAATAATCAAACACCAGATCGGGGCTGATCCATCCGCGGTTGTCTATGATGGTATACGAGCTGCAAAGGCAAGAGGGCTTGATTTTGTTATCGTAGACACTGCGGGACGTCTTCATACCAAAAAAAACCTGATGTCCGAGCTGGAAAAAATGCAAAGGGTGATAAGCAGAGAATTACCCGAAGCCCCACACGAAGTGATTCTGGTTCTTGATGCCACAACAGGGCAAAATGCCATACAGCAGGCAAGAGAATTTCATCAAAAAATTGGCCTGACAGGTATAGCCCTTACTAAACTTGACGGTACGGCAAAAGGGGGGATTATAATAAGCATAGCCAACGAACTGGATATACCTGTCAAATTCATTGGTATTGGCGAAGGAATTGAAGATCTGCAGGAATTCGATCCCCAGTTTTTTATTGAAGCCCTTTTTAAAGATACAGAGGATATTATAGGTGGATAATCAAGATCAAAAATATATAAAAATGGCCTTAAAACTCGCGGAGAAAGGCAGGGGACGGGTAAGCCCGAACCCTCTTGTAGGCGCTCTGGTAGTAAAAGGAGATCATATTGTGGGTCAAGGTTATCATGCCCGTTACGGAGATAAACATGCGGAAACGAAAGCCCTTGAAGAGGCAGGATCAGAAGCTAAGGGTGCGACTATTTACATTAACCTCGAACCTTGCTGTCATCATGGCCAGACGCCACCGTGTGTGGATGAGATAATAAAAGCGGGAATTACCAAGGCAGTCATATCTGTTAAGGACCCAAATCCAATTGTGAATGGCAAAAGCATCGAGATTCTTAAAAATAAAGGAATTGAGGTTAAACTGGGTATACTCGAAAAAACCGCATCAAAATTGAATGAGTTTTTTTTCAAGTATATCACTACCGGCACACCATTTATCACTCTTAAGAGCGCCATGAGTCTGGACGGAAAGGTCGCGACAAAAACCGGTGAATCAAAATGGATAACCAGTGATGTATCAAGGGAATATGTTCATCAATTACGTAACCAAATGGACGCGACACTGGTGGGGATAGAAACTATCTTAAGAGACAATCCAAGATTGACCACAAGGCTGAAAAACAGCAAAGGAAGAGATCCCATCAGGGTTGTTATTGATAGTCTTTTAAGGATACCCATAAGAATGCGGATATTTACCCAGGAATCAGACGCTGGAAATATAATAATAACTACTATTAACGCCCCAATAGACAGGATTAAAAAAATAGAATCTTCCGGAGCCAAGGTATTATTTGTAAAACCCAAGGGAAGAAACCGTGTAGACATGCAGGCTATGGCTGAAGAATTAGGAAAGCTGCAAATTACATCCCTTCTCATAGAAGGTGGGCCCGGAATAAATGCATCTGCATTTCAAGAAGGGATTGTCGATAAGGTAATAATGTTTATAGCACCAATAATAATTGGAGGCAAGATTGCACCGAGTGCCATACAGGGTGACGGTATAGCTAAATTGGAGGAAGCCGCTAGAATCCGTAATATCAGGATTGAAAGACTCGGGAATGATCTTATGGTTGAGGGTTATGTAGAAAAACCTCCCTCATGTGTATGGTCTCCAATGGGTTGTCAGTAATTCTAATTTTGGCAATCTAATTGTCGTGCAGGTTGTAAAATTTTCAAAAATATTATAATATATAAAAGACATGTTTACAGGCATAATAGAAGCGATTGGTGAGGTAATTTCACTAATTCCTTATAATGATGGAAAAATTCTCACTTTATCTCTACCTTTTTCTGAAGACCTTTTATCCATTGGCAAAAGTATAGCCGTAAACGGGATTTGTCTTACATTAACTAAAGCAGGGAAAGAAAGGGGCTCATTTTATCTCAGTCAGACAACTCTAGACAATACAAACCTAAATGATTTAAAAACCGGAGATATTGTAAATCTGGAACATCCGCTTCATTTAAACCAGGAATTAGGGGGCCATCTTCTGACCGGCCATATAGATGCTACTAGCATTATTAAAGAGATTAGGAAGGGGTGGATACAATTATCTCTATCTGAGAATATAAAACCATATATAGTCCCTAAAGGATCTATCGCTATTGACGGTATAAGTTTGACAGTATCTTCCATGGATGAACAATATCTTTGGATAACTATTATTCCCCATACATGGGAAAATACCAATCTTAAAAAAAGATACAAAGGTGATAAAGTAAATATTGAAACGGATATTATAGCTAAATATGTCAGCCGGTTATTATATATAAGAAAAACTTCCATTGAAGACTCCAAAACAAATATATTAACAAAAGAAGCTCTCCAGTTATCCGGCTTTTTATCTGAGGATTAAAAATGAAATTTGATTCTATTCCTGAAGCTATTGAGGCAATTCGTAACGGGGGGATGGTTATAGTTGTCGATGACGAAGACAGAGAAAATGAAGGAGATCTTACCATAGCTGCAAGTATGGTAACCCCTGATTCCATAAACTTTATGGCCAAGCATGGAAAAGGTCTGATATGTCTCCCTATGGAAGGGGAAAGACTGGATGAACTACAGCTTCCCCTAATGGTACCAGAAAACACTTCTCGTTTCGAAACTGCTTTCACTGTCTCTATAGATGCGATCAAAGGAACCACGACCGGAATTTCCGCTGCGGACAGGGCCATTACAATCAAAACCGCAATAGATCCTGAAACAAAACCCGAAGATCTTGCCCGTCCGGGACATATCTTTCCATTGAGGGCCAAGAAAGGCGGGGTTTTAAACAGGGCGGGTCAGACTGAAGCTGCCGTGGATCTCGCCAGGATGGCCGGTCTTTATCCTGCCGGTGTCATATGCGAGATCATGAAAGATGATGGTACTATGGCACGCGTACCGGATCTCATACCCTTCGCGAAGTCCCACCAGCTTAAGATAATCACGATTAAAGATCTTATAAAATACAGGATGAAAACGGAAAAACTCATATCAAAAAAGGCTGCCTTTTCTTTTCCTACTAAATACGGGGTTTTCAGAGCGATTGCCTATCATAGCGAAATCGACAATGAAACACATGTCGCTATGGTAAAGGGAGAATGGAAAAGAGATGAGCCTGTGCTTGTCCGTGTTCATTCCTCTTGTCTGACCGGTGACGCTCTGGGATCGGTAAGATGCGACTGCGGAGAGCAACTCCATCAAGCAATGGTTATGGTCCATAAAGCTAATAAGGGTGTAATCCTATATATGAATCAGGAAGGCCGGGGCATTGGAATTCTTCATAAATTAATGGCTTATGAATTACAGGACAAGGGTAAGGACACTGTAGAAGCCAATGAGGCCCTGGGTTTTGATGCGGACCTCCGTGAATATGGAATTGGGGCTCAGATCCTGGCTGATCTGGGTGTAAGAAAAATTCGGCTTTTAACCAATAATCCAAAAAAGATTGTAGGCCTGGAAGGTTATGGTATGGAGGTCGTTGAGAGGATACCTATTCTTATTCCTCCATCGAACACAAATATTCAATATCTAAAAACCAAAAAAGAGAAAATGGGCCATCTCTTAACCATATAACTTGGAATAAATTTAACATACAGGAGGAAAGGAAATATGCCTGATATTATTCAAGGAGATTTTAAGGCCCACGGAATTCGAATAGGGATAGTTGTTAGCCGTTTTAATGACTTTATAACTCATAAACTTCTTGCCGGAGCACTGGATGCCCTGACACGTCACGGGGCTGAAGACAAAGACATACAAATAGTCAAAGTGCCCGGTGCATTTGAAATTCCTTATGCGGCTGCAAAAATGGCTCGCCAGAAAGCATATGATACTATTATATGCTTGGGGGCCGTTATTCGGGGTGAAACACCTCATTTTGAATATATCAGCGCAGAGGTAACCAAGGGTATTGCCAAAATAGCTTTGGACACTAATATTCCTATTATATATGGGATTATAACGACAGAAAACATCGAACAAGCCGTTGAAAGAGCAGGAACAAAGGCCGGGAATAAGGGCTGGGATGCTGCAATGGCGGCCATGGAAATGGTGGATCTATACCGAAAAATAGGAGGGGAGTCCTGAACAGGGCTTTCGTATGATATGGGAAAGAGACGAAGGGCAAGGGAGTTTGCACTTCAGGTCCTTTTCCAACAGGACATTAATCACGATAATTGGGAAGACGGGATAAACCTGTTCTGGGAAATTACGCCTGCTGACCCTGAGACAATAAAGTTCACCAATCTTCTTGTGCGTGGTACAAGGGAACATCTGGAGGAGATCGATGCACTGATTAAAAAATACACCAGGCATTGGGATATAAACCGTATGGCTGTTGTAGATCGAAACCTTCTTCGGAGCTCCATATATGAGCTCCTCTATTTTAAAGAAATCCCGCCAAAGGTTACAATAAACGAAGCAATAGAACTAGCCAAAACCTATGGAACCGAGGACTCCGCCAGGTTTATTAATGGGATCCTGGATCGAATCTGTAAGGAAATGAATATCGAAAAAGATATAGAAACCAAGGAAGATCATGCCGGTAACCCTAATCACACATAAACCTGCAAATACCTATTCCGGAGAAGTTCTGGTTTGTTATATCTTTTCCAACAGTAGACCGCCTAAGGGGATAGCGGGATATGTAGACTGGATTATGGATGGTCAAATCTCCGACCTTATGATCAAAAATAAGGTAAAAGGTGAATTTTGTGAATCGCTGCTCATTGCAGCAGGTAATAAAATCAAAGCTCGATTTATACTTATTATCGGAGCAGGGAGCCCCGAAAGTTTAAAGCCGAAAATGGTCAAGAAGATCGGTTTGTACACAACAAATGTCTTAAATGGCTTAAAGGTTTCACATTTTGGTCTCTATCCTCATGACCTCTTTTTATCCCATCTCGATGTTTTCGATACCCTAGATGAGCTTTTTGCCGGAATAAAAGAAGGCGCAAGGGAAAATAATACACAAGTAAGCATTCTGTCCAATTCTCAGGGACAAGAGGATATCATTGAAAAATGGATCAAGGATAAGACCTTTGTTTTGAAACCCAAAACTTAATTGTTAATGAAGATCATCATATTCTCAGATGTGCATGGAAATTTAGAGGCACTCCATTCTACATTACGGTTAATAGAAAGGTATCCCGATGCAAGAATTTATTCTTTGGGAGACATTGTGGGATATGGGGCAAATCCCAATGAATGCATATCAGAAATCAGAAAAAGCGTCCATTTGTCTCTGGCTGGCAATCATGATCATGCAGCAATAGGTCTGACAAGCATAGAGTACTTTAATCCATTCGCCAAAGAGGCTGTAATCTGGACCTCAAAGCATTTGGATGAAAAGGACAAAAGATACCTTTTAGAAATCCCTATATATAAAAAAATTGATCAAAAGATTTTCATGGTCCATTCATCACCTTTTGAACCTGAACAATGGCATTATATAATAAGTATTCGTGATGCTAAAAGAAACTTTGCTTTTTTTAAGGGGCAGTTATGCTTTGTTGGTCATTCCCATTCACCCATGGTTATCGGATTGAGTCCGGATGGCAATGTCTTCCAGGAGAATGAAGAAATCATTCAGTTAAAAGCGGAAAACAGATATATAATAAATGTTGGCAGTGTCGGACAACCCAGAGATGGAGATTGGCGGGCATGTCTGGTGATATATGATGATGAAAGCCGGATTATCGAATTCAAGCGCCTTGAATATGAGGTTCATACCACCCAGTCCAAGATCCTTGAAGCAGGCTTGCCTGATTTGCTTGCAAAAAGACTTATGTATGGAAGATGATTTTCAGATTAAGTGCCTAATGTGCCTAAAGTTTCAAGTACCTAAAGTTAAGGAATGAAATACTTTTCTAAGAAAATTTCGTATTATTATAATAATGCCCCTTTTATAATCTTTTCTGTATCCCTCTCGTTATCTGTTGCTCCTTTGATCATATAACATAGAAATTCCTTATTACCTTTCGGTCCTTTTATCGGTGAAGGAATGAGTCCCTTTACGGTTAATCCCTGTTCCCGTGCAAAGCTACAGATACCCCTCAATACCTTTTTATGTTTTTCCGGATCTTTGATCACTCCGCCTTTGCCGACTTCACCTTTTTCCACTTCAAATTGAGGCTTTATAAGGCAGATAAGTTTGGTGCAATCGGAAAGAATTGGGATAATACCCATAAGAACCAGTTTAAGAGAGATAAATGAGCAGTCAACTGTAACAATATCTAAAGGTTCGGGAATAAATCCTGGTTTGATATAACGAACATTGATCCTTTCAAGATTGACTACCCGTTCGTCCTGCCGAAGGCTCCAATCCAACTGTCCAAATCCCACATCCAGGGCGTATACCTTTTTTGCCCCATGCTGCAGGAGACAATCCGTGAATCCGCCTGTAGATGCCCCGATATCCAGCGCAATATTACCCTTACAGTCGATTTTAAAGGTTCTCAATGCGGACTCGAGTTTTACCCCTCCCCTGCTTACATATGGATGGTCCGGGCCTTTAATCTCAACAGTCGATTCCTCTGTTATGTCCTGACCGGCCTTTTCAATCCTTACACCATCTACAAACACCTTTCCGGCCATAATCAGTGCCTGCGCGCGCGATCTGCTGCGAACAAGGCCGCGTTCAAGCATCAACCTGTCCAGCCTCATTATTATCCTTTGCCGAGATACCCTCTTTTATCCCTGCAGCCAGAAGGGGGATCATGATCTCGTGATGCCCGATAAGGGTATATCCCTTTCCTCTTCCCAGAACAGGTCTTTTTACGACATTCTGTGTAGGGCGGTAGTGCTGAATGAAGTCCATGTTAACAGTTGTAAAATCCTTAAGGGGGTTACCAAGATTAATGACCATGGTAACGGCCTTCAAAAAAACCTCTGGGAGGATAACCGCTGAGCCTATATTAAAATAAATCCCCCCATTATCAAGGGTTTTAATAATTGTGGTCAGATTATGAAAATCTCTCAGGCATCCTATTCCCAGAAATTCACCATCGGCTTCGGGATGCATATGAATGATATCCGTTCCTATGGCAATATGGGCTGTTATCGGAATCCCCTTTTTTGCGGCACCTGCTAAAATACTATATTCAAGAAAATCCGGTTCCTTTTCCATTATCCAGCGGCCAACCGCTTCTCCTATGCCCAATCCCTTCTGCACACCCTCGTTTATAGCTTTATTTAGCATACTCCCTGTTTCTTTCGCCATGCCGAATTCACCGGTATTCAAACCTTTCTCCACATCCTCCGATGTCCGGCCAAAAAAAGCTATCTCAAAATCATGCACAAGACAAGCCCCATTTACCACCAGGGCAGTGATGATGCTTTTTTCAACAAGGTCAATCAGGATTGGATTCAATCCGCACTTAATAACATGGGCGCCAATTGCCCAAATAACGCCTCTTTGTTTCCGGTGTGCGGAAACTACTGCATTAATAACTGATCGAAATATTTTTCCTGCCAGAATATCAGGAAGACTACTAAAGAAAAGGTCCATGCCTTGCCCCGCTTCCATGGGCCTTGAAAAATCGTTAATAGTAACCTTGCTCACCCTTTTATTTATGGAATATGTCTTTATTCCCTTCAATGCCTTTTCTTTGTCCATTATTCTTTTCTCGCTTTAAGGCTTCGGGAACATTCCTTCTTCAACCAAGTGACATATAATGTGTCCCAGCATAATGTGCGCTTCCTGTATCCTGGGTATATCAGTCGAAGGAACGGAAATAATAACATCAACTCTATCTAAAAGATCCCCTTTCCTGCCCCCAATAAATGCTATCGTTTTCATACCCTTTGTCCTTGCTTTTTCCAGGGCTTCAAGAACGTTCGGGGAAGTACCGCTCGTGCTTATGCCTATTGCCACATCACCCTCATCTCCCAATGCTTCAATCTGCCGGCTGAAGATAAATCTATAATCTGAGTCATTTGCAATGCTAGTAAGTACAGAGGTGTCTGTGGTTAGTGCTATAGCAGGAAGGGAAGGTCTATCAAAAAGAAATCTGTTAACGAATTCCGCTGCCAGATGCTGAGCATCTGCAGCGCTTCCACCGTTTCCAAAAAATAGCACCTTTTTTTTATTCTTGAGTGCTCCTAAGATTATATCTGTTACCCTAATAATAAATTCCAGCTTTTCGTCTAAAATTAACTTATTAATCCTAATATTTTCTTGAATGATATCCCTGATTAAAACCTCTATTCTATTCACCATTGAAATATTTCCTATCTCCTGTCAGAATTTAACGTTTTTTATGAAACAATAAAATACCTATTCGTTTCGAGTTGTGGTGTGTTAAGTAAAATATTTTCTTATAAAAACGCCCTTGGGAATTAAGGCAAAAAGATCAAAAAAGACGGCGCCACCAGGGAGTCCTCTTTTTAAACCATTCTTTTGTAATCCATTGAATCTCCTTTTCCAATCGTTCCGCTTTTTCCCGCATCCATGCCTCCCGCTCTTCCACTTCCCTCAACCTGACCAGCAGCTCGTTTATGACTTCGTTTTTCTGCGCAGACCTCTCCAGTGCTGTGGCAATGTCTTTAAACGAAACCGAAAGGTCCTTTATGGCTTGTGTATAGATCTCAAGATCTCTTGTATTTCTGGCCGCGGTGGTTGTTGATGGTGGTTGCTGCTTACCGTTGGATTCGACCTCAAAGATCCGATTCCTCTTATCCTGAAGCTTCTCAAAGATGCCTTCAGTATCGTAGCCCTTTTTATACATCTCAGAGATCTCAAATATAACATCCAGGGAATCAGGCGAATACTTCTTAACCCGGCCAAGGACCTTTTTAGGTAAAAAATCCTTAAACAATTTGGCATATCTTCTGGCAGAGTTCTCCGGTACTCCTATTCTTTCAGCAATTTCGCTTATGGTCAGAAATTTTTCTTCATCCATTACCTATCACCGTTGCCTTTCATCATGTTTACCAACCACCAATCACCACAAATATTTTAACTCCCTGATACTTATTATCTCATTATAAACAAAAAAAGGACATAATGAATAGATTTAAAATTAATTCAAAACCAAGTATTACTTATCCTTTTTTATGCATGATATTTACAGGCACTGGTTTTTCTCTCTGACACTTTATAAATATATAAAACTCTAATTAAATCAATTATATATTTTTACCAAAAAATCTCTTATTAAATGATAGGCTAAAAGCATATCCAAAAGGTTTCACAGTTTGAGCCCCCTGACTCAATACACTGAATAGTTGTTGTATGAATGAAGAAAATTCGAAAAGCCAGCATATTTATTACTTATATCCCGCCGATAACCAATTATATCACATTATATAAATAAAAAAATTATATTATTATTTCATATGAAACTATCTGTTTAAAATTCCTTATATTTTATAATCCTTTGAAACTACTGATATCCCTTCTCTCAATATAAGAACATTTCCTATCCTCAAACAGCTATAAATATCTATAAAAAAGACATTCTACCGATATCGATGGAATGCCTTAATATATCTATATGAATTGGGCGGATAAAAATGGCGGAGAGGGAGGGATTCGAACCCTCGAAGCGAATTTCTTCACTCACTCGCTTAGCAGGCGAGCGCCTTAAGCCTCTCGGCCACCTCTCCAATGTATCCATGTCTAATGGCTATCTTTATATCAGAAATTCTCTCAAAAGGCAATTGGATTAAATGTTTTTAGCGATTTTTATAAAGAAAGAACCAGATAAATTATTATTTGAGATTAATTCTAAAAAACCATTGAATTTTAAATTAGAAGCACAACGGTATGAATCTGTAAACATTTCAAATAGTGTATTTATTTTTTCGTGAGCACTTTAATATTGTTTTAAAGGATGGCGGAGGGAGTAGGATTCGAACCCACGGACCTTTCGGTCAACGGTTTTCAAGACCGCCGCCTTAAACCACTCGGCCATCCCTCCAACCTTAAAATAATATAAGTATCTTTCTAATACCAAACAGACTTGGTTATAATGCAGTTCAAACCAAAAATAGTTTAACAAAAAATATGTCTTTATCGTTTTAAAATCTTTCAGGTTTTTGAACTTAAGAGTTTTTCCATCCCATCCATATAAGGACGTAAAACATTCGGAATTATTACATCGCCATTCTCTTCCTGGTAGTTTTCCAGAACAGCAACCATGGTTCGGCCAACCGCCAAACCGGAGCCATTTAATGTGTGCACCAATTCCGTCTTGCCTGATGGTTTATCCCTGAAACGTATTTTTGATCTTCTTGCTTGAAAATCCTCAAAGTTACTGCACGAAGATATCTCCCTGTAAAGACCCTGGCTTGGAACCCAGGCCTCAATATCATAGGTTTTTGCTGATGAAAAGCCGAGATCTCCTGTGCAAAGGGAAACAACCCTGTATGGAATCTCCAGCCTTTTTAATACCTCTTCGGCATCCAGAAGAAGTGTTTCCAGGTCATCATACGAATTTTCCGGCCGGACAAATTTTACCAATTCTACCTTATCAAATTGATGCTGTCTTATAAGGCCTCTTGTGTCTTTACCATATGAGCCTGCCTCGCTTCTGAAACAGGGCGTAAACGAGACATATCTAATAGGTAAGCTATCTCCGTCAAGGATCTCTTGCCTATGGATATTTGTAACCGGTACTTCTGCCGTAGGAATTAGATAATAATCTCCATTACTTATCCGAAAGAGATCGTCCTCAAACTTGGGAAGCTGTCCTGTTCCAAACAGGCTTTCACTATTCACCAATATGGGAGGCAGTACCTCTGTGTAACCGTGTTCTTTAATATGAAGATCCAGCATAAAAGTGATGAGCGCCCTTTCTAAGAGGGCCCCTTTACCCTTTAGAAGAACAAATCTGGAGCCGGATATTTTAGAGGCACGTTCAAAGTCTATGATATCAAGGTTCTCCCCTAAATCCCAATGCGGTTTTGGATTAAAAGAGAACTTTTTTGGCTCTCCCCAGGTTTTAATTAATTTATTGAATGTTTCATCCATGCCTATAGGTACAGAATCATGCGGAATATTGGGAATCGAAAGGGAAATGATATCCAGCGCTTCTTCTGCAATCCTGATCCTTTCTTCCAGTTGTTTTATATCCTCAGAGACACCCTTCATCTCTCTGATCAGTTCCGATGCATCCTCCTTATTTTTTATCATTACACCTATCTTTTCGGATACCACATTCTTCTTATGTCTTAGTTCTTCTATTTTTCTTAGTATTTCGCGTCTTTCCTCGTCATTCTGAGTAAATGCATCCAGATCTATATCAGCCCCTCGCAGATCTACCTTCTTTTTGATAAATTCAAAATTTTCCCTTATATATCTCTTGTCTAACAAAGTTCTCTTCCTGTTCGAAAATTTAATAAATAAAATAGGGATATAAGATTATCACCGGCTCTTTTATCTGTCAATTTCTATAGATTAATATTTATAGGGTAATATCAAGGAATTCTAATTTTGATCTCAATTTCTCTTGCTAATTAATAATTAGATGGCTTACAATTGGCATAATTACCTGTTTTATATGCCAAGATCTCACCATGAATCTACCATCTGTATCTTTGTGCCGAATTTGAAACCTTGAGCTGTGTCCTTAAACTCTCAATACGATCCTTTAGTATACCGTTCTCCGGATCATTCTTTAGCATCTCTTCATATAAACTCAAACTCTTGGACAAGGCCCCCTGGCTTGCGTAGCAATCTGCCATGATTTTATTTATAATTGACCTTTCATCTTCTTCCTTAGATAATTTAAGAGCTTTGTTTAAGTGTTCTATTGACTCGGAAAACATCTTTTCCAAACAATAAAGTTCTCCTATTCTTTGATGCACATTAATTTTCATATCAGAATCGGGATATTTATCAAGAAAAAGCTCAAATTCAGTAATCGCCTGTTTAAAATCCTCAAGATATGCATAAATTTCGGCTATATTATACTGAGCTTCCGGCGCCAGTGAATGATCAGGAAAAAGCTTTAAAAATATTTGATATTCTGTTATAGACTGAAATTCCTCTGAAAGAAACTCAAACAGAATCTTTGCTATCTTCATCTGAGCGATCGGAGCGTATTCGCTTTTTGGATGATTATTGACTAATCGGCGATAATCATATAATGCCTGGACATATTCATTTAAATAAAGATAATGGATATCTCCGATCCATAGGTTTGCTTCAGGGCAGGAAGGATGATCGGGATATGAATTAACAAATTTTTCAAATGTTTCAAGGGCCTTTACATATTTCCCCTTCCTCCAAAGATCTACGGCATAATTAAAGAGACTATCAGCTTTTCTTTTTCCAAAACAACCGATTATCAGGAAAAGTATCAGAAAAAATAGAATGCGTCTATTCTTTTTCATCTCCGGTTTCAGGCCTCTCCTCAAGACATGCTACTCCTACAACTCTGTCATCTTCATCAAGGGCCACCAGCTTCACTCCCTGTGTATACCTCCCCAAAGAGCGTATTCCTTTTACGGGTACCCAAATCACGTTCCCGGATGAAGTTATAAGCATGATTGTATCTGTCTCTCCTACTATTTTTATGCCGACAACGAGGCCCTTTTCCTTTTTTATATGGATATTTTTTAATCCCTTTCCACTACGTTTTTGTAGTCTGTATAAAGATAATGAGCTTAATTTACCATATCCTTTCTCTGTAACAGTAAGCAGGGAGTCACCTTCAACCACGGTCTGCATATCGACAACTTCATCATCTGTATCTAAATTAATCCCTCTAACTCCTTGACAACGCCTCCCCATTGGTCTGATTTCCGTTTCATTAAAATGTATTGCCTTTCCTTTTCTTGTTCCCAATATTATATGTTTATTACCGTCCGTCATCTTAACGGATATAAGACGATCTTCTTCTTCTAATTCAATACCTATGGTTCCTTGCATACAAAGCCCCCTTGAAGTCTGATACTCACTTACTTTGCTTTTCTTAACCTTCCCCTTTTTAGTTGCCATGATGAGATAATGGCCTTCGTCAAATTCCTTGAAAGTAAAAATGGCAGTAATCCTTTCATCATTAGAGATAGGCAAGAGATTTACAAGGGGCTTTCCCTTTGATTGTCTCATAACTTCAGGTATATCATAGACCTTTAACCAGTAAAAGCGTCCCGAATCGGTAAAGAAGAATATATAGTGGTGAGTGGTGGTTACAAAAATGTGTTCGGGAAAATCCTCTTCTACCGTAGTAACACCTTTAACGCCATATCCTCTTCTTTTTTGTATTCTATAATTATCCAGGGATGTAGTCTTTGCATATCCGCGATGAGTAATCACAACCACGACATCTTTGTCCTGTATCATATCTTCATAGTCTATTTCATCTTCATGGGGTATAATCTTGCTAAGCCGAGGTTTATCATAAGTTTTTTTGATTTCAAGGAGTTCTTTCTTAATAACATTCATTAGAAGCTCGTTGCTGGCTAAAATTGATTCTAGTTCCTTTATTAAGCTATAAAGGGCTTCCAAATCCCTTTCTATTTTTTCTCTTTCCAATCCTGTCAATCTTTGAAGCCTCATATTGAGAATGGCATTTGCCTGTATCTCTGAAAGATTAAAGTTCGAGGTTAGTTTTTCTTTTGCTTCTTCGGGAGAGGCAGATGATCTTATAAGATTAACAACCTCATCAATATTGTCTATTGCTATCTTTAATCCTTCCAGAATATGTGCCTTTTCTTTTGCTTCTTTGAGTTCAAATCTTGTCCGGCGTGTAACAATTTCTCTTCTATGCTCTAAAAACAGAGTTAACAAGCTTTTTATATTCAATATCTTAGGTTTATTATTAACCAATGCAAGCATGATAATTCCAAAACTAACCTGCATCTGGGTATGTTTATATAATTGATTCATAATTACCTTGGCAATCTTATTCTTCTTTACTTCCATAACGATTCGCATACCTTCCCTATCCGACTCGTCTCTTATATCGTGTATTCCCTCCAATTTACCTTCATTGACCAGATCAGCAATCTTTTCTATAAGCCTTGATTTATTCACCTGATAGGGAAGCTCTTTTACTATTATACTTTCTCTTTCTTTCTTTTCTTCAATCTCGACCTCACATCTGGCCCTGATCTGAATAATTCCTCTTCCGGTTCGATATGCATCGATAATACCCTCTTTACCATAAATAAAAGCACCCGTAGGGAAATCCGGGCCCTTGATGTGCTCCATAATAGTATCGATATCAGCACCTGGATGATCTATCATATGAATAAGTGCATCTATAACCTCTCCGAGATTATGGGGAGGAATATTTGTAGACATACCAACAGCGATACCTGCAGAACCGTTAACGAGAAGATTAGGAATTCTCGCAGGAAGCACAACAGGTTCTGTAAGACTTCCGTCAAAATTAGGAACAAAATCTACTGTATCCTTATCCAGATCCATCAGCATGTTTTCGCTTATCCGTGCTAGACGAATCTCGGTATATCTCATTGCCGCTGGTGAATCACCATCCACTGAACCAAAATTTCCCTGACCATCAATCAGGGGTATCCTCATAGAGAAATCCTGGACCATTCTTGTTATACTGTCATAAAGAGCAGTATCTCCATGGGGATGATATTTTCCCAGGACCTCACCCACAATCCTTGCTGATTTTTTATAAGGCCTGTTCCATGAGAGACCCAGCTCATGCATACCAAACAATATACGACGATGAACAGGTTTTAGGCCATCCCTGACATCAGGTAAGGCCCTCCCTATAATTACGCTCATGGCATAATCCAGATAAGATGTTCTCATCTCATCTTCAATATCTACCGGAATATTTTTCTGTTCTGCTATCATATGGAATTAACTTTCTTAAGATATTTGATTTATAGATTAAATATCCAGATTTTTGACCTCGAGGGCATTTTCCTGAATAAATCTTCTTCTTGGATCAACCTGATCTCCCATCAAAACTGTAAAAATTTCATCTGCCTCAATAGCATCCTCTATTTTTACCTGCAGAAGTGTTCTACTATCAGGATTCATTGTTGTTTCCCATAATTGATCAGGATTCATCTCGCCAAGCCCCTTATATCTCTGTATGTTTACCCCCTTTTTAGCAAGTTCAATAATAAATTTAGACAATTCTGGAAGTTTTTCTATAATGAATTCCTGATTTGCTTTCTTTATTAAATACGGAGGAAGGCCGAGAATGCGAACCTTCTTAGCCAGATTATAAATCAAGCGAAATTCGGGAGAGCCAAGAAAATCTGTATCTAGTACGAATATATTGCTTCCTTTCTTATTTTTAGCTTCTATGACAATTTCAAAGCAGTCGTGTTCCTTATCCGATTCCTTCCTGATTTCAAATAAGACTCCGTTTTCAGCCTTTTTTGATTGTACGACTGAATTTATTTGATCGATTATAAGATCTACCTTATCATTTGTTTTTAGAGTTTCAACGTCAAGCTCTTCGATATCTAATACAAGGCGGATAATATCAGTATCAAATCCTATTCGTCCCAGTTTTTCAATCTGTTCTTCCAGATAAATAAGATTCTTAATCATCTTGACAAGATTATCTCCTTCTATAATAGAAGAATTCTTGTCTAATGAATAAACCTCTATGTTTTTTATCCCAGTATTGAGAATGATATCGTGCATTTGATAATCATCCTTGGCGTAAGTCTCCTGTTTTCCGATCTTTATTTTGTAAAGAGGTGGCTGAGCTATATAGAGATACCCCCTTTCAACAACTTCGGGCATCTGACGAAAGAAGAACGTTAAAAGCAATGTCCTGATATGTGCACCGTCGACATCTGCATCGGTCATTATTATAATTTTTTTATATCTGATCTTATCCACATCGAACTCGGATTCACCTATACCTGTTCCAAGAGCAGTTATAATAGTTTTTACTTCATCATTCGCCAGCATCTTATCAAATCTGGCCTTCTCCACATTAAGTATCTTACCCTTAAGAGGAAGAATTGCCTGAAACCTTCTGTCTCTTCCCTGCTTAGCAGATCCACCTGCTGAATCACCCTCTACAAGATATATCTCACACAAGCCAGGATCCACCTCGGAGCAATCCGCAAGTTTACCAGGTAAGGAATGAGAGTTTAGGGCTCCCTTCCTTCTAGTTAATTCCCTGGCCTTCCTGGCTGCCTCTCTGGCTCTTGAGGCTGATATAAGCTTCTCTATAATCTTTTTAGCTATATTGGGATTTTCAGACAGATATATCCGAAGTTTATTGTTTACAATGGTTTCTATGATACCCTTTACCTCACTGTTTCCCAGCTTTGTCTTTGTCTGACCCTCGAATTGGGGATTTGGAAGCTTTATGCTTATCACTGCAGTTAACCCTTCTCTGACATCCTCACCGCTAGGTGTTATTTTCAGGTTTTTCAACATATTATTTTCCTGGGCATAGGTATTTAATGTCCTAGTGAGGGCGGATTTAAAACCTACCAGATGACTCCCCCCTTCATGAGTATTAATATTATTGGCATAGGAAAAAATTTGCTCAGAATAACCATCGTTATACTGTAAAGCAATCTCTGTGATGATTGAATCCTTTTCCTGATAAAAATATATAGGACTTTCATGAAGAGTATTTTTATTTTTATTTAAATGCTGAACGAATGATACAATTCCCCCTTCATAATAAAACTGATTTTTCTTTCCTGTTCTTTCGTCTTCGATATTTATAGTTAGTCCCTTATTTAAAAAAGATAATTCCCTTAGCCGTGTTGAAAGAATATCAAAACTAAATTCTATTTCACTGAAAATAGTATCATCCGGCAAAAATGTAATTTTAGTTCCTCTTTTCTCAGTAGATCCTGTCTTTTCTAATTTGGTAAGTGGTACACCACGCTTATATCTTTGGTGGTATACTAGTCCATCACGTCTTATTTCTAGATCAAGCCATTCTGAAAGGGCATTAACTACGGATACTCCCACTCCGTGCAATCCACCTGATACCTTATATGTTTGATTATCGAATTTACCGCCTGCATGTAATTTAGTCATAACAACTTCAGCTGCTGATATTTTTAACTCCTTGAATTCATCAACCGGGATACCTCTGCCGTTATCTATTACTGTAACAGAATTATCTATATGTAAAATTACAGAAATTTGATCACAAAAACCTTCCATCGCTTCATCAATACTATTATCCGTTAGTTCATATACGAGATGATGCAAACCCTGTAATGCAGTGTTTCCAATATACATAGATGGTCTTTTTCTAACGGGAGCTAATCCTTCGAGAACCTTTATGCTTTCAGATGTATATTCTTTTTTCATATATCCTAATCCTAAAATATAAAATAAATTTATAAATATATTTAATAGTATTAATAAATGTTATTACTTTTTGGGAAAATTAAACAAAATATATTGTTTTTTCTTATTAAAATTGTGTTCATAAAATCATAATCTTTCTATGGAAAAAATGTGGATAAGTTTAGATTTTGGAATTTTTTTTTTAATTAACATTTAAACTTCAAAAGAATCCATACAAAAATCACTTTCTGACCATCTCAATAATTTTATTAACATTTTGTCTTAATTCGAAATTACTTTCTATTAGATTTTCTATTTTTTCACAAGCATGCATTACTGTTGTATGATCTTTCCCTCCAAAAGATTCCCCTATCTGGGTTAAAGATTTTTCAGTCAGCTTTCTAGATAAAAACATTCCTATTTGTCTTGGAAAGGCAATATGACGGCTGCGTGTTTTTGACTTAAGATCGGATAATTTTATGTTATAAAATTTACAAATATTCTTTTGTATGTCTTCAATGTATATTATATTTTCCTTTGGATAAAGAATGTCTTTTAAGACTTCCTTTGACATTTCGAGATTAATAGTAGATCCGGTAAGAGAGGAAAATGCAATCAACTTTATTAAACACCCCTCCAATTCCCTGATATTGGATTTAATATTATTAGCAATAAAAAACGCGACATCCGTAGGTAATTCTATATTATTAATCTCTGCTTTTTTAAACAATATAGCTACTTTTGTCTCAAGTTCAGGGGGTTGAATATCTGCAATGAGCCCCCATTCAAAGCGGGATCGTAATCTTTCTTCTATGGTTGGTATCTCTTTTGGAGATGAATCACTGGAGATCACAATTTGTTTATGACTCTCGAAAAGAGAATTAAATGTATGAAAAAATTCCTCTTCGGTCCTTTCTTTTCCGGCTATAAATTGAATGTCATCTATTAATAAGATATCAATACTTCTGTATTTTGATCTAAAAAGGTCCATTCTGTCATATCTGATAGAATTAATGAGTTCATTTGTGAATTTTTCTGATTGAATGTATAAAACATTCATATTATCGAAATGTTTCAATATATAATGTCCAATTGCATGTAAAAGATGAGTTTTTCCGAGACCAACGCCTCCGTAAATAAAAAGAGGATTATAAGTTAAGGAAGGATGTTCGGCAACCGCTTTTGACGCAGCATGTGCAAATTGATTACAAGATCCTACTATAAACTTATTAAAGGTATATTTAGGATTTAGATTTACTGAGAAATTAGAATCTTTTTGCTTTAATTGTTCTGAAGTTTTAGAAGAATCTTCTTTTCTATTCAACAAGAATGATACGTTGTCATCATAGATAGATTCATTAGAAATTAAATATTCTATTTCGGTCGAATTATTTGTAATAGACCTAAGGTTTTCTAAAATCAAATTATGATAATTTTCAAGAAGCCAGGATTTAAAGAATTTATTAGGTACTTCTACCTGAAGGGTCTCACCATCAAAGAATTTAAATTTAGTAGGTCTTAACCAAGTATTAAAACTATGTTTATTTATCAAATTTTCAAGTCGATTAAGGGTTTTTATCCAAATATCATTCATAATCTATAAGTATATGATTTATATAAATATAAAAAAAATCAAAAGGATATAAACATATTTATCCACAAATGTGGATAAATATGTTTAAAATTATCTTTAAATAATTATAAACATATTATCAAAAAAAAGAAGAAAAAAACATGAAAAGAAAAACACAAAATATCCTAAGCATAAGCATATAATATTAAAAATCCATGTTTAAGAGAAATTATTATGCATAAGGAATTATTTCTCCTAAATTCTATAGCCAGAAATTATTTTTCGAGTTATAGAAAAGACAAAGGGGGGAAAAGTTTATATTTTTTAGTTTAGAAAAACAAAAGCAATTCTCATAAACAACCAATATAATATATCAAAGATATAAATAAATTTCAAATCATAATTTAAAAAAACAAAACATAAAAATAGAATATTATGTTTATTAATATAAAATAATAAAAAATGTAAACAAAAAATAAAGCTTGGTTTTAATGCATTTAAATAAAGCTTTTATAATCCCTAATTCCGAGATCGAATTTAAATTGAAGGGGGTATAAAATAGAAAAAACCTTGCTGGTAGGGTAAAATAAGGCAATTAACA
>JBLIRO010000002.1:0-144948 GCA_049472335.1 bacterium | reverse complement strand
CGGATAATGAAACAAAGACCGGCTACATTACCGTATCCGAACCCCCTGTCGCCGATTTCTCCGCTAGTCCCCTGACCGCATCCGCTCCGGCAACCGTGAGCTTCACTGATCTTTCCACAGGCAATCCTACATCCTGGGCCTGGGACTTCGGTGACGGCTCCGGCTCATCCGTTCAAAGGAACCCTACTTACACCTTTAATAGCGCGGGCGCCTATTCGGTCTCTCTGACCGTTGCCAATGCCGAAGGCTCGGATAACGAGACAAAGGTTGATTACATTTCCGTAACACCTCCCCCGTGCGCCGATTTCTCAGCAACCCCCCTGACCGGCCCCGCACCCCTTACAGTGAACTTTACCAATCTATCCACAGGTAATCCCTTCTCCTGGAGCTGGAATTTCGGGGACGGAAGCTACTCAAGTTTTAAGAACCCCACTCACACCTATAACAATGCGGGCACATACACGGTCTCTCTGTTTGCTGTCGGCTCGGGATGGTCGGATAATGAAACAAAGACCGGCTACATTACCGTATCCGAACCCCCTGTCGCCGATTTCTCCGCTAGTCCCCTGACCGCATCCGCTCCGGCAACAGATATCTCTGGCAGTCTTTCCAAAAGATTAAATTGAGACAAAATTATTGACGGGAGTTAACAAGTGGATTCACTGTAACATCCTTATTGAAATCAAGCCTAAATCATTTAACTTTGACATGATCCCATATGAGGATTAAGCATTATTGAAAAAGTTATTTTAATGGATTATAATATAGATAGTTAATATAGCAATACTTTTCAATTACCCATAATCATTTCTTGGGGCTAATAGAATAGGAGGATAGAAAGTTATTGAAAAAATATTTTAATGAAATTTAAGTTTAACTTGATTATTTAGAAACACTTCTATTACATCTTTGCTTTCTCTTCCTAACTTCAAACTTTTAAATTATTTTTTTGTCTTGGTTTCCATTGACAAAAACCAACTAATGCTTATTTTAAAATTTTGTCCGGTTGATTTGTGACTTTTTACTAACTCTTTATAAAATGACAAACTTGAATAGACTTGAATAGATATGAAAGAAAAAGGAAGTGTGACGATTATGTCCAAGCCAACAATTCTGATAGCTAACTGGCATAAGATACCGAATCAAAACTTCAAAAGACATTTATCCAATCAAGGATTTGAAATCATCGAGGCTTTAGATAAGATTAGTATTATACGATTTTTTCAATACAGCAAACCAAATCTTATAATTATAAATTCTTCCCTGGAAAACAACCTTAATGAAATAGAGATAATAAAGCATATACGTATGCAGGATAAAAAGGTTCCAATTATATTGATTACTAAATATAGCTCTGAAGACAGGATAATAGATGCACTTAGGGCAGGGGTCAACGACTACTTCAAGCAGCCTTTTTTATTCAGAGATCTGATGGAAAGCATCAATCGAAATCTGTCTATTTCTTCCTATCAACCTTTAGCAGGACTTAATTTAAATGCTTCTGACTCGAATGAAGTTCATTTTATAATAGGCCAAAGCGAATCAGTTCGTAATATCAAGTCTTATATACTGAAAGCTGCTACTACAGACAGTACCGTTCTCATCACCGGTGAAACAGGCACAGGAAAGGAATTGACTGCAGAGCTAATCCACACTAAAAGCCTGAATAGCGATAAACCATTTGTACATATAAACTGTGCCTCCCTTCCGGAAAATCTTCTGGAAAGCGAGTTGTTTGGATATGAACGAGGTGCCTTTACCGGGGCTATGGCAACGAAACGAGGCAAACTAGAGATGGCTGATCAAGGGACTATTTTTTTGGATGAGATAGGAGACATGAACCTATGCTCACAATCCAAGATCCTTAGTGTTATCGAAAGAAAAGAGGTATATCGCCTGGGAGGCGGGAATAAAGCAATTCCCTTAAGTGCCAGGATTATTGCCGCTACAAACCGGAATCCGGAACAAATGGTCGCAGAGGGCAAGTTCAGGGAAGACTTATATTACCGGCTCAATATAGCCCGTATACATATACCTCCATTGCGCGACCGAAAGGAAGACATTATTCCCTTAATCGAATACTATATCCGGAAATTTAATAACCAATTCGGTCTGGAAGTAGAGGGTCTTACCGAAGAGGCTTTATCTCTACTGATCGGTTATAGCTGGCCGGGAAACATTAGGGAACTCAAGAATATCATCGAGGCTACCTTTATTAATCTTCCTTCCCAAAAGATTTCTTTTGTGGACCTGCCGGAAATGTTCCAAAAAAAGTTAAAAGGGCACAACAATCAGAATAAAAACGAGAAAGAAGAGCTTCTTTCCGCCCTCCTGGCTACAAGCTGGAACAAGAGCAAATGTGCTCAGATGCTTAAATGGTCCAGAATGACCCTCTACCGGAAGATGGCAAAGTACCGGATCTCATCGATGCCAATAAAAAACAATTCATAGGTTATAAACTCAGATCCTGCATTTGAAATCTATTCAGACTTGAAATCAGATCCACATTCGGCATCTCATGACAATTAAAGGCACAGTATCCGGGACAAATTTGCAACCGACCCAGAACTGTAACATCAGTAAAATAATTTTTCTCTTTTATTTCAAATAATCAGGTCATGTGTAACATTATTTGTAACACTTTCTGTTACACTTTTTGATAAAAAGTGTAACATTTTCTGTTACATTTTCTATTGATTAAGAAAATAAGTTTAAAAAAAATTTATAATAACTATTTGATATAATTCATATTTCAATATAATTATTTTTTTATCAAGCAGTGGGTATGTGTATTGCTTATATACAATTAATTGATAAAATCAATTTAGTTTTTTAATGTTTTTTGTTTTTGTAAACTTTAAAAAGAATGAGAAATAGAATGAAAAAAGTTAAACCAAAACCAGATAGTAATTGCCATATTGAAGGAAGATACGCTAATTATTTTAAGATAGGTCAGAATGCTTTCGAATTCGTACTAGAGTTCATTCAATTTTTTCCTGGAAACGATGAAGAACATTTACATACCAGAATCATTACCAGTCCAATCTATGCCAAGACTTTAGCTAAAATGCTTCAGAAGTCTATCGAGCAATATGAAAAGACATTTGGGATAATATCGGAAGGGTGAAGGGATATAGATTATGGCTGGCTATGATTATTTTAAATTTCCTCCTATTTCGTTTACCTGCTCATGCTGTTAATGTGTTTTTTTAATTTACCAAATGAAATAGGAAGTTAATACTCTTTTTTTGGAGGAAATTAGAAGGGAGGTGAAAGTAAAATATATTTATTATTTAAAAAATCTGTCCGATAAGAGAATATTTTGATATCTGTTTATATTATTATTTACTAAGTAAATTTTAATTATAATAATATCAAATTATCTTTTAATCTAAAAATCGACAGATTTTTAAAAAGTGTGAAATATTAAGTGTCATTTTCACACTATTATGTAAAGTGTCTGCATAATTTTAAAAAAAAGGAGATTTCTTTAATGTACGAATTAGTTAAATTTTTAAAGGGTGAAGAGGGAGTTACCGCTGTAGAATACGGATTGCTTGCTGCACTGATTGCAGTTGTCATTATAGCTGCTGTAACACTTTTGGGCGGTAATCTTGCAGCTATTTTTAATCAAATAGCAAATGCGATCTAATGCTTAATATTTCATAATTTATTTTGTTTTAAAATTTACTTAGCAAGGGATGCATTTTAATATAAATTCTAAATCAAATATAATGCATCCCTTGCAAGTAATATTATTTCTATTAGTTATTAAGACATTTATTGTAAATATAAAAAGAATAATGATAAAAATAATTAAATTTCTATTCTTTCAAGATGGCGTTACTGCAATCGAATACGCTCTGGTTGCTTTTTTAGTTGCAGTTGTAATCGTAGCCGCTGTTACTGCTCTGGGCAATCAGGTATTGAATTTATTTAATACGGTAGTTGCCGCATTTTAAATTCAACAATACTCAAGGAGAAGAAGAAAAAGTGTATCAATACTTGAAAGAAATATTTCCTATTATATTTTTAAGCGTTATTCTCCTTATTGCCGCCATAGGTGATCTTCGCACCCGCAGGATTCCAAATTGGCTTACTTTTTCAACCATAATAGTAGGTATCATATATCATAGTTATAGAAACGGCTCTCAGGGGTTTCTTTTCAGCTTGAAGGGAGTATTTTTGGGATTTGCCTTTCTTATGGTTTTTTATTTTATGGGGGGAATGGGAGCGGGAGATGTAAAGCTTATGGGGGGGGTCGGTGGATTACTCGGGCCAAAGGGGGTATTTACAGCATTCCTTTTTACGGCTCTCCTCGGAGGTATTTATTCTGTTGTACTTATTATATCGCAGGGCGGGTTTAAGGATATAGTCAAAAGATACAGAATGATGATAAAGACATTTATCCTCACCAACAGGATGGCTTATATACCTCCTGAGAATAGAGAGAAAAAACCTGTTTTGTGTTATGGGGTTGTCATTGCATTAGGGACTTTGCTCACCATTATGAGGGATACCATATTGCTATATATTTGAAATTAAAGGAGATATTTTAAGGACGGATTGAAAAAAGAAACGTCCAATGCTAACATTTTAATATGTTATAAATTTAAAAGAACAAGATACTTAAAGGATGGAGAATTGTGATGGGAAAAGGTAAACCGATAGTAATGTTTATATTTGCAATAGTTATTGCTTTTTTCTTCACAGTGTTGACTTTCAATTGGTTGCAAAGGTTAAAAAAACAGAAGGCCGAAGTTGCACCTGTTATGGAGGCAGAAATAAATACCCGGCCAATCGCAGTGGCAATTTCGGATTTGTCATGGGGTACTTCATTAACCGGAGAAATGATCAAAATGGTGCCTTTCCTTGTTGAAAGCCTGCCAGCCGGCACTTTTTCAGAGTCTTCCGATCTTATAGGACGTACCCTTATCTATCCGGTAAAGGCTGACGAACCAATATTTGAGTCGAAACTGGCCCCGGTTACAATACAAACCGGGGGTATAGCCGCTGTGGTTACTCCCACAAAACGTGCCATGTCAGTGAAGGTAGACAAGGTTATTGGGGTCTCCGGTTTCATTTATCCGGGCCACCGGGTGGATGTGCTTGTAACCCTTAAAGCCACACGTAAGGACCAGGAATATATAACCAAGACAGTTCTGGAAAACATTCTGGTTCTCGCGGCTGGCACGGAGATTGAACGGATTGAAAAAATTGATAAAAAGGAAAAACCCTCCCAGGTGGACGTAATAACCTTGGAGGTAACACCGGATGAAGCAGAGAAGCTTGCCTTAGCCGCAACTCAAGGGAGGCTTTTGCTTGCGCTGAGGAATTTCTCGGACAATGAAGACATTACTACAAAAGGTATGACCATACCCAGCCTGCTCTCAGCCCATAGTCCGAGCAGCTCTACCGGAAAAAGCCAGAAGAGGAAAAGGGTTTGGACTAGAAAACCCGTTTTCTACGTTGAATTAATCAAAGGAGACAAGATAACCAAACTGAGGTTTTAAAATGGAAAGTGAAACTAAATCAAAACCGTGCGTATTTAAACTAAATGTCAGGACATTTTTTTTGATTATCCTGACTTTTTATTTTATCTTTCTGACAATCAGGTGCAGGGCGGGTGACTTTTCGAAGGTAAGAGTTAATATATCAGACCCGGACATATTAACCTTAACTATAGGGAAATCTCTCATCTTAGAAGTCCCTGAAGGAGTTCAAAGGGCATCTTTGGCTAATCCGGAGATTGCCGATGTCATGATACTCTCCCCCCGTCAGATCTATCTTACCGGAAAAACCTCAGGAATAACCAGGTTCACCCTGTGGAGCAAAACGGATAAAACCATCACCATCTATGATCTCGAGGTAGTGCCTGATATCACACTGCTTAAGGAAAAGATTCATGAGATCCTGCCTCCCGATGAAGATGTTCGAATAACAGCAACCCATGACAGCATTAGCCTTACCGGTACTGTTTCCAGTACGGCCAACCTTTCAGAGGTTGTGACGCTGGCTAAATCCTATGCGCCCAAAGATGATGATGGGAATCCAAGGGTCAACAATTTTCTTGAGGTAAGGGGCGTTCATCAGGTAATGCTCGAGGTTCAGGTATCAGAGATAGCCCGTAGCCTTATTAAAAAACTGGGGGTAAATTTTAACTTTGTCAATCCGCTTCGCGGGGAATATTGGATAAATACACTCGACGGTTTAACTTTCCTGGAAGAAATAACCGGTGAAGGCATCGAATCCCTGGGAATATCGAGTAATGTAAATACGATATTTCAATTCCTGGAAGGTCATAATTCCTGGCTAATCTTTGTCGATGCCTTAAAAGACAAGGGCTTGTTAAAAATTCTGGCAGAACCGACCCTTATCACTTTAAGCGGAAAAACCGCCAATTTTCTGGCAGGGGGCGAGTTCCCTATCCCGGTTCCACAGGAAGGAACAGGCACTATTACTATAGAATACAAACAATTCGGTGTAGGACTCAACTTCACCCCGATGGTACTTGATAATGGCAAAATAAACATGGATGTCTCCCCCGAGGTATCCCATCTGGACTTTTCCAACGCTATATCTTTAGGTGGGTTTATAATACCATCCCTTTCTGTAAGACGCGTCTCCACAGTTGTGGAACTTAAAGATGGACAGAGCTTTGTCATTGCCGGTCTCCTCAATGATAATGTGCGGGAATTTATACGAAAATTCCCTATGTTGGGTGATATACCGGTCCTTGGTTCCTTGTTCAGGAGCAGCTCTTTTCAAAAAAACGAGACAGAATTGGTCATCATAGTCACACCCCGCCTTGTAAAGCCGGTTGATATGGCAAAACAGACATTACCCTCAGACGAGTATATTGAACCGGATGATTTTGAATTTTATCTATTAGGAAATCTGGAAGGAAGCAAGAAGGTATCCTATTTCAGCCCTCCGGATTTTCCTTCGATCTTGAATGATGAAAACGGCTTGGAAGGGGATTTCGGGCATATAATACCATAGTTGTGACTTATAAGTGTTTTTTTAATGTCTCTATTAATGTTTTTGAGTTTATGAAATGAATTTGATCGATAACAGGAGGGAACTTATGTTAAGATACTACTCTATTTTGGCCATAGTGATCATCTGTATTTTATTTTCTTCGGGCTGCGCGCACAAACCCAGCCAACTGGAAATGAATTACGGGACCTCCTTTTTCCTTTCCAAATTCAATCAGACCCTGAATCATGAAATTGAAAAAAATCCCGGGCCTGTCAATGGCTTTGATGGTCAAGTGGCCATGGAGGTTATGGAAAGATATCGAAAAGGTTTCGAGAAACAACAAGAGGTTCCCAATTATACCTTTAATATAAAATGATATGAAAACATTCAAATATAGGGGTGGAAGTATGATCTGTAAGAAGAAATTGATTTATAAAAGAGGGGCAGCGGCTGTAGAGTTTGCTATTATCCTGCCGATATTGATCAGTCTTGTTTTGGGAATATGTGAATTTGGTTTTCTTTTATATAATCAACAGGTGATTACCAATGCGAGCCGCGAAGGGGCGCGTGCGGGGATCGTATCCCGGCCTCCAACTGCCAGATTGCCTGATCCGAACATAGAGGGGGTAGTGGATGATTATATTAAAGGCCGGTTAGTTACATTTGGCGGGGCCGATCCAAACAACCTCAAAACCACTGTTTCGAGGGCTGGTGTAAACGTCGGTGATGACCTTACCGTTACGGTTACATATGATTACCGTTTCTTTGTCATTCCTGAGTTTATCCCTGTATTCAATCCATACCAGATAACTGCGAGGACGGTGATGAAATATGAATGAAATGAAAAAAAAATCTCACCCGATTTCACATAAAAACGGGCAAAGCGGTGTAGCTGCTGTCATAACAGCTATATGTATTGCCGTATTTCTCGGTATCGCGGCGATAGCCATTGATATCGGCTACATGATGGTAACCAGAAACGAGCTGCAAAATATAGGGGATGCCGCAGCGTTAGCCGGCGCAAGGCGTCTGGGAACAATTTATGTCGGAGATGGTTACGGAGAATTGGGATTAAGCGCTTTGGAGCAGCAAAACTACGTCTGTGATTCAACAGATATAGCAAAAATCAAATTAGCCGCTAAGAATGTGGCCCTGCAAAATTGGGCCGGAGGTAAAGAAAATATCACAATCAATGACAGCGACATCCTTATAGGGACCTGGATCTTAGAAACCTTTACACCGACCACGAATCATCCGAACGCTGTACAAGTTACCGCCAGGAGGGATGATAACGCCAATGGCCCCATTTCCACCTTTTTTGCCAAAATATTCAATATCGATCTCGTTCCTGTCAGGGCTTCAGCCATTGCCGCCTTAACATCCAGGAGCACATCCCCGCCGGGCGGGCTCCCTATTCCGATCGCCCTGTCCACATGCTGGTTTCTGGATCCAAACTTCTGTGGTGAAGATATCGTCTTCTACCCGACCAAAGACAGCCAGGCGGGATGGCATTGCTATGAAGACTGGCCGTGCGCTTCTGCCAAGATTAATCAGATCCTGAATGATTTGATAATAGATCCGAATCTGAGCACGGAGCAGGAAACAGTAGTGGGTGAAACGGAGTTTGTGTTTACCGGAGGTGACTTGGGACAATCTGCGTTCGGCGATATGGAGGTCCTGTTTGATAACTGCAGGGTGCTAAACGACGGAAAAATTGATATGGATCAGGATACAAACACATGGACGACCAGTGTCGCGGTTTATGACCCGGCGAAGGATTGCGACGGGACATATAATCCGTCAGGAAACCTGGTGATTCTGGGATTCGCTACTGTCATTCTTCGCGGAGTCGAGAGTCCGAGTGATCCGAATGCTCAACGTATTGTCGCATATATCGAATGCGGTCTTTCAGCATCAGGGCGGGGCAGCGGAGGATATTTCGGAACACTGGGATCAGTCCCAGGATTAGTAGAATAAAAGGAGGGGGGGCATAAAAGATGTCTGAGCATTCCATTACCGTGAGGCTCCGGATCAATACCCAGAAAATAAGGGAAGAACTGGAAGAGATTATTCACCCTATAAAGGGATTCCATATACAACTCCGGGACTCACAATCCTGCGACCTTTTGATCATGGAAATGGGAGATGAGCCAGAAAAGGATTTTGAGCTTGTAAAAGAGATACAAAATTCCAAGATAGCCGGAGAGGTTTTTTTAACCTCCCGGAACACTAATCCGGAGATCCTGCTTAAGGCCTTAAGGACCGGTGTCAAGGAGTTCTTCCCTCAACCTATTCAAAAAGAAGAGGTAACGAATGCTCTCTCGAGATTTAAAGGCCAATTTGTGGAAGCCCGGGTGCCAAAAGAGTCTACGGCCAAAGAAGGCAAAATAATAAATGTCATGGGAAGTAAAGGAGGGGTCGGGACAACCACCGTAGCTGTAAACCTGGCTACTTGTCTTATCAAAGCAGAAGGTATTCGATCAGTTGCGCTTATAGACATGAATCACAATTTCGGGGAAGTGCCTGTATTTTTAGGGATAAAAACTTCCTTCGACTGGACAAATATTGCCAAGGATATTTCCCGTTTGGATGCTACATATCTGGAAAGCATCCTTTTCAGGCATTCTTCAGGTATTCAGGTACTCTCGTCTTCAGCTAAGGTTATTGACGAACACGTAATAACCTCCCAGGCTATTAATACTCTGCTAAAGTTGATGCGCACTATGTTTGATTTTATTATTATAGACAGTGGCCAATGCAGTAACGGGATCAACAAGGATGTTTTGAAAACATCTGATACGATCCTTCTGGTCTCGGTATCGAGCCTACCCTGCCTTATAAATGCTAAAAAAGTCATATCCACCTTTCATAATCTTGGCTATCCTGCCGAGCAAAATATACATTTACTTATGAACCGGTTTCAAAAGGATTCCTTTATTACGTTAAAAGAGGCGGAAGAGAGCATAAACAAAAAATTCCTTTGTTGTATACCCAATGACTACCAAATGACAATGAGCGCCATAAATCAGGGGAAGCCCCTTGCCGCCCTTAACAATAAAGCCCGGATATCTAAGTCATTCATGGATTTATCGGCTATAATTACAGGCAAGAAATCCAAAAAAAAGAAGGGGATTTTTGGCCTCAAGCTGCTGATATTATCTTAAAATTAATAATAATTCGATGCAAGGAAACGATTCATAAAGGAGTGAGAATAGATGGAATTAAGTGAAGAAAGATTGGCCTCGTTATTAAAAACAAATGAATACATCGAGATGAAATTTAAGATTTATAATCAATTACTGGACATACTGGATCTGTCACTAATCGATTCTCTCGACAAACCCGAGCTTAAGCTTCAGATAAGGGAACTAACAGAGAAGATAATGTTACAGGAAGAATTCAACCTGCCACTCAATCTGGAAGAAAGAGAAAGATTGCATCAGGAGATTCAGGATGAGGTGATAGGGCTTGGGCCGATAGAGCCTTTTATGCGTGACCCGGCGGTTTCGGATATCCTTATCAATACCTATAAGCAGATATACGTGGAAAAATACGGAAAGCTGGAGCCTACAGAGGCCAGGTTTAAGGACGATGCTCACCTGTTGAATATCATCGATAAAATTGTATCCGCTGTCGGGAGGAGAATAGATGAGACTTCCCCAATGGTTGATGCGAGGCTGGCAGACGGTTCGCGTGTCAATGCCATTATACCCCCGATAGCCATTGACGGGCCCTCTTTATCAATCAGGCGTTTTACGGCCGAGCGATTGGAACTGGAAGACCTGATCAACCTGAAGACCTTGACTTCGGAAGTGGGCGAGCTCCTTAGAGGTATCGTAAAGGTAGCCCTTAATGTATTGATTTCAGGAGGTACCGGTAGCGGAAAAACTACCTTATTAAATGTTATTTCCAGATTTGTGCCGGAAAACGAAAGGATCGTTACTATTGAGGACTCCGCGGAGCTTCAGCTTAAACAGGACCATATAGTTCGTCTGGAAACGAGGCCCCCCAACATCGAGGGTAAAGGTGAGATTACAGCTCGGGACCTGGTAAGAAACAGCCTGAGAATGCGGCCTGACCGTATTATAGTAGGCGAGGTCAGAGGTTCGGAGGTCATAGATATGCTTCAGGCTATGAATACCGGTCATGACGGGTCACTAACCACCATTCATGCCAATTCACCCCGGGATGCCTTAATAAGAATTGAAACCTTGATGTCTATGTCCGGAGTCAATATTCCTCATGAAGCGGCCAGGAGATATATCAGTTCCGCTCTGGACGTAATCATCCACAGTGATCGTCTTTTTGACGGGAGCAGAAAGATAGTAAGCCTTCAGGAGGTTACCGGTATGGAAGGTGACGTAATTACCATGCAGGAAATCTTTAAATTCGAGCAAACAGGAATAGACGAGAAGGGCAGGGTTAAGGGAAGATTTAAGATGAATGGCATCATTCCGAAGTTTATGGATAAATTTGATGCATATGGGATAAAGGTTCCATATGATATTTTTGAAAAAACATTTGAGGTTTGAGGGATATAGAGAGCATGGATCTGGTTACAGGCATCTTTGTTTTTATCATTGTGGTACTAATTGTCGAAGCTGTTAATCTGGCCTTGAGAATAAGGGCCAACCCTGAGTTGAAGAGGATCAGGAAAGTACTCAGGGCGCTCTCAGCCGAAGCGTATAGAAAAGAGATTGTAAACATTACTCGAAAACGATCGCTGAGCAATATTCCATGGCTTAATAAGGGACTTTTGAGCATTCAGGCCCGTTCCTCATTAATGAAAAGACTTGATCTTTTCCTGCAACAGGCCGATGTTACCTTCCCTCTGGCGGTTTTTATCCTGCTTTCAATTATCCCTGCCCTTATAGGATTTATTTTGGCCATAAAATTGAGTAAAAGTTATGTTATGGCAGTCTCTATTAGCACCGGTATAGGTATAGCGCCTTTTTTATATACTTCACAAAAAAGGAAACAAAGGATGCGGAAATTTGAACGCCAATTTCCTGATGCCCTTGATATGATAGCAAGGGCTTTAAGGGCCGGACATGCCTTTTCACAAGGGATGCAGATAGTGGCCGAGGAATTTGATGATCCATTAGGCAGTGAATTCGAGAACACGGTCAATCAGATAAATTACGGAATCAGTTTTCAGGACGCCTTAAAAAGCCTTAGCAATCGTATTGATTGCCCTGACCTTAAATTATTTGCTATCTCCATTATTATCCAGAGACAGAGTGGGGGCAATCTGGCTGAAATCCTTGAAAACATAAGCTATCTTATCAGGGAAAGATTCAAGCTGCGCAATAAAATCAGGGCCTTATCGGCCGAAGGAAAACTGTCGGCCATAATACTGATCTCGCTCCCTTTTTTTATTGCCCTGGGTATATTTCTCACCACTCCCGAATACATCAAGATCCTGGTAACAGATCCCATTGGCAAGGTTATGATCATTATTTGCATGGTTATGATGATCATAGGTGTCCTGGTTATGAAAAAAATAATTGCGATAAAGGTTTAATTTCATGATTAATATACCGCTTTTACTATCCTTTTTGGCATTTGCAGGGATATTGCTGCTTGTGATAGGGATCTATTCTTATATCAATTACTCAAGGGAGCATAATACACTTATAGAAAAAATCAAAAAAAACGAGAGCGCCCATGTTTGGGAAGAGTCTTCTAAATCGCCCGAATCGGATAAAACCTTAAAACAAATATCGGATAAAATTATAAAGCGATACTTTTTGAAGGTTATAGCCATGGCGGGAAATCTTTCTAAGCCGAAGAGCAAAAAGGAGCTGTCTCATCTGCAGAAAATTTTCCTGCGCGCTGGTTACAGAAGCAATAAGTCGATGACCATCTATTTTGGTGTCAAGGTTATCCTTACTATACTGTTGCCGACTGCCTTTTATTCCCTCCGTTTCTTTATCCCAAATATAAAATTATTACATCCTTCTTATCTTTTAATGATTTTGTTTGTGTTGGCTTCGATTGGTTTTTATTCCCCCACTTTATGGATAAGGGCAAAGATTGCCAGAAGGAAGGATAAAATATTCAAAGGTTTTCCGGACATGCTTGATATGCTTGTTGTATGCGTAGAAGCAGGTGTGGGATTGAACGCCGCGATATATCGTATTTCAGAAGAGCTTAAATTCAGCTATAGAGAGATAAGTGAGGAATTACAGATACTCAATTGGGAATTGAAGGCCGGAAAGTCCCGACGGGAAGCCCTGAAAAACCTCGCTGTCAGGGTGGATCTGGAAGATGTCAAGAGTCTGGTAACCTTATTGATCCAGACAGAGAAATTTGGCACAAGTGTTGCCAAGGCATTGAGGGTTTATTCAGACACAATGAGAACGAGAAGATTTCAAAGGGCGGAAGAGATGGCTGCCAAAATAGCCCTGAAACTACTGTTTCCACTGATTTTTTTCATCTTTCCTTCTCTTTTCATAGCAATCCTTGGTCCGGCGATTATACAGGTAATGAGGTTAAGAGGGGGATGAATCTCCGATTTGAAAGATTGCATAAATTGAGTAAGGAAATTGAAAAATGATTAGGGAAGGAGATTTTATTTGGAATGAGCCATTTAATAATGGAATTATTAAAATGTTTGGATATTTTGATTCAATTTTAAGGTATTGCATGTAAAAAATGAAAATAAAAAATTCAATCTGTCTGTTTTTAGTATCTGTTTGTTTTTTTTTAGTTAGTTGTTCAACTATCAAAAACAAGGATACCCTTACCAACACTTGGAAATCATATACCCTTCCTGAAACAGAGTCACATAAATCTATCCATAAGACAAAATTATATAAAAGCAACCCTGATCCTTATTATCAGCTCGGATGCTATTACCAGAACATGGGCAATTATAAAAAAGCCATAAAGGAGTTTAAAAAGGCGGTCTTTTTAGACCCTGATCATGCAGAAGCCTATAACAAAATGGGAATTTTATATGACAAACTAAAGGATTTTTCAAAGGCCAGCGAGTCTTATCAGGCTGCCCTGGCCCTGAATCCTGATCTGTATTTTGTCTATAATAATCTTGGTTTTTCACATCTGTTGCAGGGCAATTACAATAAGGCGATTAGAATGTTTAAAAAGGCCTTAACCTTAAACAAGGGGAATGTAAGAATCCTCAACAACCTTGGCATGGTTTATGCTGAAACAGGGCAGTATGATCTTGCATTGGAGACATTTAAGCTGGCAGGGGGTAATGCCCGGGCATATTATAAAATGGCCGGCATTTTTTATGAAAAAGGCATGTTAAATGAAGCAAAAGATTATTTTGTCAAGGCATTAGAGCTTAATCCTTCTTTAAGAATCCAGGAAGAAGGACTTGAGATATCCCGGATTTTTTCTGATATTTCTCAAGACAGGTCAGAGGGGATAAAAGCAAAGGGGATGACAAATCCCATCGAGATGAGCGAGGGATATATTGAAAAAGAACGGATTAAAGCAAAAAAAGGGAAATTGGGTTGTATAGCCCCACTTAGCGGTCCATTGTCCGAGTATGGGGAAAAGATAATCAGGGGAGTTAAAATGGCTGTTGATGAATATAATCAGCAATATGGAGGATCTGTACGAGTAGTGCTTTATGATTCGGAGGGGATCCCTGAGAATGCTGAAAAAGGTGTGGAATTCCTGGCCTATCAGGAAAATGTGGCTGCCATTATCGGGCCTCTTCTCACATCTGCCGCCATAAAGTCCGCCATAGTTGCCGAGAAAATCGGTATTCCTCTTTTTACTCCTACCGCTTCCGGAAAAGACCTGACTGAGACAGGGAATTTTATCTTCAGGAATTGTTTGACCAATTATGATCAGGCCGAGGCACTGGCCAATTTTGCAGTCAGGGAAATGGGTTTAAAGAGGTTTGGCATATTCTCCCCTTCTAATCTTTATGGCAAGGAAATGATGAGCCTCTTTGCGGACCAGATCGATTCTCTGGGGGGCACTATTGAGATTATGGAATATTACGCCCAAGAGGACACGGATTTCAAAAAACAGATTTTCAGAATAAATCAGGTAAAGCCAGAGGCCCTTTTCATCCCGGATTTTTATGAAAAGATAACACAAATAGCCAGTCAAATCCGTTTTTACAGACCTGAAGAATACGAAGAGGAAGAGGAGCCCATACAACTTTTGGGCACCAATCTATGGCTCGATGAAAAAATAGTGGAAGAGGATAACATCTATGTTGATGGAGCCATCGTAAGTGTCGATTTTTATCCGGAAAGCAATAATCCGAGGGCGAGATTATTTTGCTCAAATTTTAAAGACAGATTCGGTGAATTACCAAAACTTGTCTCTGCCTTATCCTATGATGTAACAAATATACTTTTGGAAGCCAGTGACGGGGGAGAGGCCTCATGGAATATGACCAGAGACAGGTTGTACCAGATTCAAAATTTCCCCGGAGTGTCCGGCAAGACAACAATTTTACCCTCCGGGGAATCTAAAAAGGAGGTTACACTGGTCCAAATTCGACACAAAAATTTTGTTCCCATAAAAATATCTAATTTTAATTAGGGGAATTCATGATAACTGATTAATGATCGATATATGTTTAAATGTATAAAAACTTTCCAAAGGATTGGAGGTCAAAAGTGATGTTTTCGTATCCTAATTTGAGGTCTTCAAATTTATTGTTTTTTAACCTTTTCATGATTGCCTTCATCGTTGGATTGTTTGGTTGTACCAATCCCGGAAGTCATCAAAACGCGTTTCTTAAAAGTGATTATCAGGGGATTTCCCAAGTTTCCAAACCAAAAGCCTATAGAACCCCTGTAATTCCCAAAAAGGAATCTTATGAAAAGGCTCCGGAAATGTCAGAAAATGGTTATGAAAAACTTGGGGATCGCTATATAAGGCAAGGTAATATAAATATGGCATTCATTCAATATAATAAAGCGATTTATAACAATCCGAAGCAAAACGGGATTCGTTATAAGATAGGCCTTCTTCTTTTAAACAAAGGAATGCTCGATGACGGGCTAAAGGAATTTGAGAAGATCTTGGAAAATGACCCTAATAACGCCTTAGCCTATGATGGTAAAGGACGTGCATTTTTCGCCAAAGATGAGATCGATAAATCAAAGGAAAATTTCGAAAAGGCCATAAATATTAATCCGGATTTGTGGCAATCCCATATGTTCCTCGGGGTTATTTACGACATACGAAATCAGTTCGATGCCGCTATCAGTGAGTATAGCAAAGCCATTGCCATTAATCCTGACTCCGGGGCGTTATTTACTAATTTGGGGATGTCTTACTATTTAAAGGGAGAGTATGAAAAATCCGTGAATGCCTTGATTAAGGCTTCTAAGATGAAGCCGGTAGATCCAATAACATATAATAATCTGGGTTTATCCTTATGTAAACTCGGCAGATACGGAGAAGCCTTCGAAGCTTTTAAAAAGGGAGGGGACAAGGCATCGGCATATAACAATATTGGATATATATTCATGAAAAACGGAAGATATAAAGAAGCTATCCAGGCATTTAAAAATGCCATAGAAAGTAAGCCGCATTTTTATGTAAAGGCAAACGAAAAATTAAAAAAGGCGAGGGCATTAATATCTCGGGACCCGACCCGAAGCACTGGCGAATCATTTGATTTTAATTGATAAAAAGATTAATAGAGGTTAAGATGAAGGCAGTTAAGAGCATCTACAAGAACATTGACAAAGGGAGGCTAATAGCTGTTCCGCTGTTCGTGTTATTGACCTGGATTAATATCCTGGGTTTTCATAAAGGGATAAAAATCTTATTGCCAATAAATCCGGTTAAGTCGCTCGGGCTTATTCATCACCTTCTTATAATATGTTTCTATGTTTTAGTAATCCTGCTTTATTTCCTGAGAAGCTCAGCAAGCATAACCACAAAGTCTTTTTACGCCAAGGCCATTGCCATTGCTACAAGCTGTCTCCCGTTGACGTTTCCGATTCTGAACCGTTCAATATCAGAAAATCCGGTTATACTTATCATCGCAAATATTGTAATGATTTTCGGCATGTTTTTTTCAATCTACTCACTTTTCGTTCTGGGCAGGAACTTTAGTATTATCCCTCAAGTAAGAGGTTTGGTCCAAAGCGGCCCATATAGGATAATAAGGCATCCTTTGTATACCGGCGAGATTGTCAGCTATTTTGGTATTTTTCTTGTACGGCCTTCGATTTCAACCTTCGCAGTGTTTTTACTTCTTATTTTTTGCCAAGTCTACCGAGCCCTTCAAGAGGAAATGCTCCTCGATAGTATATTCCCCGAATATAAAAGCTATCGCTCAAAGACTGCTCGTTTTATCCCTTATATATTTTAAATTTGGCAGGAATTGGCTGTATTGCATTAATAGATTTATTCATGAGGTTAAATGATGAGATTAACTTATGACAATATTTATAGCAAGCTGAAGAACAACCTCCACAAACCGGTTGAGAACACAAAATTGATCGGATTGGGAGATAAGGGCCTTGCTCCTACTGCGCCCTCAAATTTGGAGGATATGGGAGTGAGCACGGATGTCTTATCAAACCTTGCCCTCAAGCTCGCGTATACACTGCCGAAATTCACCGCTCGTTTCGCTGCTTCGAAATTGTGTCTTCCTTTGCACCTTGTGACTGTATTGCTTGAGCAGCTTCAAAAAGATGGAATGTTGGAGATCCTCGGACAGGCAGAACCGTTCAATTTCAGATTCACAATCACTGACAGGGGACGGGCCCGGGCTGTCAGATTGCTCGAAGTCTCCGGTTATGTTGGTCCCGCTCCGGTTTCCCTGAACGATTATACAAAAAACCTTGAGCTGCAGTTTAAACACCTTCCGGAAGTCACCCCTGAAAAGGTTAATAAGGCTATTTCGCATATGGTTTTGCCTGAAGACGCCATACACATAGCAGGGCTGGCGGTGATGTCCCGCCGAACTTTGTTTATATATGGGCCGCCAGGCAATGGGAAAACGCTGCTGGGGCATTTGCTTTCCGACGCAATGGAAGGATATTTATGGATACCCTATTGCATAGGTATTGATAACCATATCATACGTGTCTTCGATCCGGAATGCCATAAAGTCGTACCGATCGAACTGGAAGATGACTTGATGCGTAAGATCGACACACGTTGGATTCGCATAAGGCTCCCTTTTGTTGTGGTGGGCGGAGAGTTGACCATTGAAGCCTTGGATCTGATTTATATCCCCAGTTTGGGTTATTATGAAGCACCCCTTCACTTCAAGGCCAATGGCGGGATATTTCTTCTGGATGACTTTGGCTGCCAGCGTGTGGAGCCACATAAATTGTTAAGCAGATGGATTCTTCCCCTGGAGCGGCAGGTTGATTACCTCACCCTGCAAACAGGTCAGCAATTGGAAGTCCCTTTCAGGCAGATGCTGATTGTGTCGACCAACCTTGATCCACACAAAGTAATGTTGCCAGCGTTCTTGCGCCGGATCGGCTACCGGCTCCGCCTAAGCGATCCGGCCCCCGAACGCTATTCAGAAATCTTTCGGCAGTATGCAGCTCGCTATAACATAGTTGTAAAACCGGAGGTCATCGAACACTTGCTTGCCCGATACGGGGCCGAAAAACGCCCGCTTCGCTGCTGTGAGCCCCGTGATTTGATTGAGCGGGCCCTGGATATCTGCCATTTTCATGGGCAACAATTGGAACTTAACAAAGAGATACTGGAATTGGCTTGGAGGTGCTATTTTGGCAGTACTTGAAAAACCAAAGGACTGTGATCAAGTCCTGATTATAGAAAATTATAATCATTTGTGGACATATAAACCTTAATAATAACAAGTTAAATTTATAGATATTTTTTTATGCTTTGACTATTTACTTTTTGAAAAAAGGAGACATCAAGGTGAAGCTTATAAAATTATTAATGATTACAGGAATAGCAGCCGTACTAAGTCTTAATCCGCTGTTGGCCAAGGCGGAGACATTTGTGGGTCTTCACGCAGGACTCTCACTCGGCGCAGATGAAGGGTTAACCTTTATGGTCCCTGGAAAAAGTGAGACCGAAGAAGCAGACCTTGATAATTCCTTCACGATCGGATATCGCATGGGATATTGGTTCGAAAGCTTGAGTTGGGCAGGAATCGCCCTGGAGGCCAGTCATTTCAAACATGACATCAGGCAAAAAAATATTGACAAGGGACACCTGAGAGTAACTCCGGTATCAGGTCTTCTAATGTTCAGGATACCTTTGGTAAAAAGGGATATTTATCCGAAGGGTGAATACCTTTTTTATGGTGGCATCGGACCGGGGATATTCTTAACCAGCATTAAATATGAAATCGCGAATTCAAAAATACTCGATATGCTGGGTTATTCTCCCGGACAGCTTTCCGGGAAATATTCCGATAGATCCCTGGATATCGGCCTGGATATCCGCGCGGGGATTGAAAAGATGTTCAAGGGAAACCTTTCATTATTCCTTGAATACAGGTACACGCAGTTCAAACCGGATTTTGAGGAAGATGTCAACGGCAACAGGGTCAAAATAGAAACCGAACTGGGAACGCATCATGCATTGATAGGCTTCGCTTATCATTATGAATAATTAAATAAATATTAAATTTTTTTGATTACTTTGGAGGGATCTGATCATGAAGTGGTTAGTAACCAATGTCACAATTCTTTTGCTGGTTAGTTTGCTAATAGTCGGATGCGGTGGAGGAGGCTCAAATTTTAGCACCCCCACTGAAAAAGAGAAACCCGTAGGCAATAACAATAACACCGCTAATTCTATCGATTTCATCTCCGCCACCCCTCAGACAATCGCCCTTAAGGGTACGGGAGGTCCGCCCCGCTCCGAGACATCTGTCCTTGTTTTCAAGGTAGTTGATGAATATGGGGATCCGGTCCCGAATCAGATCGTCAACTTCCGTCTCTCTACGGAAATCGGGGGGCTATTTCTGTCAAATTCAAAGGCAGTGTCTGATTCCGCAGGTTTGGTTCAGGTTACGGTGAATTCCGGCAATATGCCAACCCATATAAGGGTTCATGCCACTTTGGATAGAAATCCTTCGATAATGGTAGTCTCCAATGAGCTTGCTGTAACTACAGGCCTTCCCGATCAAAACAGCATTACTTTGTGTGCAGAAACATCGGATTTTGAAATTTGCAAGGGACATATCCCAATATCTGCATTTTGTGATGATGTCAAAATAAAATTTTATGCTGCAGACCATTTTAATAATTTCGTACCGGATGGAAGTGTTGTTTATTTTACCACTGAAGGGGGTTCAATAATTGGAAGCTCAACAATAACAGACGGAGTATGTGAGGTAGTATGGCATTTTGTAAATCCTATCCCCAAAGATGGTCAAATCAGAATTCTGGCTTTTTCTATAGGTGAAGAAAGCTTTAAGGATGTAAATGGAAATGGATTTTTCGATCCAGAAGATGATTTCGATCCGAATACCGATATGGCCGAACCCTTTCGTGATGATAACGAAAATGGCCAATATGATTATAAAGAAGAATACTGGGACTATAATCATAATGGGAAATTCGATGGTGAGCCCAATGGTATTTATAATGGTGTATTATGTTCTGATGAAGCGGAAGCTCTGGGTTTATGCTCCAAAGAACTTGTTTATGTTCAGGACTCGATATATTTAGTCATTGATGATATCTCTTTTGGAGAACCGGGTTCCATCGATTTCATCTCTGCCACTCCCCAGACTATAGCCCTTAAGGGTACGGGAGGCCCGCCCCGGACCGAGACTTCGGTCCTGGTTTTTAAGGTAGTTGATAAATTCGGGGATCCGGTACCGAATCAGACGGTCGACTTCCATCTCTCCACGGAAATAGGGGGGCTTTCATTATCAAATTCAAATGATGTGTCGGATTTTGAAGGATTGGTTAAAGTGACCGTTAACTCCGGAAATATGGCCACTCATGTTAGAGTGCATGCCAGCCTGGACAGCAATCCTTTAATCAGAGTAGTCTCTGACGAGCTTGTAGTAAGCACCGGTCTCCCCGATCAAAACAGTGTTACTTTATTTTCAAAATTTGTAGAGATTGAATACGACGAATGGGCATATGGTAAAGCGGAGCTTGATATAGTATTTCAGGCTGCAGACCACTTCAATAACTGCGTGCCTGACGGAACTGTCGTCTATTTTACAACTGAAGGAGGTTCCATAGAATCCTCCGCCAAGACGGAAAGAGGGGGCTGCAAAGTCAGGTGGAGAAGCGGGAATCCGGTCCCTGAGGACGACACAATAACAATTCTGGCGGTTTGTATAGGTGAAGAAAGCTTTACGGATGTAAACGGAAACGGGCATTTCGATGCGGAAGATTGGTTCGATCATTCCAGCGATATGGCTGAGCCCTTTCGCGATGATAACGAAAATGACCAGTATGATTATGGAGAAGAATACTGGGATTATAATGGGAACGGAGAATTCGATGGTGTGCCCAACGGTATCTATAATGGCTCATTATGTTCTGATGAAGCCGAGGCCCTGGGCTTATGCACCAAAGAGCTGGTCTATGTTCAAAAATCCTTGCAGTTAATGAAGATAGACGTTCAAAAGGAATGGTCCTCCGGAAACGTCTCTTCTATCGATTTCATCTCTGCCACTCCCGAAGCCCTTGCGCTCAAGGGCACAGGAGGTCCTGCCCGTTCCGAGACATCGGTCCTTATCTTCATGGTAGTCGATGAAAACGGGAATCCGGTTCAGAAGCAGAATATCAACTTCAAGCTTTCAACGGAAATCGGAGGGCTTTCACTATCAAGCCCCAGTGCTATATCAGATGCCGACGGTTTGGTTCGTGTTACCGTGAATGCCGGCAATATGCCTACTCATGTAAGGGTTCATGCGTATCTGGCCAGCAATCCCTTAATCACGGTAGTCTCGGATGAGCTTGCCGTAAGCACCGGACTTCCTGATCAAAACAGTATTTCTTTAGGTCCAAGAGAATATAAAATATCGCTTGAAGAGTACGAAGACGGTTTTTTGGAGATTCCGATAATCTTTCTGGCTGCAGATCACTTTAATAATTTTGTTCCGGATGGTACGGTTGTTTACTTTACCACTGAAGGTGGTTCAATCCCTGCTTCCGCGGTAATAGAAGACGGAAAATGTATTTATAAAAATAAAAAATATGTACCTTGGTATTGTGGAAATCCGATCCCCAATGACGGCCGGATAACAATTCTGGCTTTTTGTATAGGTGAGGAAAGCTTTAATGATAAAAACGGAAACGGATTTTTCGATCCGAATGATCAATTCGATTTAAGTACGGATTTGGCGGAGCCTTTCCGGGACGATAATGAAAACGGCGTCTACGATTATGGAGAAGAATACTGGGACTTTAATGCTGACGGGGACTTTGATGGTGTGCCCAACGAAATTTATAATGGCTCATTATGTTCAGACGAAGCTGAGGCATTAGGTTTATGCACCAAAGAATTAGTCTATGTCCAGAAATCAATACATTTCATAATTGATACCGGATCTTTGGAAAAAGCCAGCGGTATCGATTTTGTTTCTGCCACTCCCCAGACCATTGCACTTAAAGGCACCGGGGGTCCGGCCCGTTCCGAGACCTCGGTTGTGGTCTTCAAGGCTGTTGACGAATATGGCAGTCCGGTCCTCAACCAGGCCGTCAATTTCACACTTTCTACGGAAATAGGAGGGCTTTCATTATCAAGTTCAAGTGCAATTTCTAATACTGAAGGACTGGTTCAAGTCACTGTGAAGGCCGGCAATATACCTACTCATGTAAGGGTTCGTGCAACCTTGGCTGACAATCCCTCAATCACGATAGTATCTGATGAGCTAGCAGTAGGCACCGGCCTCCCTGACCAGAACAGTATTTCCATAAGCGCCGAAACACTTAATCCTGAAGCATGGAATTACAATAATGTGGAAGTCCCAATAATATTTCAAGCTGCCGACCTTTTTAATAATTTTGTGCCCGACGGGACTGTTGTTTATTTTACCACTGAAGGGGGCTCCATAATTGCCTCCTCCACCATAAAAGAAGGAGTATGTGAGGTACAATGGCGAAGTGGCAATCCAAAGCCTGTTAATGGCCGGTTTACGATACTGGCATTTTGCATAGGGGAAGAAAGCTTTACAGATGTAAACGGAAACGGCATTTTCGACGAATTAGACTGGTTTGATAATGATACTGATTTGGCTGAGCCATTCCGGGACGATAATGAAAACGGCGTCTACGATTTTGGAGAAGAGTACTGGGATTATGATGATAACGGGAATTTTGATGGTGTGCCCAATGGCATCTATAATGGCACATTATGTTCTGATGAAGCTGAGGAACTGGGTTTGTGCACAAAGGAACTGGTTTATGTTCAGGAAGATATAACCCTGGTTATGTCAAGCAGTTTTGCAGTCATAACCTTCGATCCTGCATCAGTAAATCTAATAGGTAAAAACAGTCAGACAGTTACAGTAACCATTGTCGATATCAATAATAATCCAATGCCTTGCAGCACTGAGATTACTGTGAAAACGACTAATGGTGTTTTCGCTGATGATTCTCAGTCAAAAGATTTTAAGGTGCCTAATACAAACCAGGGTGGACCGGGAGCTACAGAATTTTCGGTAACATTGCTGCCAAGCGAGGATGGGAAAACCTTTGGTATCCTTCAGGTGGAAGTTACCACACCTTTCGAACATGTAAGCGCCAAATCAATTACAGTTGTGGATGAAAATTAATTTTATCCTTAACATTAATTACTGATGCACTCGTAAAGCACAGACAGCCCGGCAATTAGAATTGCTGTATACTTCTATTTGACAATAGAAAATTATCTAGTATACTTATCTTTAAATAATCATAAAATAGCTTTTCTTGTACCCTGTTAAAGGGTTAGAAAAGTATTTTTATGATTCATAATGATTTTGATTCTTATATATGTAAGAGTCTCTCAGGGGGGATAAAGATTCTCGTCTATTTGGTAAAAAAGCTGCTATAGCTTTAAGCCAAAAAAGCATTTCCATCACCCTCATCATTTTCGGGCAAGTTTTAAATTAGAGATTCTTTGGTTAAAGACTTAAGCATTTCGCCATCATCAAACTTAAAAAAGTAATAGTTGGACATAGTTCAATATTGAATCATAATGGGTGTCCATTAAAGGCTTAAACGAATCAAGTATCAATGGATTAAACCCTTAGAGATTAACCATAATGATACCTTTTGAAGAGTTGAGAAATCGTTTACAAAATCCCGATGTCATTAATAATCCCTTAAAACGCCACTTATGGATAGTCGCTATACTCACAGAGGCTTTGAAAACAATAGGAGAGAGGCCTGTTCTTGTCGGCGGAGAGACCCTTGAATATTATATAGAGGATGAGGATAAACAAAACAAACCGGATATACTGGTTAAACCGGTTAGATATACAACAGGTGGTATCGATATTGTCCTGCCAGGAACGGATGAGGTGAATTCAATCTTCTCAAAACTGGGTTTTCATAAGGAAGGAAGATGTTGGATCAGAGAAGATATTGATGTGACCATTGAAGCAAAAAGCTTCGATTTAGCTGGAGGAGATGACTCTTTAATCGAAGTGAAAATCGAGGATATGAGTTGCTTTATTATTGGATTCGAGGATATGATCATAGACCGGTTAGATAGTTATATACACGAGCATTTGGAAGATGCCAGAAATTGGATCAAAGGTGTCTTGTCTGTGCATGGTCAGGAAATAAACAAGGAATATCTCTTTCGCAAAGCAAAGAAGCATTCAAGTGAAGAGGCCCTTAATAAGATATTTGAGGAACTGGGTGAGGATAGGGGCATCTGACACAAAAAAACAAAAGGGCAGACATAAGCTTATTAACAGGGACAATGCGACAGGGAAAAAACACTTTATTGATCAAAAAGATATTAAATCTATAATAATGAAGCGGATTAAAGATATGCCCGAACACACCCGCCCCCGGGAGAAATTAAGGGAAAGGGGAGCGGTGGCCTTGACTGACGAAGAGCTTGTTGCTGTTATTCTGGGCCGGGGAGTGAAGGGTGTCGATATCGTAACCATATCACGAAATGTGGCTAAACTGATCAGGGAACATAAAGAGTGCCTTTCATTAGGCCATCTTACTTCTGTCCCGGGAATGGGCCTTGCGAAGGCGGCCCAGATCCTTTCGGCATTCGAGCTGGCAAGGCGATACCTCCAAAAAGAAACCGTCCAAATTAGCAGCGCCTGTGAAGTTCTGCCATTGCTTTCGGAAATTGTGAATAAGAAGCAGGAATATTTTATGTGCATATCATTGAATGGTGCCAATGAAGTCATAGAAAAGCGGATTGTGACTATCGGGCTTGTAAACAGCAGTCAGATCCATCCCAGGGAAGTCTTCGCCGATGTTATTGCGGACCGGGCTGCGGCAGTCATATTCGCCCACAATCACCCTTCCGGAGACCTCAAACCAAGCTCGGCGGACGCAAAGGCTCACAAACAGCTTACCGACGCCGGCAATATTCTTGGTATCCGGGTCCTTGACCATATCATTGTCAGCAAAAAGGGGTATTTCAGTTTTACCGAAGCCGGGCTGATGGATTAAAAAGAGACCCTGTTTCCCACCTTTTTGTTTTAGCCTGAATTTAACTGTTCCATATTTTACGGATGGATTTATAAAAGTTTTTTCCCATTTGACCCGATTAGTGTTATGAAATATAATTTGTTGTTACCTAAATTTAGGGCCTGAAAAAAGGGGAAAAAATCATTCAGAAAAAGATCTCTCCGGGATTTTAAGAAGCTACGAACCAAGGGACCTAAGCTTATGAATTATAAATCTATCGACTGGAACAGGATATGGAAAGATCAGATGTTAAAGAACCAAAAAACGAATGGGTACAAAGATTGTGCTCTTTTTTGGGAAAAAGAAAGCGCCGCTCAATATTGGAAGATGGTTCAGAAAACCCAGAGAGAAAGAATCGAAAAGACCATCAGAGGGATCTCTTTTGATTCAAGCTCACGGGTGCTCGATATAGGATCAGGGCCCGGTGTCCTGGCAATCCCCATTGCGAAAAAGGTGGAGCATGTTACCTCGGTCGACCCGTCAGACGGGATGATAAGGGTATTAAAAAGTAAAATGGAGGAATATGGGATTACCAATATACACTACATCCGCAAAAGATGGGAAGATGTTAATATCGAAAAGGATTTGAAGACACCCTATGATGTTGTCTTAGCGTCACTTTCTCTGGGCATGTTCGATATCAGGAAATCCATCAAAAAGATGACGGATGTATCTTCAAGATATATATATCTTTATTGGTTTGCCGGAGAACCCTCATGGGATGTACATTCTCGAAACCTCATGACCCTTCTGCATGAAACCGATTTTCATCCCATGCCGAGAAGTGACGTTCTTTTCAATGTATTATATCAAATGGGAATATATCCTCACATAAGGGCTTTTCCGTATATGCATCTCAATGTGTTCTCCTGTATGGAAGATGCAGTAAATTACTTCAGTTTCAGATACGGAGCATGCTCGGATCATCAAAAGTCAATACTAAGGGATTATCTGAAAGATATTCTGGAAGAAGAAGACGGCTTCCTGGTCCTCCGCTCTCCTGCCACATGTCTAAAAATATGGTGGGAAAAGAAATCTGCGTCAGAGCGATATGAGTTGTGTGTCATATCTCCTGATAAGAAAAACAGGGTATGAAATCCACCTATCAGGATTTATGAAAAACTTTTCTTATTTTTTTTATTGTATGAATATTTTTTTACATTCTGTTTTCTTAAAATTATATTATATATAGTCAAAAATATAATTTTTGTTATTTTGTCATTCCAGTTTTGAACAGCCGTGGCATTAAATCTGCTATAATCACACAATTAAGGTTAATGTTTTATATGACCTTATTTAAAAATGACAAAATTCCAGTTTTTTAAAAGAGATTAAAATGTAATATCAGAGGAAAGGATGAACGGACAGGGAAAATAATTACTATCGAATTGCACATAAAAATAGAGGTTCATAAATAGAGGTTCATGGAAAGCTTTACTAGTTAATAGCGGGTTTGGAAAGGATTACAGAACCAAGGTTGATTCTTACTGAAATGAGGTAAAGACATGAACATCTATTTATCGCATCAAAAAGGGACCGGCCCTTTTCTATTAAAGACCTTTATATTATTTTTATTAATCTTGTTTATTTTTTTATACCAGCCGGCAAAGGCACAATGGTTTCAACCGTTTCCACCCATAGGATTTCAGACGTCTCTTCCTTTTTTTCAGTCTGCCTGGCTTCCGGTTTATCCTTTTTTTACACCTTTAAGCAATCCAATAGGCCTGGCTGGAGGGCCAAGACCTGTTCTGTCTCCAACTTCGCCTCTATTAGGTCTGCCGGGATTGCCGGCTCCCACCGCCAGCATTGCAGGAGTTACAACCATATTTGTTCCTCTCTCTGCAACTACGGGCATAAAAATAATTGTCAAACCACCCGAATTGGATACCATTAAATTAGAGGACCTCGTTGCTCCATATACTGTATATATCTATCCTGAAGGCTATGAGCCTCCAATAGCCGAGGCCGCCGGGATATTTTCTACCTTTTTTGGAGGATTTCTGCCCTTTCTTCCCATATTCTAGGCATTTAAACAAACTCTGAGCTTTTTATCCTTCTTTACAGCGAGTTCAGCTAAGCCGTCAGAGCGAAAAAAAGTACGATGGCGATGACCAGGATTCCGCCATCAATCAGATAACCCCACCAGGGCAAGTCCTTAATTTCGACCAATACGCCCACCTTCCCTGTGCGGCCTTTGATCTCGGATGTTCCACCGATAATCCAGGATAGGGCGCCTATAAGTACGGCGCAGATTCCGAAGACAATGAAGCCGACCATATTTTTGTGATCGAGCGGGCCAAAGGGATGGATGAGACCATTAAGGGTCATCAGGACACCGACTATGATAAGGGCCAGAAATCCCAACCAACCTGGTATCCATGCTAAAAACCTCTTGAAATCCATGTTTTCCTCCTTTCAGCTTGTATTAAGTATATTTGCGGTACGTTCAAATGTAAATATCCGAATCCCCCCATAGCTGTAATTAATGGCTGTCACGCTTATCAATAGGGATATATTCCAGGTTAAATGGGCCAACATATATACTTCGAGGACGGAATATCCGGTTTCTCTTAAGATATTCAAGTATCCTTGCCGTCCAGCCTGCAACACGCGCCACAGCGAATATGGGTGTAAAAAGGTCGTGATCGATTTCCATTGCTTTATATACTATACCCGAATAAAAATCCACATTAGGAAAGATTTTCTTTTCCTTGCCAAGGGTTGAAATTACCTCTTTTTCAAGGGCATTAGCTATATAGAATAAGCCCTTCATCTCTGGATTTCTTTTAACAAGCATTTTGGCTAGAGGCCCTAATACCCTTGCACGCGGATCGTAAGCCTTATAAACACGGTGTCCGAAACCCATTATTCTTTTTTTGCTAATCATGGCGTTCTCGAACCAGGGTTTAACAGACTCCACATCACCTATTTCTTCCAGCATACGCATAACCTGTTCGTTGGCGCCACCATGTAAAGGGCCGTTTAACGCGGCTATCCCCGATCCGATAGAGAAGTAAATATCTGAAAGGGTTGAAGCGACAACCATTGCAGCAAAGGTGCTCGCATTCATACCATGATCGGCATGAAGGATCAGGCATATATCCATTATGCGCTCTTCCAAAGGTGTCGGCCGCCGGCCTGTCATCATATAAAGAAGGTTGGCTGCATGGCTCAAATCCAGATCATTCTCCAATGGCAAATGACCCGTTCGCAACCGGGCAATGGAAGCCGCGATACAGGCCACTCCGGAGATCAGATGATAACAGCTCTCAAGGTCCTCGGCGCTTAAGAGGTCTGTATCCACATTACTTGGTGGTCTATACAGCTTTTTATTAAACTCATAAATTGGCCTCTTCTCACCTGTGGGAACCGTCTCCATCGGAATAGAGTCCTCATCCGCGGCAATCGGGACACTCAGGGATTTTGCAGTTTTTTTATCACGGTAAGTTTGTTTCTGGCGCATAAGGTTTACGCCAAGACGTAACGAAGACATAGCGCTCATCTCTTCAACAGGAAAACTCATTAGCAGCCGCTCGGTTTCAGGGAGCGTTCGATATCTGACGAGCTTGTTTTTGTAATCTTTAAGTTCATTATTCGTTGGCAAATGTCCATGAAGCAGCAGAAATGAAACCTCCTCAAATGTGGAATAGGCGCAAAGATCGAAAATGTCATAGCCACGATAGATCAACAATCCCTTGGAACCATTCACATAACCTATTTCACTCTCACAGGCAATAGCACCTTCGAGACCGGGCCCGACAGTGCATTCTATGGGCCATTTTAATTTTCGGGTGAGTTCGGGCTCTGGCTCAAAGCTTGTCTCTCTATAAGCCTTTTCTTTAGCCTCAAGAACCAAATTGGTAATCTCTTTTGTTTCTGAAAGTATGTCTTTTTTCATAGTTTACTCCAAGGAACAAAAATATATAAGATTCAACAAGTAATAATCCACATTAAAGAAATCAGGATACTACTGTTACAATTTTTCTTTTTTTGTCTTGCCTTTTTATTATAACCTAAAAATTATATCTTTCAAAAACTATTGCATTATTTGTATTTTTAGTCAAACGCCAATATGGACTTCTCTGAAGCCAGGGTCCCATAAGTTGAATCTCCCAGGATCTTTTGTGCAATATAATGGCATGGATATTATATTTTGCGGTCAATTGTGTAAAATATAACGGACTCTGAAGATACTGAATATTATTCACAAAATCCCCGTAAACTTCCCATCTTCCATCCAAAGATACTTGTTTACGAGGGTATATTTTCCATATTAAATAACCACCTATATCAGAGCTATTGAAGATATTACCTTCAATATCTTTATCTTTAAGATAATTGACTGCTTCTGAAGGATAATAATCCGATTCTCCGATCCCAAAGGTCCTCAGATAATTAAGCCTTTTATAAATGCCGTTATTTGCAATAAAGACACAGACAAAAACAGCGAATAATATAAAACAAGAGGAAATCGATAAGGAAAAGACAGATCTTGCCAAAGGCCATTTCTCTGTCTTTTTCCGTAGGAAATCCAAAATATCATTTATGTTTTTGATAGTTACAGGGGTTGCAATGATGGCAAACAGAGGCATGTTCCTTATGGCCAAAAAGGAAAGATACATAAAGGCCCCATATGGTAGAATATGACCCAAACGAAAGCGTTTTATATTACAAATGATGGCTAAAACTGATAGAGCAAGAAAAATTTTATAAATGATCGAAGGGTCAGGAAACGGAAGATGTTTCGCTGAAAAGGGTGATATAAGTTCCGTTACCCTGGAAAAAACAGTTGTCTTAGTTCTCAGTTCATAAAAAATCTTGTAGGGATATAAGATGCCGTCTTTCCCATTTGCATTAATCAATGATGCAATACAAGTCAAACAAAACAGGACTCCTTTTTGTTTCCATTCCCCGGGGCTTATCTCCACCTTCGGAACAACTGATATATACCTGCTTAATAACATCTGAAAAAGATCTCCCAAAAGGTAAAACAGCAGAAAGATTATACCCAAAACATAGAGCCCGTGCATATTGGCCCAAACAATCTGACATAAAGGGATAATAACCAAAGAAAGGCGGGGGTGCTTAGAGAATCTCTCCGTAAAATAGAAAAATACAGTCAGAAAGAGAAAAGTAAATATCTCCGGTCTCAAAAGAAACCTTTGAAAGGAAATAAATAGGGCAAAAATGGAAATCAGAATGGAAACAAGAAAATATTCCTGTCTGTAGATGGTATAAAATAAAAATCCAAAGGCTAAAAGTAATACCAAAATTCGCAAAAGTACTACACCATTGGTCCCGCCAATAGAGTAAAACAGATATAATACCAATTGAAACAACCAGTGAGAATCGATCCATTTATTTCCCGCAGCAATATAGGAAAAGATATCCTGTTTTGGAATGGACTTGCTCGTGTAAATGTATTCTCCTGTTTTTAAATGCCAGCCAAAATCAAAATTTACAACCTTGAATAGACCAAAAAAAATAATAATCAGAAAAAAAGAGATAATTACCAGACGCCTCACGCTTTTTTTCATAACCAAACCTCTAATGAAATAATTTTTATTGAATCATTATATTTAATCCGGTTGTGTTTCTCTTTTCTTAATAGAAATATACCTGACAAACAGGAGCTTAGTCAATTAACAGATTGTTGTAAATGAATCACCCTGCCGTTAGAGGACGGGGTATCTTCAAAGGATTTTTATTATAGGGATTGATAAAAGAGACAAATAATATATAATACAACCATACAATAAAATATCAAGGAATAAATTATATTATATTTAATTTAATCCGCAAATTTGATAAGATCGTAAAAAAGTCATTCATATTTCTTCCTAAAAAATCTATGGGACAGGAAACCATTCATAAAGGATTTGCTAAAAACATCGCGATCGACAAAATTTGCAGACCAGTCGCGTATATGTTCATTATCCTCTTCATTCTGGTTTGGTTAAATGAGATTCTGGATCTTCCCCATAAAATATTCGGGACAGTAAAAACACCTGTTAACTGGGGACAGGCAATTATTGAATCAATATTGATAGCAACCATTGGAATAATAACGATATTAAGCTTAATTCATAATATAAACAAACGCAAAGAGGCAGAGAGTGTAATTGGGGAAGAAAAGGAAAAGGCAGACAAATATCTGGATATTGCCGGAGTAATACTTATTGCCATTAATAAAGATCAAAAAGTAGAGCTTCTGAATAAAAAGGGTTGCCAGATTTTAGGATGGAAAGAAAACGAGATCATCGGGAAAAACTGGTTTGATTATTTTATTAGAGAAGATAAGAAGGAAAATGCAAAAAATGTTTTTCATCAATTGATGGCAGGGGGAGAAGGGGTGTTTGAATACTTCGAAAATCCTGTTGTTACCAAAAGTGGTGAAGAAAGGATTATCGCCTGGCATAATACTATCCTGACAAACGAATCAGGCGATATTACAGGTGTGCTAAGCTCCGGAGAGGATATCACCAAGCGAATAACAATGGAGAGGGAGCTGCAGGAGAGGACCCGGGACCTTTCTAACAGGATAAAAGAGTTGAATTGTCTTTACGCCATTTCTCGTTTTATGGAAAAAAAAGATATATCTTTGGAAAAGATCCTTCAGGGCGTCGTCAATCTAATCCCTTCCGCCTGGCAAAAACCGGAGACTCTATGCGCGCAAATTATTTTAGGAGGAGATGCCTTTAAAACCAAAAATTTTAAACGCTCAACCTGTAAACAATCAAGCACCATCTTTGTGCATGGTAAAAAAAGCGGCACTTTAGAGATTTACCATCTGATTGGAGAAGGGGAGAATATAATAATACAGTCCCCAAAAGAAGAGAAAAATCTGCTTAAAATCATTGCCGAACGATTGGGAAAAATCATCGAGCACAAGCGGGCAGAGGAGACCCTGCGTGAGTCAGAAGAGCAATACCGTACTACAATTAATTCGATGGGGGACGCTATACACGTAGTTGATAATAACCTGCGATTAATTCTATTCAATGATGCCTTCACACAATGGAACATAAAACTGGGCCTGCCTACCGACATAAACGGCAAATCCATATTTGAGGTTTTTCCATTCCTGTCGGACAGGGTTCGGGATGAATATAAAAAAGTATTAGATAGCGGGAAGGTACTTTTTACCGAGGAAATAACCAAAATCGGAGACAGGGAATTTATTACTGAGGCAAGAAAAATACCTGTATTCGAGGCAAACAAAATAACCAAAATCATAACTATTATAAAAGACATAACTGAGAGGAAAAAGGCGGAAACAAAAATCAAACAATCTCTCAGAGAAAAGGATGCGCTTCTGAGAGAAATTCATCATCGTGTCAAGAATAATCTTCAAATCATCTCAAGCTTGCTAAAGCTGCAGGCAGGAAGAGTCAATGATGAGTATGTGAAAAAGGTCTATCAGGAAAGCAACAACCGAATTACAGCCATGGCATTAGTTCACGAGATACTTTACCAATCAGAAGACCTTGCCGAAATTGATCTTAACGAGTATATTATACATATAGTAAAAAATATTCTAAAGGTATTCGGAACACCTGCCAAACATATTGATTTTAAAACAGAAGGAGATATGATAAACCTTGGCATTAACCAGGCGGTTCCCATTGGCCTTGTCCTTAATGAGATCATTTCCAATTCCCTGAAACACGCATTTAAGGAAACAGAAAAAGGCGAAATAAAGATCTGTTCGCGTTTGCTCGAAAACAATGAGATCGAGCTTATAATTAGTGATAATGGAAGAGGCATCCCTGATCATGTGGACTATCGAAACACGAAAACACTTGGGCTTAGACTTATAACCGGACTCATAGAAGAACAGATAAAAGGAACTCTGACTCTTTCGAGAAACGACGGGACTCGATACGTGATCGGGTTCAAGAGAAAGGATTGATAAGCAAGAATAATGGAGGCTAAAAAAACAAAAAAGATAATGATTGTTGAAGATGAGTTCGTAGTTGCAGAAGATATCAAAGAATGTTTGGAAAATATGGGATATTCTGTGTGTTGTACTGTCACATCAGGAGAGGAGGCACTGGAAAAGATCGAGCATGAAAAGCCTGATTTAATACTTATGGATATTGTGCTCAGCGGATATATGGACGGCATTGAAACCGCTGAAAAAATCCATGGCCTTGAAGATATTCCAATCATCTTTGTCACTGCACATTCCGATGAAGAGATTCTAGATCGCGCTAAAATAACTGGCCCTTATGGATATATTCTGAAGCCATTTGACGATATGGACCTTTATATCAATTTAGAGATGGCTTTCTACAAGGCAAATATGGACAGATCCCTTCGCAAGAGTGAAGAGAAATTCCGTAATTTCATTGATAGTGTTGATGATATCATCGTTCGCATAGATAACCAGACAAGATTTCTCTATTATAATCCTGCCGCAGAGAGGATCTTTGGCCTTGATCCAGGCAAATGCACAGGATTGACCCTTCTGGACTTTATTCATGTTGAGGATAGAAAAAAGACAAAAGACGCATTAATTGGGAGTGTAAGATCGGAAGAATCCTTTGAGAGCCGTATAATCGATCATCAGGGACAAATCCATGATATGCTTTGGAAAGTAAACAGATGCGTTGATGATAAGGGAAATCTTACATATATAAACTGCATAGCCAGTGATATTACAGCAAGAAAGAAAACAGTAGAGGAGTTAAAGGAGATAAACAAACATTTACAGGAATCTCTTATCAAGATTAAGAGCTTAAGCGGCAACTTTTCCATTTGTGGCCATTGTAAAAGAATACGCGATGATAAGGGGCAATGGCATCCTGTTGAAGAGTATATTAGAACCCATTCAGATGAAGACATTATTCATACTATTTGTCTTGATTGTTTAAAAGAGATATATCCAAATATTTATCATAAAAATATTGAGAAAAAAAAAGAAAGGATTTAATTTCAACAGACCTTTCGCTTTTTTCTATATAAAATCTAGGTTGATTTCAAGTCGTAATAGACTTCAAATGCAAAATCCGGGTTTAATACCTACTTTTTATTTTCCTGTTGTTCAAGAAAACTTACGAAATTTCTTAGCTCTTTTCTTTTTTTGAAGGACAAATTCTTATAGACATGGAGTATATATTCTAAATTAGTATCCTTTTCGGACATATTACTCAGATTCGATCTTGTGGCCCTGCCCAGCAAATAATCTGCCGTTACGTTTAAAGCATCCGCCAACCTTTTCAATGCCTCTGATTTTAATTCTTTTATCTGACCGCTTTCCAATCTGGATATGGTGGCGGGAGTTATACCCGAAGCCCTGGCTACTTGTCTTTGGTTCATATCCAGCCTCTTTCTTTGGATTTTAAGTAACTCGCCTAAGCTGAGTGCGACTAGATTTTTTTCTTTGGTATCTTTAAAGGCAGCAAACCACTCACTTAGATCCTTGTAGGATTCATGTTGCTCCATGGTTTTCTTTCCGAAGCGTTTTGGGTGCTTTCAATTATTATATTATTTATTATATATATAAAAAGAGGGTGGCTAATTATTGACCACCCCCCCAGGCCGCTTAAATAATTTAATGTAAAAACTCAGATGCAGCGGCTGTTTTTTTTCCAATTAAGTTAAATATTTAAAAATACCTTAAGGATTAATCGCATTTTAATCTATCATTTTAATTGATAATTTGCAACCACATCTCAACTTTTTTTCTTATTTTTATAACAGACTGTTTTATTTTGAGTTAAGTCCATAATATATTTTTTCTCCTTTACATTTTCTGTTGCCCCTGTTAAAATTTATAGTGAACAAATCGAAGGGAGGTGATAAATAAATTTACTTGACCATCTTTTCTCGTCTTTGTATTTTCTTTTAAAGATAACTTTTTTCTTCTTAAGGAAAAAGGAGATTCAGGCATTTCAATTTATAACCGCAAATTCCCTTTGCCCGAATTTTTTGGTTTTTTGAGAATAAAATTCTTTTTTTGATTTAGAATTTCAGGAGGTTTAAGATGTTAAGGGAAAAAAGAATACTCAAATTAGGGATACTAACAACAGCTCTTCTTTTTACTGTAACTTTAATTGGCGTTCCTTTGGCTAATGCACAATACTGGTCGGCCATACCACCTTATAACCTTTTATGGCCCCTTTGGTCTCCGGTGTTTTCACCTGCAGATCCTCTTACGGGTTTAGCCACACCTCTTCTTTCCGAATTGAGCGGCAGTACAATACTGCCTGTCCAGCCGGTTATGACCTGGGATCCTGCTCAATCATTTCCATGGCTCCTATACAATATCCCGTCGGTTCTGGGTGGAGGCATAACCTTCTTTGATCCTTACTATGGACTTAATCCCTGGCCCCCTTCATATTTGATCGATCCTCTCACTGGAGCACCAGCTCCTATAAGCTTGCCGGCGGGTTTTGGCGCCTTGTCACCAATAGAATTATCGGTTTTCGGACCCTTCGTGACACAGGGGAATCTTTCATTTTTAGCAACATATCCAACCGGGACCTTTGGCATTCCTCTGGCTAACCTGCTGACCCCAGCGCAGATATGGGGATTGCCAATACTATAAAAACCTTGGGACTTATCTTCTTTAAAAGAGGGGGTTTGTTAAAATAGGTGGGAAAGAGGCCGTCCATAAAACATCGACTATTCTGACTGGCATGATTTAAAAAAATTCTTCATCAAAGTGTAAAAAAGGGCGGCCTCAAAATTCCCTTTCAACAAATCTTTTTATAATTTTATAAATTTAGCTAGACTCCTTCTCTCCATGCTTATTAATCCTTCCTTTTGAGAATGTCTTGATTTACAATAAAAGAATGTACAATAATAGGATTGGCAGGTATAATACATTAATGTATATTGATTGATTATGAAAAAGGTAAAAGATGAAATTAAGTCAAACTGTTATATCTTATAAAAACTTTCTATCTGTTGCCCAGCGATACGCTCAGGGTTTACTAAGCCAGTGCCTGATTATAAAGGACAAAAAATCCGCGATCAAAATAGCTAATCGAAACTTTTTAAGCATCCTTATAGCCAATGCGCGCCTCTTAGAGGACTTTTTAGATGACCATGGAGCCCGGCGAAACAGGAAATGGTTTTATTTCAGGGAACTTGTAGCCACGGCGAGGGGCTTTGGACAAACAGGATATCTGATTGTGTTTATTCAGAAAAGATATTCTCCTGATAGCCTTGAATTAAAAGACTTCAGTGAATTCTTTCAGGGGCTGGACCAGGTCAAACACTTTCATATAAAAGCTTTGACTTACATATTTAATAAATTGTTAAGCCATGCGAGTAAACTGGGCATAGAGCTTCCTGATTCCCATTTTAAAGGATTGTTAGAACTTAATTCCCTTGGGAATGCATTTCTTCCTGTGAATATGGATAAAACGGATTATGGGGACGAAGAAAAGGACATCGCCAAGATCTGTTCTTTATATCAAAATCTAGCCCAGAATTTCGATCCGGTTGCCTGTCACACAGATAATACAACACTTAAAAATATAGATCTGCTTCTTCCTGAGGTTATCAATGAGGAATGTATTAGAAAATTCGAATTGGAGATGCACAACCTTGAATCTGTATATGATACCTATGTGAATTATAAGCCCAGAGAAGATAAAGATCCCCGCCTGGCTCACCTTAAGAACTATATCTCTATCCCTTTGCTTCTCCTTGAAGCAGCCCGGGCATGGTCCCATTTTTATGAACGGCATCCGAAAATCCATCAGGAGATACATAACGAAATGAAGCCAGATTGCATTCTGGACTACATCCTGACCTGGGCATTACATTACTGCAGAAAATTCGTTTCTTACGGAAAAAATCTCTCTGAGGAGTTATTACATGATTACACCTCAAAAGGATCTGTCACATTAGGCATTCCTAAAAATCTGGGCTTTCATCTCAGGCCCGCCACTCTGGTTTCAAAGGTTGTAAATCATTATGGTTCGGAAGTTTTTATGATTGTAGGAGAGGACAAATTTGATGCAGGCAGTATCTTAAGTATTACCTGGGCCGGTGGAAAGATTGCAAGAGATAATATCCAGACGGTTACCTTCGTTGGCGATAAAAGGGCCCTAAAGGACCTGGAAATCCTTGCAAGCGTCAATTATGGAGAAGATACCATGGGGAAAGACCAACCCCTTCCCGCGGAGCTTTCTTACTTAAGATGATATTAATAATGGACTTATAAAGGACATAACCATGAAAGCTAAAAAAACTCAACAAACTCTTGTATTGATTAAACCAGATGCCCTTCTTTATTCACTGACCGGTTTTATCATCGAAAGGATTTCCGCTGTTCTCAACCCGGTTATTGCCGCGGCCAAGGTGGTCCGTGTAACAAGAGAACTGGCGGAGGCACATTATTCAAATATCAAGGACAAACCTTTCTTTGAGATGACCATAAAGTACATTATGGGCGAACTCCACTATCCATCACAACCGGATAAGAGAAGGGTCATGGCCATAACCTATGAAGCACCGGGGATTGTGGATGGAATAAAAAAATATTTCGGTCCTACCAAACCGAGGGATTGTAAGGTGTTGGCAAAGACAGAGGGAATTATCACATTACGCTCCCAATTGAGCTATACTGATTATTCCGTAGACCAGGAGGAATTGATAGACAATGCCGTCCATGCCTCGGGAGATCCAAAGGAAGCCGAAAGGGAGATAAAACTATGGTTCGAGCCGGGTGATTTCCCTGCACAGCACCGAATTTTCTCTTATATGGAAGCCAAAGAGCATTTTTATCTCTTTTCTGATACGTCTTCCAACCTTGGTTTCAAAATATTGCCAACCTATCGGGATGGCAGCAAATGCATCATCGCGCCCGGAAATCTGGTCTGGGAATCAGATTATCAGGATATTATTGCTTATAGAGATAGTAAAAGTAATGCTTCGCAGGCTCTCACAAGTATTATTGCAAAATATACCTTAAAAACCATTTAGAGGGGATATAACATGTCAAAGAATAGAATCTTTTTTATGATAAAACCGGACGGTTTAGCCTTGGAAGATAAGATAATGTACATGGTCCGGTCCATGGCTGGCATTGTTTCATCGAAGTCGTTCAAGCCGGCTGATATGGATAAGATAGAGCAGCTTTATGCCATGCACAAAGGTGCCTTTTTTTATGAAAGGCTTCTGAATTTTTTCAGGGGCAGGGATATAAAGGTCTTTGTCCTGGAGGAAAAAGAAGGATATAAATACAAGAAAGGGTTTGTTGAGGATTTTGCAGATTTAGTCGGGAACACGGACCCTTCCAAGGCAAAACCCGGAACGATAAGAAGTATGAGCACGGACTCCATTGCCCGTTCAATAAACGAGGAAAGGGCTGTTAACAACCTTGTCCATAGATCAAGGACCTTGGAAGAGGCCGAACAAGAAGCTTCGATCTTTTTTGAAGATATCAGCCTTGAAAACTTATGCAAAGAATCCCTTTGTCAAAAAAGTCTGCCTTGAATTAAACCATTAAAAATCTTACCCATCCGATGCTTCAAATAACAGACTTGGAAATTCTTCAATACCACCTTGGCGGGAAACTTGGAGTAGAGGTACTCAAAGATCTTATCGATCAAAGGGCCCTTAGCATTGCCTATACCCCTGGGGTGGCAAAACCATGTTTGGAGATCAAAAAAAACCCGGCTGATGTTTTAAAATATACCTCCAAGGGCAACCTGGTGGCAGTTTTAACAGATGGGACAGCCGTCTTGGGGCTTGGTGACATAGGCCCCAGGGCCAGTATCCCGGTTATGGAGGGGAAGGCAGTACTTTTTAAATCATTCGCTCGCATAGATGCCTGGCCGGTTCCACTTGAAAATTGCCGAACAGAGGGGAAACATGGTAAGACCGATGTGAACAAGCTGGTTGATGTAGCAGCAAGCCTTTCAGAAATGTATGGAGGAATCAATCTGGAAGATATCGCTGCTCCTGCATGTTTTGATGTAGAAAAGAGGTTACAGGAATGTGTGGACTGCCCTGTTTTTCATGATGATCAATGGGGAACGGCCATTATTACATTAGCGGCGCTAAAAAATTATGCCCTTTTAACCAAAAAATCCATGGAAGACTTATCGGTTGTTATAAACGGCGCCGGTGCCGCAGGCATAAGAATCGCGGAAACAATCAAAAACGAGGGAGTCAAAAGCCTTTTATTATTGGACAGCCGTGGGATTATCCATAATGGACGGGAAGATCTGAATCCCTATAAAAAGGCATTCGCAGTAAAAACATCGAAAAGAACACTTGCCGAAGGGCTCGAAAAAGCGGATGTATTCATAGGTGTCTCTACCCCAGGGCTTGTAAAAGGAGAAATGGTCCTTTCCATGAAGGATTACCCCGGTATCTTCGCCATGGCCAATCCCGAGCCTGAGATCACACCTGAAGAAGTCAAAAATGTTATGGGGAATAGATCTTATATCATGGCCACAGGCAGGTCAGACTATCTGAACCAGATAAATAACGTGCTTGGATTCCCATACATTTTCAGGGGAGCCCTGGATGTTCAGGCCAAATATATAAGCATGTCCATGAAAAAGGCTGCGGCAGAAGCGCTTGCCATTGTGGCACGCCTGGAAGCCCCGGATTATCTTAAAGAAGCTTATCCTGGAGCCGACCTTTCATTCGGACCTTCATACATTATACCGAAACCATTCGACCACAGGCTTTTGGTGGAGGTTTCCTATGCAGTAGCCGAAGCCGCATGCCAGGAAGGTAACGCATCAATAACGGATCTTAGCAGCTATCGCTCTTATCTGGAAGCCCTGGCCTACGCTCCGGCAAAGGATATTTCCTTGCCATTTATCATAGAGAGATTCTCTCAGTTCGGTAGCCATATAATCTGCCATGGTCATACCCCTGAAGGGGTAAAAAATACCTTTATTTGCGATCTGAAGAACATAACAAATTTTATGCAAGACAAAACCCTTTTAGGCAAGCAATTAACCATTAATCTAAAAAAAGGGAAACTTTTATTTTAAGTAAGGACAGACACCTTTTTATGCAATTTTATGTTTGACAAGGATCTGTCATTTTAATAGAATGAAAAAATTGTAATTCTAATTGTGAGGCAAATAACCTTTATAATTACTATATACTCTAATAAAACAGAATCATATTAAAATTAAATATGGTTATATATCGGAGGTGCAAAGATGATCGGCAAACAGATCCGTCTTGAAAGGATCATGAACCGGAATTCAAAAAGGACCGTTATTGTCCCCATGGACCATGGCATAACATTGGGACCAATACCCGGACTTATTGACATGAAGGAAACCGTCAACCAGATAGCAGCGGGTGGCGCAAATGCCATAATCATACATAAAGGGGTTGTGGAATCCGGACATAGAGGCCATGGCGCGGACGTCGGTTTGATCATTCACCTTTCCGGAAGCACCGTCCTCTCCCCTGATCCAAACGCCAAGGTTTTGGTTTGTTCCGTGGAAGAGGGAGTCAGGCTCGGCGCCGATGCCGTATCCATTCATGTGAATATCGGATCGGATGATGAAAAGTCCATGCTTAAGGATCTTGGCTCTGTCGCGAAGGTAACAAGGGATTGGGGCATGCCCCTGGTAGCCATGATGTATACGAGAGGGCCTAAGATTGAAAACGAGTATGACCCTAAGGTTGTTAAACATGCCGCCAGGATTGGGGCCGAACTTGGTGCGGATATCGTAAAGGTTGCCTATACAGGTTCTCCTGAAACATTTTCTCAGGTTGTAGAAGGATGTTTTGTCCCTGTCGTTATCGCGGGAGGGGAAAAGATGGAGACTGATATGCAGGTAATGGAAATGGTAAAGGGGTCTCTCGATGCCGGGGGAAGAGGGGTTTCCATAGGAAGAAACGCCTTTCAGCACAGAGATCCCAAAAGACTTGTCTGGGCCATCAGTCAGATGGTACATCACGACTGGTCGGTAGAGCAGGCCATTAGATACTTAGAGGGTAAAGATGGATAAAAAGGTTTGGGTTAAGGTATGCCCTTGGGATAAGACCCTTGTAACTACTGCACTGGAAAACGGCGCGGATGCTGTTTACGTAGAAAAAAAAGATGCGGAAAAGGTAAAACAGTTGGGCCGTATTCAGACTATTGCCGAAGATACGGGGGACTTAAAGATAAATCGGGATATAGTGGAATGGGAAATAAAAACCAAATCGGATGAGGAGGCCATTGTACGGCAGGCCAAAAATAAGCTTGTCATCGTTCGTACCACAGACTGGACCATTATCCCCCTGGAAAACCTTATAGCTCAGACAGGCGGGCTTATTGTGGAGGTAAATAATTCCAGTGAAGCAAAAACCGCCGTTACTATTCTAGAAAAAGGAGTAGACGGTGTTCTCACAACCACCCGCGACTGGCAGGAAGTGGCGAGGATTATAAAATTAATCAAAGGCGGGCAGGAGGAACAGATATCTCTTCAAAAGGCTGTTATTACACAGGTCAAGCCTCTGGGAATGGGAGATCGCGTATGCATCGATACATGTTCGAATATGGTGCCGGGTCAGGGCATGTTGATCGGAAACAGCAGCGCGGCTTTATTTCTTGTCCATTCCGAATCCCTTCCAAATCCTTATGTGGAGCCGCGTCCCTTTAGAGTAAATGCCGGGCCGGTACATGCGTATATCAAAACAGTCGGTAACCGTACGAGATATCTTTCAGAGTTGAAGTCAGGGGATGAAGTTTTGATTGTGAACCATAAAGGTGAAACAACTATAGGGATTGTCGGGAGAATCAAAACCGAAAAGAGGCCCCTTCTTCTGATAGAGGCAGAATTTGAAAAGAAAAGCTTATCAACTATCCTTCAGAATGCCGAGACTATAAGGCTGACAAAACCCGATGGTTCTGCCGTTTCCGTAGTAGAGCTGAATTCCGGTGATGAGATTCTTGTTTCTATAGAAAAGGCCGGCCGTCATTTCGGGATGAAGATTGACGAAACAATCTCTGAAAAGTAAAGACCTTCTTATACATATCCGCTCCGAAGCAAAGTATATATGGTATATAAACGGCATTTTCGAAGGTTATGACGGTCTTGGAGTGGTGAGGACACTTGACAAGGAAAAGGGCATTATTGAAATCCTGAGTACAATGGATCAATCGCAAGACCTCCATGAACTGCTGAATCACTTGTCCCATGAGATCGGGGTGGTCATACTTGATTGATGTATCTAAAAGACAAACCCATATATTATTCAGTTTGTGCCTGTTTTTTTTCCTGACAGGTTGTGCAAAATACCGCCCTGCCCTTCTGATAAACTACACTAAGGAAGGAAAGGAAATATCCATCCGGAAGCTGGTGGAAGGTGCTTCTCCTTCATGGTCACCGGATGGGGGAAAAATCGTATTCCGGCGTGACGGCCTATTAATACTTGACTTGGTTACAAAAGAAGAAACCAGACTCGCTCAAGCGGGCACCAATCCAAGCTGGTCTCCGGACGGGGAAAAGATCGCGTATGTTAATAATGGTATTTGGGTATGGAATAGCAAGACAGATAACCACAGGCAATTAATCAAATCAGGCAATCATCCATGCTGGTCTCCAAAAGGGGATTCACTGATCTTTGATAATAACGGCATATGGCGTATAAATATTGATGGATCAGGCAAAATAAAACTACTTGATATGGGGATACCCCTTTCGTTTTCCCCTGATGGTTCATCCCTATTGGTTGAAGTCTGGGAACCGGACCGTGTCCTTTTCAAACTCGCCAACCTGGATATCTCGACCGGCACGTTAGAACCTATAACAGAAGGGACAAAGGGATCATTTGCTCCTGACGGCTACTCCATAGTATATTCTTCGGAAGGGATTTGGATTTATTCGATTATTAAAAAGGTTTCCATGGGGATCGTATTAAGGGGTTATGATCCGAAATGGTCCCCTGACGGAGATAATATTATATTCTATGCACGAGGTTCCATATGGATAGTTAATGCGCCTTATAAACCAATAAAGCAGAAAAAGGGGATTTAAATAAAAATGATAGACTGTCCTTCCTATATTCCAAATATCCTTTCGGATCTTACACGAAAAGGGATAGATCTCTCCGAGGTCTTTTTTGAAAAGAGGATTTCTTCTTTTATAAGCTGCGAGGATCAACGAATCGAAAAAATCGATTTTGGCATTGACCTTGGCGTAGGTCTTCGGATAATCCATTCTCAAAAAACATCATACGCTTACTCAAATGATATATCAGAGTCATCGTTGAAAAAAATGGCTGAATCCCTGGTTTGCACACTTAATGTCCCGCAGGAAAGGATTTCCATAAACCTGAATAAAGTAATACCTCCCCGCCCCTTTCCTGTGGAAAAACCTTTTCAGAAGGTCAGCCTGGACGTCAAATCCAATCTGGTGAGACGTGCGAACCACGCTGCGCGCGGACTGGATCCGAATCTAATCAAACAAGTCAAGGTTGTCTATTCAGACAATATCCAGGAGATCTGTTTAATGAACTCCGAAGGAGAAAAGATAGAGGAAATACGTCCGAGTATTATTTTTCTGGTCCAGGTAGTGGCTGCAAAGGGACAGGAAATCCAAACCGGTTACGAAGCCATAGGGGGAAGAACGGGTATGGAGATTTTCAATAATCAGCACTCACCTGAAAATATTGCCGAATTAGCGGCCCGGAGAGCGCTCACAATGCTGGATGCGGACCCTGCCCCTACAGGTCCCATGACTGTCATTCTCTCATCAGAAGCGGGCGGTACCATGATTCATGAAGCTATCGGCCATGGTCTTGAAGCTGATTTAATCCAAAAAAGGCTTTCTGTGTTCTCTAACCAATTGGGTGAAAAGGTAGCCTCGCCTGTTGTCACAGTTATTGATGATGCAACGCTCCCGGGTAAAAGGGGATCTTTCTACTATGATGACGAAGGGACCCCTGCCCAGAGAACCGTGCTGGTTGAAAAAGGCATACTAAGGCGTTATATGTATGATCGACTTTCAGCCCTTAAGGCTAAATCCGTTTCTACCGGCAATGGGCGAAGAGAATCCTATCAACATGTACCCATTCCGAGAATGACCAACACCTTCATAAATCCAGGCAGCTTTCACCCTGAAGAGATTATATCCTCGACCCCCAAGGGACTTTTTGTTAAAAAAATGGGCGGTGGACAGGTGGACACGGTCAGTGGAGAATTTGTATTCGAGGTCAATGAAGGTTATCTTGTAGAAAGGGGTAAGATAACCAGACCTGTCCGCGGTGCGACCCTGATCGGTAAAGGACCGAAGGTATTACAAAATATAGACATGGTTGGGTCCGATCTTGGCTATCAGGTAGGTACATGCGGCAAGGATGGGCAGAGGGCCCCGGTATCGGACGCACAACCTACGCTTCGTATAAAGCAGATTGTAGTCGGAGGGCAATCCATTTAAAAAAATGCAAATTGAGAATTGCAAAATGCAAAATGCAAATTTATATACGAAGATTTTTGCCAGTTGTTGCCGTTTTGCCAACCCTAAACAAGAATTGCAAATTGAAAATCTTCTTACGCCGATTCCGCTTCTTGTTTCCATCTTGCCAACAATGTTAAATAACTACCGCTATACTTATTCCAAGGATTTTATCACTTCACAGCTAGGAAGCCGATCCTTCTTTGTCATTTTGAACCAACTTAGCTATTCTTGATTTTCCTTTATCCATTCATCATTTTGCATTTCATAGAAAACCTCTCTTTTGTCCTTCATTTTGCATTTTGCATTTCAAAAAGGATACTCTCTTTTCCTTAATTTTGCATTTTGCAATTTGCATTTTTCAATTTGCAATTCCCTTGTCCCTATTAAAATGGGGCACTAAGAAATCCTCAGCACCCCATTTAACAAAACCACAAAAACTATGAGGTTCAAACCTCTTTTAGTTTACCTTCCTTCTCCATCTTTCTGGTCCATCTTGGCCGATGGTGCTCACACCAGGCCCGTTTTACCCTGCCGGAAGTAATAACACTGAAGCTCCCGGGATTTGCCCATGAGCCGAGGTACCCGTGACCAAGAAAACCAATTGCAAATAAAAAGGCACAAACGGCATGGAGCGGATAGCTGATCTGAACCGTGTTTCTGCTCCATGCAAACGGATTCCACATAATGTACCCGGTTACGGAAACGATTACGCCAAAAATAATAGTGTACCAAAAAAAGATCTTCTGACCGGGATTGAACTTATAAAGATCAAAGTGCTTGTCTGTGCGAATAATATAACCACCAAGCACCTTAAACCATTTGATGTCTTCGGAATCAAAACCGCAGTTCTTGACCCAGACAAGAAAACACAGGATCAAGGATATGAAAAACACAAGTCCGAAGAAATGATGAACTATCTTAGCGCCATGGGGAAGTCCGAAAATCTCCTGAAAGATGTTCAGAGAGTGAAACATGAAACCAAACCCCGTGATCATACAAATAACACAACTTCCCACAAGGCTCCAGTGAGCTATTCTTTCCAGTGCGGTTGAGCCGTTGATAACGGTTTTACCTGCCATTATTTTTCACCCCCTTCTTCCACAACATGGGGACCATGTAACCAGTAGTGCAGGAGCACCCCTAAAATAGTAAATGGTATACCCCATTTAACAAGAGGTTTTATATAATTCCTCCAGATGATAACGCTTGCAGGCACCTTTGGATTGACCGGAAGGCCGTATTTGTCTGGAGAAACCTGATCCTGCAAAACATACATAACATGAAGGCCGCCCAGCTCATTTTCACCATAGATGCGATCCGCTCCCTTTTCCTTTGCCTCTTTGATAATCAGGTCACGATCACCATAAACGATGGCGCCGGTTGGACATGCCTTTGCACAGGCAGGGGTAAGTCCGTTGGCCATCCTGTCATAACACAGGTGACACTTACTGATGGTCTGAGTCGCTTCATTGAACTTTGGCACCTCAAAGGGACAGGTCATTACACAATATTTACAGCCGATACACTTTTTCGAGTTAAAGGCAACGGCACCTTGAGGTGTCCTGTAAAGCGCCCCCTCCGAAGGACAGACTATCATACATGTGGCATCCGTACAATGAAGACACTGCTCTTTTAAAAATAGCCACTTAATCCCATAATCTTCACCATTTCCATACTCATTGAACTTGATCTTCGTGTAGTTAAAATAATTTAAGGTGGGGGGATTCTCGAAACTTCCACTATTTATGGTCTTGATCGCCTTGTTTTGGTTCCAGTTTTTACAGGCAATCTGACAGGAGCGGCAGGCAGTGCACTTTTCAGGATACAGCATGAAGGCCTTTTCCTTATTGTAATCAACCATTTCCTTACACCCCCTTCCTTACAACGTTGACCATGAAGGCCTTGGATTCCGGTATCATGGTATTGGAATCTCCGATTGTCGGGGTTAACAGGTTGGCACTGTCACCAAACGTCAAGCCCGGCCCGTTTTTATAATCAGTAGTAACCCATCCGTAATGCCAGGGTATGCCGACCTGATGAACCGTTTGGTCATTAATAATAAATGGTTTGAGCCGATCAGTAACAATGGCTACTGCCTCGACTTCGCCACGTGCAGATTTCACAATACACATGTCGCCATTACTTATACCCCGGTCATTTGCCAATTCCTTGCTCATTTCCACAAACATATCAGGCTGCAGCTCTGCCAGCCATGGCTGCCAACGGGTCATAAGACCTGTCTGCCAGTGCTCTGAAACCCGGTATGTTGAACAAATAAGAGGATACCTTGGATCACATGTCTTGAAAACATCCTCTCCCGCTCCTTCGCCCTCCTTGCTGAACAATTTGACTGTGGGACTTATCCTCTCTTTATTTCCGGGGATGAGGTTTTTCTCGACCGGACATTCCAGGGGTTCATAATGCTCCGGAAAGGGTCCTTCGGCAAGCCCGGGGCCAAAGATATGGGCATATCCTTCTGGTTTCATAATAAAGGCATAACGTGTCTTTGCGTCATTAACCAGCGGCGGCCATCCCCCGTCCGGGACATCGCCGACCCATTTGCTCCCGTTCCAGTATATGACTGGATGTACCTTGTCCCAGGGCTGTCCGTTTTCATCAACAGAGGCCCGGTTATAGATAATCCTTCTGTTCACTGGCCAGCACCAGGCCCATTCGGAATAAAGACCGATGCCGCTTTCATCCTTGTTATTCCTGCGAGCCGCCATGTTTCCCTTCTCCGTGTAACTGTTGCAATAAAGCCAGTTTCCAGAAGAAGTGGAACCGTCTTCCTGGAGAAAGGCAAAGCTGGGAACAAGCGTGCCCTTCTTAAAGGTCTCGCCGTTTATAACCTTATCCTCCAAAAAGTATCCATTGATCTCCTTTGCTACAGCATGTGTGTCAAGGTGAAGCAAAGACCCATCCGATTTTTTGGGGCCATAGTCCCAGGTCATGTTGAGGATCGGATCCGGGAATTTACTTCCCTTCTCCTTCACCAGCTTTTTAACCCTATGGACCAGCTCACTCATAATCTCCCCATCCGGCAGGGAATCACCCACGGAATCAACTGCCTTGTAGCGCCACTGCATCCATCTGCCGCTATTGGTGATACTTCCCTCTTTCTCAAAGAATCCCGCGCAAGGGAGAAAAAAGACCTCGGTTTTTATCTCTGACGGATTCATATCGGGCCCCTTCCAGAAAGAGCCTGTCTCATTATCAAAGAGATTGACATTCACCATCCAGTCCAGTTGACCCATGGCCCTTCTGACCTTCCCTGCATTAGCCCCGCTACAGGCGGGATTCTGTCCCCATGCAAAAAAACCCTCTATGTTACCCTTATCCATTTGATCAAAAAGGGACAACCATGAGTAATTGACTCCATCATCCAGCTTAGGCAGCCATGCATAACCAAAATCATTTGCAGCCGTTGCACTGTCCCCAAAGAATGCCTTCAACAAACTCACCGAGTATTTGGGATAGTTGCCCCACCAGTTGGCGCTCTTTGGGTCCGCAGTCTTCGGGGTGCTCTGGTCATTGTAATCCTTCAGGGTCAACTGGGAAGCCATGGGCGTTTTAAGATATCCGGGAAGGATATGGAAAAGGAGGCAATGGTCTGTGGAACCCTGCACATTGGATTCTCCACGCAGGGCATTCACGCCTCCGCCCGCCACCCCCATATTTCCAAGAAGCAACTGGATAATTGCCATGGTGCGGATGTTCTGAGTACCAACCGTATGCTGGGTCCAGCCCATGGCATACATAATCGTCCCGGCCTTTCCGGGATTGCCTGTTGATGCATAGGCTTTATATACCTTAAGAAGCAGGTTTTCGGGTGTACCCGTGATCTTGGAAACGATGTCGACACTGTATCTTGAAAAGTGTCTTTTAAGTTGCTGGAACACGCAAAGAGGATCTTCAAGCTTGGGGTCCTTCCTTATGAGCCCCTTTTCATCCTTCTGGAATGACCATGTAGATTTATCATACTTCCGGGCATTCCGATCGTACCCGGAGAAAACACCTTCGTTGTCTCCGGGAAGCTTGAAGTCGGGGTTAAGGATAAAGGAGGCATTGGTGTATAATCTTACATATTTTTCAAAATAGAGCTTATTCTCGATGATATAATTGATCATTCCCCCAAGAAAGGCGATATCCGCCCCTGATCTAATGGGGGCATATACATCCGCCTTGGCGGAAGTCCTTGTGAATCTGGGGTCAACACTGATAAGGGTTGCGCCCTTTTCCTTTGCCTTGGTAACCCATTTAAATGAAATAGGGTGATTCTCCGCTGCATTGCTTCCCATGACCAAAACAACATCCGCATTTTCGAGATCTGTCCAATGATTGGTCATGGCGCCTCTACCAAACGACTCTGCCAGAGCCGCTACAGTCGCGGAGTGTCAGATACGGGCCTGATGTTCAATATAGACAAGTCCAAGGGCTGTGAGAAATTTTCGATAAATATAGCACTCCTCATTATCCATGGCAGCACTGCCCACAGACGCCATGGCATCAGTGCGGTTTACCGTCTGCCCCTTGGTATTCTCTGATATAAAGGTCTTCTCCCTGGTCTGGTAGATCCTCTCAGCTATCTTGTCCAGGGCCGAGTCCCAGGAGACCTCTTTCCATTCACTGCTGTTAGGGGCTCGATACAAAGGTTTTTTTGCCCTTGCCGGATTGTTTGCGGATAATTGATAAACCGAGCTTCCTTTGCTGCATAAGGAACCACTGTTCACAGGATGATCGGGGTCTCCTTCCGTATAGACCACCTTGCCATTCACTGAGTGGATAATTATTCCGCAACCAACGGCACAGTAAGGACAAATAGTTGTAGTCTCCTTGGCATAGGTTATCCTCAGAGGAGCGACCGCAGCGTATGCCGAGGCAGCATCAAATCCCAGCTCCTTTAATGCCAGACCGGCCGTGCTCGCCCCAGAGATCTTTAAAAAATCTCTTCTGCTAAGCTCCATATTGAATAAACACCTCCTTCTTTAAACCTGTAGATCTGAAAAACAAGATCGGAATCAGGGGAAAAAATTAAATCCTGCTCAAATACCTAAAATAAAAATATTCGATAATACCCCCCCTTCTGGATTTCACGAATCGGGAATGGATTTGACAAAAGAATCTCTCGACCAAAAAAGGCGTGAGGGTGTTGGAAGTTTTTTTGGGAATGATAATGGAGATTTGATATCAAGGTCGAATTTAAAAACATAATATCTGCCTTTTAAAAAATCAACCAGTTTTTTCATATTTTTCTATCTATAAATTATAATAAAAACACCTTGTTTTTGTCAATTAAGTAATCTAACAGATGTTTGTTTAGCAATAATTACAGGATGTTATCTTATGTTTATTTTATGATAACAAATTTAAATTTATGTAACATTCTATTTTTTTACAAATATATGTTTTTTCAATTTTATAAATACGCATTAAAAAATGATTGACGGCTCAACAATATCATGTATCTATTAAAAATTCAATCTATAATTCTGCAGACAATTATGTTATAAAATATGAAAAGTATTTAAAGGCATCCTGAAGGACTGAAAAACCTTAAGACAGTTTTATTAATACAATTCTTTTTATTGAAAGGCAAATACCATGAATAATAAGATATTACTTGCTCATGGCAGTGGCGGCATGCTTTCTCAGAAATTGCTTGAAGACCATTTCCTGGCCTCTTTTCTAAATCCCATTTTAGGCGCGCTGGATGACGGGGCGATATTTAATATCAATAGCCAACGTCTTTGCATGTCCACAGATACCTATGTAGTCGATCCGATCTTTTTTCCCGGAGGCGATATTGGAAAACTGGCCGTATGCGGGACCATTAACGATCTTGCAATGTGCGGGGGAAAGCCCTTATTTTTAAGCGTGGGAGTGATTATCGAAGAAGGATTTTTAATAGAAGACCTGGATCGAATCATTTCTTCAATGGCAAATACCGCAAAAGAAGCCGGGGTGAGTATTGTTACGGGTGACACAAAGGTAGTGCCCAAAGGCAAGGGCGACAAGATATTTATCAATTCGACAGGGATAGGGGTGGTTGAGTATTCAGGGAATGTCTCCGGAATGAACGCGCAGACCGGGGACAAGATCATACTGAGCGGAACAATAGGAGATCACGGTATGGCGGTCATGAGTAAAAGAGAAGGGCTGGGTTTCTCAGGAGGGATATATTCGGATGTTGCCTATTTAAATAAAATGGTAGAGGGCATCTTAAACGTATCTCCAAACATTCATTGCATGAGAGACCCTACCAGAGGGGGAATCGCTTCCGTGTTGAATGAATTAGCCGAAAAATCAAAAAAGACGTTCCATATCGATGAGGAAGCGATACCGGTCCGCCCCCAGGTGCTTGGTGCATGTGAAATCCTGGGTATTGATCCCATGTATGTGGCTAATGAAGGAAAAATGCTTGCTATCGTTGCCCCTGATGATACAAATGAGGTAATGAATTCCATCCGTTCGCACCCGTTGGGTAAAGAGGCCTCTATCATCGGACAGGTTGGAGAAGATTCAAGAGGAGAGGTTATTCTCAATACAGTCATCGGGGGAAAACGCGTGCTCGACCGCCCGGCAGGAGAGATCCTTCCCAGGATCTGTTAATCACTGAGATATAAACTGGTTGTATTTATTTAAAACTTTTAATAATTAAAAAGCCCAAGCAGGCAGAAACATTTAATAAATATCCTGCCTGCTTGAAACCTTAATTAATTTGTCTAAATTTTTTATTTAGCAGCCTTTATCTTTATAGAACTTGCTCACTCTTTAAATCGTGCTTAATAATTATCAAGTTTCTTTTCTTTTAAAAAAACAGAATCCAACCAATAAAGTACCAAATAAAAAGAAGGCAGCGGGTTCAGGAATGGACTGATTGGCACAAACAGTAATTGAACCAGGGCTGGTTATATCATCTATATTACTACTATCAGCAAAAGCGTCACCAAAATCATCATACAAAGACATGGAATCAAACATCAACCCACTTTTACCCAAACCTACTGTATCAAAATTTAATGTAGCTAAAACAAAAGGTTCTGGTTCTGTTTCTGAGCTAATATTAATTATGTCCATATTTGCAGACCAATCCAAATCAATTATCCCAAAACTACCATTGAGATTGACATTGACCGGTAAAGCTTCCCCTCCCAATTTCGGATTAAAGCTGATATTATCTTCCTTGATTGATAAAATTGTATTATCATATTCGATTGCAAGGGTATACCCGGATAGTAATCCACTATATTCTGACAAATCCATTACTATATCAACAGTTGCATTACTCTCTAGTTGAACTGTTTGATCTTTTTCAAAAAAACTAATAGAAAGAGCATAGGCAGAATTGATAATAAAAAGTGATATGACAAAAAACAAACCCAAACAAACAAAACTTCTTTTAAACATAATACCCCCCTACCATCATAAATAAAAATCTGTTTCAAATAGTGTTTTTTACTCAATTTATTAAAATAAAAACCACATCCACCTTTTTTGTATGCAATGTCTGAACTGAACTCTCTCTTATTAACTTCGTTCCAATACGCTTTGAGGTGTAAGATGATGAAATAATCAATCCTTAAAAAGACCTTTATTTCCCTATCCAAGGCACTAGTCTATTGTAAAATTTCATAAAGCATCAATAGTTTTTTATTTTTTGCACCTCCAATATGCTTTTAAATTATATTAATAGAGAGTCATTAAAACATTAATCCGATAGGCATCAACTCCTTCAGTAAAAATGTTTTTTAAGGTTTAATTTGATACAACTTATAGCTCTTAAATACAAAAGCAAACTCAGTATAATCTATCTATAAATTTATAATTTATAAGATCGTAAAAAAGCCATTGAAGGAGTCATTGGCATTTTTTAAAGGCCCTTAGCCCAGCGAAGCAAGCTCTAGGACCTTCAAAAAAGGTTCGGAGAAGACGAAATGACTTTTTCATGAATTTATCATAATTACATTAAGACAAATATACTTTTAAAACCACAACCGTGCATTATTTAAAATCATATCCAATAAAAAAATAGAGGTATCTCTTAAGCTGCATGAACTTGCTGAGTTGTTTTTATTAAAGGATTCAATGGGCCTTTTAGGTGGGACCACCCAAAAAAGACTGGAATGGCTCTTCCCCACGAAACTGTGAGATGTCTTGAAGTCATCCACAATTTAATCATAATATTTAACGAATTTCTGATTCTTTTAACAAATAAAATGTTTAAACAAAATCCCTATAAATTCAGGTATTGTCTTACTAAAAAGTATACCAAAGGATTATGTTTTGTCAATCAGGGAGAAATCTGAAAATTTTGTCAGGGAATATGCATAATGTTATATAAGAGATACTATTACTTCAATTACTTTCTCCGGAAGAAGCGCTTTTATAAAACTCACCGGCGCAAACAGCCTGGCCCAGTGAAAGCCCCCCGTCATTTGTCGGAACTTGTTTATGCGTATAAACCTGGATACCGTCTCTTTCAAGCGTGGAGAAAATGCCTTCAAGAAGCAGGCGATTTTGAAAACAACCTCCGCTTAATACAACCCGATTCAAAGAAAAATTTCTGCTGCACAATCTTGCCGCCTCACATGCCATGCAAATGACCGTATTGTGAAACTTACGGCTTATTATCTCTTTTGGCACCTTATTATGAATGTCGCTTACAATCTTATAGATAATGGGATTAACCTCCATTCTCCAGGGTAAGACCTCCTGAGAAATCTCAGCCGGATAGGCCTCGGGAGACTCACATAAAGAGGCAAAATATTCCAGTTCAATGGCGGGTTGCCCTTCATAGGATATCCTCCCGTGAAATCCGAGCAGCGCAGAAACGGCATCGAACAAACGCCCCATACTCGATGTTGAAGGTGTATTAATCTTTTTAGTTATCGCATCGTTTATCAGTGATAATTTGTTTTCATTTAAATCATTCTTAGGTAAAATGCGGCCGAGCAATCTGGAAAGGACATGATACCAGTCCTGTCCAAAGGATTGATACAATAATCCAACTGCAATCCGCCAGGGATTCAGAATCGCGGCTTCACCTCCGGGAAGGGGGAAGGGAGATAAATGGACCGCTCTGTTAAAGGAGACTTCATTACCTACCAGCACCTCTCCGCCCCATATGGAACCATCAGTTCCATATCCCGTGCCATCAAAGATCAAGCCAATTACATGGCCTGTCAGTCCATTATCAGCCATACAACTCACCAGGTGTGCATGATGGTGCTGGACGGCATAACATATCTTGTCCTGCATATCCTCTATAATTTTTGTTGTATAGTAATCCGGATGGAGGTCATGCGCCACAATCCCTGGTGAGACACCGGCAATCTCCTGCACCTGCTTAAAGGATTCCCAAAAAAATCGTCTGGCTTCAGGCTCGTCCAGATCCCCCACATGCTGGCTTAAAAATGCCTGTTTCTCCCGGATAACGCAAATCGTATTTTTCATTTGACCCCCAAGGGCCAAAACGGGATCAAAGGAGCGGGCCAAATGGATCGGGAGAGGGGCATAACCGCGTGAACGCCTGATAATTATGGGCTCGGATTTATTTGGCATAACTACCGAATCATCACAGCGTACAAGTATCTCTCTGTTATGAAACAGAAAATAATCTGCGATTCCTGAAAGAGATTCCATTGCCTCCTGGTTTTTAATGGCAATAGGTTCGTCTGACAGGTTCCCGCTGGTCATCACGAGGGCAACGAATCCCTCATTAAGCAGTAACACGTGCAGAGGTGTGTAAGGAAGCATGATACCAAAACTTCGTTGATTGGAGGCAACAGAAGGGGCGATCGGATTATTTGTCTTTTTTCCTAGCAGGACAATAGGATGGACGGCCCCCTTAAGCAAGGCGGCCTCATCATCCGAAAATTCTGCATATAACCTTATCGTTTCCAGGTCTTCGGACATTATGGCAAAAGGCTTTCCTTCCCTGGCTTTTCTGCGCCTAAGTTCTCCAACTGCATCCTCATTGGTCGCATCCGCTGCCAGATGAAATCCGCCCAACCCTTTGATACCCAGAATTGCCCCTTCTTTAATCAACCTTGCGGCATGTTTTATTGGTTCATCCGTCGCAATATGATTCCCTTGCGAATCGGACAACCATACATGAGGCCCGCAACGGGAGCACGCATTAGGCTGAGCATGAAAACGCCTGCTGACCGGATCATAAAATTCCCCTTTGCATTCCTCACACATGTCAAAAGAAGACATGGATGTATGTTCCCTGTCATATGGGACCTTTTTGATGATTGTCAGGCGAGGTCCGCACTGAGTACAATTTATGAAGGGATATCTATAACGTCTGTCGGAAGGATCCAATAACTCCTTTATGCAATCAGGGCAAATGGCAAGATCCGGAGGAATAAGAACCCTTGGCTCGATGCCGTTCAAACTTTCCTTGATCAGGAACGTCTTTTCTCCCTGCGGAGAGATTGTAGAAACGTTAAAATCAATAATCTCTGCAAGCGGCGGTGGTTTTTTTTGCAGATCTGTCAAAAACTGATCGATATTGTTCTCCTCTCCTTCCACCTCTATTGTTATACCCTGTTCCGTATTGAACACCACCCCCTTTAAATCCTTTTCATTTGCCAAGCGATAAATAAAAGGACGAAATCCAATCCCCTGCACCACACCTTTGATACATATCCTTTTTCTAATATGCATATCTCTATGTAATGTTCTGTCCAAAACTTCAACTGCTCCTTACGGCTTCCGCCCTTCTTATCAGCCAATCATACCAGACATCCAAACCGGTCCCGTTTCTGCATGATATGTCAAATATCTCAATATCAGGATGTAATTTCTTGACTGTTTCCCTTGCCATTTTCATATTAAAGTTGACATAGGGGAGCAGATCAATCTTATTGATAAGAAGGACGGAAGATATGGAAAACATCAGAGGATATTTATGAGGCTTGTCATCTCCTTCCGAGACACTCAAAATCATTATTTTATCATTTTCACCAACGTCAAATTCCGCCGGACAAACAAGATTTCCAACATTTTCAATAATCAGAATATCGAGGTTGTCGAGGTCTAAAGAAGGAAGTGCCTGAAGTATCATTGTCGCGTCAAGATGACAGGCGCCTCCTGTGTTAATCTGAACAGCCGGAATATCTAAAGCGGCAATTCGATCGCTATCACAAGTATCCTGGATATCCCCCTCAATCACTGCTATACGGTATCTATCCTTCAGATAGCTTAAAGAGCACTCTAACAATGAGGTCTTGCCTGCCCCCGGGGAGCTCATTAAATTCATAACATAAATACCTTTTTCCACAAAAAGCTGCCTGTTTTCATTTGCAATCTGCTGGTTTGCTTTAAGGATGTTTTTTACTACCGGGATCTTCTTCATATATATCTCTCCTTTGAGAATATTTATAAGAGCCGCAGCTCCTTTTTACTTTTAACATCTAAAGGGTTTTACCGGTAATCACTCAATATCCCGGTGGGATCTTGAGTGATCTTTATCAGAAAAGATATTATATACGACTCAAAAAAAACATAAAGGCCTCTTTGATAAAATTCTTTTAATTTGTTTGTTATCATTCCCTTAGCATACTGTTTTTTCTCATTTAATCAATAATAAGAGCATCTTGACATCCTTTGAGATGGTATGATAGAGTGATATTATCTCTTTCAATATTAACGTGTTTATATAATAATCGAACAAACCTCAAAAATAAATATTTTACCATTTGAAAGTTTTATAGAAAGGGGATCAAGATAATGTTTAGGGGACATGATCTCAAAGGCTTAATTTGTACATTCGTTGTTTTGTTGATTTTTATAACTTCAGCATCCTTTGCACAAGTTCCGCAAGATGCCGAAATTCTCAATCGTATGGGGAACGATTATTGTGAAAAAGGAGAATTCGAAAAGGCCGTAAAGGCATACGAAGAGGCCATAAAGATTTATCCCGATTATGTGGATGCTTACTACAACATAGGAGTTACGTATTATCATGATCTAAAGGATTATCAACAGGCTGCAAACTATTTCCAAAAATTTTTGGAATTGGAGCCCGATTCACCAGATGCAAAATCGATACAAGACTGGATGGATGGAATAGAAAGCAAACACGGCATAAAACCTCAACCAATCTCGATTGTGGCAAAGGCAGATCAGACAAAACCAGTCGTTTCCCCTGCTCCGCTTCCACCAGAGCCATCTGTGGCCCCGTTACCTGAAACCCCTCAGGAAAAGGTAGCTACAGTTCCTACGCCTCCTGTCACTGCTCCTCCTTCTCCCCCGGTTCCTTTCCCGGGTGTTCCAGTGCCTGAAAAACAACTGGAAAAGCCTCGGGAAGAAGCAGAGGATTCAAAAGAGGCGATATATAACAAGGCCCTGACTTATAAAAACCGGGGAAATCTTTACAGCGGAGAAGGAAAATATCAAATGGCCGTTAGAGAATATCTTAAGGCCATTGAGTTAAAACCGGATTATACGGATGCTCTTTATAACATTGCCAAGACCTACGACTTCGATCTAAATAATAATGAAAAAGCCATTCAATATTATGAAGAATTTCTAAAATATGAACCCCAAAACAGCCGTGATGCAAGAGAGGTTAAAACATGGCTGACTAAAGCAAAGATGGACCTGGCAAGCAGCAAAGAGGCCCCGCCCGCTAAAGAGGAGCCGCCTAAAGAGGTGATAACGGAAACGACAGTTAGCGAAGAAGTGAAGGCCGCCAAAGTGAGTGCAAGATACGAGACCAAACCCTTTATAAAAGGACTATTGGAGAAGCCTGTAAAGGTCGCGGCAGTGCCCCCAAAAACCGTCGTGCCTGAATATCCGAAGATAATTCCACCGCCGCCGCCTGTTCCTGTGCCCCCCCCCGCGCCAGAAACATCTCCTCCGCCTTTAGCCCCTGCCGAAGAGAGTGCCTTGCTAAAATCTTATATACCAAAGGACTTAAAATCCGTACAAAATTCCATATTACTCAGGGCAGAGATGAGAAATGAACTTTTGGATATCTTTAAATCAAAAAATTCATCTCAAGCAGAGAGACTGGCACAACTGTTCCTAACTAAGATCAAACAAGAGCCTCTTACTGATAAATATGAGATTGCTCAAATTGAAATACCAGGTGATCTACTGGCCAATATTGAAAATGTTTATATACTCAGGCACGGTGACAGGATAAGACTCAACAGCGAAAAGGGTGACCTCTTAAGATCTCCTCAAACAGTTCAGAGTAAAAAACGCTTGCAGGAAATTACCCAGATTCTGGATGACGGATATGAAATAAGGCGTTGATAAATCCTCTCCTATCTTAATTTAACTTGTTGTTTTTTTGTTTTATCATAAATGAATTTGAAAGAAAATTTTTTATTTTTGAGTATAAGCCGTTCCAATGATCCAGGGTATTGTTTCATACTGGAAAAAGAAGCCGAAGATATTCAAGCCAGATATTTTTCTGTCTTTTTCCGCGAACAATTTCGAAGGATAACAGGAATCAAAACCGTACTTTGGCAACGGAACATAAACTTAAGAAACAGGAGGACAGGGAGATTTTAAAAAGATGCCTGAAAGATCAAATCTGATTGATTCAATTCGCCAGCAAAACAGAGAATTCAGAAAACTTGAAGAAAAGCACAAGGAATATGAGGCAAAGCTGGATGAGCTTATGAAACATATTTATTTAACCCCTGCTCAGGAAATGTTGAAACAGGAAATAAAAAAACAGAAGCTTCGCGCAAAGGATAAAATGGCAGAAATTATTCATGGTTTTCTAACAATAAACAACAAAAACGGAGATTAACCCCTCCCATAAAATTTTTAACAGGAGTTGATTTAATGAAAAGATTAAAAAGTCAAAACATCCTTTCAGGCGTCGAGCGTGCTCCTCACAGGGCCCTTTTATATGCCACGGGTTTCCCACGTTCCGCTCTGGAAACTCCATTGATAGGCCTTGTATCCTCTTTTACCGACCTTATCCCCGGTCACGTGGGCATGAGAGACCTGGAGCGATTTATTGAAAAGGGAATTCATTCCGGCGGGGGCTACTGCTTCCTCACCAGCGTACCTGGGATCTGCGATGGCATAGCAATGGGACACAACGGCATGAACTATTCCCTCCCTTCCAGGGAATTAATAGCCGATATGATCGAAAGTGTTATCATGGCCCATTCCCTTGACGGGATTGTCCTGCTAACAAACTGTGACAAGATCACGCCCGGAATGCTTATGGCCGCTGCCAGGCTGGATCTGCCGGTCATTGTGGTCACGGCAGGGCCTATGATTTCCGGAAGATACAAGATGAGGAAACTCTCCCTTGTCAGAGACACCTTTGAGGCAGTAGGCCGCTTCAAAAAGGGAGAGATATCGGAGCAGGAGTTGTCCGACCTCGAGAGTTGCGCCTGCCCGGGTCCGGGTTCTTGTCAGGGGCTTTATACCGCAAACACCATGGCCTGTATGACAGAGGCATTAGGTATGTCCCTTGCCGGATCTGCAACAGCATTAGCAGTATCAGCCCAAAAAAAACGTATTGCGTTTGAAAGCGGAAAAAGGATCATAGAACTTGTAAAACTAGATGCAAATGCCAGGAAATTTCTCACAAGAGAGGCATTCGAGAATGCCGTCCGGATGGATATGACATTAGGCGGGTCAACAAATACCGCCCTTCATTTGCCTGCTATTGCAGCAGAGGCAGGAGTAGAGATTACACTGGATTTATTCGATTCCATAAGCCACGACACTCCTCATATAACCAACCTTCGTCCGGGGGGTGACTATTTTATGGAAGATCTGGATGCCGCAGGAGGGATTCCGGCAGTTCAAAAAAGAATCAAGGAAAAACTTCATGATACTCAGACTGTCACCGGCCTTACTACTCATCAGATCGCTGAACAGGCCCAGATATTTGATGAAGATATTATCAGACCACTAAACAGGGCCTATCATGTCGAGGGCGGAATGGCGGTTCTCAAAGGGAATCTTGCGCCGGAGGGATCTATTGTAAAACAATCTGCAGTCAAACCGGACATGATGGTCTTTGAAGGAAGGGCCCGCTGTTTCGATGCCGAAGAAGAAGCCATGAAGGCCATTATGGGTGGTAATATTCAACCCGGGGAAGTAGTTATCATAAGATATGAAGGGCCAAAAGGAGGCCCGGGCATGAGAGAGATGCTTTCCCCGACTGCGGCCATTCAGGGTATGGGATTGGCGGATTCTGTTGCCCTGATTACAGATGGTCGTTTCTCAGGAGGCACTAGGGGGCCGTGTATAGGTCATGTTTCCCCTGAGGCAATGGAGGGAGGTCCCATTGCCCTTGTCCGGAACGGAGATCCTATTCGAATCGATATACCAGGCAGAAAGCTGGATTTTCTTATATCCAATGAGGAAATGGACCAACGGAAAGAAGGATGGAAGGCGCCATCCCCAAAGATAAAGTCAGGTTATCTGGCACGATACAGCAGGCTCGTAACATCGGCAAGCACAGGAGCCATTTTCCAACGCTAAACAACTTTAGGCACTTGACACTTTAGGCACTTTTTGATAACTTTTTTTAAAAATTTGATTATTTGAAATAATTTTATTATCATTGAATATCATGTGGGTTGCTTTTTTGCAGTCCTGCCTATAATTACTTTAATCCTTATAATCCTTAAAAAGGAATAAAACAATGATGACAGGCTCCCAGATTTTCCTGGAAAGTCTTCAGAAGGAAGGCGTAAAACACATCTTCGGATTCCCTGGTGCAACCATTTTGGGGATCTATGACTTGCTGTTAGATAGCCCAATCAAGGATATACTTGTAAGGCATGAGCAAGGAGCCGTTCATGCGGCTGACGGATACGCGCGCGCAAGCGGAAAGCCGGGTATATGTCTGACTACTTCGGGTCCTGGCGCCACAAATATCGTAACAGGCCTTGCAACGGCATTTATGGATTCAATTCCAGTGATTGCCTTTACGGGCCAGGTTCCAACAAGCATGATCGGAAATGACGCCTTCCAGGAGGCGGATATTGTCGGCATTACCCGATCAATTACAAAGCATAATTATCTGGTGAACAATGTTAAGGACTTAGCCAGGACGATCAAGGAGGCCTTTCATATAGCTACAACCGGCCGTCCGGGGCCTGTTCTTGTGGATCTGCCCAAAGACGTTCTTCTGGATAAATGTAATTTTAATTACCCGAAAGAGGTACAAATCAGGGGGTATAAGCCCACTTATCATGGACATCCCAAACAGATCAGCATGGCTGCCAAGTTGATAAATCAGTCTAAAAGGCCGGTTATATATGCGGGTGGAGGTGTTATAATCTCGGATGCGTCACAGGAATTGACAAACCTGGCGGAAAAGGGTCACATCCCTGTGGCATCAACACTCCTCGGTTTAGGAGGGATAAGCGCCCAGAGTCCTTACTTTCTGGGCATGATGGGAATGCATGGAACCAAATATGCGAATCTGGCAGTAACCGAGTGCGACCTTCTCGTTGCGGTAGGAGCCAGATTCGATGATCGGGTCACCGGAAGGCTGGACAAATTTGCTCCGGGGGCCACATATATCCATATAGACATAGATCCCACCGCAATCAGTAAAAATATAAGGGTGCAGGTGCCGATTGTGGGTGATGCCAAGGCAATTCTGGCATCTCTTGTAAAGGAGATAGAGACTGTTGACCGTTCAAACTGGCTTGACAGGATAAATGGCTGGAAAAAAGAGTTTCCGCTCGGGTATGAATGTTCGGATGAGGTTATAAAGCCTCAGTGCGTGGTAGAAGAGATATACGACCTAACCAAGGACAGAGATGCAATTATAGCTACGGAAGTAGGACAGCATCAGATGTGGGTTGCCCATTATTATAAATTCAACAAACCCAGAACACTTCTAACCTCTGGGGGATTGGGCACAATGGGATATGGCTTTCCTGCGGCTATTGGCGCCCAAGCGGCAAAACCCGAATCTCTGGTTATCGATGTGGCAGGGGACGGGAGCTTCCAGATGGTCTCGCAGGAACTGGCAACGGCAGTTCAATACAACCTACCTGTCAATGTGGTTATATTGAACAACCAGTTCCTGGGTATGGTTCGACAATGGCAGGATTTATTCATGAAAAAGAGATATTCCGGGACATGTTTGGATTGTTCGCCCGATTTTGTTAAACTGGCTGAAGCTTACGGAGCGGTCGGACTCAGGGCCAAAAGGCCTGATGAGTTACGTCCAGTTCTTGAAGAGGCCTTCTCAATCAACAAACCGGTTTTGGTCGATGTACACGTTGCCAGAGAAGAGAATGTTTTTCCAATGGTACCGGCTGGGGCCGGAATCGAGGAGATGATCCTGCCGTGAAAAAGAGTGGCGCCAAAATCTTTGTGGATACCTTAATCGAACACGGAATGGAAACCATCTTCGGTTTTCCGGGTGGTGCTGTTCTTCCCATTTATGATGAGCTTTATCAATCCTCTATCCGTCATATACTGACAAGACATGAACAGGGTGCCGTTCATGCGGCAGACGCATATGCGAGGGCAACGGGAAAGACAGGTGTCTGCATTGCCACATCAGGACCAGGGGCAACCAATCTGGTAACAGGGCTTGCGAACGCATTCATGGATTCTGTTCCGCTTGTGGCCTTTACAGGACAGGTGCCTACCCCTATGATCGGAAATGACAGTTTTCAGGAAGCGGATATCTATGGAATCACCATACCCATTACAAAATATAATTACCTAGTGAAAAATGTGAATGATTTAAGATCGGTTCTGGATGAAGCATTTTATCTGGCAGGCACAGGACGGCCTGGTCCGATCCTGGTGGATCTTCCCAAGGATGTCCAGGTCAAGGAAACCGAAAATTACGAAAGCAGGAAAGTGGAGTTTTTTTCAAATCCTGCCCCCAATCCGGAAGAAAACCTGAAACAGTTTAAGCTTGCAGCTGATGCCATAAATAATGCAAAGCGCCCGGTTCTTTATGTGGGAGGAGGAGGAATCATTTCAGGCGCGGAGGCTCCATTGAAAGAACTGGCTGAAAAGGCATCTATTCCCGTTACTACAACTCTTATGGGAAAAGGCGCTTTTCCGGAAACCCATAACCTTTCGCTTGGCATGCTGGGAATGCACGGCACGCGATATGCCAATTATGCAGTCACGGAATCGGATCTTCTGATTGCAGTGGGAGCGAGATTTGACGACCGGGTGACCGGAGATGTCAAAAGATTTGCCCCGCATGCACGAATCATACATATTGATATAGATGCCGCAGAGATCAGCAAAATCATTAAAGTAAATATACCTATAGTGGGTGACGCGAATGAGGTGCTTTCCACCTTGTGCAAGATAGCCGAACATAAGGAGCATCCTGAATGGCTGGCCCAAATAAATGAATGGAAGAATAAGTATCCATTGAGCTACGACAAATCCGAGACAGAGATAAAGCCACAATATGTGGTTGAACAGATATATGAAGCAACCAAAGGTGAAGCCATCATTACAACGGAAGTGGGGCAAAATCAGATGTGGGCGGCCCAGTATTACAAGACTACCATACCAAGATCCTTTATCACCTCAGGCGGTCTTGGCACCATGGGGTTCGGTTTTCCTGCTTCCATAGGGGCAAAGGTCGGATGCCCGGACCGGGTGGTATTCGATATAGCGGGAGACGGCAGCTTCCAGATGACAATACAGGAATTGGCCACCGCTGTCCAAAATAAAATAAATGTAAAGATAGCAATATTGAATAATGGCTTTTTAGGTATGGTTAGGCAATGGCAGGAAATCTTTTTCGATCGTCGATATTCTCATACATGTCTCAGGGATTGCCCCGATTTTGCTGCTATTGCCAAGGGATATAAAGCAGAAGGGATACTGGTAACAAAACCGGAAGATGTAAGACCCGCCATAGAAGAAGCAATAAAGATTGAAAAACCCGTAGTCATAGATTTCCACGTATCGCCCGAGGAAAATGTTTTTCCAATGGTGCCCCCGGGCGGCGCCATCAATCAAATGCTTGATAAGGAAAGTCAAAGATGAGGCATATCCTGTCAGTATTAGTAAGAAACCATGCGGGTGTTCTCTCCCATGTGGCAGGTCTGTTTACAAGGCGTTCTTATAACATTGAAAGCCTTGTGGCCGGAGAAACGGAAGATCCCAATATATCAAGGATCACTATTGTGGTTTCAGGAGATGAACGGGTCCTTGAACAGGTAAGCAAACAGCTTAAAAAGCTGGTCGATGTCATAAGTGTTTCCGATCTAAAGTTTGACAGGGCTGTTAGCAGGGAACTGGCTATTATTACAGTGATGTCGACCCCTCAATCACGGCATGAGATCATCGAGATAGCCGAAGTCTTTGGTGCCAAGGTTGTGGATATGTCCGAAGAAACCATCACGATAGAAATTTCCGGAGAAGAGCGGGTTATTAATAATATTGTCAACCTGCTGAATCCTTATGGTATCGATGAAATGGCCAGGACCGGTCTGATCGCTCTGGAATTAAGAAGCTTAAGCTGAGGAGGTCGAGAGATTGCGCCATACTATCAGTGTATTAGTTGAAAATAAGTTCGGAGTGCTGGCAAGGATCGCAGGTCTTTTTAGTGCGAGAGGTTTTAATATTGACAGCCTTTCCGTGGGAGAAACCATCGATCCGACCATATCCAGAATGACACTTGTCACAACCGGTGATGACCAGATTGTCGAACAGGTTATAAAGCAGCTCCGCAGGCTGATCGATGTTATAAAGGTTAGTGACCTTTCGGATGTTGAGTATGTGGAAAGGGAAATGGTCTTGCTTAAGGTCTCTGCCGAGTCTCATAACAGGGCAGAAATCTTAAGGATTTGTGATATATTCCGGGGAAAGATCGTAGATGTCTCTCCGAAGACGCTCACACTGGAAGTAACAGGGGTCCAGGATAAAATACTGGCATTGATTGATCTGCTTAAACCTTTCGGCGTTATAGAAATAGCTAGAACCGGCAAAGTTGCCCTGACAAGAGGCAAAAAATAGAATTAAAATCTAACCGCAGGAGATAAAATAATGATAAAGATGTATTATGATCAGGATGCCGATCTGGGAATTTTAAAGGATAAGACTTTAGCAATAATTGGTTACGGAAGCCAGGGGCACGCGCAATCCCAAAATCTTAAGGATAGCGGATTGAATGTAATTGTAAGCGATCTGCCCGGAAGCAGCAACTGGAAACAAGCGGAAAAGGACGGAATGAACATCTTAAGCACTCCTGAAGCCGCGAAACAGGCGGATATCATCCAAATCCTCGTTCCCGACCAGTTTCAGCCAAAGATTTACGAAACCCAGATCAAAGATCATGTCAAACCAGGCAATACTATCGTTTTCTCGCACGGCTTCAATATCCATTTCAACCAGATTATCCCGCCGGAAGACATAGATGTATACATGGTCGCTCCCAAGGGGCCCGGTCATTTGGTACGGAGGATTTATTTGCAGGGACAGGGCGTTCCGTCACTCATCGCAGTTTATCAAGATCATTCAGGGAAGGCGAAAGATTTGGCCTTGGCACATGCCAAAGGAATAGGTGCAACCAGGGCGGGTGTTTTAGAGACAACATTCGCAGAGGAAACAGAAACAGATCTCTTCGGTGAGCAGGTTGTCTTGTGCGGAGGGCTGACCGAATTGATCCGCGCCGGTTTTGAAACCCTTGTGGAAGCAGGTTACCAACCCGAAGTGGCTTACTTTGAATGCCTTCATGAAGTGAAGCTGATCGTGGATCTAATCTATGAACATGGTATTAGCGGGATGCGCTATTCAATAAGCGACACGGCAGAATATGGAGACCTGACCCGCGGGAAAAGGATCATATCCGAAGAAACAAGGGAAGAGATGAGATATATCCTGGACGAGATCCAAAGCGGAGAGTTCGCGCGTGAATGGATACTTGAGAACCAGGCGGGAAGGCCGGTATTTAACGCCCTGCGTAAACAACAATCGGAACATCTCATTGAGCAAGTTGGCAAGAAGCTCAGAAGCATGATGAGCTGGCTTAAGAAATAACCAGAAATTTCCATAAATTCCTTAAAATGAAAATCCGTATACCTGTTGCCCGTGAAGGATGGCCCTTCATCTCTCTGGGACTGTTGTGTTTTATTATATTCATCTCAATAGGGTACATAAAAACAGCCCTGTTTTTTATGACGGTGACTATATGTGTAACAATATTTTTCCGGGACCCGGAGAGAAATATAATAAAGGATGAAGACCTTATCCTGTCTCCCGCCGATGGACGAATTTTGGATATCTATGCAAGACCAGCGAAAGATGAAAGTATGCCGTCCCTTAAGCAAATCAGCGTCTTTATGTCGGTTTTAAATTGTCATATTAACAGAATACCAATTTCCGGGCAGGTTACCAGATGTGAATACAATCCGGGCAAATTCCTCCCTGCCTTTAAGGAAAAGGCTTCCGATTTTAATGAGCAAAATACTATCCATATTAAGAACGATCGCATGGAAATCGGAATTCGTCAGATTGCAGGTTTGATTGCACGCAGGATTGTTTGTCAGGCCAAACCAGGAGATTTTGTAGACCAGGGGAACCGCTTCGGCCTTATCCGGTTTGGCTCCCGTGTAGACATCGTTCTTCCGTCAAATATTGAAATTCTGGTTCATCCGGGGCAAAAGGTCAAAGCGGGATTGAGCTCGATCGCCCGAATCAGATTATAATTATTGCTTTTTGCTTTCCTTTACCATATAATTCATCGTAACCTTTTAGTTGTTGGAAAGAGTTATACATTTTTTAACAACTAAAAGATTATGATTCATTGTGATAAAATCATAATATATTGTTTGAATTATCCGACTAAAGATTATTACATATTATCCCTGTAAAGGGCAAAATTTTTTGGTGAGGAACTCATGAAAAGAGGGATTTATATACTGCCCAGTCTTTTTACAATGGGTAATATATTCTGTGGCTTTTATGCCATAATTTCCGTGTTGAATAATAACTTCCAGGCTGCCGCAATTGCCATTCTGGTGGCAGGCATCCTCGATGCCCTTGACGGAAGGGTGGCAAGATTGACCAATACATGCAGTAAATTCGGTGTTGAATTCGATTCTTTGGCCGACCTGATCTCTTTTGGATTGGCACCGGGGATCCTGATTTATATGTGGGCCTTGAAGCCCTTTGGGCGAATCGGCTGGCTAGCCTCTTTTCTGTTTGTAGTTTGCGGAGCACTCAGACTGGCAAGATTCAACTGTCAGGTAAATACATCCGAAAGTAAAAGTTTTACAGGCTTGCCCATTCCAGCCGCGGCAGGAACGGTTTCCTCGTTTATTATTTTGAATCAGTTGCTCTTTGGGCCGGATGTCAGAAAGCCGGTTTTGATCGTTATCCTGGCCTATGCTATGGCTTTTTTAATGGTAAGCACTATCAGATACCGAAGCCTTAAGCAATTGAACCTCAGAGAGAAAAGGCCTTTTCATGTCCTGGTTATGATCTTGCTTATTCTGCTTATTGTGGCAGCGGAACCCCGTGTAATGTGTTTTATTCTCTTTTTGGGGTATGTTATTTCCGGACCGGCGGAGATGATCCTGAAACATGTGAGGGTGCTGACTCCTCATGCTATAGCAAAAAGACATAGATCGAGGATTCTGAAAGGAGAAAAAGATGAGTAAGGATAGAATAATCATCTTTGATACAACCCTTAGGGATGGAGAGCAGTCTCCCGGAGCAAGCCTGAATATGACTCAGAAGCTGCAGATTGCCAAACAACTGGCAAAACTCAATGTGGACGTTATAGAGGCCGGATTTCCTATAGCTTCTCAAGGTGACTTTGAAGCAGTCAAAAGGGTGGCTCAGGAGGTCGAAGGACCTGCAGTAGCTGGACTTGCACGCACCACAAAGGGTGATATTGATCGTGCGTGGGAGGCAGTAAAGTATTCAAAGCGGCCCCGTATCCATACTTTCATTGCCACATCCGATATTCACATGAAGTATAAGCTTAAAAAGGATAGAGACGAGATTCTTGCCATGGCAAAGGAAGCAGTAAGTTACGCGAGATCCCTATGCCCGGATGTAGAGTTCTCGGCTGAGGACGCATTCAGGTCCGATCGGGACTTTCTGTGCCGAATCATAGAACTGGCCATAAAGTCAGGGGCTACCACAATCAACATTCCTGATACTGTAGGGTATGCCATTCCTCCGGAATTCGGGGCGCTAATCAAGCTTATTTGTGAGAGGGTCCCCAATATGCATAAAGCAGTCCTGAGCTGCCATTGTCATAATGACCTGGGGCTGGCCGTGGCAAATTCTCTGGCAGCCATTGAAAATGGTGTCAGGCAAGTGGAATGCACTGTCAATGGCCTGGGAGAGAGGGCAGGAAACGCAGCTATGGAAGAGATTGTTATGTCCTTAAGGACAAGACCGGATTTTTTTCGTAATTACACGGATATCCGTACAGAAGAGATATACAAGACAAGCAGGATGGTCAGCCATCTCACCGGAATATCGGTGCAAAGGAACAAAGCCATAGTGGGCGAAAACGCCTTTGCGCATGAGGCTGGAATCCATCAGGACGGAGTGCTTAAGGAAAAAACCACCTATGAGATAATGACCCCAGAGTCTATCGGCCTTAAACAAAGCCGAATGGTTTTGGGTAAGCATTCCGGAAGACATGCCTTTTCAGCCCGATTGGCTGAATTGGGTTATGAATTGTCCCCCATTGATCTGGATAAGGCATTTGAAAGATTCAAGGAACTGGCAGACAAGAAGAAAGAGATTTTCGATGAAGAGCTTCAGGCCATAGTAGAGGATGAGATATATTCCATACCGGAGGCTTTCGCACTTGATTATATCCATATCTCAAGCGGAAATAGTACTATACCAACCGCAACCATTAAGCTGAAACGGAACGGAGAAATACTCCAAGACTCAGCTTGCGGTGATGGCCCTGTGGATGCCGCATACAAGACTATAGACCGCCTGACGAACATGCCCGGCATATTGATGTCATATGCGATAAATGCGGTAGCAGGAGGTAAAGATGCCGTAGGAGATGTCAATATCAAAGTAAATATAGGAGAGCAGGTTTTCACAGGGCGGGGGGTGTCGACTGATGTTATAGTTGCAAGCGTAAAGGCCTATCTCAATGCAATCAATAAGGCCGTCTATCGAAATGAAAAAAAGGGGCAGGGGCCACCTCCATCCCTATAGTGCTTGAAGGAACATAATAAAATGTCCGAACCTATGAATATCAGCCAAAAGATTTTGGCACAACATTCAGGAAAAGAATCTGTAAGACCCGGAGAATTCATCAAGGCCAAGGTTGACTGTTGCCTTGGGAATGATATAACAGCTCCATTGGCAATCAATGAATTTAAAAGGATTGGCGCGAAAAGGGTCTTCGACAAAGAAAGGGTCTATCTTATACCCGATCACTCTACACCTAATAAGGATATAAAATCAGCTCAACTTGCCCTGCAGATCCGGGAATTTTCCCGGGATCAGGGATTAAAATACTATTTTGAGGTAGGCCAGGCAGGGATTGAACATGCCCTTATCCCTGAACAGGGTCTTATTTTGCCTGGAGAGCTTATTATCGGGGCAGATTCTCACACCTGCACTTACGGCGCGGTTGGGGCCTTTGCCACCGGAGTTGGAAGCACTGATTTTGCCGCCGCCATGATTACAGGGGAAATCTGGTTCAAGGTTCCCCATGCGCTTAAATTTATTTATAAAGGCCGATTAAAACCATGGGTAAGCGGGAAAGATCTTATACTATATACAATAGGCAAAATAGGTGTGGAAGGCGCCCGATATATGAGCATGGAATTCACAGGTCCCGCCATTGATGAACTATCAATGGATGACCGATTTACGATATGTAACATGGCTATTGAAGCGGGTGCGAAAAATGGGATAATAGCGCCTGACCAAAAAACCCTGGACTATTGTAATAGCAGAGCTGTACGCGAGTTTAAGCCTGTTTATGGTGATGTTGATGCCTCATATCAAAAGATATTTGAATGGTCTGTTGACAACCTGGAACCTCAGGTAGCTTTCCCTCATCTTCCTTCAAATATCCGCTCCATTAGCGAGGTTGGCACAATCAGGATTGATCAGTCCGTAATCGGCTCCTGCACAAATGGGAGGATAAATGATCTGAGAACTGCCGCGAAGGTCCTGAAAGGGGAAAAGGTCCATCCGGATGTACGTCTAATAGTCATCCCCGCAACCCAAAGCATTTATAAACAGGCTTTGGAAGAAGGGCTATTGACCATTTTTTTAGACTCAGGGGCTGTAATATCTCCACCCACATGCGGGCCCTGCCTTGGAGGGCATATGGGGGTTCTGGCTGAAGGTGAACGGGCTATTGCAACAACAAATAGAAATTTTGTCGGCCGCATGGGACATATAAAAAGCGAGGTTTATCTTGCAAATCCTGCCATTGCGGCGGCATCCGCTATTCTGGGTCGAATTGGCGGACCGGAGGAGGTAAAAAGTGGTGCAATCCATCAGTAAAATCAAAGGAAAGGCATGGAAATACGGCGATAATATAAATACAGACGAGATTATCCCTGCCAGATACCTTAATATAACAGACCCAGATGAACTGGCACAATATTGCTTGAAAGATCTGGACGAAAACTTTGTGTCCCAGGTGAAAACCGGAGATGTTCTGGTAGGAGGGGCAAACTTCGGTTGCGGCTCATCCAGGGAACATGCCCCCATCTGTATCAAGGCGGCAGGGATAAGCTGTGTAATTGCCGCCAGTTTTGCCCGGATCTTTTTCAGAAATGCCATAAACATTGGGTTACCTATAGTCGAATCCGAACAGGCTGCCTTGAATATTCAGACAGGAGATCATGTTGAGGTAAATGTTGAGATTGGAAAGATTATAAATCTTACAAGGCAGGAGGAATATGAGATCGTTCCCTATCCTCCGTTTATGAAGGAATTGATTGCAAGCGGCGGGTTGATGAACTATATAAAAGGAGTCATTTCATGAAAAGTTTCTGTTTTATTTGTTTTCTGGCTGTCTTATCTTGTTTGTTAGTAGGAACTTTATTCATAGGGATAGGAACAGTTGTAAATCTATTTCTACCTATTAGCGCTTTTCAGACGGCTTTGCTTCTTATGGCTCCTTTCTGTTGCCTCCTGATACTATTTCCTCTTCTTTTAATCAATCAAAAGATCGAAGAAATAGTTATGATGATGGAAGAGGATTATATGTTATGGGATGACGAAGAGTGGATGGACAATAAAGTCAAAACAGAAAACAAAAGACCCAGATCAAAACAACGACAAAACAAGATCATAGTCATGGGTAGTACACCTATTGATCGAAATGCTCCCTGTCCATGTGGAAGCGATAAAAAATATAAAAATTGTTGCGGTCAAAAAGGCAAATCCACAAAAAACGAAGGGGAGTAATCAATTGCAAATTGCAAATATCAAATTGCAAAATGCAAATTGAAGATTGAAGATTGAAGGAATAAAGAAAAAATCTCTATGCAATGCAAAATGATGAATGATGAATAAAGGAAAATCTCGAATTGTTCTCGCCAAAACCGATGAAGGTTGTTTTTAAATTTGCATTTTGCATTTTGCATTTTAAAATTTGCATTTTTTAATTAGCACCTGAAGGGGAGTAATACATGTACAATATAGCTGTTATACCTGGCGACGGGATAGGACCTGAAGTAATAAATGAAGGATTGAAGGCCCTTCGAACTGCATCCGAAATAGCCGGTTTCCAATTCAAAGCACACCATTATGACTTTGGCGGAGATAGATATTTAAAGACCGGTGAAATCATCCCTGATTCAGCTATGACAGAGCTAAAAGATATGGATGCCATTTATCTTGGCGCTGTCGGGCATCCTGGTGTTCAAGCGGGGATATTGGAAAAAGGGCTTCTATTGCGTTTACGGTTCGAACTTGACCTATATATCAACCTGAGGCCGATCAAGCTTTATCCAGGAGTCTGGACACCTCTGAAAGATAAGTGCCCGAATGATATTGACTTTGTAGTCGTCCGGGAGAACACCGAAGGCCTTTATGTGGGAATTGGCGGCTTCTTTAAAAAGGGGCAGAAGGATGAAGTTGCTATCCAGGAAATGATAAACACCAGAAAGGGAGTGGAACGATGCATCCGCTACGCGTTTGACCTGACCCGCAGAAGAAATAAAGAAAAGAAATTGACCCTCTGTGATAAATCAAATGTATTGACCTACGCCCATGACCTCTGGCAAAGGGTGTTTGCAGAAGTGGGAAATGAATATGGCGACATACAAAGGGACCATGCTTACGTGGATGCAACTTGTATGTGGATGGTAAAAAATCCTGAATGGTTTGATGTAATAGTTGTTTGTAATATGTTCGGGGACATTATCACTGATCTTGGTGCCATGATTCAGGGTGGGTTGGGCATAGCCGCCTCAGGGAACATAAACCCTGAGGGCGTATCAATGTTTGAACCAATCCATGGATCTGCACCCAAATATACAGGAAAAGGGATTATAAATCCTTTAGCCACTATTTCCGCAGCACAAATGATGCTGGATCACCTTAAGGAATATGACGGGAGCAGGTTGATTGAACAAGCCATTATTTCACTCCTGTCCAGCGGCAAGATTAAGGATTTGTCTACCAAAAGCGGTTATAAGACACATGAGATAGGGGATATGGTTGCAGATCTTATCCGAGATCCTTCCAAACAAGCATAGTGAGGTTTTAAGCATGGAGAAAAAACAAAATTATCGTGTTGCAGTGGTTGGCGCCACCGGAGTTGTGGGAAAAGAGATGATTTCCGTTCTCGAAGAGAGGGCCTTTCCCATAAGCGAGCTTGTCCCCCTTGCCTCTTACAGAACAGCAGGGTCACAGGTATCCTTTGATAATAAATCGATCACTGTTAAGGAATTGAAAACGGATTCATTTGAGGGAATCGATATCGCCCTTTTTTCCGCCGGTGCAGGGGTGAGCAGTGAATTTGCTCCACTGGCAGTAAAGGCCGGCACTGTTGTAGTAGACAACAGCAGTGCTTTCAGGATGGCGCCGGAGGTGCCTCTGGTTGTCCCTGAGGTCAATCCTGATGCAATTAAAACCCATAAAGGGATCATTGCAAATCCCAATTGCTCGACTATCCAGATGGTAGTTGTATTGAAGCCGATTCATGATCATGCAAAAATTAAGAGGATTGTTGTGTCTACATATCAGGCCGTGTCAGGAACCGGCAAAGAGGCAGTTGATGAGTTACTCGAACAGAGCAAGATGATATTCAATTTTCAACAAAACGAGATAAAGCCTACGGTATATCCCCACCAGATCGCCTTCAATTGTCTTCCTCATATCGATATTTTCCTCGAAAACGGCTATACCAAAGAGGAAATGAAGATGGTCAATGAAACCAAGAAGATCATGGGGGACGATTCTATCCGGGTGACTGCCACCACAGTAAGGGTCCCGGTCTTTGTCGGACACTCAGAAGCGGTAAATATTGAACTGGAGAAGCCATTGTCTCCTGATGAATGTCGCGAGATTCTTCGGAAAAACACCGGTATTGTAGTTGTTGATGACCCTGCCCGGAATATTTATCCGCTCCCTATAAATGCCGCGGGGGAAGACCCTGTATTTGTAGGCCGGGTTCGAAGGGACGAAACCATACCCTCAGGCCTTAACATGTGGATCGTGGCTGACAACCTTCGTAAAGGCGCCGCTCTCAATGCCGTCCAGATTGCCGAGATGCTTATAGGGCATAAGGTAATGAAGGCAAAGATAAAGATCATATAGCCGGAGCGCTGAGAGTAAGATTAAAATTTCCATAGTCAACACCAAGCAACTTTGTTAGATCATTTATATAATAAGTACCAGTCATGGTGGTCGGGCTTGTCAATGTGCATGTAAGTTCAATTTCATACGAGATAATAGTAGTAACTAGCGAGGCGCTTGTAAAAACACCATTATATAAGCCTGTCAGAATAAATGTATCCCCGCCGGCATATGGACCGCTTACCTCGGCTGGTAAAGATTTTGTAATTTTATTGAGGATTAAGTTCACTTCTCCAACCAGCGCTCCATTAATGTTATCCTCAACAAGTGTCATGTTCATAATGCCCGCCTGGAGCTTAATCAGACTATACCAACTCCCCGTCCATGTGCCTGCCTGCTCTGCCGCCACTACCATGGCAGCAGGGGTAGTACTTTGTACAACAGGATTCACAAGCCCAAGATTAGAGAGTAAATGCAAGGTGCCAAATATACCTCCCAATCCACCTAATCCTCCAAGGCCATACAAACCCGTCAATCCGTACAAACCACCGAGTCCATATAACCCGCCCAGTCCATAAAGACTGCTTAAACCATATAATCCTCCGAGGCCATACAAGCCTCCTAGACCATAGAGACTTCCCAATCCGTAAAGGCTGCTCAAACCATAAAGGCCATACAATCCACTAAGTCCATACAGACTTCCTATACCTCCATAAAGCCCGGTCAGTCCATATAATCCACTTCCATAATAAAGGCTTCCAAGGCCATAAAGTCCCAGGCCTCCATAGATCCCTCGACCGTAAAGCCCCAATCCATAATATGCCTCACAACTATTTATGCAGTAAAAACATAATATGGAAACGCATAACAGGATAAAAAAAGACAGGTTAATAATTCTGGATATTCTTTTAGTTGGAACTCTAACCATTAGCGTCCTAACCATCTCTAACCTAACCATTTGACTCCTCCCGGTACTTTATGATCAAACTTTAATATTCAATCTTTTCCTTAAAATATAGCAAATACTATTCCTTTGAAAAAATTTTTTGTTTCATTACAAAAATTCAAATCAAGCTAAACATAACATATTAATTATAATATACTTTACAAGAATGGGTAATTTTATTCATAAAAATTACAAGAAATGTATACAAAATATACGTTCAAGAAGCGTCTAAGGTTTATAAAGGAAAGTTAAAAACTTGTATTTTCCAGGTTGGACTTATACCCCTCATTCCAAGGCGAGTTAAAGCAAAGTCGTATTTGACCGGGTCTTCGGGGGCAATTGTCCTGAAGGCGTTTGTTATTTCAAAGGCCGTTTTCATATCAGCCTGTTTTCTTTGTGAAAGATTCATCGCGCAACAGATTCTATATAGGTGAGTATCAAGAGGAACAATAAGCTTGGAAGCTGGCACATCATCCCATCCTCCCGGATCAACATTATCCTTCCTTACCATCCATCGCAAGAAAAGATTCATTCTTTTGCATGCGCTGCCCTTCAAGGGTGAAGGTACAAGTGAGTTATACATAAAATTATTCATAACAGAAAGTTCAGTCATAAATGATTTCAGAGCAGGGAAAATCGTGGGATCATCATTTAGCTTTGTTCTGAAACACTCATAAAGAGAGCCATATTTCTCAATAACCCGTTTTGCCCCGTAAAGCAATGTTGCCAGATCTTCACCCGTTGTAAACCTATGCTTAAAATCCCTGAAAATAGAACGTAGCGATTCCATAGAAGAGCATTTTAGAAAATATGACGGTTCCTGCATTCGTTCGAGTACTGAAGAAACGCTTTTTAGTATCTGCTCAACCCTTCCATAGGCTAAGGATGAGGCTACAAGACCTACTATTTCACGATCATGAAGATATTCATAATTGTAGAGAAACTCTAATGGATCAGGATGAACAAATCTTCTATGATTATACTTTCCGTATAATTCTTCAAGTTTTATCTTATCGGCATTTATTTTCATATCCGGATACAGAACCAGAAAATCCTGTCTTTATTAAAAACAATATATTATGGGATGTGTATATTGACAAAATTATGGATGTTTGTTAATATATAAATAATGAAACAATGAGTGTTCATAACCTTTATATCTTATTTTATGTTATTTATTATAAATATTACAAGTCACTTATTGTATGAACCCTCATGTCTGTTAGCAAAAAACAATCAATAATGTTTTACAAAAGACCTGTCTAAAGCAAAATTCTCATTGGGGCTACAAAAGAATTAATGTTTATAAGGGATTTCAGACGGACTTGGCGGCGAGGAAAAGAAATATGAAGATCGAAGAAAACGATGTAGAAAAGTTTATAACAGATATGAAATATGACGAAAAGGGGCTTATACCCGCAATCATCCAGGACTATCAGAATGACCAGGTATTGATGTTGGCTTATATGAATCGCAGCTCCCTCGAGGAAACAATACAAACCGGCAGAACTGTTTTTTGGAGTCGATCCAGAAAATGTATTTGGAGAAAAGGAGACACGTCAGGGCATATTCAAAAAGTAAAGGAATTATGCTATGACTGTGATAATGACACACTGCTTTTCAAGGTCGAACAAACAGGAGCGGCTTGTCATACAGGCAACAGGACCTGTTTTTATAGATGTTTTAAAAAGTTTTGATTTTTTTCTTGACTTTTTATATATGATTAGATATAATTTAGTTTTAAACGTTTTTGAAAAAATCTATTTAGATATTTTTAAATGTATGTGGAGGGAGGGATAATGATTGCCAGTTGTGAGACCAAAAGAGGACGAGTCCTTTGAGAGTCTGCTTAAACGGTTTAAAAAGACTAGTGAGAAGGCAGGAATATTGGCTGAATACAAAAAGAGAGAGCACTATGAAAAGCCTAGCAGCAGAAAGAAAAGAAAGGCGCTAGCTGCGAAAAAAAAGGCTCTTAGAAGAAGATAGTATCTATATTTTTATGTCATTTATAAATTGTAAAATCTATTTTCTTGATTTTGTTACAACCTTTACCCTTAATAATAGGGCTGCGCATACCAAAAAAATTTTTTTGATTTTTTATTTTATTTTACATAATTAAGGTGTGAAGCTATTTTAAGGGAAAAACAGTTATATATTGCTTTTTACAAAGGGGATTCGGGTCCTTTAACACCCGAGTCCCTTTTTTTGCCTGCTTTTAAGGTGTTAACGATTCGGGTCATTAGTCATGGACAATCATTCACTTGATGTTTTAGGATTTGATATAATAAAGGAAAGGCTCTCGCTTTTTGCCTGTTCTGAACTAGGGAAAAGACTGTGCCGAGAAATCAGCCCAAAACTGGAAAAAACGAAAATAGAAGATGATTTAAAACAGGTACAGCAGGCAAAAGAAGCTATTTCCATATTCGGTCGTATCCCCCTTGCAGGGCTGAAGGATATTAATCCCATACTAATTAAATTAGATGGAAATGGCCCCTGTCTGGACATTCAGGAACTTTTGACGATCAGAAATTTTTTAGACGTCACTCAAGAGGTAGCTCATTGGCTTTCAAATATCAGGGACAACTATTCGAGCATTAAATTATTCAAAAAAAGACTTGTTCTTCTGGACAAATTAAAAATAAGGCTTGACAATTGTATTGATCCGTCGGGCGAAGTAAAGGATTCGGCTTCCCCTTTGCTTGCAAAAATCCGCAGAGAATTACGCCAGGAAAAGGATAAGATAATCCAGATCTTAGAAGGCCTTTTAATGGAAAAGGATGGGAAAGAGGCGTTTCAGAGCGATTTTGTGACTATTCGAAATGATCGCTATGTAATCCCAGTAAAGGCAAATAAAAAGGGGATGTTACAGGGTATTGTGCATGATGAATCTGGAAGCGGAGCCACACTTTTTATAGAGCCTATGATCTCTGTGGATGCCCAAAATAAATTTTACAGACTCAAAATTAAAGAGAAAGATGAAATAAAAAGAATAATTCATGAATTGAGCGAATTAGTCATGAATTTCTCTGAATCACTCAGAGTGGACCTGTGGACCCTGGGGGAACTGGATTTTATTCAATCAAAGGCCTTATTTAGCTCCGCAACAGAAGGCATTGCTCCGATTATAAGTCATGACCTCATTATAAGGTTAAGAGGAGCTAAACACACCCTGCTCATCTTCCGGCATAAGGATTCACCTGAAATGGGGTCTGAGCCGGTAGCCATAGATATAGAATTAAACAGAAAAACAAGGGCTTTGGTTATCAGCGGCCCGAATACGGGGGGAAAAACGGTAACCCTTAAAATGGTAGGGCTTCTGCAAATAATGGTACAATCAGGGTTGCATATCCCTGTCAAAGAGGGCAGCGAGTTGGGGATTTTTAATGAAATCCTTGCTGATATAGGGGATGAACAGGATATCGAAAAGGACCTTTCCTCCTTTTCATCTCATATTAAAAATATATCGAGGATCCTTAACCATATTGGTCCAAAGAGTATTGTTCTGCTGGATGAACTGGGCTCTGATACTAATCCCACAGAAGGGGCCGCTCTGGGCATGGCGGTCCTTGAATATATTCTAAAAAAGGGGGCATTATGTCTTGTGACAACTCATCATAACGGTCTCAAAGCATACGCCGCCTCATCGGAAAATAATGAAATCAGGAATGCGTCCATGGGATTTGATCCCGACCTGAAAAAGCCAACGTATATTTTACATATGGGTTTTCCGGGCAGCAGCAATGCGCTGGGTATTTGCAGCAAGCTGGGGCTTCCTGATGAAATACTCGAAAAAGCCCGAACTGTCATGGGCGAAGGAGAGGTTCAATTAGAGGATCTCCTTTTTAAGATCGAGCGAGATGAAGGGCTCCTTAAAGAAGAACTTGAAAAACAAAAGAATATTAGTCAGCAGATGGAATCGGTCAAGGAAAGATATAATCTCTTGCTTTCCAGCATCAAGGAGAGAGAAAAAAGGATTGCGAAAGAAACACATTCGAGGATTCAGGCTACTGTGGAGCAGGCCCGAAAAGATATAGAGAGACTGGTTGGAGAGTTGAAGAGATCGGAGCTGACAAGCAAGGGTATTAAAAGCGCACACAAGGAACTCAGAGAGGTGGTACATAAATTTACCCCAAAATCTTACGAAAACAAAAAATACAAAGGCCTCGATATTGATAAAATATCAATTGGCCAGCCAGTATTAATATACAATCTCAATGAAGAGGGAGTAGTAAGCCGGATCGATCAGACAGAAAACAAGGTTTGGGTTATGGTTGGACCCTTAAAGTTTCGGGTAAAGGCGGATGAATTGGCCCCTGTTAAAGGTCAGGACCATAAGCAAAGCAAGGAAATGGTCTCCTCGGCCAGCATGACAATCCCTATTAATTCCTCTGTTTTGACCAGGGACATTAGTACACAGTTGATTGTCATCGGCCAGAGGGTTGATGAGGCTTTACAAAAAATAGATAAATATCTTGATAATGCTATTCTGGCACACTTATCAAGCGTTTCAATAATCCATGGAAAAGGAACCGGTACCCTTAAAAAGGCTATCGAGGAATTTCTGAACGCGCATCCTCAAGTAGCTTCATTTAGGAGCGGCAAGTTACAGGAGGGGGGAGCAGGGGTTACTGTAGTAGAGTTGGCCGCATAAGGGGGGAGATGTCTATAGTTAAAAATGATCGGGTTAAGGATGAGATCCTTAATAGGACCGACATCCTGGACCTTATATCCGAATACGTAAATCTTAAAAAGGCAGGGAGAAGCTACAAAGGGATTTGTCCGTTTCATCCTGAAAAAACCCCATCTTTCCATGTGGACAAGGATAAACAAATGTTTTACTGTTTTGGGTGTCACGCGGGAGGGGATGCCTTTACCTTTCTGATGAAACTGGAAGGTTTAACCTTTATTGAGTCAATGGAACGTCTTGCAAAAAGATGTGGAATAACGCTTACAAAGGACAGAGAAAAAAACTTTGATGACAAGCCGAGCGAAAAAGAAAGGATTTTAGAAGTAAATCTGGCAGCCAAGTCATATTTTGAAAGGAGGTTATGGGAAAAGGGAGTAGGATTTGACTATCTGAAAAAAAGGGGATTAGGGAACGATTTGATCAAGGAATTCGGATTAGGCTTTGCCGTCGATTCCTGGGATGCCCTATTTTCCCATCTTAAACGTTCTTTTCCTGTACAACTTTTGCTCAAATCCGGATTGATCTGTGAAAGACAAAACGGGAGCGGATATTATGATCGTTTCAGGAATCGCGTTATTTTTCCAATCCATAACCTTTATGGAGATATTTGCGGTTTTGGAGGCAGATTGATAGAACCTTCGGAACAAAACCCAAAATACCTAAATTCACCAGAAACTCCTGTATATTCCAAGGGTCAGGTTCTCTACGGTTTTTATTCGGCTAAAAAGACCATCCGTGAAAAAAAACAGGCAATAGTGGTTGAGGGATACTTTGACCTGATCACTCTGTTCCAGGCTGGATTTACCAATGTTGTGGCCACCCTGGGTACTGCCCTGACCACAAACCATATCCAGCTCTTAAAGAGATATACAAACGATGTCACACTTATGTTTGATTCGGATTCAGCAGGTTTAAAAGCCGCAGAACGCGGCATAGAGCTTTTTCTTGAGCAGGGAATCATAGTTAAAATAGCTCAATTACCATCAGGCAGGGATCCGGACAGCTTGATTAGAAACGAAGGCAAAGAGAGATTTGAACAGATCATCGAACATGCAAAACCATTTGTTGATTTTTTACTCAACAATCAAGGGTCATTAAAAGAGGGGGTGATGAGCCAGGAGAAAACGGAGAGAATTGATCAAATTATCCACTCTTTAGTTAAAATAGCGAATCCCCTGGAACGAGACACCTATATACATTATGTTTCCCAGAAAGCGGGGATTTCCGAAGATGCCATAAGGGAACGTCTCGGGCAGATAAAAAGGCCTAAAAAGAGCAATTATATCAGACCCTTTTTTAGACCTAAAGATATTTTTCAATCCAACAATAGGGATTCCGCTGAAAGACTTCTTATAAAATTGGCTCTTGAGCTGGGAACCCCTTCCAGGCTCATCCTTAAAAATGTTGATGAATCAGATTTTAAGGACCCCGAGCTCAAGGAGTTGGCCGGTATGATCTTTCAACACTGGCGCCAGGGAAACGCAATAGAGCCGAGATTTTTTTTAAAGGAGGTGGATTCAGAGAGTCAAAAGGAACTGATATCACAAATAATTATCGGCACAGATGCTTTTGAGGATCCGGAGCAAGCTGTTCAGGATTGTCTCAAAAGGCTCCGTCATGAAAAGATTAAAGGGCAGATAAAGGCAATAACCGAGAAACTGGATTCTGAGAAATTGCCAAACGATGAAGAGAATCTTCTTCTAAATGAAATTGACCGTTTAAAAAAGGACGCTTGCACACTTAATTTGTCAGTATAGTTTGGTTTATTAACAGTTTTTATTAAAGTACGACATTATGAAAGGAGCCAAGATGACTGCTGAAGGGAAATTGGCGCAGGTAAAGGATCAGCTTATTGTTATGGGCAAGGAAAAAGGTTATTTGACTTACGATGATTTAAATGATTCTTTACCTGAAGATATTGTCTCCTCAACAGATATTGACAATGTATTTATCATGCTTGACGGCATGGATATTAATGTCATTGAATCTGAGGAAAAACAAAATCACATAATAGAAAAGTTGGAACCACAAGAAAAGTATGAATCTCTGGAAATTTCTGATACAGAACTTTCTTCAGAGTATCTTGGGCGCACTGATGATCCGGTAAGGATGTATCTCAGGGAGATGGGGATGGTCCCGCTCCTTACCAGAGAAGATGAGGTTAGTATTGCGAAAAGGATAGAATCCGGTCGATTGAAAATTTTAAAAGCCATAACTCAGACGCCCATAGCCAGCCGTGAACTGATTTACCTTAAAGAAAAACTTATTCAGGACAAAGGTGACATGAACGGACAGGAGGAGGATATTATCGATGCGTCTCTTCAAAAGGAAGATATCTTCAAATATATTGAACTTATCGAGGGAATAGAGACCATTGAGAAGGAAATAGATCAATTAAATAAAGAAAGAAACAGAAAGGGTATCTCATCTTTTGAGAAAAAGCATATTAATAATGAGATAAAGGCCAGACGTCATCAGGTAACCAAAATGGTGAGGATGATCCCGCTGGATTCTAGACAAATAGCTCAAATTGCTGAAAGAATCAAACTTTTTCTGGAGCATTTGGATCATTCCCTGGCCGAGATAGAGGCATGCGAGCACCATATGAAGATCCCAATTAATGATATGCGAGACTATGTTAGAAGGATCAAGAAAAACGAGATATCAAAATCTGAAATTCCTTTTTCTCCTGATGAATTGCTTTGTTTTGAAAGAACCATTCAAAACGCCAAACGACGGATCAAAAAGGTCGAACAGGAAAGCGGTTTGAGCGGAAATCAACTTAGAGCAATTTATCAGCAAATAGAGGAGGGTTGCGGGGAAACAGATCAGGCAAAAAAGGAGTTAGTGGAAGCCAATCTCAGGCTGGTAGTCAGTATTGCCAAAAAGTACACCAACAGAGGTCTGCAATTTCTCGATCTTATTCAAGAAGGAAATATAGGGTTGATGAAGGCTGTAGATAAGTTCGAATATAAGCGGGGATATAAATTCAGCACCTATGCAACCTGGTGGATTAGACAAGCGGTTAGCAGGGCTGTTGCAGATCAATCTCGAACAATTAGAATCCCTGTTCATATGATCGAAACGATAAATAAACTGATAAGGACCTCACGCGCCCTGGTGCAGGAGTTTGGCAGAGAACCCAGCCCTGAAGAGATCTCTGAAAGGATGGATATGGATGTGGACAAGGTCAGGAGAGTGCTCAAGATAGCCCAGGAACCCATTTCTCTTGAAACCCCCATAGGTGAGGAAGAGGACACCCATTTGGGAGATTTCATCGAGGATAAAAGGGCTGAATCGCCTCTTGATTCTGTTATAAACATCAATTTAGAAGATAAGACCGACCTTGTTCTTCAAACCCTAAGCTATCGTGAAGAAAAGGTCCTCCGAAAAAGGTTCGGGATATCGGAAATTTGCGAGCATACCCTTGAGGAAGTTGGTCAGGACTTTGATGTCACCAGGGAAAGGATAAGGCAGATAGAAGCAAAGGCTCTCAGGAAACTCAGACACCCCAGCCGAAGCAAACACTTAAAAAGTTTTTATAGCTTTTGAATAATAGGGGGATTTGATCCCGGGCTCTATTTTAGGTATAGTATTAATCTGCTAATATCTATCGACAGAGCTTTTAAAAGCGATTCCTAATAGATGATGATTTAAAGGGCCCATAGCTCAGTTGGAAGAGCCACCGGCTCATAACCGGAAGGTCCCTGGTTCGAACCCAGGTGGGCCCATTTTATTTAATATTTATTGATTATTGCCAATTCAATCTCTAAGAGGCAGGTGATGACTATTGAACAGAATTATCTTTTTCAGATTTTTGATCTTATAGCGCCACCAGAATTGGCAGAGCCCTGGGATAATGTGGGCCCCCAGATTATCCCGGAGGGCCAAAACCGGAAAATCAATAAAATTTTGCTCTGTCTGGATTGTTACGAACCTGTTATACAAGAGGCTTTAAAGATTGGGGCAGAATTAATTTTATCTCACCATCCGCTTATCTTCTCTCCTCTTTCCAGACTTATATATAATCAATACCCCTGCAACCTTATAAATAATATAATTTGCTCTGGCATGTCTTTATTTGTCATGCATACAAACCTCGATAAGGCTATAGGGGGAATTAATGAGCATCTTGCAAGCATGGTAGGCCTTGACGACATTTTTCCATTGACTTTGAAAACTACTGACGATTCAGCTATATTAGATAAGGGTCTGGGAAGAATTGGCAATTTCTCTAAGCCCAGAAAACTTAAGGCCTTGTGCCAAGAGATTAAGGAGTCTCTCGACCTGCAAAGTATAAGATTCATTGGGGATCCCCATATGGAAGTAAAAAGGATGGCAGTATGTTCGGGAAGCGGCGCAAGCCTCATTCAAGAAACATTTAAAAAAGGAGCGCAGGCTTTGCTCACGGGGGATGTTAAATATCATCAGGCGAGAGAGGCGCAGGGTCATAAGATAGCCCTTATAGACGGAGGGCATTTCGCCACTGAACGAATTATTTTGCCGGCACTTAAGAAACGTATAAAGGATATGATTTTTGAACGGGGATACGGAAAGGATTTGGAAATTTATATTTCCGCCACAGAAGAAGATCCATTTCAGGAATTATAAGGAGAACATAATTTTTAACCAGCGAGGTGAGAATTGAATCCGCAACTGGAATATTTGATCCATCTTCAAGAGATTGATTTTCGCATAAGGATTATTGATAGAGAAATTTCCCTTATGCCCGAAGATATTGAAAAGCTTCGTGAGAACCTTCAAAAAGAAGAAGAAGCAAAGGAATCTGCGAAGATTCGCTTAGAGGAATTGGAGAAGGATCGTCGAAAGAAAGAGCGGGAATTAGAGTCGGAAGAGGCTAAGCTAAGCAAATATAATACTCAGCTTTTATCCGTAAAAACTAACAAGGAATACAGTGCGATGCTTCATGAAATCCAGCAGTGCAAGGATTTAATATCAAGCCTTGAGGAGGATATTCTTCAATTATTTGATCAGTTGGAAGATTTTCAAACCCTATTAAAAAATGAAGAACAAAAGGTTTCAGAAAAGAGAAAAATTTTCGAAAAGGAGAAATCCCGGATAGAAACAGGGCTTGCCAAGGCTAAAAGTGATCGCGCTAATCTTGTTTCCGAAAGAAAAGGGATCGAAGAGAAAATAGAAAAAGATTTGGGAAATGAATATAATAAATTATACGAAGCCAGAAAGGGTTTGGCAATTGTAAGAGCAAGGGACGGGGCGTGTTCCGGCTGCAATTTATCGCTAATGCCTCAACTATTTCAAGAAATCAAGACCGATGAAGACAGGATCTTTCGTTGTCCGAATTGCCATCGTATACTATTTTATAATAAAGAAGAAAAAAGTTAGGTCTAAGAGGAACAGATGGTCGCTGCCCCCTTTCTTTGGGGTCAGAGGAAAGTCCGAGCTCTATAGGGCATGGTGCTCCGTAACGCGGAGTGGGGGTGACCCTAAGGAAAGTGCCACAGAAAATATACCGCCATTCTTTTACAAGTATGGTAAGGGTGAAAAGGCGAGGTAAGAGCTCACCGCTTCGTTGGTGACAACGAAGGCATGGTAAACCCCACCAAGAGCAAGACCAAATAGGAAGGCGTTTGAAGGCTGCCCGTCTGAGCCTTTGGGTAGGTCGCTAGAGGCATTGGGTAACCAATGTCCAAGATTGATGATCATCACCCTGGTTATTAACCGGGGGACAGAACTCGGCTTATGGTCCTCTTAGACCTAATATTTATGGATCCTTAAACAGAGAAAAATCAGAAGACAATCCTCTGTCTGCTTTAATAAACAGGGGTCCGCCATTCACTATATTTATTACTTTCGCCTCTTACTATTTCAAAATAAAGTTTCTGAATCTTTCGGGTAATTGATCCTATCCTGCCGTCCCCTGTTTTATGACCGTCCACTTCAATAACAGGGGCTACCTGCGCCCCCGTTCCACACAGGAAAGCCTCGTCGCATATATATAGCTCTGTTCGATTGATTTTTCTTTCAATAACCTTTAAGTTCAGGTCCTCTTCACAGAGGGTTATAAGGGCCTTACGTGTGATACCCTCCAATATATCATCCGATAAGGACGGAGTGATCAGATTGCCATCGCGTATGATAAATATATTCTCTGCGCTACCCTCTGCAACATGACCATCCACGTTCAGCATGATCGCTTCATCGAAGCCCCTTTCAAGCGCCTCTGTTTTTGCAAGTGCAGAGTTTACATATATACCGCACATCTTAAACCTTGCAGGGACCATATTGTCAGAGATACGCCTCCACGTGGACACACAGACCCTGATTCCCTTTGATGTATCTATATAATCTCCCATAGGGACGGTATAAAGGGTGAATCCTGCTTCGTAACCGATGAATTTCGGAGATATCTTGTCCGGGGTATAATAAACCAAAGGGCGAATATAAGTATTTTCCTTATGATTATTCCTTTTTATGAGATCTAATGTAATATCACAATAATCCTCAATCTTATAAGGAAGATTAAAATTCAAAAAACGGCTCCCCTGCATGAGCCTCTTATAATGCTCTTTCATTTTGATTATATACATTTGCTTATGATCGACATTCCAATAACCTCTGATACCTTCAAAAATCGCTGTCCCGTAATTGAAACTATTATTTCGCACATTAATTTTGGCATCATCCGATGGAACAAACTCACCATTAAAAAAGGTATATATCATTTTATTAACCTCCTGACAGGGACCGGTATAGATTTTCTTTAAAAATTTAAAACGTTGTTATATATTGGATATTATATTAGCATTATCATGCCTTAAGGGTCAAGTAAGGAGCTTATAGGGTTATAATAAAAGAGGCCCTGGATTTATGAAATCCAGGGCCTCCTTTTTATTCCTATTAGTATAAAAAGATTAGAACTTATAGAGAATCTCTTGTTTTAGCAACCAGTTATTCTCATTATCGGCACCGAAGATATCTTCGTCAGTGACCCAATAAGCACCAACGCCGGTTAGCGTTAAATTATCATAAAGTTTATAAACTAACCTTACATCAATCTCAGTACCTATATTCTTTCCATCCCCACCATTACCATCCGGGTCCTGGGTAAATGAGTAATTCTGTACTGAAATCATACCGTTTACTTTCGGCGCTAAATCTTTCATAGCATATAATTTTATGGCAATAAGGTTACCAATAGAATGATCACCTTTAAATGCACCATTACCATAATATTTAGGTATATACTCTCTTAAGACCATGTAATCATAATCATTTCTTTCTGAAAAATAGCTGCTGATCGGGACAAATAAATCGGAGTCATAATCACTATCAGTTTTGTCATCACCAGTGGTATATAGTAAATTACCACCGAATTTTACTGCAGGCAAATCAGCGCAGATATCACCGAAAAAGGCATATCCGGTCACATCGATATCAGGATTAGTAACAGTATCATCGCTATTTAAGCTTACTTTACTATAATCAAATTCCAGATTGACTTTAATAGGAGCAAAATCCATTTTTGTTGCCGCCCCTAACCAAAATGCATCGGCACTGGGATAATCGTCAGGATCGATAACAGACTGCAATGTTTGGCTTATATAGCCAGACCTTGTGCCTCCATCTTTTCCAAAAACCGTCCAAATGCCAAGGTTAATATTTGGGGCAGGATCGAAACTCAGGACAGCTCCATATAGGTCCTCATCATCAAAACCAGCATAATTAGGATCAGCGGGATAAGTAGGATTTTGACCCTCATCAAGCTTAACGGTCAGAAAAGAAATATTGACATTTTGGATTGCCGTGCTCAGTATTACGGAATCATAGGTTCTACAACTCCCAAGTAATACATAATTGCCCAAGTCGATTCCTTGCCTTCCTAATTTAACATTCACTGGTGCTGCTGGAAGTGGAATATCGAAGTCTAAATAAGCAACATCCCAAAGGACCGGTTTTGGATCGTAGTATCCCCATCTATTGCCACCTCCGGTGTCATAATCACAAGGGACATGATTAGGGGCCAACATCCTGACAATGCCCTTTAAATTATCACTCACCTTGGCAGTAATATAAAGACGAAACCTCTGATCCCAAAAGGACGCTGTATCGGATCTATTTCCGACTGCATCGTTTTCACCATTAATATCATACGCGAAGCCCCTGACTCTCCACTCACCGTTGAAGGTGACTTCTGCCCTGGCAGGCATAACATTAAAACACATGACTGATAGTATCAAAACCGCAAAAGCTAAATAAAATACTTTTTTCATCCCTTTCCTCCTTACATTGACATTCGCTTTATTGAACTAACTGCCTGCAAATCAAAAACTTAGAAATAAAATGAATGATTATCTTCACAAGAAAATCAACGAGGTGTCTGTCTAGGCCACCACCTCCTTTTTGAAAATTTATTTATGACGGCAAATATCTTTACACATTCCAACAAATTAAGGATTTTTTCATCTCCTATTTTTAACTAAAGATATGGATGAGTGGGTGTCTTGGTTGGCGATTCCCTATTTTTAAATAGTCCTAAAGACCATTAACCACCCCCTTTAATACCCCCTTTTTAAGCCTCAACCAATGTTGTTTTAAATTAAATCCTTAAATTATGGAGAATATAGCACTGGGAATACAAGTTGTCAAGTCTTTAAAGCCAAATTTATTAATTAATCTATATGCTAGTAAAATAAAACCTTGCTCGGATTCTTCTCCCAAAATTTGTCAATGCCGCTTACCAAAACCATCGACAAGACGAGATCCTCATTATTGTCATGATTTATATCACCAATTGCCACGTCAGTCAAATAGGCGTCAATCTCACCAGAACACCAGACCTCTGCGAATGAAAGCCCGTTCCATTCAATCAGACAGGCTTCCCCTTTCCTGTAAAGCCGGCTCTGGGGGAAAAGACCGCCTGTTGAAGAGGTATTTTTAATCACCATAATATCCGGTTTTCCATTTTCGTTTATATCCTGAATAGACAGATGACTTGGAAGATATACCCTAATCTCTACATCAGACGTAACTAAAGCACCCTTTGGTTTATACTCGAAAAATAATGTCCTTCCGCCGTATCCACAATCACTTTTCCATATCTTTTTTCCGTTTCGATAAATGCTGAGCTCTTTATCATCTAAATATATAAGCTCCCTGTTTCCGTCCCCATCCATGTCTGCCATCCCGATGTTAAGAATATTTAGCTTTTGAGGAAGATCGACCTCATTTGCAGGGACAAAACCATCCTTCCCCCATTTATATTCATTTACCTTTGTATCGAAGGGCTCCGCGATCCCCTTGCTCTGGCCCAAAATGATTCTTTGGTCCAGATAGACAGTCATAACCTTTAAGAAAAGGGGCGCCCTGCTCCAGATCTTTTCCAGGTTGCCATTTTGCCATTCCATTACAAATGATTGCAATGAGTCCTTTTCCATATTACTGACATAGATTTCAGCACATCCGTTTCCATTTATATCAGCGATATCCATAGAAAGGTGATTTTCGGACACCGTTCCTTTAACCTCTGCAATTTTTTCAAGCCTGTCTTTTTCCCATGAATACAAGAATATATTTCTGCCATCGCTAACGCAAACTTCGTTTATTCCATTACCGGTGACATCTCCAATAGCCATATGAATGATTGAAAAGTCAAGGTGTTGAGACAAATGGGAAATATCTGTAATCTCTCCCTGCAATGGGACGCTGAACCTCCCGGACATATCTCCGGAACCCTGGGGTGTTTGATTGGTCAAATCAACTGAATTTGACAATTGATCCATTCTATCCTCCCCACATTCATAGCTCAATTGGGTTATGGAAGCCCCGGTCCGGGCAGATATAATACGCACATGGATAAAATTCTTCCGGGTCGATTCTTCCATTGAGGGGATAATAATGGCTGATATATCCAGCTTCTCAGATATCCTTTTGATCTGTTCGGAAGTCAAATCATTAAAATCAGAAAGGCCGATATCATTAAGGGTTGAGACGATACTTGCCCTTGGGATGATTGTGAAGCGGCCATTCTGTTCAAGCCCTTTTACAAAGGCTTCGATGTTGGGATTAAATTTAAGGTCCGAAGGGAGAGCTATTGGGATCTTTGATGCCGTTATTCTGATTTTATCCCCGCGTTTTATAACCTTCCCTGAAAAATTTTGCTGTATTTTACCTATACTGTAATTCTCGCTAATTTCTGTAACCTGTATATAACCCAGCTTGTCCTCGAAGCGCCCAAGCACGGCCCCTGTCATAGGATGTGTGAATTCCTCCCCTTCTCTTATACAGAGAAATTCCATACCTTTCCTGACACCCGAAGGTCTGCCCAGATCCAAAAAAATCATATCACCTTTAACCTCTACTATGTATCCTTCTAAGACAGGGAAAAATGCGGCTATCTCTTCCACAAGGGGACAAGAATAATCCCGGGCCGAGACACGAACGGAAATGAAGGGCAACTCGTTAAAAAGAAAAAAGGCAAAAGCAAGTAAAAAAAGATATATCGTTAGATAAGGATATAAAAAGCCAAAGCCTTTTCTTCTAAGAGTCTTCCTGAACAAAATTGTGGCTTCCTCCATTATTCAAGGAAAGATTTCTTTTTCCTATGTGGTTGATTTTTTATTATTTAAAATAAAATTATTTGAAAATTATCACAAAAAGCAAAACCTTGTCAAGGGTATCATAGGAATATTTGCCAATTTGAATGATTTATAATATCCTTTTATATAACATTTTAGTTGTTTAATTATTACTGAATCAATCAGGACATTAAATTTAAAACTTCTGGGAATTCAAAATGATACAAAGAGTCAAAAATAATCTGATTATAAATGTTTTTATTTTTACATTCTTCTCTTTTATCTTTAGCCTCTCTGTTATAAAAGGCGCCAAAACAGAACAGGATTTGCCTGAAAAAAAACAGGGGCCTGTTTTCACTCTGGAGGTCACAATGGCTTCCGTGAATATTCGCCAGGGACCCGGGACTTCTTACGCGTGGATAGTAACGGTTAAAAAAAATGACATTTTAAGCGGGCTCGAAGAGAAGGATGGATGGTATCATTGTAAAACCCCTGAGGGTAAAGATGGATGGATAATTGCTTCGGCCTGTAAGATATTACCGGTCGGTTCAGAATCAGCACGTTCCGAATTAAGACGTGTAATAACCAATTGCGAGGCTACACATGTAAGGGCCGGGCCTGTTGATACCTATCCTTCCCTTGGCATGTTATCCATGGACCAAGGGGTCGGAATGTATCTTGAAGAGGCAGAATGGATTTATATAAAAGAGAACAATGAAGGCCTGGAAGGTTGGATTGAAAAAAAGTGTATTTATGACCCGGAAAAAAATGCCGATCTTAACTCCTTGAAAGATGAAGCCCTTTCGATCACAGAAAAGTTGAGCAACTATTATGATCAGAAAAAAAAGGAAACCGGGGCGCATCAGGAGGCAGGATGGTATCCCTCTTTTTCTGTTTTTCTGAGAGAGAAGGACATTGCTATTGAACCGTTATCGGATGGATGGAAGCTCGATCTGACCCTTTCGTTACGTAAGATTTCAATGGAAACATTGTTTCCTTTACCCGCAGAAACAATCCCCATTAAACTTTCCGGATCGGACCGTCTCTTTTTTTTAAATTTATTTCAAACTCTTATGGAAAACGATGCATATAAAGAAGTGAATATCCGTCTAAAAGGATTGAAAGAGGAAGGCGGTTCCCTGAAATGGACTGAGGCTGAAAGCTATACCCTTAAAAGATCGGATCTCGAAGGTAAGGATCTGGATACTCTGGATACGAATAAATTCTGGGATATCTTAACTCAAAATAAAAACTGATTCTTATCCCTTGATAACACCTATAGGTCTTACTTGAGCCACTTTAAGGGCAATACCGGCATTATGAACTACTTGAACGACTTCGGAGATCTCTTTATAAGCCTCGGGCATCTCTTCTCTCAAGGTTTCCTTTCCTGCCGCAAGCACCACAATGCCTTTTTCTTCCAGCTCTCTTGCAATAGACCTCCCTTTAGATGCCTTTACGGCCGCCCTGCGGCTTAATGCCCTTCCGGCACCATGACATGTGCTGCCGAATGTCTCATCCATGGCCTGTTCGGTACCTTTCAGGATATATGAACAGGTGCCCATGTCTCCCGGGATAAGAATCGGCTGACCTGTTGGCCGGTATTCCTCAGGCAGATCAACATGTCCGGGTGCAAATGCCCTTGTCGCGCCTTTTCTGTGGACAGCAAGATCCATATCCTTCCCTTCCACCCTATGCCTTTCAATCTTCACTATATTGTGAGCGACATCATAGATCAGAGACATACAGAGTTCTCTGGTCGTGATATTCAGCCCCTGGCAAAGAGCCTCCTCAGCCCAAAACATGAGGCATTGCCGGTTGGCCCAGGCATAATTGGCAGCGCACCTCATGGCTCCAAGATATTTTTGACCCTCAGGAGAATTTAAAGGAGCACACGCCAATTGTCTGTCAGGGAGCTCTATACCATATTTATACACTGCCTTCCCCATACTGGCCAGAAAATCCGTGCAGACCTGATGCCCGAATCCGCGGGAACCTGAATGGATCATTAACGTAATCTGGTCCAGGGCGAGGCCAAAATGTCTTGCCGCTTCCTGATCGTAAATCTCGGCAACATACTGGATTTCCATAAAGTGGTTTCCCGAGCCGAGAGTGCCCTGTTGATTCCTGCCCCGTTCATAGGCCTTTTGGCTGATGACATCTGGATCCGCTCCCTCAAGACATCCCCCTGCCTCTGTAAATCTCAGGTCTGCGGGCCGCCCAAATCCCCTTGAAACTGCCCAACTTGAGCCTTTCTTCAATAGATCCTTCTCTTCCTTCTGGGTCAGCTTCAGCTTTCCTTTGGACCCTACACCTGCAGGTACATGTCCATATAAAGCCATGACAGCCTTTTTTAATCTATCCTTCGACTCCAGATCCCTTCGGATGAGGCCAGTCCGCATAATGCGTACACCGCAGTTTATATCAAAGCCGACCCCTCCGGGAGATACTACCCCATCCTCGATCCTGGTTGCCACAACACCTCCAATAGGCAGGCCATAACCGTAGTGAATATCAGGCATAGCCAGAGATGCTTTAACAATCCCCGGAAGTGTGGCTGCATTGGCGAGCTGTTTTAAAGACTCGTCTTTTTTTATAGCCTCCAGGAGCTTTTCATCACTATAGAAAATCCCCGGAACCCTCATGCCCGGTTGATAGCTCTCGGGCACTTTATATCGATAGGGACCGATCTTTTCAATGGGTATGGTCATGTTATTTTTCTTTAAACCTAAACATCAAATATTACCATTGCACGCCAGAGTCCATTAGAGTCCCGCCAGATGGATGTTCTATGATATGTGGCTGCTTTGATCTCCATCCTGAGCACATGCTTGTTCGGATCGATAACTTCGCCCAGACAAACAGATTCCAACTGATTCTTATCAAGAGATATTATTTCAAAATAACGAAAAAGAAGATCTTCCGTTTCCCTGACAAATATCAACTCATTCAACCATGCAACAAGAAGTTCCTCATGGGAAGAGGCCTGAGCATTCACTCTGTGGCAAAGCTTCTTCCTGACACACGGCAAAGGGGCAATCAAGCTGAAAAGCCCCTTTGCCATGTTAACATAGAGCTCTTTTAAGCTTAAACCACATGAAGTAAGGCCCACATCAGCAGTAGTGTCCATCCTCCGGTATGGTTTAACCAAAGAATACCTTTGCTACCTCAAAGAGATCCATATCCACAGTCTTAAGGGTCCCTACTGCCTCGGACAGGGCGACATCGACTATCTTGTTTCCGCGCAAAGCAGCCATATAACCGAATTTGCCCTCATGAACAAGGTCGATCGCCCTGATACCATATCTTGTCCCCAATACACGGTCATAAGCGGTAGGGGTTCCCCCTCTTTGGACATGTCCCAGGTTTGTCATTCTTGTCTCAGCGCCTGTCCTTTTCTCAATCTCTTTGGCCAGAAATTCTCCTATCCCGCCTAACTTGACATGACCAAATGAATCCAGTGACGCGTCCTTGGTTAAATACTGATCCATATCCTTCGGTTTGGCTCCCTCAGCTACGACAATTATGGTATATGCCCTCCCCCGTGCCTGCCGTTTTTTTATTAGCTCCACCATATCATCAAGACTGAAAGGGATCTCCGGGATAAGAATACAGTCCGCTCCTCCGGCAATTCCCCCAATAGTAGCGATCCATCCGGAATGCCTGCCCATAACCTCCACAACCATAACTCTGTTGTGGGATTCTGCCGTTGTGTGCAGCCTGTCGATCGCTTCGGTCACGATCTGTGTGGCTGTATCAAAACCAAAGGTATAGTCCGTGCCTGACAGGTCATTGTCGATGGTCTTTGGGACACCGACAACAGATATACCTTCTTTGTGGAGTTTATTAGCGACTCCCAGGGTGTCTTCCCCGCCTATTGCAATAAGCGCTTCAAGGTTCTTGGATTTTATGGTGTTCTGAATCTTATCCAGACCACCCTCGACCTTAAAGGGATTAGTCCTGGATGTGCCCAGGATAGTACCGCCTCTTGGAAGTATTCCGGAAATCTGATTCTTGCCCAGGGTGCCCATAACATCATTAATCAGGCCTGCCCATCCATGCTTTATCCCTATAAGCTCATCCCCGTAGCTATCGATCCCTTTCCTAACAATGGCCCTTATAACCGCATTTAATCCAGGGCAATCCCCTCCGCCCGTCAATATGCCAACTCGCATTTCTAAAGCACCTCCCCTTCTTTACTTAACCTTGGTAATGGTTGGTTGATATTTCTTCATATAACAACTACCCCCGGTTATTATTTTTATTAGTATAAACACAACCAGCAGGCAGGTCAAACCACCTAAGACGGCTCCCGTATTCTCATTAAAAGGCAATCCAAAGAAATTTATTATCCATCTTCCAAAAAGCGCTCCCATCAGGAGGCCCAAAATCGGAAGCATATATATTATAAAGGAAGCCTTTAACAGTAATCCCTCCTTTATTTCTATTTCCACCATCTCACCCTTTCGGGCGCCAAAAGGATTTCTGGCCAGGACTTCTCTTTCTCCGCTACCACCCATATGGCATATTCCTGCAGATGGACAACCGTGACATGCATCCGTCCTTTTTATACGAACCAATGCACCTTCAGGTACAATATCAATGACAGTTCCTTCTTCTTTCGGCATGTTTACATGTATATGCTTAGGGCAGCCTTTTAGAGGACAAAGATACCGTTCGTCTTTTCCTATCCTTAGAATCTTTACCCTTAGACACCCAAAGATTTTTGACATGTTCATCATCTTTGGCTTGTTCGGGGTAAACCGACCCGTCAGCCGAGCTTATAACCTCTCCAACCGTAGAAAGATTATAACCCCTTTTTTGAAGTCCTTCAATGATGTCAGGAAGTTGAAGATGGACCCTGTCTTCTAAAGGTCTTGATGTGGCAAGGTGCATTAACACAATACCTCCATTTGCCCCTTCAGGGTTTCCTTCTCCAAAATTGATTATCTTATCCCTGATTTCCTCTGAAGAAAAGTAGATAGGAGATTCATGATTATAGACCCAGTCTAGCGTATCGAGGCCTTCTTCCAGGACCCTGCCGCAAGTCCATGAAACATGGGTGTAACCTATTTCTTCCGCCCATCTTAGGATTTCCAGGTTATGCTCTCCGTAGGGCGCTCTCCAAAAGGGGGCCATGGAAAGTCCCGTGACTTGAAAAAAGGCCTTTTCTGCCCTTATTATTTGATTCTGGACAAAGGCCTTGTTTACCCATGGAAGGGTTTCGAATCGCATCTGGGAGGTCAAACGTGCGAAATGGGGGTGAGTATCGGTGTGATTGCCTATCTCATGGCCATCCTCCACCATTGTCTTGATAAGTTTGGGGTGGTTCCTTATAAAGTCCCCTGTAAGAAAAAATGTGCACCTGATGTTATAACGCCTCAATGTCGCCAATATACCAGGGGCGCAGGATGCCGAAGCGCCTCCGTCAAATGTAAGGCAAACATTTTTTTCTTCCAGATTTCCCCTGGTGATATTCCTTCCTTTTTCCATGATCTTGCGGTTTAAGTCCAGAAACAACTCAACCTTGTTAGAGGGGACTACATAACCTTCCTGATCATGCACCAAAACCTCGATGATATTCTTCCCCGGTCTTAGGGCGACCCTGGGAAAGAAGAAATTACCCTTTATACAGGTTGTCGCTTCGTACAGGGTATCATTAAGATAAAGGGCACATATGGATCCTGTAGTGGCCGAACCTGAGATACCTACAGTTTTTCTTGGCCCTGACGGATACTCCTTGATCAGGAAAATTTTTACCCTCTCCTTAATCTGTCTTTCTAGTGCATCTTCGAAATCCGTAATGTCTTCTTTCGAAGCCTTCTTGGCTTTATCCAAAACCGGTGGGGGCGGAGTATTTAAAAAAAACGGATATTTTATTTCTACGGGGAGGTGCGCGGCAACATCCTGCCCGGGCGATAGTTTTGGAGGCCCTGAAAAAGAGTTGGACAATATGAAACCGAGCAGGACCGTCAGGACAAGGGAAAAGAACGATCCCGCCAGCAGTCCGGTAGACCAGCCTTTTCTGCGATGGATAATCACCCTGAATTTCTGAACCTGCGTTGTCAAGAAAAGATTAAAGAGGCACCAGTAATGAAGCCTGAGGCATTTAGCACTGCAAAAAATCCTGTCCCTAAAGCGAAAGGCTTTTTCTTCGCATACTGGAGTCCAGCAGTGCGTGCAATAATCATTCGTTTTTTTTTCAGGATGTGATTGGGAAAACATAATGTCTCTTCAGTCAGCGGTTATAATTTCGGGTAATAACCTTTGGTTGAAATAGCAAACCAAAAGTATTCCCATACACTTCCCGTCAAGCCCTAAACGGTTTCTTCCAGACCTTTCGGGCTTTTCTTCTCGGGAAGAAGACTTAACAATCTTTTTTCTAAACCATTAGCCTGGTCAATCCTTGCCGCAAGCTCTCTTATTCTGGCTTCTGCTTCGGGAATTGAAAATTGCAGCCGGTCGGCTTTCTCAGTTGCCTCTTCAATGGTTTTTTCCTCTGCCTTTAAGTTTTCCAGCTTTGCAGTTATATCTTCGGACAAGAGATCCAGTGTCTTTAGTTTCTGATCAGAATCATTAATGATTCTGGCATAATCCTCTATTCTTTTACCCTTTTGACTCACCTCATTAATAAGCTCCCTCAGCCCGTCTATTTCCTTTCTTAACCTTTCCAGGGTTTCTTCCTCAGCCCTAAGGGTTTGGAAGTGACTTACCGCTTCACTCTGAATATTCTTGAGCTCTTCCAGTTCCTGTTTAATCTTGGCAATTTCCTTGTCTTGCTGCATACAGCTTCTAATCTGTTTATCAAGATGATCGTTCATTTCAGACAACTGGACGGTCTTCTTTTCTATCTGGTAAATCTCTTCCTGTCTGGCTGAAATTGCCAGGGTCTTCTCCTCTATATCCTGCGTCATCTGCTTTAACTCATTCATCTTCTGATCAAAAAGGTCTATCTGTTTTGAAGCATCAAGCCCTTCCTTTACTTTTTGATCGATTTCAGCATTCATATCATGAAACTGGACCAATTTTGCCTCCAGGATATCTTCCATGTTGGTTCTACGCTCATCGATATTGGAGATAACCTGATCAATAAAGCTGATCTTTCCTTCCAAGGCGCCGGCCTTTCCTTCAAATTGTTCGCAGATTTCCTGGAATGTGGAAACCTTTTTGTCCAGTTGTTTAAATTCATCTTTTCTCTTTGATATCTGGATCTGGGTTTCAGAAAGACCTTTTTTTATTGATTCAAGTTCATTCCGATGCTTTAATGCCTTCTTCTCTTTGTTGCTAATCTCATCCATGCTCAACTGAAGATGGTTTACCTTTTCAGTTGCCTGTTCAATTTCCTGTCTTGTTTTTAGGAAATCCTGAGATTGAATGCCTATCTGATTAGCCATATCGCTAAGGCCTTCCAGCCTTGATTCCAATCTGTCTATTAAGTTTTCCTGGTCAGACAAAAACAAGAACCGTTCTTCAAGGGATTTGGACAGCACCTCCAGTTTCTCAATTTCCTCTTCCGTGTTCCTAAGTATATGTTCTCTTTTATGAATTCCCTCCTCCTTCTGATCCAGCTCGGATGCCATGGCCTCCATATGCTCCAGCCTCTTCTCCATCTCAACGAGATAAGGGACGCGGGAAAGGAGCTGGTCCATTCTCCTCCCGATATCGGTTGTCATACTGCCCAGATTTTCCATTTTTCCCTGAACATCCTTGATTAAACCATCCCTTTTAATTACCCCTTCAGCCTTTTTTTGTGCTTCTTCCGCAATAAGATCCAGTTTCTGGAGATTTGTCTTTACCTCATATATGCGATTCGATTGATCTTTAACGCTCTCCATCTCTTTTTTTATACCGCTAAGATTTTGATCCAATTGTTTAAAACGATCTTCCATATTGCTGAACTTTGTAGTAAATGATGAAAAGGCCTGCTCTTTTTCTTCCAGCTTTTTTGCCTCTTTTTGCAGTGATTGGATTTTTTCTGAATATGATTCCAAAACCCCTGCCAATTGTGTAAGGGATTTGGAACGTTTTTCCATATCCTCGGATTTTTGTTTCAGGTCTTCCACAGAAGTGTTTATTTTTTGCAAAATACCCTCTGCCCTATCAATCTTGGACATTTTCTGATCCAGACCATTTAACATACTCTCAAGCCGAAGAATATTACGGTCGGCCTTTTTTATTAATTTATTCTCTTCTGAAAGTTTATTAATCTTTGTTTCCATATCCCAGAAGAGAACGTTCAGTTTTCCTGCCTCTTCGTTTGCCTTCTCAACAATGATTCGTTGTTGTGAAAGGCTCTGGACCTTTGATTTTACATATTCAGCCATAGAATTCAGGCTCTCTATCTTCTGTTTGGTAATTTCATAAAGATGGCGAGCCTTTTCAATATTGGCGAATCTCTCTTCTATCTTCTCACATTCCTTAACAAATCCATCTATCTTTTTTTCAAGGCCCTCCATGGTTCCAGACAATTCTTCCCTGCGGGAGTTCAACCTTGCTATTTCTTCCGAATGGGCCTGAATTTGCGTGTGGTAGTCATCAAGACCGGCAAGTGATTTGTCAATCGTCTCTCTCTTCTTGTTCATTTCTCCCAGGCTTTTTTCCAAGTCCTTGCTTAATGAAGAATGCTGATCCATATTTTTCCTTAATTCTTCAAAAGGTATGTTAAACTGTTCAACCTGAGCCTCTATCTCATCCAAGCGTTCCTTTTCCTGCAGCACACTGGCTATACGCTCTTCAAAATTCTTAGAGAAATGAAGCGCGCTGTTGACCTGTTTATGAAGTTTGTCCATTTCGTCTTTGAAACTTAAAAGCTTAGAGATGTTTTCTTCGGTCACATCCGCTGTAAACCTAAGTGTTTCCAAACGTTTTTCAACCTTTGCCAATAAATCGCTATTTTGTGAAAATTCCTCCGTATGAGCTTTTATTTCATCCAGCAGGTCTTGAAAATGAATCTCTTCTTGCCTCGATTCTTCCAGCAGGTTCTCCAGGGAAACGATTTGCTGCTCCATGGCCTGGGAAAGCTCTTCGGGAGAAATCTCTTTAACCTTTACCTTTTTTGCCATGAGCTATCTCCTTATTTGGGTAAATTTTGCCTTCTCCACTAAGTCTTTTTTCGGCATTTTATTGAGCAAATGTACGAGTCGTTGTTTTCCTACATTAGATATAAAGTCGAAAGGGAATAAAAACATATATGAAACCTACAATTTAACGGGAGTATTTTGACAATCACAATGCTATTATAGATTAGGATCCCTTCTCCTTCAACCGCGTTAAAGACAATAAATCTTCTTTGTCCTTTTATCTGATACCCTTTTTCATTTTTATTAATATATCATAACATATAAGAGATTGCACATTTAAAACTAAAAGGATAAGAAAAAAATCCCTTTAAACAAATCGAGGTAAAAAGTAGGATATTGAATCAGAAAGACAAGATGTTTTGTGTCTTGATTGAAGTATCCTGAAAGAAGTATATCTGAAAGTTTATTCCTTAACTTTAGGCGCTTGAGACTTTAGGCATTTTATGCACTCTCTCTAATTATAAACCTTCTCGGCTATTTTTCTTAAATTGGAAGGTATGTTTATTCCTAAAGTGTAGGCAGTTTTAAGGTTTATGTAAAGCTCCGGCTCCATCCTGACTATCTCCATATCGTATATTTCAGCACTACTTTCCAAGGCCCTTATTAAATCCGTCGCTTTTCGTCCCACCCTATAGGGATCATAGGCCAGAGAAGCAAGCGCGCCTTTTTGAGGTCCGAATATCCCCCCACCTATAAGAGGAACCCTTTTTTGAAGACAAATCTCGGCTATGCTCTCTATGTGAGTTTGAATGATTTTGTCCCTCGCAACAGCATAAATGACATCCGCCTTTTGGAATAATTCCGACAATATGCTTTCAAGGTCCTCTCCAAAAGGGTCCAAGGTTTGAACAAAAACTGTCAGGTTCGGTCTCATCTCGGCAGCGGATTTCATGGAAAGGGCCTGCTTCTCACCATCACATGAACCCTGGGCATATAAAACTCCCACCCTCTTCATCTCCGGAATTATCTTTTGGTAAATAGGAAATATTCTCTGCCAATCCAGGTCACAATAGATACCAGTATAATTTGTGCGGGGTTCTTTTATATATGAATAACCGATCATTTGATATGGGAAATCAATATCCTCCTGACCGAGAATCTCTTCGGCTTGACAAGGACTCATGATATAGACCAGATTCGCCTCCCTGATCAGGGACGGAACTGCATAGATTTTTGTTGTATATTTCAATCCATTAAACACCATTCCGTCCTTTAGCCCCCTTAAATGCAGGTCGGTCTCCTCAGATGCTTCTCTCATAAGGACAGCCAGCACTTTTTCCTGTTTGAGCGGTTCTATAGGCCCTTCCTGAACCATTGTTTTAATGGCCATGATCAATACTACCAGAAGGCTTAGAAGAATACCGCTTCTTATAAGGATAACCTTTAAAACCTTTTTCATTTCCATATGTATACCCTATAATCTTTGTTAAATTACAAGAAAAATAGTGCCAAAATGAATGTCGCGAAAATGGTCAGGGTAAGAGCCAGTATTATTGCAAACAATGTCTTCAAATAAGGGATCCCTACAAGAACCACAATAATCACTGTCAGGGCAATGGCAATCCAACTGATGTAATTACTTATATCTCCGGTATGGATCCTCGCTACCTTTTTACATAAATTCAAAAACCATGAACGGGCAAAATCAGTACGCTCTAATTTGATCTTCGACAGATCTTCGCTACCTATCATACCGAACAAAATCTTCTCCATTAATGAATCGTAACTTTTTTCCATATTTATGAATTTCTTCAAAAAGTCGGAGGTAAGTATGCTCCCGTCTGCTTTTGCAACCATACCCCAAAAGATTTTACTGAATATAACCTTATCCACCATACTATCAAATATGGTGTCTGCAGATGTTACCTTATCAAAAACCCCCTTATCACCTATTGCCTTATCAACAGAGCCAGAGAGTTTTTCATCAACACTCGAAATCCTTGTAAAAAGCCCCTTATTGAGTATTGCCCTACTCATGGATTTCGAGAATTTTTCTTCCGCTTTAGTAATATGCTCGAATAATCCCTTTTCTTTCATTGCTTTTTCAAGAGCCTCGCTGTATTTTTTATCGAACTTCGATATATGCTCAAAAAAGGCCTTATTCTTTACCTTATTACTTTCCAGAGCAGAAATATAGTTCAAGATTTGTTTGTCTATTTTTTTATCATCTAAATCTCCTGCCGGAGATATGACATTTTCCATCCTTAACGGTGGTATCCAGGAATATATCATTAATTTGGCAACAAGCAGCTCCCCTGCGTAAACTATTGTGTTATAGGTCATTGAGCAAAGAGCCAAAAATCCTTTGAATAGTCGGCGATAATAATATTCAACCTGATATGTCTCGGAGACTTTATATACAAAAAACCTTAAAGTGAGGCCCAAAATGAGTATTGTGCCACCAATGAGAATTGCTGAGCTTCCCCCAACCAGGTTGTGCACTACTTCCGGATCGGTTAAAAAGGCCTTTGTGGTTGGATTATAGAGTAAAGGGATAATAGAGCGAGGGCCACCATTTGCATGAAGATTATAGATAAGATGATATGAATGCGAATTGGAGCTAAAACCAAAATATGAAAGCATCGGCCCCAAAAAATTATCCAATAGCCAATTCGGGAAAAGCCCCATGAATACAGTCAGTGTGGCCAGGGAACCTAAAGCCGCCTTCATAGGTATGGGTGCGTCCGTGACATCCGCATACTTTTGAGGTCTTTTTCCGAGAAATATGAATGAAAAGAGTTTAATATTATAAGCAAACGTACAGCCCGCGGTTACAATAAATAGCCATTCTGCAAGTTTCAGCCACCTGTCGGGGGTTCCTAATACATGGAACGAATGTTCGTAAGCCTCCACAATGGCGTGGTGCAGCATGGTTTTGCTTGCAAATCCGTTAAATCCGGGTATCCCTGATATGGCACACAAGCTTATAAACATAACAAAGGCCGTCATGGGCATATTTCGCCACAATCCTCCCAGGTTCCTGATATCGGTCTCCCTTGTTCTAAAAAACACAACACCTACACAAAGGAAAAGGGCCACCTTGAAGAGGGCATGGTTTATGATATGATAACCGGAACCTGCCAGGCCCATTGCACCATCGGCTCCCATGTAAGCGGCGCATCCAATCCCCATAATAATATAGCCCATTTGACTGACACTGGAATAAGCGAGAAGTTTTAGACTATGGTTTGATATGAGAGCATTTAAAGCACCCAAAAACATCGTCAATATCCCAAGCCAAATTAGTATATGTCCGATATGGGTTATATCCATCCATAAGACAGGGGAAGCCCATTTCCATAATGAAGGATACGCAGGCATACCCAATGGGGCGAACAACATATTAACAGTCCGGAAAATCCCATACGCGCCAACTTCAATCATAATTCCGGATGATAGGGCAGCGGTAAGACAAGGAGCATCACCATAAGAACTGGGCATCCAGATATGCTCGAGAAAAACTCCCGCTTTCCCGCCAAACCCTATGATAAACATTCCCGCTATAACATAACGCCCCCAGGCTGGTGCGGCCGACAAGACATTTCCCAGACTTTTAATTTCAACAGTTCCGGTTAAATAATGGAGTAAAAATATGCCGTACAGAAGAATCAATCCTGTTGCCACACCCAGATACAGATACACCTTGGAAGCTGACAGGGCCCTTTCATCCCCTCTATGGACCACCATGAGATAGAGAAACAGGAGTATCCCTTCATAAAATATATATAAGGTGAAAAAATCCCCTGCCATGAAAGCGCCCAGAGTGACAGCAAGGCAACAACAATTAGCTATATTGTAGCGCCGCCGATTGTTTTCGATTTCCAGATAGGATCTGGAATAAATTGCAGTCAAAAACCATATTAGTCCCGTAAAAATAATCAGTGTAAGACATATGGGATCGACCTTAAAGGTGAGATTAAATCCAAATTGGGGTAGAAAAGGGAATTCAAGGTATATCCCCTTCAGCAACACCCCGTTTTTGTGGATCCCCTTTATAACAGGATTATAGAGAAAAAAGGATAATATAAAGGGGATACCGGTAAATAAAATCAAGAGATTACCACCCAGACGGTCATTAGGTAAAAAGGCCAATAAAATACCGCCGAGCAGAGGGACCAAAATCAAAATTATCGGGAGAATATTCCGTGCGCTCGCGTTTGAAGTAATCTCATCATAAGATAACTCTCCGCTCTCATGCTGGCTTGCCTCAAGGGTTTCATGGGATTGGCCTGAATGATGGCCTGTATTCGAACCAGAGGCCCAGACCAAAGCACCTCCGCAAATAAATAGGGAAAGCACAATAAATACTATAATATATTTTGTCCTGTTCATAATACCTCAAAACACCATATTGCTTATCTGTCTTGCAAGTTTTAAAGGCCAGCCGGGTAATATGCCAAAGACCAAAGTAGCCGCAGCAAGTATTAAGATAGGCAAAAGCATACTTGCTTCCGGGTCCGAAGCTGTCTTTTTGTCATTGTCAGGTTTGGATTCAGATTCATCCTTTCTCTTCTCGAACCATGCTCCATAAACAATCGGGCCATAGTATACCAGGTTCATAAAGCTGCTAAGGATAAGCAAACCGACTGCTGAGATTCCTATCCATTGACTATAAGAGCCGACTTTGGCAGACTCGAGTGCCCCTAATGCCAGAAACCACTTGCTTATAAAACCATTGAACGGAGGTAGACCTATCATGGAAAGGGATGCAAAAGAAAAGCAAAAGGTCACTATCGGCATTTCACGGCCTATCCCTTTTAGCTCAGGGAGATATCGTCTGCCTGTCTGCTTGATCATGGAACCGGCACAAAGGAATAAGGCGGCCTTTATAATCGCGTGATTGAAGATGTGGACCAAGCCTCCCAACAAACCCGTCGGCGACAAAAGGGCCACACCCATCATAATATAACCAATCTGTGAAACACTTGAATATCCGAGAAGTCTCTTTATATCCGATTGATTAATCGCAGCGGCAGAACCTACAAATATGGAGAGCATGGCCATAAAAAGCAATAATCCGGCCAAAATACTGCCTTTCATCAAATCACTTCCCATGATTCCATACAAAGTCCTTATGATTCCATAAGCGCCTGCCTTGATCATGACACCTGATGAAAGTGCCACTGCACAGGTAGGGGCTTCGGGATACGCGGAAGGCATCCAGAAATGAAGGGGGAAGATCCCTGCCTTAACCCCAAAACCAATTAAATAACCAATGAAAATAAAGGGCAGGAAGGGCGATCCTTTCAATCCTAACCCTATCATCGAAAGGTTTATTGTTCCAGCCAGCGTATAGGTTAAAAGGATCGAAAACAGCAAAATAAGCCCTCCGGATATACCCATAAAGATATAAATCAGTCCGCCTTTTAGTGCCGCCTTTGTTTGTTTATGAGCCATTAGCATAAAAGAGGCAACACTTAATATCTCAAAAAAGACATATAAGCTAAAAAGGTCCCCGGTAAAGACGACACCCAGCATGCCTAAAAGTGTCAGCAGAGAGAATGCATCATAACGCACATGCGAATCGGCGCCCTTCATGAAGCCTATTGCATAAAAGCTTCCCAGCATCCAAATGATGACGGAGATCATTCCGACAAAAAAACCCAGGCTGTCAACATAGAAAGAAAGACCTACGGGCAACCCGGTTGAAATGGAATAAACGAGTATTTTCCCTGCTTTTATATGGGGATACATCGACCCCACAGCTATCGCGGATGCAAGGGTTACTATGGCTGTAAACCGATCTGCCATTCCCGAAAAAAATCTATCAATCCACGGGAGTGCTATGGCCCCGATTAATGGAAATACCAAGGCCAAAATCGGCAGTATACTAGGTTGATTCATTCCTTATTTTCCCTTTTTTTTCTTGTTGTTGGTTTGCTTTTTTTTGTTTCTGCCATCATCTCTGATTCCATTGTTCCGGCTTCAACTGCCATTGGTATGGTAAAGGAGAAAGTGCTCCCCTTTCCCTTCCTTTTTTTAACCCAAATCTTACCGCCGTGGAGCTCAACAATTTTTTTTGCTATTGGGAGGCCAAGACCGGTCCCGTCATATTCTCGCGTCGGGGAATGATCTACCTGATAAAACTTTTCAAAGATCTTTTCCCTCTGATCGGGGGCCAATCCGATACCAGTGTCTGATATATCCACCTGAACAAATCCGCTACCACTCCCTCCATTTTGTGAGACATCCTGAATTAGACTGACCTTAATATCTCCCCCTGAAGGTGTAAACTTTACGGCATTGCTAAGAAGATTTGTCAGAACCTGGTTTATTTTAGGTGCATCCATATACACAGGAGAAAGACCTTGTGGAATCAGAACCTCCAGATTCAATTTTTTATTTTTAAAGATAGGTGACAAGGATGAAACAGTATTTCTGATCAATTGAGCGAGATCATCCTGTTTTGATTTTATCGCATACTGGTTTGCTTCTATTTTCGACAGGTCCAGAAGGTCTGAAATGAGATTGTTCAAATGATCCACCCGTTCATCAGCTATGACCAGGCACTTGTATTGTTGTTGATTGACCGGTCCTATCTTGCTGTTTTTCATTAACGAGACATAACCCTTAATCGCGGTCAGAGGGGTTTTCAGTTCATGGGAGACCGTTGAAAGAAAATCGGATTTAAGCTCATTGAGCCTTTCCAGCTCTCTATTGGTCTTGACCAGGATTTCATCCCTTTTTTTAAGCTCTTCCTGAGCTTTTTCAATTTGTTTTTCCCTATCCAAAATGGATCTCGACATCTGATTAAAAGTCCCGGCCAGTTGCCCAATCTCATCCTGGCTGGAGATATCTATTCTTTTCCCCCAGTGTCCTTCACCAATCTCTTTGGCCATTGTAGAAAGAGATATTATAGGATCTGTAAATTTGTTGGACAGGATTAGTATTACAATCACGGTAACCAAAAAATCCAGCATTATCAGCGCGAAAGTCAGCACCTTCATCCGTTTCAACTCTTTGATTATTGATTCTATCCTCCTGTCCGAGTCCTTCTCTCTGGTTGTGTAAAAGGACTGAAACTGTGTTTCAATCTGATCAAGACTTACATATGATATGGCGCCGCTCATGGTCCCGCAAAGAAGGACCACTAGAAACCCGACCATCAGCTTTTGTGTAATATTAAGTTTCATCTTCAAACGGCCTCTTCCGTGAACGGTTTCTGAGTGGCGGCTCCTTTTCGCCGGTCTTTCCTGTAATTGCTGCCCTGAAGCATCTTTACGTGCCTTTTTAATTCTGCCGCCTTTTCCGATATCTGAAGGTGATGATCAAAGGTGGCTTCTTCATTAGTAACTACAACCAGGGTAATACTCATCAAAGGGAATTTTTTAATTCGGCCCCTTCTGTCTTCATTCACAATATAGCCCCTCTTTAAATCCTCCTCCCTGTAATGAAGATGAATGAGCTGATCAAAAATTCTGATAATCTCCTGACACACATTATCGACACAAATAGGTGTTGTCAGGCACACAAAGTCGTCTCCGCCGATATGCCCGATAAAATCCTGAGGATTGCCATATTTTTTGTTTGCCGACATAATTGTATGGGCTGTAAAAATAATTATCCTGTTTCCCGCTGCATACCCGTAATTATCGTTATAAGCCTTGAAGTTATCCAGATCTATAAATATGGCCGCGAAAGGTTCTCCTTCATCAATAATCCTCTGAATCTCTTTCTCTATGGAAATACTTCCCGGCAGGCGGGTTAGAGGATTGGCAAAGAGATCCCGCCTTGTTTTTCTCAATAGGGCCTTTATCCTTGCCTCAAGCTCCAAGGGATCAAAAGGCTTTATAATATAGTCATCCGCACCTGTATCCAGCCCTGTAAGTTTGTCAGCAAGGTCTTGTTTCGCAGTCAACATGATTATAGGTAAATGAGCGGTAATGGAGCTTTCCTTGAGATAATGACAGACGTCCAGTCCTGATTTTTCAGGCAACATTACATCCAGAACAATAATATCAGGATTCTCTATGATCACTTTCTCCAGTCCCTCAGTGCCTGTTACCGCCTCACTTATTTGATAGCCAAGGGGGCAAAGACTCAGTCTGATAATATCCCTGGTTGCCGGATCATCGTCCACAACCAGTACTTTTGTGGTCTCAAAATTATCGCTCATCCCTGGTCTTCCATACTTTTTTTATTAAATTCGTTACGATCCAGATTTAGAAAAGCAAAAAGTGTCATTAATATTCCCAATATAAATTTATAAATGAAACGCAGAAATCCAATATCAGGGGCTTCGTGAAAATCATGAATAATTGTTAATGTCTTAGGGTCAAATCTGCCGCTGAAGGCAGGAGTAATTATTTCAAGAACATAGATAGCTATGGCAAAGAGAACCAGAAAAACGGCCAGGGGAATCATAGGCTTTAACTTTTTATTTTTACGTCGATAGACAAAATATATCAGTATTATTACCATGACCAGAATCAATATGCCCCAATAAAAAAGATAAACAAGTGGCACTTCTGCCTGATGGTCATGATCCGAATGACCTTTTGTCTCATGATTTGCCTCATGCCCCTCATCTTTGCCAATATGTTCTTCGGTCTCTTCACCGTAACGAGATTCTTCCCCATGATGAGGATGTTCTTCAACTCCATGGGTCTCATGTGCGGTATCTTCCTCGAAATCCTCCCCGGCCCTTTCCCCGTGAAGAACCTCTTTTTCATGAACTTGTTCTTCCGCTCCGGAGATAAATTCATGATGTCCGGATTCCACAGCTTCATTATGCCTGTGGGTGTTTGAAGATGCCTGTGCGTTCATGGATAACATTAGAAGCGCCAAAGCCAAAATTATTTGTAAAAAAAGATAAAAAATTATATCCCTTTTTTTCATATTACACCTTGAAATCATCTTGGTTATTATGGGAAGAAGATCTTGCTGATTTTTCGAACAAAATTAAGCGGATGTCTCGGCCATACCCCAAACAGGAACACACCCAGGGAAAGCAACAACATGGGTACAAGCATAGTTTTACCGGCATCTTCATTTTTGGACGACTCCGACTCATAAGAGGATTCACCAGGACTATGCATCCAGGCCCCTACTACAACGGGGCCGTAATAGACAAGGTTTAAAAGGCTGCTGAGGAGAAGGGTCAGGAGTGCGATAATACCTATCCCCGGCCAATAATATCCCATTTTAATGGTTTCGAGGGAACCCAGTGCGAGTTCCCACTTGCTTATAAAGCCTATGAAAGGAGGAAGACCTATCATAGAAAGGGCACAAATACTGAAACAAAGGGTGGTAAAAGGCATCCTCTTTCCTATGCCTTTCAGATCCGCAAGCTCTCTCAGCCCTGTCTGGTGAATGAATGCCCCTGCACACATGAACAATGTTCCCTTCATAAGCGCGTGAGCAAGGACATGAAATAGCGCACCCACAATACCCCTTGGCGAGAGCAGTGAAATCCCCATAATCACATAGCCGATCTGGGAGATACTGGAATAGGCCAACATCTTTTTTATCTCTGTCTGGGTTATTGCGCAAGCCGAACCAAGGAAGATGGTTATCAGGGCCAAAATCAGCAATGGAATAATAAGACCCATATGTGAATGAACTATATCTGTATACCCTATTATGTTATAGACTGTCTTAAAGATCCCATAGGCGCCGGCCTTTATCATTACACCGGAGAGCAGGGCACTGGCTGGTGAAGGCGCAACCGGATGGGCTGAAGGAAGCCAGATATGCATGGGAAACATACCTGCTTTGACACCAAAGCCTATAATAAAACTCCAGAATATAAAGGGAAGCCATTTGCTTCCCTGGAGACCGATACCAATCATCGTCAAGTCTCCGGTGCCCGCAATATCATAGGTCATTATGATCCCAAATAATAATATGAGACCGCCGGCAATACCCAGGAAAAGGTATTTAAATCCAGCCTTCATTGCCTCAGGGGTCTCTTCATGAAATACAAGGATGGCCGATGCGACGCTCAATAACTCAAAGAATATATAAAGGGTAAAAAGGTTTCCGGTAAAAACGACTCCCATCATTCCACCCAGGGAGAGAAGGGAAAATATATTATATCTGCCATGGGCATGAGATTCGGACATATATTCAATTCCATAAAGCGAGGAGAGTGTCCAAAGCAGAATTGAAATTATTCCCACAAAAAAACCCAGCATATCGGCTCGAAATACAAAATTGAATCCCAGCCCCGTATCCAGGCTCATGTTTAGTAAATTGCCTGCCTTTATGGAAGGAAACATGAACAAAACTATAACTAATGTTACAAAGCTCACGATAAATGTATAATGATAGTAGCGGTGTTTTTCCACAAACGGTCGAAATACTATAGCAACCAGAGGGAACATAACTGCAAGTAAAGGCAGATAGCTCTCCACTAACATTGGTATCCTCCTTAGAACCTGATCATTTTTTTTCTTTCTTTTTCGTAATTTCTTCTTAAAACAAAATTATTTAAAAACCATAAGAGCAGCCGGCATTGCAGCCTTATGGTATGGATATTTAATCAAAATCCCCAAAAGCACCACTAAAAAGGTCAGGATTATAACAGGAAGCTGCATCATGAACGGTGGCTCGTCCCTTTTTTCTATATCTATCTTGGGTATGCCAAAATAAGAAATTGCTACTACCCTGAAATAATAAACGGCATTTAAAAGACTGCTAAGAAGCAAAAAACCGATTAAAAAAGGCAAACCGGCTTCAAAGGACGCATTTGCCAACACCCATTTACTCATAAATCCGCTCAGGGGAGGAACGCCTACCATTGAGCAAGCCCCTATAGCAAAGCATGCCATAGTCAAGGGCATTTTATATCCGATCTTTCCCATATCCGCAATCTCTGTGATCCCTGTTTTATAAATAATGATTCCTGAAACAAGAAAAAGAAGGCCTTTTACAATTGCGTGGTTGATAATATGCAGGATGGAACCGGCCACCCCGGCATTTGTAATCAAGCCGATGCCAAACATGATATATCCGACCTGTGCAATGGTGGAAAAGGCCAGCATGCGCTTGAGTTTTGTCTGGGCAATCGCGAAAAAAGACCCCCCTAACATGGTTATCACTGCAATAGTCAAAAAAAGCGGTCTTAGAAGCTTGCCGTAATAACCGCTATGAATAGCAAAGATACCGAAAAGAAAACGGACTAAAGGGAAAATACCTGTGGCTTTAATAACAAGACCGGACAAAAGCGCGCTGATCGATGATGGAGCCACCGGATGAGCATCTGCCAGCCATGCGTGTCCGGGGAAAAGGGCCGCTTTTACACTGAATCCCATTATGAAAAGGCCCACAGACGCGAAAATGAGATAACGAAGAGAATAGATAAAGGAATCCGGTTCACTAACAATTATCTTGGCCACCTGCCTGGACGCATATTCCATATTAAGTGTGCCAGTGGCATTAAACAACAAACCTATCGCAAAGACAATAAAGATAGAGCTTAAGGCGCCAACCAGAAGATATTTGAATGTCGCCTCAAGAGATTCGGCCTTTCCGGTAATAGATACAAGGGCATAAGAGCTGATAGATGCGATCTCGAAAAAAACATAAAAATTAAATATGTCTCCTGTCACGGCAATGCCGGACATTCCGCCCAGCATCAATAAAAAAAGCGTATAGTAATAGGTATGCTTTGACTTTTGTACCTCATGATGTATATAAGGGATGGAATATATGGCGGCAAGTGCGCCAATACCATTTATTAAAAGGAGCAAGATGGCTCCCAGCAAGTCTGTTTTCAAGACAATACCTATGGGTTGGCCGGTTTTGAGGAATCGAACCCCCTGCCATCCATATCCCAGAAAATACTCCAGATACCCGCTCGGTGATCTGAAAACCCTGAGAAAAATTATCACCGACATGTAAGCAGCTAATATGGTTGCAAAAAGAAACAGGTATTCTCTCAAACGCTTTACCCATCTTCCTACTATGGGCATGATTACCGCGGTAAAAATCAGACATACAGGTATTAAAACCTGAAGCTGAGATCCTGATTGTGCAAGGGAGGATTCCATTGTCGACCTATCCTCTTAATCTCATTATTTTCCTGGTATCCAGGGTTCCATAATTTTCATATATCTTAATGGCAAGACAAAGCGAAACTGCTGTAACACTCACGCTAACCACAATAGCGGTCAGAACGAGGGCTGATGGGATAGGATTCACCATTGCCAATTCACCTGCCGCAGCATGGACCGCCTCCTGGGCGTTTAGAATCTCATTCGGATGAGCCCACAGCCTTGTAGAAGCACCCAGACGAACATCTGCGGAGGCGATCAGAAAAAGATATACAGAGGTTTCAACGATATTCATCCCAATCATTTTCTTGATCAAATTTGGCTTAACAACAAGGGCATATAATCCGATACAAAAGAGAATCACAGTTACAACATAATCTATTCTACTTAGAAGTATCCCGAAAAATCTCATCTGACCACCTCCTTTTCTCATCCACTTTACTTATGATTTTCCGATATGTAGGATCGCGTTTTTCTTCTAAAAATGCATAAAACATTTCCATGGCTATTGCCGAAACAGTAAGTCCGACTCCGATATTTATCCAAAAAAGTGAACCTCCGCTAAAAAGCTCTCCCAATTCCCCAAAGGGCGGGAATTTCATCCACCTGTTGGTTAAAAAATTATAGCCGGCCAATATGCCTGCAAGCCCAACGAATATATAGATGAGGATTCCGAAAGACGCAACCGTTCTGACACTTTTTTCAGGAACGGCGCGACGGCCTTCCTCCTTATTGAAGGCCAGTCCCAGAAGGATAAAGGTTGCGCCAATGACAACTCCTCCCTGAAAACCCCCGCCAGGGGTCAGATGCCCGTGAACGATCAGACTTATTCCAAACATGAGCAGAAACGGCAGCATTAGACGGGTAACGGTCTGAATCACTAAACTGGTCTTATATTCAGATTCTTTTTTCAAAATAAAAAATCCTTATTAATTTTATTCTTTTGAAACCCCAATTATAGTCAAAACACTTATGAGGGCTGTAAAAAGCACGGTTGTTTCGAAAAGGGTATCATAGCCGCGGTAATCGAATATGGTAGATGTGATAATATCCAATGCGCCCGTATCATAGGCCCCTTCGCGGTTATACCGAAGCGCCACAGTCTCCCCTTCCCTGATAATTTCTTCATACTCAACCTCCGGATGCACAAATTCCGCATAACCCGGCTGGTGAGGATCTCCGACCGGCGCCAGTGTAAGAACGGCAGCAATCATGACTATCCCAAAGATACAAAAAAGAACCACCGGGATGAAACGTCTCATCAGTCTTCTCTCCTTTTGGTCTTACACAAGGCGGCCACGAAAAGGATACTGGATATCCCCGCCCCCACAGCGGCCTCCGTCATTGCCACATCCACCGCCCTAAGTATGCTGTAAGTAATGGCTATAGTGAAACTATATGCATTGTAAATTATAACTGACTCAAGAAGGTCTTTACTTACTATTGCAGCCAGAGCAGTGCATATCAGAAAAAACAGGACAACTAAATGGGCCAAAAGCACAAGATCCATAGTCAAACCTCCTTTTTGGGAAAATCATCTTTTTTTTTCAACAGATCAAATGTCGTATCTTCAATCCAGGGGATTTTTGTCTTATAGCAGAAGCGGAGTATCGCATGCACCGCGATTGGATTGGCCAACAACATGAAAACCAGAATCACAATAACTTTTATACTCTCCATAGGATTGATAGTGAGCCAATATATCCATACCCCGAGTAGCGACAGGAGAAGCCCGGGACTGTCCCCTTTCCCCGAGGTATGTGCCCTATTATAGGAATCCGGCATTCGTATTACCCCGACTGTTGCACACACAAAAAAGAATACCCCCCCCAGTATGAATATACCCGCTAAAAATCTCAAAATTGTCTGCAGATATATCATAATTAATCCCCCAGGTCCCTATGTTCCAGATATTTTACAAAGGCCAAGGTTGTTACATAGACCAGCATGGCGTAAAGCAAGGCAATGTCCAGAAAAGAGGTCTTTTGAAAAATGGCGGCAAGAAATACCAGTGCAATAGTGGCCTTGCTGCCGACTACATTGATCCCAATTATCCTGTCAGCGGTTGTCGGCCCGAGTATAGCCCGATAAAGGCAAAAGAAGATAGTAAAAGAAAGTATGGTTATCGCCAGTTTTAAAATAAAGAGGAACTCTATCATTTTTCCTCCGAATGAAAGCAGTGCTGAATCCGTTTTACAAAACCTTTGTCTTTCAGTGTGCTTTCCACCGCATCCTGGCTTATGCAATGAACCAGAAAGCGACTCCCCTCTGGGATTTTTTGAGCATCTATGGTTATTGTCCCCGGAGTCAGGGTGATTGAATTGGCATTCAGCGCGATCTGTATATCCTCGGAAAGAGGTGTGTCAAACTCTACAATTCCAGGCGAAATAAGGATTTTTGGTCTCATCACCCTTCGGGCGACATCTATGCCTGCCAGTATAATATCCAAAACCAAGTGAGATATATAAATAATGAAACGCAATACTGCTCGAGGACGAACATATATATCGATCTGTTTTCTTGTCAATATGGGATATGGTGACAAAAGGGTAACCATAACCGCAAAAAGAAGGCCCAGAATAAAGTGCTCGATCAAAATCTTTAGGCCGAACCCTGAAAACGGATTAGCGGGAAAGGTTATGATAGTAAACCAAAAGAGTAAAAGTAAAACCATGGTCACCGCAAACTCTCTGGGATCTTTTTTTTGAAAAGCGAACAATCTGAACAAGCTCCTTATAAATAATTCGACAGTCTAACAATTAAGATGGATTTAAACCTAATTTGAGCTTTTCAAAGATGCTGTAGCTTACCATGAGATAATGGTTATGTCAATATTTATAACAATATACTAATAATAAAATTATAATTAAACCTAATAATTATTTTTCATTGATAAAAGCAATTTGCTTAAAGCTAGTCTATCACTTATATGGTTGTTGCTTAATCTTATTTTTTATATATTAAAATCTGGTCGAATAGATGGTCAATTTTTTTCATCATGAAAAGCATTTCATATGCCAAATATTGAGATCAAGCACAACTGTCTGAATATAAATGATTTACAAAATTGCAACTTTTGATCAAAGAAGGAAAAACATTGCAAGATGTTGCAGGATCGGACTCAAAATAACAACAACACATGAAATAAAAACATATTAAATCTAATCGACCTTATTCTAAAAAAAAGATTTGAGTTTTTTTAATTCCGGGGGATATTGTTAGAATTAATAAGGGAAAGTACTGATTTTATGATTTATTTTGGTCTCTTATAATTCATCGGAGGGGTTTATAAGAGAAAAAATAAAAAATATTTTCTATGAAAATAATCGATAAAAAAATATGGCAAAGATTTTGCTTAATACCCTCTAAACCATAAATAAAGAAACAATAAATAAGGAGTTACGGGAAACTATGTATAAGCTGATAACAGTTTATTTAATCATGGATCCGAAAGCATGCGGTGAATGATTTTTTAAGATAGACAAAAAATTTTGACTAAAAGAAAAAAAGGTATATTATAATGCAGAATAATAACCTATGTATTGCAACAATTGCATTTTATATAAATACTGTTAAACTTCTGATTGAACCCTTTAAGTATTATTGTTGCATAAAAGGCCCCGGATCATCCCGGAGCCCGTAAGTAAAAATAAATGATCAAACCGTATATAAATAGCAGGGTAAATGCATAATAGAGGCTGGACCCAAAACATAAGCTTTAAAATAATTGTTTCTGTGTTGGTCCCTCTATTTTTCATGGGCTTGGGTTTTTTATTGATTTTAACCTTTAGTATTAGTTACTGGAACTTCCAAACGGAAAGGGAATCTATAAACAGGTTCATGGCGGGTTATTCGGCAGCATTAAGAAATGCATTTGATCTTTCTGATTTTGATTACATAAAATCATCCTTGGGAGAAATAGGAGAAATGACCGAAATGCATAATATAGGGCTTTTCAGGGCTGACGGAACAGGCCGTTTATTATTGAATGAAAAAGACCTGCCCTTTAAAGAAGACGCAAAAGAGATTATTAAAAATTATCATCACCTTAAAGCAGACAGTCCTGTCTGGACTTTCAGATACAAATCACAAAATACAGGTACAGTTCTACGTAATGTTACAGAACTTCCGAATCAGGGTAGCTGCATGAAATGTCATGAGTCAGACGGACCGGTTCTTGGTTTTCTAATGGCGGATTTTTCCACAAGCAGATTGAACAAGCGTTTTATAATACATATATTCCAGGTTATGATGGTAGTTATTGTAACTGTCCTTGTTATGGTTGTCGTTCTGAAAGTAGTGCTAAGGAAAATAATCCAGCAACCTCTGGAGGAAATAACAGCGGGCCTGGAGGGAATATCCATAATCTCGGGAACGATTAAGCAGATCGAGCATAACTCTCAAGATGAGATCGGCGCCCTTGTGGATGCTATTAACGGTCTTGCGGAGCGACATAAATATACCAAACAGGAGTTGACCTCATTTTATGATGGATCTTATGATCCGATATCTCCGCTCGATTATGAAATGAATATACTTTCCTTTACAAGGGTAAGTGACGTAATTGAGAAAAACATTGAAATAATGTATAATAACATGACCTTAAAGGATGTACTGGCTTTCATGAAGGGAAGCACTCATAATTTCTTCCCTGTGATTAACGAAAAGGGTGAATTTCAGGGTGTAATAACCCTTCAGGATGTAAGAAATGTATTAATGGATCCATCCATGAGTTACGCAAAAATGGCAAAAGACTTTATGAGTAAATCGGATTTGCCTATTTTGACACCGGAGCAGGACCTGAAAAGTGCCATGGATCTTTTTAATGCCAATCGGGCTTCATATATATCCGTAATAGATGGAAATACAAAACTTTTTTTAGGTATCCTGGCAAGGCGAAAGATATTGGAAATATTAAAACAGGGACTATTAAAAAGTGTGGGGATATAAAATATGATAAAAAAATTTAACCAGTTTCTTGCCTGGAGAGGATGGGGCTTTGCCGTCATATCTCTCCTCTTATTGTGGATTTTCTTTCCGCATCGCATAGGAGCTAAGGTCTATAAATATACTGACAGTAATGGTGTAACGCACTATACTGATCGCCCGGTCTATCATGATTTTCATATCTATTCGGAAGATTATGATGATTATGATGAAATAGATTCGGTTAATGAAATCTTTCTCGACCGGATTATTAATCGGGTATCGAGGGTTTTTAATATAGACTCAAACCTGATAAGGGCCATTATCAAGGTAGAATCAAATTTCAATACAAGGGCCGTTTCCCGCGCCGGAGCAAAAGGACTAATGCAACTGATGCCCAAAACAGCATACAAAATGGATGTGTCCGACCCTTTTAATCCGGAAGAAAACATCTTCGGCGGTGTCAAATATTTTAAATATCTCCTGGACCGGTTCGATAATAATCTCGAGATAAGCCTGGCCGCTTATAATGCAGGTGAAACAGCCGTTTTAAAATACGGGGGAATACCCAAGTATCGTGAGACAAGACAGTATGTCAAGAAGGTATTAAAACAATATTCCTATTATAAAAGCAAAAGACGCCCGGATGATCGGGTATACCTTTTTGTCGATGACGATAATATTCTTCATATAACAAATACATCGGGGCCCTTCCTTGAAGGGATTTCAAATTAGTTTCAGTTATTTATTTTGAAATTGGCGCCGGGACCTTTTATGAAAAAGGTCCCGGCTGATAATTAAAAGCGGTGAATCTTCCAAACAAGCTTTCATTAATCAGGATCTTTCTTGTTCCCCTGTTGGTGGTTTTTCTCCTGGGGGGCAAAACTTTAGCCGGTTGGTTGGTTTCTCTCCTGGGTCTTCTGGGTGGCAAAAGCCTAACCGCATGGAATGAGATCATAGCCCTGAATGACCTTATAGCCCTGATTGTTTTTTTGGTGGCAGCCGTTACTGACTGGCTGGACGGATATATTGCTCGTAATTCACAGCAGGTGACAACCCTGGGGAAATTCCTTGACCCTGTTGCCGACAAACTACTTATTTCAGCGGCCTTTATCTCCCTGGTAGAGATACAACGAATACCCGCCTGGATTGTTGTGATCATTGTTGGACGTGAGATAATGGTTACAGGTATGCGGTCCATTGCCGCGACTCAAGAAATTATAATCCCCGCCAGCCGTTTGGGAAAATATAAGGTGGGTTTCGAAACCGCTGCTGTTATAATTCTGATACTTAATCTCCCATACAAATTCACCTTTCCATACCTGGGCATGGTCTCTCTTGGCCTAATCTCCGCATGGCTTGCAATGATTATGGCCCTCATCTCAGGCACGGATCACCTGATTCGGTTTAAAAAAAGGATCAACCTGGAATGCTAGCCCTGTTTATTCTTCTCTCTGTCGCAGGCTTTTTGATAGGTGGCATTCCATCCGGACTTATTATCGGAAGGTTGTTCGGCGGAGCTGACCTGAGAAAAAGCGGCAGCCAAAATATCGGGGCTACAAATGCATTCAGGGTCCTTGGCGCCATGCCCGGATTGTTGACCCTCATATGCGATCTTCTCAAAGGATATCTGCCGCTGATCATTCTTAATTCAATAATCCCTCATCAATTGCTGTTGATATTTTTGGGGCTTGCAACCATTATCGGGCATGATTTTTCACCGTATTTGAAATTTAAGGGGGGAAAGGGTGTTGCCACAAGTCTCGGGGTGTTTCTTTTTTTTAGTCCGAGGGCCATCCTAATAAGCCTTATCTTCTGGATAGTTGCTGTAGCCCTTATAAGGATTGTCAGCCTGGCCTCGATAGGTGCCGGTTTAATTCTGCCTGTGACTATTTATTTTATGGACTACCCCCGTTCTCTCTTTATCGCCGCTGTCTTCGCCTGCCTTCTCCTTATAATCCGCCATAAAAAGAATATCGAAAGATTGTGCCGGGGAGAGGAAAAAAGACTGGGCAGATCAAAATCAAAGGATTGAACGTTATATCACTTAATTTTTCCCGTGATTCCCTTATCCACCAATACCTGCCTGTTATTACAAAAAAGGGGGGAATTCTGCGAGAAGGCCTTGCCATTCTCGCTGTGAAGATCAATCCCCTGGAGATCTTTGATAGTCAGAGAGGGCCTTGGTTCGCCTTCCACATCAGGCAAATTTATCTTCTGGCCAGGTTCTCCCTCCGCGCTCAATATTCCAATGTTCTTACCGTCATCCGCTGCCAGAAGCATGCCCTGGCTTTCAATACCCTTCAGCCTGGCAGGTTTGAGATTCCTTAAAATGATTATATTCCTTCCGATCAGATCTTCCGGTGAATAATGTCCCTTGATGCCCGCTACGATCTGCCGCTTTTCATCACCAATGTCTACCTTTAGTACCATGAGACGGTCTGCATCCGGATGGGATTCGGCTTCCAACACTCTCCCCAGGCGCAGGTCGAGAAATGTAAAAGGATTTGTTGTAGTCAGATCAAGTGTCTCAATCCTTGTGAGAAGCTGCCTGGGTTGCCCTATGATATGTCCCTCCAAAGATCGCCCTAAATCACTCCATCGAAGGTCCTCAAGGCCAAGCTGTTTTTCAAGGTCCGCACAAAGGTCCGGAATTACCGGTTTGAGACAAATGGCGAGGTCCCTCACGATCTGTATTACCAGGGATAGATCTCTCCAGGCAAGGTCTCTTTCCGTCTTTATCCTTTTCCATGGCTCAGCATTCTGAAAATACCTGTTTCCCAAATCACCTATCTCCAGTATATTTTTTACCACATTCCTCAAATGGCAGGACTCAAAATCCTTCTCAATGGAACGGACTCTTTCCTCCACCTGTTTAAGAATATCCGAAGAGGCGGCAGAGGTCAGATGCCCGTCGAAGTGCTTGGAGAGAAATGTCATGCTTCGATAGCTCAGATTGGCAATATTGCCTAAAAGCTCACTGTTTATTTTCTCTTTAAAGTCCTGACTGTCCAGATCGATATCGGATATTGAGGTGGTTAGATTCAGGGCATAATAAAATCTGAGCAAACTCACCGGATATTTGTGGAGGTATTGCCTGGCTGTGATGAATGTGCCCCTCGATTTACTCATCTTTTCACCGTTTACCGTCAAAAAACCGTGCACGAATATATTCTCCGGGAGGTTAAAACCGCTTCCCATAAGCATGGCAGGCCAGAACAGGAAATGGAAGTATATGATGTCCTTGCCGATAAAATGCCGGATCTTTCCGGTGGGCTTTATCCAATAATCTTCAAAGGAAACCCCTTTTCCTTTGCAATAGTTCTGGGTGCTGGCCATATAGCCGATAGGGGCGTCAAGCCAGACATAATAATACTTATCCTTCTCCCCCATTATATTGAAGCCGAAATAGGGAGCGTCTCTGGAGATATCCCAGTCCTTGAGGCCGGAATCGATCCAGTTAAGGATATAATTGCTGATTTCGGACTGGATTTTCGGATTATTGACAATCCAGTCCCTCAGCTTATCAGCATAGAGGCTTAGACGGAAAAAATAGTGTTTGGACTTTTTACGGACCGGAGAGGACTTGCATATGGCGCAGTAGGGCTCAATGAGGTCTACAGTGGCATAAGTCGCATTACACACCTCACAGTTGTCTCCATACTGGTCCTTTGCCCCGCATCTCGGACATACCCCCTTTACATAACGATCAGGGAGAAACCTTTGACAATTATTACAAAAAGTCAGATCTATAACCTTCTGATATATGTCCCCTTTTTCCTTTAAACGGCCAAAGATGAGGTCGCTGAATTCCTTGTTTTCAGGAGCGTTTGTCGTGTAGTATGAGTCGAACGAAATCTGAAATTCCCTGAAGTCTTGCGTGTGTTCCTTGTAGTAAGTTGCTATAAGCTCCTCAGGACTGATCCCCTGCTTTTGAGCGTTTATCTCTATGGGTGCCCCATGTGTGTCATCCGCGCAACAATAGATACAATCCTGTCCTGTCAACCTCAGATAGCGGCAGTATATATCCGTAAGTATATACTCAACCATGTGCCCTAAATGGATCGGTCCGTTGGCATAGGGAAGCGCGCTGGTTACCAATATCTTTTCATTCCTGGACATGGTTGATTTTTATAACATAATGAAGGAAAGAAGTCAAAAAGACAGTGCCTAAATTAAAAAATTCGCTTTAATTGCCCTAAAATTTGTTTTTTCTTTTTATTTGTTGTATCTTTTCACAAAAAACATAAACAAAAAACTTTTAGGATGGAAAAGGAAGGGTATATCATGGAAAAACCGTTAACTATCATTGATATAGATAAGGAATATGTACTGAAGACAGTACATGACAAGAATATCAGGTTCATTCGCTTATGGTTTACCGATGTCCTGGGTTTTTTGAAAAGCTTCTCCATTACAGTGGATGAACTGGAAGGGGCCTTTGAACATGGCATGGGATTCGACGGCTCATCTATAGAGGGATTCGCCCGAATAGAGGAAAGCGATATGCTCGCTATGCCTGATCCAAAGACATTTACCATCGTGCCATGGAGGACAGATGAGGAAGCCGCGGTGGCCCGTATGTTTTGCGACATTTTAAAAACCGATGGGACTCCCTATGAGGGAGATTCGCGCTGGGCGCTGAAAAGGAATCTTAAAAAAGCAGCGGACCTCGGCTACACATACTATATTGGTCCCGAATTGGAATATTTTTATTTCGAAAGCGCCCGAGGCAAGCCTGTACCTCTTGATTCAGGCGGCTATTTCGATCTCACACCACATGATGTGGCCAGTGATCTTCGCCGAAAAACCATCCTGTTGCTGGAGAAAATGGGAATCAAGGTAGAGTACAGCCATCATGAGGTTGCACCCAGCCAGCATGAGATAGACCTCCGTTACAATGAAGCCCTTTCCATGGCGGATACAGCTATGACATATCGTCTTGTTGTAAAGGAAGTGGCAATGACCCAGGGTGTATACGCCACATTCATGCCAAAGCCCATATATGGCCAAAACGGCAGCGGAATGCATACACATCAGTCACTTTTCAAAGAAGACAAAAACGCCTTCTTCGATTCTGATGACAAATATCATCTATCCACTATCGGCAAATCTTACATCGCAGGTCTTCTTACACATGCAAGAGAAATATGCTCTGTTGTCGCCCAGTGGGTAAACTCTTATAAGAGGCTCGTTCCGGGATATGAAGCTCCTGTTTATATCTCATGGGGCCAGAGGAACAGATCCGCTCTGGTTCGTGTACCATTCTACAGGCCTGGTGTGGAAAAGGCGACCAGGGCCGAGTTCCGCTGTCCGGATCCGGCATGTAATCCCTATCTCGCGTTTTCTGTTATGCTTGCCGCGGGTTTAAAGGGGATTCAAGAACATTATGAGCTTCCTGATCCGGTTGAGGAAGACATCTTTGCCATGCCTTATGAAATGAGAAAGAAAAGGGGCATTCAATGTTTACCCGGCAGCCTTGCAGAGGCGATCGAGGAGACGGAAAAAAGCGATCTGGTTAAGGAGGCCCTTGGAGGGCATATTTTCCAAAAATTTATAGATAATAAAAAGATAGAATGGGATATGTATCATACCCACGTTAGTCATTATGAACAGGAAAAATATTTACCCATGCTCTGATATAAAGGATTATTAATCGTCCCACATCTCAAAACCCTTTTTGATTTCCATCAGCTTCCTTAAATGGCTTCGCTCTTCATCTATAAGTCTATCAATTATCGCCTTGCCTTCTTCCCAAACCAGATTCTTCATCTCGAGATAAAGCAGAATGGATTCCTTCTCAAAACCGATTCCTAAATCTATAGCCTTTATGTCATCCTTTATATTCCGGGCGATTTCCCTGCCTTTGTTTTCTCTGGTGAAAATATATGTATCTGACAATGCCTTCAGATAAGAAAAATATTCATCCGTATAGACCTCTGATGGCTTATATTTTTCAAACCCGGAAAGTATATCCGAAAAAATCCTTATGTGTTTCTCTTCCTCTTTAGCAAGAAATTGAAAGACTTCCTTGACCTTATCCCTCTGGGAAGATTCTCTAACGGCATCATAAAAATCCTTCCCGTTTTTCTCGATCTGAATACCTATCTGGACTATCTCACTTGCTGAAAAACGCTCTCCCATTATTTTTACCCCTTTCTCCTTCTAATCAAATTATTTTTTCCGGTCATTTTTAAATCAATTTAAGCACTTTTAAGTACTATAAATCAAGTGGGCTGCGAACGCCTAAAATATTTTTGGATGCCACATGAGTATATATCATTGTGGTCTGAAGATTTGCATGGCCTAAAAGCTCCTGAATTATCCTTATATCATAACCGTTTTCCAGAAGATGCGTAGCGAAACTATGTCTCAAGGTATAAACAGTTGCCTGTTTAGTAATACCCGCTTTTGTAACCGCTGTTTTGAATGCCTTCATTAACTTCCTTAACAGTAAGCACAACGGGAAGGGATCTCTTCTTATATGAACGAACTGCACTGATCTCATTTTCGATATCCTTTTCCAGCACATGCCTGAAAAAAAATACAATGGCATTTAGGGCCTGACTCTGAGTAGAAGATGAAACCCTCTTCTCTACGGCAATATGGCTCAAAAAACTTGTAAATCCCTACCCTCCAGACAATCTAAATCTTTGCTAGCCACAAAATACATGAAACTGCGCAACCATTTAATATATGTCTTTTCAGTATTGTATGCCCTATGACGGAGCCTGAGAGCCGTTCTCATTTTATCCTCGGATTCTCTCCACAGATCCCGTGTCTTAACTCTTTCCGGATTCGAATCTTTCATCTGTTGCGAAAGGTAGTAACTATAAAATCGCAATGAGGTGTCAGCCTGTTTCACCTGCCAGTCTTCATGGTCCCTGGCCATGTGTCTTAAAAATTCATCCTTCTGGTCATTTGTGATTAGAACAGATGTGGGCATATTGAGAAAGGAATAGCAATCCGAAACCCACTTAAGGTAATAGGAAGCATATTTAGATTTAACATTACCCTTCTAAAGTAAATAATTCTTGAATTTTGAAAACATAATAAATATTTAAAATAAATGGATTCTTTGTAATATCTAAAATTTAGCAATTATATTGAATAAATGATAGTAATTCAAGAAGTTTTTTTATTGAAAACCTTGACAAAAAAATTCTATATAATTAGAATTTTTGAATCAACATAATAAGGATAAAAATAACTGTTAAGCGAGACCGCAAGCGGTCTCGCTTAACGGCGAGCTGAGCTTCGCTCAAGCGACTTGTCAGTTGTCGCTTACGCTCTGCCTAACAAATCGCTCGAGCCGGAATCAGCCTAACAGTGGAGCAAGCTCCACGTTAGGCAGAATTCGGCTCAGCTCGCCGTTAGCACGGAATATAGAATTCACTTTTGTAGATATTGACAATGTATATGTAATATATATACAATATAATTAATGATAATTTGGGATGAAGAAAAAAATATAAAATTAAAACTTGAGCGTAATATTTCATTCGAAACAGTATCAGAAATAATATTAAATAAAAAATATATTGATATTTTAGAGAATCCTGCAAGACCGGAACAAAATATTTTTGTTGTGGAAATAAATGACTATATTCATGCTGTACCATTTATTATAGATAAAAATTCAAATATTTTTTTAAAAACAGCATATCCTAGCCGAAAACTTAATAAAAAATATAGAGGCCAATCATGAAAGAAGTAAAATTAGACAATTATGAAAAAGAAATTGAAAAAGATATTTTAAAGTATAAAAAGGTTTCATCATCTAAGATTGCAAAAATTGAAAGAATAATCCAAAAAGCCAACGAGAAGAAAAACATTAGCTTAAGATTGAATAGTCAGGATTTAGATCAATTAAAATTAAAAGCTGAAAAAGAAGGCATTCCTTATCAAACACTTATTTCAAGTATAATTCACAAATTTGTTACTGACCAATTAATTGACCAAAAAGACATAATAAAAAGCCTTCAATTACTAAAAATAAAATAATGTGCTAACTTGCCCTTGAGCCGATCTTGCTACCCTGACTATGAAATGCGATGTGTAGGGTATTTGGACGCAAGACGGCTCAGCTCCCCGTTGAGACTGTCGAAAAAGTCAAGATTTAGAATTTTAGGATCTGTAATGTCTTGATTTTATTGATTAGGATTTTTGGAAATTTGAAAAAAAGGGGGTTTTTCGACAGTCTCGTTATTTAAGAATAATAGAACTATGATAAATACATGTCGCGACATTGCAAAAAAATTGGTTAATCTTAATAATGTTCGTAATAGTGAAATTGTTTCATTCGACACACTTTTGTTTCCAAAATATCGTTCAAATAGTAATGCCAATTTTAGAATCTCAGAGCAAGAATCAAAAATACTATTTGCAAATCATTTTCTTATAAATAAAAAATTTTTTTCCGTTGAAGTACCTACTATGAGCACCCATTCCTTCTCTGGAAAAACTAAAATTAGTGCAAGATTTGATCTGGTGACATATAAATCAAACGAAGCTAAAGAATTTGACTGGATTATTGAACTGAAGGCTCATAATCCAAAAGATACCTCAATTCAAAAAGACTTAGAAAAAATGCTTGCATCAAATTGTAAATGCCTGTGGTTTCATACATTAAAAAATGAAGATAAAGCAACAATTCCTTCAATATTAAAAAAATTTAATATATCTTTTAACAATCTATCTGAAAAATTTAACAATCTATCTGAAAAAGAAAAGAGCTTAGCAAGGTTATTAATTGTTTTTGTAGTGATTAATAAAAAACTACTTTACTCGACAGAATTTCAACTGGATAAATGGCGTTCGTGTTTACCCACAGATCGTAATAAATTAAAGAAAGAAAAATTGGCATAACAAACGCATAAAACATCTTTGAAGGTTGCTCTTTTTCACTTCTATTTCGAAATATTCTGGCTAAAATTCATATTTAAGGGGGAGAGATAAGGAGTGCAGATGTAAAAATTCAAAAATCATTGTCATAGTAAAACTTATTATATAGCTAATGTCAAAAACAGCATGAAGGAAGAATGAAAGTTTGGAGATAGATAAACAAGGAGGGAAAAAATGGCGGAAAAAATAGTATTTAAATTAGGAAGTAATTTTATTTTCAGATGGACTATCTCCTTTGCAGTAATGATATTTTTGCTCATAGGAGTTTATAATGTACATGCAGTACCATTGAATTTGCATGGATGGACGGAAGAGAGTCTCCCCAATGGGTGGGATCCTGCTCCTAATTGGGTAGTTAGCTCAGACGGATTGTCCGTTACAGAAACTACAAATACTTATCCTTCGTTTTTTTATAGTGACATTGTTACTTCAATGGGAATCAAGGATCTCAGTGTGAGTATCACCGTTTCTTCTTCAGGAGGAGATAACGATTTAATCGGTTTTGCTCTCGGTTTCGATCCCGGTGAGACTACAAATCCTAGTGCAGATTTCCTTCTAGTAGATTGGAAAAAGGAGAGTCAATGGTATTCGGGTAGTTATTCTCCAGCAGGTTTAGCAATCTCACAAGTATCCGGTTTACCAAATTCTTGGCCCGATTTTTGGGACCATACCGGTTCTCTTACTGAGCTTCAAAGAGCAACTACTCTTGGAAGTACTGGATGGAATCACAATACAAATTATGATTTTGATATTGATTTCACACCAACTGAATTGAATATCTCGGTTAATGGAATACAACAATTTTCCCTTACCGGATCATTTAACGACGGGAGGTTGGCTTTTTACGATTTTTCACAACCTCAACCCACATATCAAGTTAGTGGAACTGTTCCTTCTCCTATACCTGAACCATCTTCTTTTCTGCTGTTCTTTTCCTGCTTGGTGGGGATGGTGGGAATTAAAAAGATTACTGAATAATTAATATATTCATAAAACTGTAGTCCAGGGAGATATCTCTGTATAATTAGTGTATTCACACCGACTTGGTAAACCGCGGAACTTCTTTCAGACGCTTTGCGGTTTACCAAGCGGGTGATGCTTTATGTTACACATAAAAATTGGAATTTTCTGATGAGATATCTGAAGAATTCCATCAAAAGTTCAGGAATGTTTGAAATATTGTAAAATAAGGAAAAGCGGAACGCAAGCGTTGCATTTCAAGGCCAAAAGAGCCGACTGCGATTCTCAGTTTTAGCGTAAGCAAGTTTCCGTTAAAACCTGAGAATCTTGCGGTTCATCCGGCGCCGTTAGCTTATAAACTTTTAGAGAAAATTATGGGCTCTATAAGAGAAAAAATTGCTATTTTTAAGGACAGGCTGGTAAGGATTAATGATAGGGAACCATTAAGTAAATTATCATTGATCGTTATAATTGCACTGGATTTATTTATTTTGATTGTAATATTCAGGGGATTATCCGATCATACCAGCCAGCTTACTTCACCATATGAATATGTCCCATATGAATGCCGCAGAATTTTTATAGAAAAAAAGTGGTCAGAGGCAAATAAGATTGAAGGCCTGCAAGAATTAGTGCTTATTGATTATAATAATTATTCTTATAGATATGATAATGAATCCTTTGAGAAAACCAGATTAGATAAAATGCATCCTTTGTGCAAAAAATTTTTTGAAGAAGTAAAGAGGGTGGCTGAAGATAAAGAATTATCAGAGTTATTTATAAAAAGACAAAAATTGGTCAATGATAAGAAAAGCTTCACTGCAGCTTTTAGACAATCAAAAGAAGTCTACGATACCTCACTTTTAGAAGAAATAGCCAGAAATAATAAAGATATGGCAAAATTACCTTCTATTTCAGATTCCATACAACATAAAGAAAATATATTAGAACAGTTAAATTCTTCCATATCGAACATAGATAAAAGAATCAATGAGCATCTGTTGATAAAAGAATTATGGCTTTTGATTGAGCCGGGAAAAAATGATTACAGAAATACACTTATAACCGATCTTAATCAATTTGAATTCTGGTATCCGCTGAAAGAGCTTGCCTGGCAACTGATATTTATGCTGCCTCTTTTCATAATTTTTTATATATGGAATTCAAGAAGCATTTCCAGAAGTAATAATCTCCAGGTTCTTATATCATCGCATTTGCTCGTTATTGCCTCTATCCCAATAATAATTAAAACCCTAGATGTGTTATTACACCTTATACCAAGGCATTTTTTCAGAGAGTTGTTCAAATTACTCGAATTATTCCATCTTATCGCTTTGTGGCATTATTTATTAATAGTAATCTCAATATTTATAGCTATATTTTCTATTTATATTGTTCAGAAAAAAATTTTTGATAAACAGCGGCTTATCAAAAAGAGGCTTTTAAAGGGTGCATGTTATGTGTGTGGGAAAAAACTACCTGATGGGGTAATTGCCTGTCCGTTTTGTGGTGTCAAACAATATAAGACTTGCCCTGTATGTAATAAAGATACTTTTATCAGCGGAGATTATTGTACAAATTGTGGCAATATCTTGAAATAATATGTTTACAAAAATTTATCGTATTAAAACATTTATCGTATTAAAACATAAAATATACATTGAGGCTAACAATCGCATATCCACCCCAGACCTAGCCGGCCTGTCTGTGAATGCATAGTTCGGGGTATTTGTTTGCGAGGCTGGTTATGCCTGTCCGTTGGATTCTTAAGTTTAAACTCGCATTTTGTAGGTATAAAACTGTGCTGGCAGAGATTTTTGATAGTCTAAAGTCAGTTGGCATCTTATCGGTTACGGAAGTCATGCTGATCCCCATTTTCAGAGGCACGACAACGTCACCCGTGCTGCTAATTCAGCGGTCCTATATCCTCCAGTCATTGTATTAGAAGAATTGAAGCCTTTTATAGAAAAACCGAACACAGAATCTGGGTTAAAGTATGCGGTTCGATCATTATAATTACCAAATAAAGATAAGGCAGCAGAGGATAGCTCATAAAAACAAAAGGCCCTTGAAGAGCTGTGACCATCAAAAAGCCGATAAAATAAAGGAGACACAATATTTGTTTGTAATGGAGATAAAACGGATTTTTTTATGGAAATACTCCCTGAAAAAAAGAGGAAAATCATGTTTAGAAAAAAATCTTTTAAAAAATCCTTAAAATACCTTTTATCTTTTTCTTGTTTATCAATCTTTTTGGTCACATTATCCCCAAAACATGGCAATGCAACAGATTGCAAAGGCATCAAATATCCTTTTTATCCATCTTTGCTTAGGTCTTCGATCGAAGGGCCTGTGGATATAACAGAAATTAAGCAACCCAAGTCTTGCAGGGCCTGCCATATCCTAACACTAAAGCAATGGGACGGATCATCCCATTCCCATGCCTTTGAGGACCCCATTTTTTTGGCAATGTGGAAAATGGGATCAAAGGAGACTCAAGGTAAAATAAACCAGCTATGCCTGGGCTGTCATGCTCCCATTGGTTTGATTACCTCCGAGGTTAAGGCCCCTGAAGATGAAACAAATGCCACGGAAATCAGCCAAAATGGCATATATTGCGATTTTTGTCACACCGTTACGGGTACCACTCATGAGTGCGCAAGGACAAAATCCCCCCACAATGCTTCTTTCCATATCAGCCCCGGAAATATAAAAACAGGACCCATAGATAATTGCGAATCAAAATTCCATGAATCGGCTTTTTTAAAACTCCACACGGAATCGGAATTTTGTGCAAACTGCCATAATTACTACTCCCATGAATCCGGTTTTAAGATTATTAAGACATACGAAGAGTGGAAGAATTCTGTTTATGCTCAAAAAGGGATTATATGCCAGGACTGCCATATGATGCCCGTTGAGCTTGCCACGGAGGCTGCTGACAAGCTCGACAAACCTAAAAATCCCGGCAAGGCATCTACACTGGGACCCAAACGGGATAATATCCATGAGCACAAATTTGTGGGGGGAAGCCCTGTAATCAAAAAAGGCGCACCGTCAAGCCAGCACGTAAGGGACGCGGAGAAACGATTAAAAGATGCTGCCAGGTTGGAAGTCGAGACTTTAGCTTCTGAAGGGAAGGGAGTGCTCAGGGTAAAGGTTTATAATGAAAGGGCCGGACACAATCTTCCAACCGGGATGCCAGGATTCAGGCAGGTTTGGCTTGAGGTTTCCATCTACGATAAAAATGGTGTTGAAATGCTGCATTCCGGGATGCTTGATAATGAAGGAAGACTCCCTGAAGGGACAGTATGTTTCGGAGTGGAAGCCGTAGACAAAAATGGTCTTCCTACCAATAGACCATGGGCAATTGAGGGATTTAAGTCAGACAACACCATACCTGCGAAGGGAGAAGCGATAAGAGATTTTGAATTTAAAATTCCCCAAGATGGTGCATGGCCCCTTAAGGTAAAAATAGTTTTACGATATAGAGGCTTTCCTCAATCCCTGTTGGATGAGCTTCTGCCCGGCTCATCAACAACCATCCCGGTAATAAATATGGCGATTAAGGAGTTTACTATCTCAAACCTGTAGCTTCGGCAATAACTCCAGTCAGGAATAGAAGAATTTTATTAATCTTCTTCCTCTTCTTTGTTAAGGTCCTGAATAACCTGTCTCCAGAAATTTCCGATCCCTGTGTAATAGGCATCAATCCCTAGATCGTAAGTAAAGGCGCCGGGATCGTAGGAAACATTATAGATATTCCCCATATTCCCTACCGGCGGATAACCCATAAATCCTGCCTGGTTCATCCATGCCGCCTGATTTGTAAAGGCATAGGGCAAAGGATAACCAATAGAATTTACATCCTGCTGACCGGCACCAACATTATAAAAGCCCATAGAGCCTGAATTGTAGCCATACATTCGGTCGTATATGTTAAACTGCATATTATAGGGATAATAAATCCCCATTGCAGGGGCGACCATATAAGGATTTGAAAATCTTTGATAGTCACTGTAGTTATACCCTCTCCACCAGTTATTCTGGCTCACGTTTACATTACTGGTCCATGTGGGAAACAGGGGCATGCCATAAAATGATTCTGCTGGTCTGACCATACAGACCAGAAAAACGGCAAAGAAAAAAATTACAATAACTTGATACCTGGTTGCTTTATTAAATATAATGTTCATCTTGATGTCCTCCATAATTTTTTTATCTAAACTATATTATAACAAAAAAATCCTATATAATGTAGAATGTACAATCGCTCTTAAAAAAAGCGATTCAATTGTCATTTGTAAGACGGACTTATAAGGAAAACATTACTTACTAGTTATGACCCCTTGCTTTCATCCTAAACTCGTAAATGGTCCTTTTCAGGACCCCGCCCTATATATAGATTTTTTATATCATAGACGTGCCATCCTGTTCGATGTAGGTGATATCACTGCGCTTTCAACACGAGAAATACATAAAATTACGGAAGTCTTTGTTTCCCATACACATATGGATCACTTTATAGGTTTGGATCATATGCTGAGGCTCTTTTTAGGCCGGGATAAGCGGCTTACTATATATGGGCCGCCGAGGATAATCTCGAATGTAGCGGGAAAACTTTCTGCCTATACATGGGACCTGGTGGAAAATTATGAGAGCAAATTCGAGATCACGGTTGTGGAGGTACATCCGGATCATTTGAAAAGCGCTATATTTAGATGCCATAACGTCTTTAAACAGGAGCAGATTTCGGAAACCCGTAATTTTAACCAAATCCTTATCGATGAAGAGGAATTTCGGATTAGCGCCTTATTTCTCGATCATAGTACCCCTTGTCTGGCTTTTAGCTTTGAAGAGAAGTTTCATATCAATATTAAAAAGGACAGGCTGGACACTTTAGGTCTTCCGGCCGGCCCATGGTTAAATGAACTCAAAAAAGCAGTCAGAGAGGAAAGGCCGGATGAGTTTCAATTAGTGATCCCTGAAAACAAAAATAAAGGAATACAAGGGAGTGAAATGACCATGAGGTGGATCAGGGAAAAGGAACTGTTTGGTGTTTCCCGGGGTCAAAAGATCGTCTATGTTGTTGATATAGGATATACTCCCAAAAATTTATCCGGATTAATACCCTTTGCGAAAGGCGCCGATTACCTTTTCTGCGAAGCAGCTTTTCTGGAAAGAGACAAGGACATAGCTATGAAAAAACATCATCTTACTGCACATCAGGCAGGATTGATTGCAAAAGAAGCAGGTGTAAGGAAAATCATTCCCTTCCATTTTTCCCCCAGATATCAGGACAGCCCGGATCTCATTTATATTGAGGCTGAATCGGCTTTTAAGACATAACCCGGCTGCGTTTTGCAGGCCGGGTCGCAGGTTGAATATGACCTGTCAAATATAAATATATATGAAAGTATTTTTACTCTCTTCAGGAGGGCAAACCGGAACCTCTGTTCCCCTGAATTGACTTTAGGGCCGTAAAAACTCGACCCTTGACGTTTTCCCAGAGGACTACAGGGTCTTCTATCGATCTTTGCGGGTACGTCTTTTCGATATATGGTACAGCTATTTTTCCAGCCAGATCCATCAATTGATCATCCTTCATCTGCTTTAATTCATCACGAAGATAGGATGGAAGCCCTTTTATAAAATTTACCATCTCTGTTTCAGGTACGGATGGTTTCTGGGTAACCGATGGTGAAGGTGGCTGAATATTTTCTTGTTGAATTTTCGGTTCAGGTTTGGCTCGTTTGGCTTCGAGAGCCGCTATCTTTGCTCTAATTTCAGACACGTCCAATCTTCTGGGGAGCCTGGGGCCTGATTTCTCTGGCCCTGGAACAGTTGCAGGCTTTTCCTCAAGGGTCGATATAACATCCTGGATCTCTTTTAAATCTTTTCCCCGCTCAAGCCTCGAGGATCTGGGCGGATCTGTATTTTGATTATTGGTTTGGGCCTGTGAGGAATCATCCCCCACATCATCCTTTACATGGAAAGTCCTCCCCCGATCCAGGTTTGAGGCCACAGCCTGAATTTCTTCCTCCATTTGTTTTGTTTGAGAGGTGTCCTCTTGATCAAGCTCCTCTTCTAGAACCTGTTTTTCACGTTTAAACATCGATGACACAGAATTCATTATTTTATTATCGATTTTTTGCTCTTGATTGGTTTCGCCCGCTTTTAGTGCAATCTTTGCAAGCTTGTTGATAAGCCGCGGCACTCCGCGGGAATTTTCCCAAATAGTCTTGTAGACCTCTTCCACAAAAATATCTGGCGATCCGCCACAAGCTGAGAGACGATGCTGTATGTATTCTTTTACCTCTTCCGGCCCTGCCAGGCCCTTAATACGGCAATATACACCTACCCTCTGAAAAAGATTTTCCAGAGCCTTCGATTCCAGTTTCTTACCCAACTCAGGCTGACCAGCAAGCACAAAGATTACCATATTACGCTGGTCCTCCTGTAAATTGGTTAAGAGACGTAAATTATGAAGCTTATCAGTGGTCATAACATTGGCTTCATCGACAAATACAACCACTGTTTGACCTTGATTGGCACAATCAAAAAGGATTGTATTAAACTCTTCCATAAGTTCATCTTTGAATCTGGTTTCACATTTCTTATTAAGCAACTGTCCGTTTATTTCCCGCATAAACTGAATCAAAGACAGGTCGGGATTGGTAACAAAGGCAATGCGATATTTATCCGGGTCCAGTTCATTTAAAATAACCCTCAGGCCCAGAGTTTTTCCGGTTCCAATATCTCCAACGATGACTGCCAGACAATCATTTCCTTCCTCTATTGCAAACAACACTTCACATATGGCATCTTCTAAAGAGTTGTTTTGATCCCAGTAGAGAGTTGGATCCGGCACATTATCAAATGGCGCCTTGTGCATTCCCCAGTATTCATAGTACATCAGCCATTCCCCCTTTCAGAACCTTCGGTCTTTCCTTGAGGACTCAGCAAAACTCGCCACCGGCATCCGATTTTTAGACCTCTAAGACTTCCCTCTTTAAGTTGACGATAAATGGTATTTTTTGAAACCTTCAATGTTTGGGCTGCCTCCTCAGGTGTAAAATAACCCTCTTCATTATTTATTGTCCCGTTTTGAGAATTGATATTTCCATTTAACGGCTGTATAGAAACAAGCATTTTAATTGGTTTTTCAACACCGGAGACAATCTCCAATGAAAATTGTTTTTTGCTTAACTCAAGCAGGCCGCCTTCCTCATTTATGAAGGAAAGTAATGAATCCAGAGAATAGACAGGCGATGTTTGAACAGCTTCACTATTATCCGTTTGCTGGAGCTTATTACCAATTTCTGGTGGCAGAGAGTTCTCCCTTGATTGAATATCGTTAACCTCCATGGGCTCACAGTTCGTCATTGGAGGTATATAGCTTGCCTCTGGAGGTGTATAGCTCGCCTCTGAGGGTGACCAGCTTCTCTCTGATGGGAAATCATCTGGTTTATTTTTTACATAAACGGCGGCCTTCTTTTTCTCCAGACGCCGGCGGGCAATACTTATTTTCTCCATTGGGATTCTCTCCTTTCCTCAGTTATATCTTTTCTTCTTTTTAATCGGAAAAATTTTTTCATAACTTCATTATTAAATTGCTTATTTTTTTGAGTGATTATTGTAGCCTTAGAAAATAAGGCGAGTAAAAATAAAAACAGAAGAAAGGGATTGAAGTGTCAAACATTCAAGCTATTGTAAAAAAAGACAATTTCTAAAACGAAATAGAAATATTTGTACCGGGTTTGTGAATAATTTAAATTTATTGTATATCGCACAGATTAAGGCTTGGAGAAAGAAGGTAATCATGGATTGTCTGCATGAGGCATACATATGCCTCAAAACGGAGAGCTAATTTCTTTAGAAGTGATGACTTGATGTCATTAAGTCCTTTATAGATTCTTGAGGCCTTTTCATAGGCCCTTTCCCCTTGTATTACATAATAGTCCATACCCTTTTTGGCAGGGTGAAGCTTAAAATAAAGCTCCATGTAAAGCCGGTCTTTCATTCTGTTCTTGGAGTTTAAACGGCCTTTTGTTCCTGGAGCCATTGTTGGAAAGAGCCCTGCCATAAATAAGGAAAAGTTTCCGATATATTCTTGAACCGCCATTTCTTTTTCCAGGCTTTTTGCACGACACATCACATCTCCTTCCAAACACATCTCGGGGACTTCAATAATATGAGAGCCTTTCTTATCTTTTATCCAAAAAAGTCTATCAGTTCTTACAAATTCTGTAAGTATATGAGAACATATATGATCTGATACATCCTTGTCATATAGTTCAGGGTAGCATCGAAAGGCCCTTTTAGTAGCCCTCTTGAACATATTTATTAAAGCATGTGATGATGAAATTTTTTTAGACATCAAACTTATCCTTTAAAAAATCCTTTAACAATCTGTTTCTATTTTATTTGACGTGTTATAATTAAAGATCCTTATTCCCTTTTTATATTAAATTTTAAAAAATAATCTTAATAATATGATTTTTTGAATAATGCATAGTGATATACCTTTTTGATTGCTTCCGGCTTGATCCCAGAACAATTATAATTTGCTTTAACCATACAAATTCTTAATAAAAGAAAGGTGACTTATCGATGAGTGAAGGCCATCATCTCTCAACGAAAAAGGCAGATTCTATTAGGTCCCTTTTTTTATATATTCTGCTGTCTTTATTTATCGGTTTCATTTCCGGTGAGATAATGGGATGGGTTCTGGTAGCCGACAGTAACAAGACCCTATTGGCAGAGCAGCAATGGATGGTTGAAAATGTCTACATTGCAGTACCTGGTATAAACTATGATTCAGAGATAAAATCATGGAAAACTCATTTTGCAGGAGGGCTTTTTTTCGGGCTTTCTATAGGATTGTGTTATGCCTTTATCTGGAGTCTATTTTTTTGGATTATACTCAACTTTAAACAGGATTTATGGAGATTTCTATATAAACTGCTTCATGAAATTAATCCAGTAATATTTTTAATAACATGGATCTGTTTTTATAGTTTTATATTTTATCTCATCCCGGCCTTTTTTAAATTATTCTATAATTTATTCACCACCGGGCATTGGGCTTTTGGCCTTTTCCTTCTAATCGTACCCCTTGTCCTTTATAAGCTTCTTCTAATTACAAAATTATATAAAAACGAGAGAATAAATCTTACAAAAACAATACCTTATATAGCAGGATTTTTAGGCGCTATCATTATGGTTTCAATGCTAATCGCAACATCTTTAACTGGTCGGGATTTTATCAGAATCAGAGATGGATTATTTGGAAGAATTGAATGGGGAAGAAGAATAAGCAATTTTTATTACCACTATACTCTTTATCCTGCCAGGGTAATAAAGACCTTCGACCAGAGGCTTCAGAGATTTTTAAGAATAGATTCAAATGATTTCAGTGAAGAGGAGTTAAAACAGCTAAAAAGGATCTTCACCTGGAGAGACATTTTTATTGGTGAAGATGCACCATCAGACACTGTGATCAAAAAAGATAAGGAAACCGGCAACATGATTATAATAAGCAAAAAGCACGGTTTCAGCATAGAGACTTCTCTGGAAAATTTCTTTAAAGATCCCAAAAAAATTATAGTACAATACGATATCAGAACGGATTCTGCTGCTCCTCTGAGAAGGGTTGTTAGCTTAAGCCTTTTTAATATCTGGCCGCTTATGGGGATTTTTTTGATTTATCTTTTTCTAATCATCATTTGCGGACTTTTGTTTAAAAAGTCATCATCAACAAGGGATACCCTTTTTGCATTTTTTTCAATCCTTTTACTTATTATGGGCTTTCGTTCTCTCATGGTTCCTAAAAATATTTCTTTGGACACTGAAAACTTATTAAATACAATAGAAGGAAACGGCTCCGGCAATAAAATTACTTCTATAATGGCCTTATGGGAAAGGATAGAAAAAGATAAAAACAAGGTGGGGCATTTTTCAGAACACTTTATAAAAATGCTTGATGATCCCGATCCTATTATCCGAAAATGGGGAATCGATTTTATTACGCTCTCCGGTGAGAAAAAGGCCATTAATATTATTATCCGTTTATTAAATGATCCCGATCCTAATGTAGCTTATCACGCTGCAAGAAGTTTAGGGAAATTTGAGGTCAGAGAAGCAAGAGAGCCCCTTTTAAAAATTCTGGAAGGGAAAAGGGAATGGTATCTTAAAACCACAGCTTATATTGCATTAAGGGAGACAGGATGGAGTCAGTTATCTTTAAAGCGCAACCTGACAGAAAAGCGATACCAATAGGTAAGGCCTTTATTCTCTTATTTTTTATTATTTGTATCGAGGCAGGAAGTGTTTTTTTATATCTGTTATTAATGAAAAGAGTCCGAATAGTGCCTCTTTTTTTTACGGCTATCCAGAGGATAGCCGACCTGGCTATAATTTTGGGCTTCATATTTAAATGGGGATATTGCTTTGAACACTTAGGGCTTTCAGCCAAACGGTTTAAAAAGGGAATTATACATGGTCTTTTCTGGTGTATGGGCTTTGGCTCGCTTGTTGCGCTTATAGGTGCAGTCTTATATTTCTTTGGTATTAATCCTTTGCTATTTCTCCGCTGTTCAAAAAACAGGTCCTTAACTGGTATTATTACTTATATATTGGTTGGGTGTTTTCTGGGGCCTGTGGTTGAGGACCTCTTATTTACTGGACTCATTTATAACGGACTCAGGACCAGATTAAATATTGCCTATTCATCTTTGATAGTGTCAATTTTATTTGCCTCAGTTCACGCCATCGCTTATGGTTTTGTCTCCATAGCTTTAATTATACAATTTGTGGGCGGATTGCTTTTCACACTATCCTTTGAATTCTCAGGAAGCCTTCTTACTCCTATGATTATTCATTGGTGTGGCAATATTGCCATTCTTGCGATACAGATGATTTAGAGAACAACTCTAATCATATACCCAATGCCTTTATTTTCTGATGAAGCAGGCTTCTTTCTATCTTTAATTGCTTGGCAGCCTTAGAAATATTGCCGTTACAGGACCTAAGGGTTTTTTCAATGAGATATCGCTCATACTCCTTCTTGCCCTCCTTTAGAGATGGCTGAAGATGTTCCTTTCGAAAGGATTCTGGTATGTCCATAGGGGTAATATGTGATCCGGGTGCCATAATAACTAAACGCTCTATAAGATTCTTAAGCTCTCTCACATTGCCCGGCCAATCGTAAATACGCAGTATTTCCATAGCCTCTTTTGTGACTGTTTTAACAGGTTGCCCGAGTTCCAAAGAAAAAACCTTCAGGAAGTGCTTTACAATAAGAGGAATATCCTCTTTCCTCTCTCTCAAGGGGATTATGGTAATCGGTATTACATGTAAGCGGTAATAAAGATCTTCCCTGAAGAGATTTGCCTCCATCTCTTTTTTTAGATCCTTATTTGAGGCAGCAATCACTCGGACATCAACCGAAATATTCTTAGTACCTCCAAGCCGGTGAAAACTCTGTTCCTCAAGGGCCCTTAAAACCTTCGCCTGAGTCTTCAGACTCATATCCCCTACTTCATCAAGAAATAGAGTACCCTGATCAGCTAATTCAAATTTGCCTTTCCTTTTTGAAATTGCACCGGTAAAAGCACCCTTTTCATGTCCAAAGAGTTCACTCTCGATCAGGTCATCCGGAATGGCGGCGCAATTCACACCAACCAAAGGCTTATCCGCCCTTTTGCTCCGATTATGGATCTCTCTTGCCACCAGTTCCTTGCCTGAGCCATTTTCACCCGTAATGAGGACCCAGCCATTAGTTGGAGCCGCTATTGAGATTTGATGTTTTAACTCCTCAATAGCCTTGCTTTGTCCTATAATTTGATAACGGCTCTCATCTTTATGCCTTAGACGTCTATTCTCATTGGCCAATTTTTGTATCTCAAGAGCATGCTGGACTGCAAGTATTGTTTTTTCCAGAGATAAAGGCTTTTCAATAAAATCATATGCCCCCATTTTTATAGCCTTTACGGCTGTTTCTATATTTCCATGGCCGGATATCATTATCACGGGTATATCTGGCCATTGATCTTTTATTTTCTGAAGCACCTCCATGCCATCAAGACCGGGCATCCAGATGTCGAGCAATATAAGGTCCGGATTTTCTTCTTCTACTTTTTGAAGGGCCTCAAGGCCATCTTCAGCCATGCTGACATCATAATCTTCGTCTTTAAGTATACTTCCGAGAGAGGAACGTATCCTGTTCTCATCATCTGCGATAAGGATATAACCCTTGGCCATCTTAATCCTTTAAATTACTCATATCTTTTACAGATACTATCCGTCAAGTCTAGGCTTTCCTGACATATTCCCTCTACTCCCAGCCCAGGGGAGGTACAATCATTAATCAGAAACAGATCACGGTAACATGTAAATTTTGATAATGCCTTATTTCCTATTACATCCACCGTTTGGGGCACACTATTAACAATACCGCCCGGCCTTGCGGTAAATTTTTCATATGTTAAGGGTGTTGCAGACTCGCAATAACAGAGACCTTCGTCCAGAAAGGGGATCAGGCCCTTTAGGACATTAAGGACCTTTTCCTGCATCTGTTCTTTATTTGTAGTATATCCAACTCCCCTGTTCCATCCTTGAGGGGAAATATAGAGAAAAACTGTCATGGCCCTGCAACCATCCGGGGCTCTCCCTGCATCCTCTCTCGGAGATAATGCTATAAATAAAGGACCTGTTTGTTCTTTCCCATTGTTCATGCTCGGGAGGAAAAATACCTTATGCCCCATCTGAGATGGAAGACAGCTTTCCTTTACTCCCAGAAATACTGTAAATACGGAATTTGGATAAGGCACCTTTCTTAATTTCCAAACAATACGGTTTTTACTGAAGCCGTGAAACAGAAGTTTCTCATAAAGTCCCCAAGGTGTTGTATTTGCTATGTAACAACGTCCCTCCAGTACCTCGCCTGTGTCTAATTCTAATCCTACGGCCTTCCGCTTGTTTATTAAAACCTTATTAACTAAACAATCGAGTCTTATTTCTCCACCGTTGGAACGAATGTAATGAGAAAGAAGCTTACATAATGAATCACTCCCCCCCTTTAAACAAAATCCTCCGTATAAATGTAATTCAATAACCGATGCTGCGTAAGCAAGGCTGGATTTGACTAATTCCGTTTGCCCCCAAAAGAGTGTTTGAAGATCAAAACCCGCCGAGGCTTTACTTTCTTTTAAAACAGGATCTATGGCTTTCATGACTGATTTTCTTCTATATCTGAAAGCAGAGAACTTGAGAGGCCAATTCCAATCCCTTCGATCAAAGGCTTCTGTTTTACTGAAGATTTGGCCTGAAATATTGCTGGCCTTCAAATATCTGAGCCGGGTATCTACTTTATTTAAGTAATCTAAGAAATTATTAATGGAATTTCTTTCCATAGGAAATTCACGAGACCATTCCTCCTTCATTAACTCGGGATCCCTGAAAAGCCCAATTCTATGTCCGGGGACGCAAATCTGGGAAAAAGGGTCCAAAAGGATCCTGTCCAAATCCAATCCCAGTTCCCTCGAGACCAGATCGAGCCCGCTCCACAAAATATCCGGAAAGAGGGTTGCCCCAACATCAAACTTAAATCCCGATCTGGAAAAAGTGCCACAGCATCCGCCAATCCTCGAGGATTGTTCAAGGATTATGACCTTCCACCCCCTTTTGGTCAATAATGCCCCTGTGGTTAGACCTCCTATCCCCGCACCTATTATCAAGGCCAAATCATTCATTTTTCAAACGGAAGAGCCCTAATTGTATCCTTTTTTTCTTAAAGGCTGATATGAGGATCATACCTGCAAAAAATCCACCTATATGTGCGAACCAGGCAACCCCGCCATGACCCGGCTTATTACTCAGGCTAAGGGTCCCACTTATCAACTGGAAAACTATCCAGAAGCTCAGGACAAATAAGGCTGGCAGCTTTATGATCCTGATAAAATAAAAAAATATAATCAATGTAAGGACTTTAGCCTTAGGGTAGAGAAGCAGGTAGGCTCCCAATATACCCGATATTGCTCCACTTGCACCGACCATGGGGATCAGGGAGTTTGGTTCAGAAGAGATATGAGCCAAAGATGCAATTACTCCGCAAAGAAGATAAAAAATCAAAAAACGAAAACTGCCCATGGCGTCTTCAACATTATCTCCAAAGACCCAAAGATAAAGCATGTTTCCTCCTATATGCCAAAAACCACCGTGAAGAAACATTGATGTAATAAGGGTAAAAAACACCGGAAAGGGGACAGAAGGAGGAATATCAATCTGGTGAGTGATCTCAAAAGGAATCGCACCAAAAGCGTTCGAGAAATTTTGAAAATTTCTGCCCAGAGACATATGAAAAGAAAATATTAAAATGTTGATAACTATAAGGCCGATTGTTACATAAGGGAAATGCTGCGAGGGTATATCATCCTTAAGTGGAAGCAATTATTAAAACCTTTCCCTAAATATTTAGCTCCTGGCCTATAAATGGCTTGAGGGCTTCAAATACGCATTCAGCCTGACCCAATGCCTCTTTGGATTCATCCTCTCCGTATACCTTTGAGGGCACCCACAAAGGAAGATCCGTTCTCTGATAAAGCGGAAATCTTGCCCTTGCCCCATGTTTCTCCAAGTTCAGCATTGCCTGATAAATTGTATCGGAGTCGGGGATCATAGAACCAAAGACCGCCATAAAGAGAGTTGAGGTCTTATGATCTCTTGTATAAATATTTTTAATTGCAAGACAGGCCTTGGTGATCTTTTCGACTGCCTCTTGAGAAAAATGAATAGTTCTACTATAAAGGCCATTCACATGGGTTAATCTAGCTGTCTGAATATCTATACTGCTTTCTAAAAGGTAAGCCTCTGCAATATCTTTAGGTGTATGCACTGTGTGATCCTCCTTGTAATAAAAAGTAAGAAATACTTCCTTAACAACTAAGCCCTATAAATAATCCTCTGATTCGTCTTTTCGAGAATGAAAATTTCAAGCCGTTCTTTATATTATCCCATTAAGACAGATCTCGTCAATCTTATCTCCTAATGTGCATGGGAAACGGATAATGGATTATGGATCTGTTCTTTTCACAAACCTTTATCCTCTATAAAAATATATCGGCTTTTTTTGAGGAGATCTAGTACATAAAATAAGACAAAATAATATTTAAATTAAATATTGTTGCAGGGGCTATCTATAAAAAGAAATTTTGGTTATAATAGACTAAAATCGAGTTTTTTATAAATCATATATTTTTCGAATATTACTCGAAGCGCGAAGGACATTTAAAACTTTGGAGAATTATTTGTCAAAATGTTTTTCTTCGATTCTCGCTTATATAGTTTTTTGCATTTTATTATATATCTCACTCTTATTTTGAATAGTCTTGTTTTTTATGTAAGTATTCCCAAATCAGCAACGGCAGGGCAGGGCCATCAGGACTGTGCCATGTGTCATGGAGTTCACAGCGCTAAAGACCTGGCCCTTTTCCCGGAACCGATTAATAATTCTATTACGAATCCACATACAGGCAAAAAAATGGATAAAATCGACGCCCTCTGTATGAAATGTCATGCCACACCGCCTTATGGGAAAGGAATAAAGGAAATTGATCCAAACATCAAACACCCCTTTGGCATCAAACCGTTTCTGGTCAATCTGCCTAAGCAGGCCAATGGTTTCGGTGGCCAAACAGAAAATCTCACGTGTATGGGATGCCATGATCCCCATCCTTCCAACCAAAACCTTGGTTATTTAAGAACACCCTCTGGAATAGAGATTCTGAAAACTGAAGATGTCATTAAATCCTGCATCTGGTGTCACCCGAAAATGAAAACAGTTTTTGATTTTATCCCCCAAAAAGGGACAAAATCTTATAAACCGGAGAAAAAATCGGAACCGATAAGATCCCATCCGATTGGTGGGGTAAAATTTTAATCGCTATGGTATTTATTAAATAATCCTATTATGGAACCGGAGCCATTCCAATACCCTATAACTGACTCCCTGGATCTTCATACATTCCAGCCAAAAGAGGCAAGGGATCTTTTAGTGGATTATCTCAACGAATGCAAGAAATTGGGCTTTAATGAGGTTAGGATAATACACGGGAAAGGTACAGGCAGACTGAGACAAATGGTCCATAATGCACTTAAAGGATCTCCCCTTGTAAGGTCTTTTCAATTGGCGCCGCCTGAAGCCGGATCATGGGGGGCAACCATTGTTAAGCTGAAATAAATCTTAGAGCAATATCAAACTATTATATCTGGCTATACTCAACCTGCAGAGAATTAGATTTCGTTTGTTCGATCTTACCATTATGGACATGAATGTCCTCTCTAAATACCTCTTTTAATACCTCGTCGATATTTTTGGTAAAAACAAAATTGACTTTTGACTTAACCTCTTCCTGAAGATCTTCTATGTCGCTTTTGTTTTTTTCGGGTACAATAACAGTATTTATTCCTGCACGTTTGGCAGCTAAAACTTTAGCCTTTAAACCACCTACCGGAAGGATTCGCCCTCTCAACGTGATTTCTCCCGTCATAGCTACATCGCTACGAATGGGTCTGTTTGTTAAAACAGATATAAGTGATATTGCCATAGGCACTCCGGCTGATGGCCCGTCCTTAGGTATTGCACCCGCAGGCACATGTATATGGATGTCCCTGTTTATATAAATCTCTTCCCCAATTCCCCATGCTTCACATTTTGTACGGGCATAACTAAAAGCAGCCTGAGCGGATTCCTTCATAATATCACCCAGGTGACCGGTCAGGGTCAACGCCCCCCTGCCCTTCATAGTTGTAGATTCTATATGTATAATATCTCCGCCTGCTTCTGTCCATGCAAGGCCCGTGGCTACCCCGATAGTATCTTCTTCGTACTCTTCGCCTTTTTTAAATTTGGAAAGTCCAAGATAATCGTACAGGTTTTGTGATGTAACCGTAACAGTCTCGCTCATGCCTTCTGCCAGCTTTCTGGCCCTTTTTCTACAAATGGCGGCTATTTCCCTTTCCAGATTTCTTACCCCCGCTTCTCTTGTATACTCAGTGATGACTTTCAGGACGGCATCTTCCTTCAAAATCAGATTCTCTGATGTGAGGCCATTTTCTTCCAGTTGTTTAGGGATAAGATATTTTTCCGCAATTTTTAGCTTTTCCATTTCTGTATATCCTGAAATGAGCAATATCTCCATACGATCACGAAAAGCCGGCAGAATTGGGTCCAAAAGATTGGCTGTTGTAATGAACATTACATTTGATAAATCAAAAGGCACACCCAGATAATGATCCGAAAAGGCATAATTCTGCTCCGGATCAAGCACTTCCAAAAGAGCAGCAGAGGGATCGCCCCTAAAATCTGCGCCTATTTTATCCACCTCATCTAACATAAACACAGGATTATTTGTACCAGCATGCTTGATGCCCTGAATAATCCTGCCGGGAAGAGACCCGATATATGTTCTACGATGTCCCCTGATTTCGGCCTCATCCCGAACACCTCCCAGGGAAATACGTACAAACTTCCGGCCCAAAGCCCTTGCTATGGATTTTCCCAAAGAGGTTTTTCCTACGCCTGGTGGACCAACAAAACAAAGGATAGGCCCCTTCATTTTATTTTTCAACTTTCTGACACTCAGGTACTCCAATATTCTTTCCTTTACCTTTTCCAGATCGTAGTGATCTTCATCCAAAACCTTCGAAGCCTGCTGAATGTCCAGATTGTCTTTTGTATGCTTGCTCCAGGGAAGATCAACGAGCCACTCGAGATAATTCCTGATCATTCCGGCCTCTGCTGCTTCAGGATGCATTCTTTCCAGCCTTATTATTTGCTTTGTGGCCTCTTTTTCGACCTCCTCAGGCATTTTTGCGCTATCGATCTTCTGTTTCAGTTCGTCAATCTCTGCAGTCTTTTCATCCACGTGTCCTAATTCTTGCTGAATAGCTTTCAATTGCTGGCGAAGGATATACTCTCTATGGTCTTTATCCATCTCTTCCTTTGCCTGGGACTGAATTTTCTTCTGCATTGCCAGAACTTCCAGTTCCTTGGTAAGGTAATCATTGACTAATTTCAGCCTGCTGATCGGGTCGAATGTCTGAAGTACCCTTTGAGACTCATCGATCTTAAGAACCAAATTTGAGACTATAAGATCTGCAAGCTTACCGGGGTCCTCTATGTTCATGGCAATAATTACCACATCGGGAAGCAGGGCCTTTCCGAGGTTGACACTTTTTTCCAGTTGTGCCTTCACATTTCTCATCAGGGCCTCAACTTCAAGTGTATGTTCACTCATATCCGGTTCGGTGATTTGCTTAATCTTGGCTAAGAAAAATGGATCTTTCTGCTTATATTTCTGAATCTGGCCACGCATAACCCCATGAACCAGGATTTTAATCCTTCCGTCAGGTAAACGTAAAAGCTTTATGATTGTGGCAATAGTTCCAAAGGTATAGATATCATCAGGGGAAGGTTCTTCTATCTTAGACTCCTTTTGAGCTACTAAAAAAATCTTCCGATCATAAGAAGACATGGAATCTTCGACTGCCTTAATGGATTTTTCACGGCCCACAAATAAAGGCAAAATCATGTACGGATAGATGACAATATCCCGAACAGGTAATAAAGGCATATAAGGGGGGATATTTGTGGAACCTTGCTCTTTCTTAGGTCCACTCTCTAGCACCTCAGAACCTCCTTTTTAAGTTTAGGGATTAGGTTAAATTTTCAGGGATAATAATGTTTTAAGCTAATGAAAATCGCCTCATTTTTTAATCGGCTTTTTGTCCTTTTAAAAACGAAAACTAATGAAGCAAGTCCCCGATCCTATCCCAACGTACCTTTTCTAGGAGACCTTTTCCGTTTTTGTTCCAAGACCAATAGATAATAAGCGCTTTGCCTTCAATTAGTTCTTTATCTAAAAGCCCCCAGTATCTGCTGTCTTGGCTAAAATCCCGGTTGTCCCCCATCATAAAATAACTGTCTTCCGGAATGGTTCTTGGGCCATAATTATCCCTGTTCCGAGCATAAGGATCAATATAAAAAGCAGGATGATTTTTATTAAAGGTATTTTCAGGGTCTTTAAATTCCGCATAAGTTTCATCAATAGGTTCACCATTAATAAACACCTTTTTGTCCCTTATTTCTATTGTTTCTCCTGGTAAACCTATCAGCCTCTTGATAAAATCCCTCTTCTTGTCTTTTGGATATTTAAAAACGATTATATCGCCCCGCTCTGGATCCTTTAAATAATAGATGAA
>JBLIRO010000019.1:0-67499 GCA_049472335.1 bacterium | reverse complement strand
ATACTCTTCAAGGCCTCCTCACTCGCCGTAATGGTCCATGGGAGGGTCATCAGACCAAGGGTGAGCCCGGCGGATAATAAACAGGTCCCCATACGCATTGCCTGAACAAAAAGCACAACTCCAAACAGGCCATAGACGATAGAGGGAACACCGGACAGGTTTCGTATGGCCATCCGGATCAACCGGGTTATCTTATTATTGCTGGCAAACTCATTAAGATATATTGCGCATCCCATTCCTAAAGGCACAGCCAGAATGGCTGTGATGACGGTCACCAGAAATGTCCCCACAATAGCGGGAAATATCCCGCCCTCTGTCATGCCCTTTCTGGGCATTGCAGTAAGAAATTCCCAGCTTATTATGCCTGTGCCTTTTCTAATTACGTCATACAGTATGACAAAAAGGAAAAAGAAGACGATGACCATACAAATCCTGAGCAAACTTAAGCCGACTTGTTTTTGTATTCGCTTTTTATCCATTTCACCTAAAAATCTCTGTTTATATGGTTTCATACCTTATTATGGATCCAATAACCTATTAAAATCACTATTCAAAATCACTCTGGAATCTTGAGAAAAATTCATGATTGTTTCGTTAGATTTTCATATTTATGTAAAACGAAGTCCGACACCATATTGACGATAAATGTCATAACAAATAAAACCAGGCCCACCCCGAAAAGCGCGTAATAATGGGTTGTGTTGTAAGGCACTTCCCCCAGCTCTATGGCAATCGTGGATGTCATGGTTCGGACGGAATCCAGGAAGCTTTTTGGCATGGCAGGGGCGCACCCTGTGGCCATCAGAATCGCCATGGTCTCACCGATTGCCCTTCCCATGCCCAGCATACAGGCAGCTATTATGCCTGAAAGTGCGGCAGGTATCTTCACTCTTATAATGGTCTGCCAATGGTTTGCCCCCAATGCATGCGAAGCCTGCTGGTATGATTTAGGTACACTGTTAAGGGCGTCTTCCGATATGCTTATTATGGTCGGAAGGGCCATTACAGCGAGCAGCATGGACCCGTTTACGGCATTGAGTCCATTGGGCAGACGGAAGACTTTGGCAATCATAGGGCCAACCATTACAATGCCTAAAAAGCCAATTACCACAGAGGGGATACCTGCCAATATCTCTACAATCGGTTTTACAATCTCCCTTACCCTGTGACCAGCGATATCCGAGAGATAAGCAGCCGTCCCGATTCCCAGAGGGATAGCTATCAACAGGGCCCCAAGGGTCACCATAAAGGTGCTCACCACCATGGCAAGGATTCCATAGGTTTGTTTTACAAAAGAAGTGGGGTTCCAATTGGCAGAGAATAAAAACTGCAGAACGCTGATTTCCTTAAACGCGGGTATCGCGGTTAAAACCAAAAGCAAGAAGATGCCAATAAGCACAATGATAATAAGTATCCCGTTTAAAAAAAATATTCCGTGTATTATTTTTTCCTTAATATTTTTCATCTGTGTTTCCATTTATCATCTCTGCCTCCCGTGGCTCTGGATAGGGAGTATGGGGGGGAGGACAAACATCAACATTAATATAAAAAGTTGATGTCTGTCCTCATAGGGTTCTTCACTATGGAAGAAAGGGAATTTTTCACTCTGCAATCATCTATTATAAGCCCGTGCTTTTATTATTAAACTTAACATACTCAGACGGCACCAGGAAGAAACCTTCTTCTTCGACTATTTTCTGACCTTCTTCGCTTAACTCAAAAGCAATAAAATCACGGGCAGGGCCTTTCGGGGTTCCGTTGGTGTATTGATTTAAGGGCCTGGCAATGGGATATTTTCCGCTTTTCACATCTTCCGGGTTAAGTGGGCTCGCGTATTCAGCACCCGCTACAGCAGCAACTTTTATCACTGTTATCCCCGGAGCGTCCTTTACATATCCGACCCCCACATATCCAATCCCTGACATATCCTGTTTAATGGATTCCACTATCTGAGAGTTTCCGTTCATCCGGTTCATCTTATCCAAATAGTCCCCTTGCAACACAGCCTCTCTGAAGAATTCAAAAGTGCCTGAATTAGACTGCCTTCCATAAAGGGTAATCTGCATATCTTTACCACCTAGCTCTTTCCAGTTGGTAATCTCTCCGCGGAAAATCTTACCGATTTCATCCACGGTAAGTTTTGTTATCGGATTTTTCGCGTTTGTAATAACACTCAAACCGTCCATGGCAATTACAACCCTTTTGGGATCAACACCTCTCTCGTTTGCCTGATCCACTTCTTTGTCCTTCATCAGCCTTGACGCGTTAGCAATATCACATTTTCCGTTGATCAACGCTGCAATCCCGGTCCCTGAACCGCCTCCGGTAACAGCGATTACCTTGCCCTCATTTTTTTCCATATATACTTCAGCCAATCTTTGAACCAGATTGATCAGGGTATCCGATCCCTTTATCTGTAACATGCTTTCTGCGTATCCGTTTTGTATTGATACCATAAAGATTAATAAAAATGAAAAAACAAACACCAGACAAACGATTATATACCTTCTCATCTTTTCCTCATTAATTCAGTTTAAAACTTTTCTCTTGCTTATAATTAATAACATAGGAATGTGACAATTCTGTTACGAAAAAGAAAATTTTATATGCTGTAATATTACTTATCACTTGAAATCATTCCGACTAAAATTTGAAAAGCAGGTCAACCTGCAATAGATTCTGTATGGACCCATCCGACCCGGTGATTGGTCTTGTTTCATAATAATCAAGCCCCAGAATCACATTTTGCTTTAAACCGTATTGAAGTATAACTTCATAGCCTTTTACGCCGGTTTTATCAGAATAAAAATCAGAATCCGGAAACACATCGAGGAACGAATCCTTTTCAAGCCGTCTGTAGTTATAAAAGGCCTGCCATTGACCGGGGGCTTTTATTTTTGGTGCACCGATCTTAATACCTGCTAAAAATCCTTCATCGTCAGAACCAATATCCGAATCCGTATTTTTTACATATTCACCCACCAAGACGATCTGTGGCAGCATAAAAATATTATTCAGCGTCAGTTCAGCGTCCACACCCCATGAATTGTAATCATACTTTAACACCTCATTAGGCTCATTAGGATCCGGAGAAATATCCATCAGGGAATTGGTTCCTGCAGAATGATTCAAAGTACGTCCCTTTATTCTCGAAAATTTGTAGTAGCTGACACCCAGATTGAAATCTGCTTTCTCTGTGATGTGCCATGCCATCCCTGGTTGTATTGCATACATCATAGGATCTGATTCTTTGGTGTATTCATCCAGGATAAAGAATCCTGCATTCAGGAAAAAACCCATATTTTCACCCGCATTAATCTCATACTGTGCCGCACCTCCTTCAAAGGAAAGATCAGAATCCCACAACAGATCATGGGCACTATACAAGGGATCGCCAAATTTACCCAAAAGAAGGGTTGATGCAGAATAAGGTGAATAGCTGACATATGCCCTGTCCAACTGTATCCCTTTTGTTGAAAATGTATCTTCCAGTGTCTGGTTGGTGGACCGGGGATCGTCACCTCCGGTGACGAGTCTTGCACCCGCCTTGACCCCATCAGTCACTTTCATTAAGGCATCCAGTCTTAATCCGATCCTTTCTGATAATCTGAGCATCGATCGGACTTACGACTCCTTTTTCAACCAGTTTATCCAATAAGATATCGATTTCACCTGCAAAAAGTTGAGGCCTGCCTGCCAAAATTATTAAACTTAAAAGAGCAAATACCCCAAAAAATTTCTTCATTTATTATGTCTCCTTTTTCTTGATAAGATATTTTTAAGAAAATGAAATTTTAATCCCCTTCAAGATATAAATTAAAAATCCTTTTTCACCCCCTTTTATACAATTTTTAAAGCCAATAAGATTGACTTTTTACAATTTAAATTAGAACATCTTTATGGAGAAATTATCAAAGAGATGTTAAGATTTTGTTAATTTTTTATTAGGCAGGATATTTTTATGCCTTTAATTTGACATATTGACTTTTTGGCAGGCTGTTTTGATTGATCTATTTAAAACAAATTGACGTTAATATTTATACGTGTTAATATAATATTATGATACGTAGGAGGAACTTTTCATGAAAACAAAATTAACTCTCTATGTTGACAAAGAGGTTAGCGACTTGGCGCGGGAAATAGCAACATTGACAGGAAAGTCCATTTCTACTCTTGTTAAAGAATTCTTTATTGAAAAGGCAAAAAAAACCAAAAAATTTCAAATAAACCCTTCACTTAACAAATGGGTTGGAATTTTAAATACTTCAGAGGATTATAAGGTGTTGAGAGATAAATTTATTATTGATAATCGTATTGAAAAATATGAAAATATTTCTTGATACAAATATTCTCTTTGATGTTCTCATAAAAAGAGAACCTTTCTATTTCGATAGCCTGAAAATATGGACTCTGGTAAAAGAAGATATTACAGAAGGTTATATCTCGGCTATTTCTGTAACAAACCTGTATTACATTATCAAGAAAATGAAAGGACAAAAAATAGCGGAAGGATTTGTTGATGAACTTATCAATGATTTTGAAATTGTTCCATTAACGAAGGACATTTTGCATCAGGCAAGAACAATCCATGGAAAAGATTACGAAGATTTAATTCAATATTTTTCCGCTATACATATGGGTTGCGAATTATTGATCACACGGAATAAAAAGGATTTTCCAACAACAGGGATTATGGTTCTGGCACCAAGCAAATTTCTTAAAAATCTTGAAAATAGCACTTCTTAAGAATAACCCACCTTATTTATAGCATTCATTGAGTGGCATCAGTTATGTTTTCGGAATCGTAAAACTGAATGCAGAGCCCTGGTCCAAGATACTTTCTACAGAGACCTCTCCATGATGTGCCTGGACTATATGTTTAACGATGGAAAGACCGAGACCTGTCCCGCTAAGCTGTCTGGATCGGGCCTTATCAACACGGTAAAATCTCTCAAATATCCTCGGCAGATCCTTTTCCGGTATCCCATCCCCGGTATCTGATACTTCTATCCGGATGTGTTCATTTTTATTTTCTACCGATACTCTGACAGCACTACCCGCTTGCGAATATTTTATTGCATTGTCAATGAGATTCAATAATACCTGGGCAATCCTCGCATCATCAGCCTTAATCTTAGGGATTCCATCCGGAATATAGGTTTCGATTTTGATAGACTTATCTTCGGCTTGTTTTTTCAATCCAGAAATAACTTTATTGATAATGGAAGGGATATCACATGATTTTAAATCCAGTGTCAGCCCCCCTGATTCTATATGAGAGAGATTAAGTATGTCGTCAATCAGGTTTGACAAACGGTTTGATTCAGAATAGATAATCCGTAGAAAATCCTTTGCGTTTTCTTTATCATCCAGCGCACCCTCAAGCAATGTCTCGGAATACCCCTTTATACACGAAACAGGTGTCCTTAATTCATGGGAGACATTTGCCACAAAATCCTGACGGACCTTTTCAAGGCGCTTGAGCTTCGTGATATCATGAAAGACCAGAACCGCGCCTTCAGCGGCACATTCCCTGATAACCGGAGTGGCCTGCACCAGAAATGTTTTTTCTTCTTGAAGCAGGATAGAGACTTCACAGGATTCCAAACCTTTTTTAAGTTTCAATACACTGTCAACAATCTTCTGTATCTCGATATTCCTTACAATTTCAATGGGCTTTCTGCCGGCAGGCTCGTCCCTGAGAAGGAGAATATCTTTAATGGGCTGATTCATCAATAAAATTTCACCCTTTGCGTCAACAACCATAACACCGTCGAACATGCTCATAAGCACTGCCTCAAATCTTGACTTACTGGCTGTAATCTCGTCGATCTTCGCCCTTATCTGATCCGACATATTGTTGAATGCCCTGGCAAGATCGCCTATTTCATCACCCGTAAGGATGGAAAGCCTTTTTGAAAAATTGCCCTTTGCAATCTCCTGAACGGTTGAAGACATCTTCTCTAATGGATTGGTCACCATTAAAGAAGCGAAATAGCCTATTACGATCGAAAAAAGAAAGGCACATAAAAGTGAGATAATCAATAATTCTTTGAGTTGATGGGATATCTGTTCAATCTCGACAAGTGGTATTGCCAGACGTATTATACCCTGGGGGCCTTTCCTTCCAAAAGTGGCTGCCACATAGAGCATATCCTCCTTTATGGTTGTACTGAAACGTCTTTTTACACCATATTTTGACTGTAATGCCTCCTGAACCTCAGGCCTGTAAAGATGGTTCTCAATTTCCCGCAGATCTTTCATATTTAATTCTGAATCACCCAGTACCGTTCCATCCAGGGCAATGATTGTTGCCCTTAGGTTTAAATCCCTCCCGATTGTATCGGCAATCTTATCAAATCCTTCAGAGGTTAGACCTTTGTCAAAATCCCTTTCCAAAAAAGTACCGGCCAGGGAGATATCCTGGAGCAGATGGGTTCTGATTCTCTGATAGGTATGCTCTCTTAAACTATGATTGAGGTAGAGATAAATACCAGACAGGATAACCGCAATGATGCTTAGTACGATAAATGTAATTTTATAATGGATCTTTATTCGCAAGTACTCAACTAAACCTCTTCGCTAAATCGATATCCAAGGCCCCTCACAGTCTCTATAAATATCCCTGCCTGACCCAATTTTTCCCGTAAGCGCTTAATATGGGTATCAATAGTTCTGGTGGTTACATCACTACCCATATCCCATACATCCGACAACAACACATGTCTTGACTGTACACGTCCCTTTCTTTTCATGAGGGTCACAAGAAGCTTGAATTCCATTGGTGTCAAATCTATAGGGGTATCATCAAAGGTCACTTTATGTTTCGAAATGTCCACCTTTAATTTACCGGCAACAAGGATATCCGAAATGATATCCGGAATTTTACCGCGTTTTAATATGGCCTTTATTCTCAAGATCAGTTCTCTGGGGCTAAAGGGTTTCACCACATAATCATCAGCACCCAGCTCAAGTCCCACTATCCTGTCTATTTCCTCCCCTTTGGCAGTGAGCATTATTATTGGCAGATTGGCGATGTCCTGATTCTGTTTTATCCTTCTGCACACCTCAAATCCATCCATTTCCGGGAGCATAATATCCAAAATGATAAGATCTATATTCTCTTTATTCAGTATCCTTAATGCAGCTTCCCCGGTTATGCTCAAAATACACGTGTAACCTGTCTTCTCCAGATTATACTTGACAAGCTGCGAGATATTCGGATCGTCTTCTACTATTAATATCCTTTCCCTGGACATTTTATTTAGGCATCCAGATTGTTCCAGATATGTATGGCATAAAGCACCGGAACATGGTCCTTCATTGCATCCGGGACAAGCCTGAAAATACCTCCACCATGCCTGAATGAAAATGAATATAATACATTCATTAAACGTCCCTTCATTTCATCCATCCATCTCTTACCTGGGGTTACATTCGAATAAATCAAACCATTGCTGCCTATATATCTCAATTCCCCTACATGAAAATACAGACCCGGCGGCGGCACCTTGCAAACAATGTCATTGTTGTTTTCAAACCGGTATGCCCTGATCTTAAAATCATTCTTAAATTCTCTATTCCCCACACGGGGGGACCCGAATGCATAGAGGCCCTGAACCTTACCATAGCGATATGAAGCAAGGGTTGCCAGGGCAGCCCCCAGGCTATGGCCGGTCATCCATACCGTTTTGCCTTGTTTATGAAGATCTTCTATGTGGCTGCATAATTTCTCCCAAACCTTGTCAAGCGCATCATTGAAGCCCTTGTGAACTTTGCCCTTGCCGCCGGAATCCACAGGCTTTATTTTCAGATCCGTTTTTATGTCAGCAATAATATTGTGAAAATCTTTACATCCTTTACACTGCCGGAGCTCTGTGCCTCTGAAGGCCACGATGGCAAAATCCGCATTACCGGCAACAAAACACTGCGTATCTTCACCAGTAAAATACCTTACATCTTTTAACTTGGCCTTGCTGAATTGCTCCCTCACAAAATCCTCTTCCGCGTAGACAAGGGTTGAAGCTTCAATGAGCCACCAGGCATTGATGAGGTTGAATTTGTCAGCATTATATTGAAAAGGGTAGTTATCACAATGCGCAAAATATTCATAGTCTTTATAAGGCGGGGCCATGTTTTCCCAGGTGACCTTATATATATTTTTTTTCAAAGATTGTTTCATTTTAAATTCCGGTTAGGTCTTTTATGATGTAAACAAAAAAACGGACCTCATTATAAAAGAATATAGCTAATTACTCTGTTCAGTCAATAGAGAAATAAACATTTCGTAACAACTTGAGGGATCAGGCGGGATCGGATTTAAGAAATATTATACACTTGAAATAATAACATATTGACAAATAATACGATTTGGAATATGTTCTATCAAAATAACTCATAATAATAAGTAAACTTTGTTAACAACGTCCCCAAATTTAACAAATTTAACTGAAAGGAGGAAAGGGATGAATTCAGGGATGGCCTTTTTGGGACTAATATTAGGGGCAGGGGCCAATGTCGGCCTCTATTTCGGAACAGGAATAAGTTACTGGTTATTGGGAGCGGTAATCATCGAGTCCATAGTTTTCTACATCATTGCACGTTTTACCTCAAGGAATCTATTCGGTGAAGTAATGCGGGGCTGGCTTATAGGAATGAACGCCGCGTTGAATGGACTGCTGGCTTTTATACTCTGTAAACTATTTGTTGGGATGCCTGCGCCGATAATCATTGGTATCGCCTTAGGAGCATGGAACTCCCTGACAGTCTTTTCACCTATTTCGCAAAGCGAGATCTTTCAGGGTTTATTCGGCTGGCTTATATGGATATCTCCCATGTCATGGTTAATTGTTGCCATTGGTTTAATCTTTTATATCATCAACCTTATTTTGGCCCTTTTCACCGGCTTCAGTGTTGAATATTTAAAGATAAAAGGGCTTAAGGTTGATTGGAAGACAGGGACTTTTTTCATGAAAGGCGGACTTATCGGAAATCTGAACCCTCTGGATACGGCCTTCAATATGGGCAATTTTTCATTCGTGGATAAGGCCTCGAGCAACTGGCATATGGATCATGAAGCAGGGCATACATTGAACCTTGGAGCCTTTGGCAGCCTCTTTCATCTTATTGGTGCAATAGATGAGAACATATTCAGGGCAATGCGCAATGCTTATGCGGAACGGTTGGCCGAAAGCAATAATTCCACAGGGGGCAGCGTCATTCCCATGTGGGCCTGATGTAGTAGCATCCATAATGATTATATAATACTTAATATGGAGGGCCTTGCCCAGTAAGTTCATTATGGAAGAATTTTTTTAGGGATTCCTCCTCCTCAAATCCCATCATTTCCTTTGAGACTTCTGGATGCACAGGCCTTCTTATGGAGATGCCTTTAGCTATCCCTCCGGGATTGTAGGGAAGCAGAAAACAACTGGTGCAGCCGACATCCCTGAGAAATCTGGCGATCTCAAGGAGATTTTTACGCGTTGCCGTGATTTCAGGGACAAGCGGCACCCTCGGGATTATGTTAATACCGGGTTCCTTTATTAGATCGATGAAATTCTCCAGGATTATTTTGTTGTCTCTTCCGGTATATCTTTTGTGCAACCCGGGATCAAAAAGCTTTATATCGTAAAATATGAGATCGATGTATTTGAGCAGCCTTTCCTTAAACTCCGAAATCCCGAACACTCCGCATGTCTGAATCGCGATATGGATATCCTTTTCTTTAAGGGCCTTCATAATTCTTTCCAGATAATCCATATAAAGGGTGGGCTCTCCCCCCGAAAAGGTTACCCCTCCCCGGGAAGTCTTGTAGAAAAAGGCATCCCCCAAAAGGACCTCCGTTATCTCAGGTACAGAATAATATTTCCCTATGGTCTTTAATGCTGTGGAAGGGCATATATCGACGCATTTGCCGCATTTGCCGCATTTGTCTGAGTTGATCCTCTCAGCATTTTCAGGGCTAATGGCCCCTCTGGGGCAGACTTTGAGGCAATCATCACAGACTCCTCCTATGCACAGATTTCTATAAAAGGCGATTTCAGGACCGCTTTCAATGGATTCGGGATTCTGACACCAGACACATCCAAGGGTACAGCCTTTTAAAAATACCGTGGTCCTTATACCGGGCCCATCATCGATAGCAAACCTGTGGATGTCGAATATAAGCGGTTGTTCTTCGCTATTGCTCATGCCTTTCCGGTTATCATCGATTGAAGGCGTCTTGACATAAAGATGAATTTATAAAGGTAGTTCAGGTTGCCGTCAAAGGCGACCTCTTGTTTCAAAATGGAATTAAGTATATCCGGCTTGGGAGAGAGCAGAAAATTCATAAGGGCTTTGCTGTTCTTGAATATAACCGTCACATTAGTATTATCTATTTCCTTTTCATAGACCTTCATCTTGTTATTCTTAAAAATCGCCGCAATAGTTATCTGAGAGTCCTTACTCTTAAAAAGATATCTGGCATTGAAGTCCTTGATGTTTCTTCTGAAATCCTTATTTAAAAAAAACATCAGGCTCATTAGATTTAGCAGCAACTGAAGAAATTCTTCGGCAAATTCGGACCCCAGGTTTTCCAGGAATCTTTTTTTGGCTTTTATAAATCTGAAATAACGAAGGGTAAAAAAGTTTAAAATAATGGTTATCATCTCATCCCCTATCTTTTGTTAAATTATTTATAACCCAACATCGACCTATGAGACTCAGGAAAAGGAACAGCCTTTCCGGTCTTGAGATCATATTCAGTCCTTGTGATTATCTCATCCTTCATACCTTCGTTCAGGTCTTTAAAATAGGCCGAATAACCGGATACCCTTACCAGAAGCTCCGGATATTTCTCAGGATTTTTCTTGGCGTCAAGAAGGGTCTCATAAGACATGATATTGAATTGCACATGCAACCCCCCATAGAGGAAATAGGCCTCAACTGCCTGCGCGAATTTCTTCAGATCATCTTCGTCTTTAATATGGGAGTATTTCAGGTTCAATGCCTCTCCGCCGGGGATGCAAAGGCTGTCCAATTCTCCCACAGCCTTGAGACAGGAGGCGAGAGTTCCGGCTGCCTGTGATACCGGAGTGATTCCGCTGGAAAACACCTTATTTGCCTTCCTGCCGCTGGGAAGGGCTGCAGCAAGCTTACCCTGACCCGCATGATTAGTCATTGTCCAGTAAGCCGGCCTGTATTTGCCGCCTCTATAGTTCGTATAGCTCTGATACAAATCGAATAAAAAGCGGACCAATCTTTGTGAGTTTTTAACGGCTATAGGGTCTTCCGTTCCATATTTAGGAGTCCTGTTGACAAGGTATTGGTGCAGCTTCTCATGCCCCTCAAAGTCGGCCTGAAGGGCATCGATCAGTTCACCAAAGGTGCATTTTCCGTCTATGAATACGGCTTTTTCTATGGCATTCAGGGAATCTACCGTATCGGCGAAACCTATATGTGTTACCCCTGAAGAATTATACAAGGCCCCGCCAAAGATCAGGTCCTTTCCCTTATCCATGGGACCTTCGAAAAACGCTGAAAGAAGGGGAGTGGGCATTATCTTCTGATGCACCCTGCCAAAATATTCATTGAGCTGGACCGCTTCACCTATTAACCATTTTAACTGTGATGTAAAAGCATCCCAGAATTCATCGAAGCCCTTGAATGTGGATGGGTCGCCTGTGGCAGGCCCGATCTGATCATCCCCTGTTATGGGTCTTTTCCCGTCATACAGTGCCAGCTCGAGAGGGGCCACCAGATTAAGCATAATGGCGCTGGAGGCATCATAACTCCTGCCGCTTACAGCCAGTTCCACGCATCCGATTATGGAATAGTCTCTTGCGTGTTCGAGTTTTACCCCCTGGTTTACAAGGGTTTTAATATCAACCACGTCATTATGAAAGGCGGGGGCAGATCCTGTGTTGGCTATTACCTCTGCCACCCTGTCACGGTATTCTTCCTTATTCTTCTCATAATGATAACGGGCGTTCAAACTCGGATCCCTGGTCCTTAATAATTCCGTTACCCTTAGCATAATATAGGTAAGATCGTTGACGGCATCCTCCCCATTTTCATCAACACCTCCAACGGTAACCGCGGGCACCGTCCCTGCACCGCCGAAAAGCTCTTCTGCGGCCTCGGGCACAAGGTTCGTATTGTCAGTGAGTTTCAGCCATAAGCAGCCGACCAGTTCCATTGCCTCCTTAATGCTTAAACGCCCCTTTTCCATGTCATCCTTGTAATATCCGTATAGAATCTGGTCAAGCCTTCCTGGGCTCATTGCCATATTGATATTTTCCGCATGGATCGCAACCTGAATAATCCATAATGAATTTATTGCCTCGCGGAATGTCCTTGCAGCTTTTGCAGGCACCCTATCGCATACCTCTGCCATCTTCAGGTAATTTTCCTTTCTGGAAGGGTTCATTTCGTCGGATGCAAGCTCGGCAGCCTTTTTGCTGAGATTTTTGGCATAATTTATTATTCCCTGCATCGCAATCTGAACTGCCTGATAAAACCCGAGCATTTGTCTGTTTTCAGCATTTAGGTTTCCCTGCGCCATTAACTCTTTTGCCTTCGCGGATGCTTCTTCAATCATATATTCCAATCCTTTTTCAAGGGCTACCCTGTAATTTGGCACCGTGTGGGAAATGCAGCCCGATTTGGTTGCCAGAAAAAAAACCAACTGTTCGAAAAGTTTCATGCATTTAGGATTTTTATATTCCCTTCTTGTGTATTCGAGGATATTTCGTTCCATCCAATAGGGGAAGATGTTGAAATTTAATTCATCCGCATCCTCTTTTGAAAGGATCTGGGGATTTTGTTCTCTTGTGCTTATTTTGTCCAGCTCAGGCCATATGGTCATACCTGTAAACTCCGGATAAACAGGGGCGCCAAAGGGTTTTGAGGTAGTTGACCCTGCCAGGAGGTTATCATCAAAAAAGAGTAGGGCCTTATTGGAAAGAAAATGATTCACCGCTTTGGCATAGGTTATTTCCATGGGATCGTCCTGTGAAGACAAATCCCTTAGGTACTGAGTAATATATTTTGATCGTTCTATGCAGACCTCAGCCCTAGCAAGAAAATGCCCTACTCTCAATTTCTTGAGAAGCGGCATATTTTCAAGTTTATAATCTTTCAATTCTATGGAATCTGGTATTATGCTGCTCATATTCTGCCTCCCCGGAAGATTTTCATAAGGGATGTTTCCTTTTGTTAAGGATCTCCAAAAAAATTACCAAAAACACCTTCAATAAATTTTCCTAAGTTATCAAAATGAGTATATCATGATTATATTTTTTTCAGCAATAGATTAAATTTATAGATTAATTTTATAATGGTATTATAGACAGGAGAAGATTATCCAGGAAGTAAGTCCTAAAGTGCCTAAAGATAGAGGTGCTATTCCAATATGATCAAAATACTTATTAGATATAACACCTCAGCTTTAGGCACTCAAGTATACCTCAGGAACTTCAAATTTATATTCAAAGTCTAACCAGGAAGTATTGAATCCATGGCAGATTTCGCTTTTTATATGGACAATTCCTTAATGCTGTCACGACCAATCTTTCATCCGGCTATTGAATGGTGGTCGGGAATCTTGTCCCGGATGAGGTGTTATAAGGATAACCGAAACCCGGGTATGTACCACCTATGTAACCACCGATAATTCCACCTATGATTCCTCCGCCGCCTATATATCCGCCTATGATCCCGCCGGATGGATAGCCACCTATGTATCCGCCGATGATTCCACCGAATGGATAACCACCTATGTATCCGCCTATGATCCCGCCGGATGGATAGCCGCCTATGTATCCTCCGATGATCCCACCAGACGGATAACCGCCTATGTATCCGCCTATGATCCCACCGGATGGATAGCCGCCTATGTATCCTCCGATGATCCCACCAGACGGATAACCACCTATGTATCCGCCTATGATTCCGCCATAGATTCCACCGAAAACTCCGCCATAGATTCCGCCTATGATTCCGCCATATGGATATCCGGGAGGCGGCTGAACCGTTGGACATGTTCCTGTGGATTTTACGTTTATTCCACTGACAGCGGCCAAACACGCATTGGAATATGTTTTTCCGTCACATCCACATACGGGGCTATTAACCTGTACACAAAATTCCGGTTTTATCGTGCATTTTCCAAAACTTATTGTGCATGAATCTTTCTTACAATACGCAAAGGATGGACATCCCATATTATTTTGACACCACATTCCGGCTGCAGAGCACTCCCCAGTAAAATCAGTATTTATCCCCACCTTTGAAGCCTCACATTCATTGGCATAGGTTTTTCCGTCGCATCCGCAGACCGGTTCCCATATACTCGGGCATAACTCAGGCACCGGAACACAAGAGCCCTCTCCTGAACAATCCCCCGGTGTCTTGTTGCAATAATTGCCGGGTGAACATGCACTATTACCCGTACATGATACCGGGGTTCCGCTTCCGGAGCATTGTCCTGTATAATCAATACTGGCCCCTTTGGAAGTCGCTGTACATGCATTGGGATAAGTCTTTCCATCACACCCGCAGACTGGGGCCCATATCTCAGGGCATAAAGCAGGCGGAGGCGAGCATATACCCTGTCCCGTGCAATTTCTAAGTGTCTTTTGACACACAGTGCCCACAGGGCAATTGCTACTGCTTAAACATGCAGGACCGGTCCCTGCACACTCTCCCGTATAATCTACATTTATGCCCTTAAGGGCGGCCTGGCATTCATTTGGATAGGTCTTTCCATCGCATCCGCACACAGGCGCCCACAAATCCGGGCACACCCCGGGTTTAACAACACATTGCCCCTCTCCCGTATCACATTTCCCGGAGGTTTTCTGACAATATTCATCCGCGTCGCATGAACTACTATCCGTGCATGGTACCGTCGCTGCCGAACATTCACCTATTGAATCCAAATTGATCCCGTTTGCGGCAGCATAGCATTCATTGGCATAGGTCTTTCCGTCGCATCCGCAGACCGGTTCCCACGTATCCGGACATTGCTGAGGTGCGGGTGTACATTTCCCCTGAGCTGTACAATTACCAAAGGTCCTTTGACAATAGGAACCAGACGGACATGTGCTATTACTGGTGCAGGTTTGCGCACCGGGTGTACACTCACCTTCATGATTTACACTCACTCCGGACGAGGCGGCCGCACATTCACTGGAATAGTCTTTTCCGTCACATCCGCATACAGGATCCAATATCTGGGGGCACATATGAGAGCGGGATATGCATATCCCCTGGCCACCACAATTTCCTACAGTCTTCCGGCAAAAGGAATTTCCCGAACATCCGCTATTGTTGGTACAAGTGACCCCTCCGCCAGGCTGGCATTCCCCATTATGAGCAACGTTCACACCCTTTATCTCGGCTTCACATTTATTAGAATATGTAGCTCCATCACATCCGCAGACCGGGTCATAAATCTGGACACAGGCAGTTGGCCGGGGTGCACATGTACCCTGCGCCGTACAGCTTCCATCAGTCTTCTGGCAGTAATAACCAGGAAAATTAGGGAGGCAATCATTATTATTAGCACAGCTTTTTGTAACAGGGCTACATTCCCCTTCATAAAGCACGTTGACACCATTTAAGGCTGCCTGGCATTCATTGGGATAGGTGTTTTCATTACATCCGCACACCGGGTCCAAAACCTGGGCACAAAAGGCCGGCTTAGACACACATTCACCCTGCCCTGTGCAATTTCCTTCACTCTTCTGGCAATAGGAGCCATTGGGACATTGCGTATTAACGGAACATTGTGTTGTTGTAGAGGATATACATTGCCCTGTATAATCTGTGCTTATCCCGCGCCTGCTGGCTTCGCATTCATTGGGATAGGTGATTCCATCACAACCGCATATAGGTTGCGATACCTCAGCACAGTACCTTGGCTTTTCCTCACATACCCCATCCCCGGCACAATCATTAAGATCCTTCTCGCAAAAATATCTGTTTGAGCAATCAAAATTACTTGAACAGTCATCATTCATTCCCCCCATACCACCTGCACAAATACCAGTTCCCCGGAAAAGCAAAATACATATCAGTACTATAAGGACAGGGATGATTCGCTCAAAAACCCTTACATTTCGTTTACCCTTTCTGCTTCTTAACATGGTCACGACCCTCCTATCATACTATTAGATATCATATTATAATGTCTTTAACACCGGGCTCCTTGAAGTTTAAATTATATATAAAATAAATACTAAAAAAGTATTTATTATTTGTTAAAGAATAAATTGGCCAATACCTTAAGGGATTAATGAAACGAAGATCTTAAAAGTTTCAGGATCTCTTCTTTTAGATATTTACGTCCCTTTCCAATACCGGGGCACTCCTGAACAACCTTTCGCCATTTGTTTTCTGCCCTTAGATTCCGAAACCAAAAGGGATAGGTTCTGCATTGATTCGGCCGTAAGTTATAGATAACACATCCATTATTATAGAATACGCATCTTCCCCGGGAATCTTCCCGAATGCTGTATCTGTTTCCAAGTCGACGGAGATATTCTTTTCTAAAGCTTTGGTGTTTCATACCAAGAAAATTTGTAATGAGTCCGGATTCATTTATATCAATATAAACCGCTCCTGGTTCTCCGGTACAACATGCACCGCATCTTTGACATTCAAAGCGGATCCCCTTATCGAAAAAATAAATCCTTTCCGGAATTTCCAAAAATATGTTTTCGCAATAAGACATGAATATTAAGAAAAAATTATTTTATACAATTAAATGACTTTTTATAATGCATTATGATCCTAATGATCCTCTGTTCTGATATATCCTCCGCCCTGCTTAATTGAACGAGAACAGATGAATTAGCTATGAGTCTTTTATTCGCACAGGATAATTAAAATACCCGATAGGATTTTTAAAAAAGAGGATTTGATCTTATAAAATATCTATAATAAGTATATTCACAAAAAGTGTTTTTGTCAATAAAAAAATATTACTTTATTAATATAAAAATATTTTTTATTTAAAATTATTGAAAAAAAGAGGCTACTGAGGGAAGGAGCGTGGGAAATGAGAACAGATCATTTCCCACACTCAAATTGATTGGAGCGGGAATAAAAAATTAATTATCTATTTCAAGTCTTGCTCTTTTGTTTCCTCGAATATGCGTCCATTGATGATAGAAGAAATCGTACCCTGTTTAAATACCGCATCATACCAGAAGGCCAAATATGTATGCACGATTATAAAGAAGATAAATATCCATGTGAGGGCATGATGTATTAATCGTGTCCCGGCCAATCCCCCGATAAATCCTTCTATGGAGCGTAAGACCAAATAAACTAATTTTGCTAGTCCTGCTTGATATAGGACGCCATAAAGGATAAGGCCTGTTATGACTATTATACACACCATGGATAAAAGAAAGAGATAGGCTGCGGACTGTAAGGAACCATAAAGGCCTGTATGCTCAGGGGGATCTGTAGTGATTAATGTATAAAATTTAACAGCATGGAACGTATTTTTAAAATTGAGCCAGGCGAAGAATTCCTTCCAATCTGCATGGAAGCGTGAGAAAAAGGCCAGATAAACCCTCCAGATAAACAGCGCTGTCAGGATAAAACCAAAAACCAAATGAATAAAACGCATGTTGGCCATTAAATATTTATGCCATGTCTCACCGGCTGCAACCGTGAAAGGCTCGGCTATATAGAAGCCCGTTATAATAAGGATAACGATAGCAACGGCCATTGCCCAGTGATTGATACACATGGCAATGGACCAGTGTTTTTTAGCTATACGCATGGATTTTTTCGGGACCTCCTTTTTTTTCGCCATATCTCATTCCCCCTTTACTGAATCTTGAATTCTTTAATGTTGTCTGTGCGAGGATCGATAATATGAACCGCACATGCCCCACATGGATCGAATGAGTGAACGGTCCGGATAATTTCCAGGGGCTGGTCGATATTTGAAAGCGTGACACCGATCAATGATTGCTCTGAGGGGCCCCTTTGCCCCCTTTCATCCCTGGGGGAGCTATTCCATGTTGTCGGGACAACGGCCTGATAGTTTGCAGTCACCTTGTTTTCGATCCTTATCCAATGCCCCAGAGCGCCCCTTGGGGCCTCGGTCATACCTCTGCCCTCTGCCGTATCGGGTATGTCGCAACGCGTCCATGTCCGCTGATCTCCCCCCTTTAGGTTGGTTACCAGATCCATAACCCAACTCTCTATATTATCCGCGACCAATTTCCCTTCAATACACCTTGCAGCGGTTCTTCCCAGAGTGGAAAAAAGAGCGGATGCCGGAATCTGAGCTAAATCGAGGCAATGGTCAACAAGGGGCTTTATTCTGCTATCCTTTCTTCCATATCCTACCAGCATACGGGCTAAAGGCCCTACCTCCATAGGCACTTCATTATAACGGGGCGACTTTATCCAGCTATATTTTTCATCCCCCTTCAAATATCCATCATTGTCGAATCCCGTATAATAAGGCACTGTCTCACCCTTTGACGGGTGTAATATGTCTTTCCCTTTGTACCAGGAATGGGTTACATCTTCTGTAATCTTATTCTCATCTATATCGTACACCCTGCTCAAATCCCCTTTTATTATAATACCTCTGGGGAAAAGGGTCTCATTCCAACCGTCATCCAACGGGAAACCGCCATAGGCTATATAATTCTTTACACCTTCTCCTATACCGGCCACTCCCTCATCTTTGTAGTAATAAGCTGCAAGTAACGTATCAGGCATAAAAGCGGTCTCATAAAATTTCCTGACTTCCTTAAGCCTATAGAGATATTCCCCCAACCTGTTTGCATCCAGCGCGTCCATTACACTTGTAACACCCCCCACTACCAGTGTTTGAGGATGAGGATTTTTCCCGCCAAAGATAGCCATCATCTGAGAAGCCACCCTTTGCACTGAAAGGGCATCCAGATAATGGGACGCTATTATTAAATTTGCCTCAGGGGGAAATTTATAAGAATCATTACCCCAATAGGCATTGGCAAAGGGGCCCAAACGTCCGGATTGAACGAAAGAATTAAGGCGTTTTTGTACCGACTGATAGTGGGTGACCGAACAATTATAAGGATCTTCACTAAAATTTCGGGCCAGGTCCACTGCTTTTCTGGGATCAGCGGAAAGGGCGCTGACTATATCTACCCAGTCAAGGCCATGCAGATGATAAAAATGAACAATCTTATCATGCAGGTACTGCGCTCCCTTAATGAGGTTTCTTATTATCCTTGCATTTTTGGGCGGCTTGACACCGATGGCATTTTCAACTGCCAATGTCCCGGCTTCAAGATGGGAATAGGTGCAAACCCCGCAAAATCTTTGAGTTATATACCCCGCATCCCTTGGGTCCCTTCCCTTTAATATGGTTTCAATCCCTCTCCAGAGCGTGCAAGAGCTCCAGGCATCTTTAACTCGGTTGTTATTGTCAACCTCTACCTCTATTCTCAAATGTCCTTCAATTCGTGTTATCGGATCAATTATAATCTTATTAGCCATTCTCTTTTCTCCCTTTTTAAAAATATTAACCAGCTGTTAATATTAATCTTTTTCTTTAGCACCTTTTTCGGTGCCGGGTTTTCTCAGGGCGCTCCCAATGGCATGTATCCCAATACCTGCAATTGTTGCCGCAGTCAAACCGATACCTATCTTGTCAGCGGTTGATTCAATACCGCCAAAGGGAGGAAGAATGGCGGCCTCATGGACGGGTTTTTCCAATGGCGCCATGGTATCCCAAAAAGCAGGCTCAGTACAACCTATGCATCCATGCCCTGCCATTACAGGCCATGATATCCCTTGATTGAAGCGTATTCTGCTGCAATTTGAATAAGTGTAAGGCCCTTTGCATCCTACCTTATAAAGGCACCATCCCTTTTTTGCATACTCATCACCCCATTCCTCGACAAATTCCCCGGCATCATAATGAGGCCGACGTTCACAAAAATCGTGTATCCTTTTCCCATACGCCCAGACAGGGCGATTCAGGTTGTCCAGGGCAGGCATTGAACCAAAAAGCAGATAATGCAGTATTGTACCCACAAAATTGGCTCCGTTTGGAGGACACCCGGGGATATTGACAACCGGAATTCCCAACGCGTCGCTGATCCCTTTCGCATTCGTAGGATTTGGCTTTGCCGCGGGGATATTGCCAAAAGCGGCACAGGACCCAATGCATATAACCATTGCAGCTTTTGAAGTAACCTCTTTGCCTATTTCAAGACCTGTTTTACCCTCTGCCCCTATGGTGAGATATTTGCCCTCCATTGCCATGGGAATTGCACCTTCTATAACACAAATGAATTTACCGGGATATTTATGCAGCGCCTCCTGTAAACACTCTTCAGCCTGATAACCGGAGGCGGCCATAAGGGTCTCATGATACTCTAAAGACAGGGTTTCCAGAATAATTTCATCGATATTGGGATAAGATGTTCTGAGAAGGGCCTCCGTACAGCCGGTGCATTCCGAGAAGTTAAGCCATACCACAGGAAGCCGGTTACTCATCTCGGCAGCCTTTGCAATTTTAGAACTAAAAATGGGGGGAAACATCAATAAAGTTCCCATAATGGATGACCACTTCAAGAAATCACGGCGTGTTACCCCATGGAGGTTCAAAGTATCATTCCAGTCTTGCCGGGCAGGAGGAAGTTCACTGTCCATCTTCATAAGATTTTCATTACTCTTTTTCATCAACTCATTATAATAAGCCCTAAAGGTGCTTTCCTGATCCATAAAAATATCTTTCAATCCCATAATTTGGCCTCCCTCATCAAGGAAATTAAAATCATAAGTAAAAAAATCAATTTTGAGCAGAAAAGAATTTAAGTAAAAGTACTTATATTATGTCATTAAGATACTTAGTTTTGATATTTTTATCATCAATTATATAAAGATATTTTTCAAAAATCAAGTATTAAAATCTAAGTAGTTTAATAAATATTTAATACTAGTAAAGATTATACACCGGACGCTGTAAATGAGAAATGAGACTGTAAAAGTGGCAGCTCTGATCATTAATATTACAACTATATTTAAAGATCCTTTTCCGTGCCGGATTCTGTGTGATTCGACAAATCAAATCCTATAAATTTACACAAATTAAAGGGGTGTAACTTTTTATTGTCGTTCCGAGGTTAAAAAAACGGCGATTTTTTAAATTCGTAAAGCGAGTTTTCCTGATGACAATTTTTTATTAAAAATTTTTAAAAAAGCCGATTATAAATAAAAGGTCTATATTTTGCAAAATGTTGGTTATTTAAAAAAGATCAAAATGTTACAATATTTCAACTCTCTAACAAGCCTTAATCAATATAGATTGTTTATAGGCATACTTGACTAAAACAAAAAGGGGGTATTACTGCATTGGCTCTTAATGGGAAGCCTGACAGAAGACGTCATGAACGTCTGATAAAAGCCATTCCAATCGAATTCGATTTATACAGAGGAGAATCTTTACATAATTCTAAAAAAAGATACAGAACAAAGACCATAAATATGGGCATGGGAGGAGTTTCTTTTAGTGCAACAATCGATGATGACGTTTTCCTCAATGAATGTATAAGTAAAAAAAAGGATCTTGATCTCGGTTTATTTTTATCGGAAAAAAATTGCATTCTCAATACAAGAGGTAAAATAATCTGGATTTATAATCTAAAAGGTCTACCAGTTAAGAATAAATATGCATTCGGTATTAGTTTTATTGATATGAACGAGGATGAAAAAGGGATTCTATCCTCTTATCTTAAAGAGATAAGTACTTTGAAACTTGAAGAATCTATCAAAAACAGAAAAAGAATCAAACAGACATTATCTATAATAACAAGGGTGGATGAGGATTATTTTTCGGAAGATACACTGATCCGGGAAGAGCTTGGAATTGATTCTTTAATGGCCATGGAAACCTTAGCAGCTATAGAAACCATATATGATATCGAGATTGATGAAAATAAGGCATTTGAAATAGTCAGTGTTGGAGACATGATGTGTCTTATCGAAGAACATTTAGAAAGGAAAAAAAATAAGTAGATGGCGGGGCGAAGATGATTTTCAGGTTGAAGCCTATATTAACTGAAAATAATTAAAAAATTTAACAGGAATTTTCAGATGAAAAACATATTGATAACAGGCGGAACAGGTTCTTTGGGCTTGCAACTTGTCAAGCGTTTATTAAATGATGATGATATAAGAGTAACGCTCCTGGTCAGATCCAATGCATCAATGACAGCCCAAAACAGGATTAACTTGTTATTAAAAGAAAATTACGATGTTAAAAAATATACTATTTTAAAGGATCGTATTGATATTATTGATGGCAATATTATCAAACCAAACTTTGGATTGACCAAAAAACAAATAGAAAAATTATCAAAAGAAGTTACTGATATATTTCATTGCGCAGCATCAACTGATTTCAATCTGGATTATAATGAGATAAAAAAAGTAAATTTGGATGGCACAAAAAATATTCTTGATTTTGCTTTATTATGCACGAAGAATGAATCCTTTGAATCAGTAAATCATATAAGCACAGTTGCCGTATCGGGAAAATATCAGGGGATATTTTACGAAGATTATCTGGATATAGGTCAGGATTTTAATAATACTTATGAAAAAACCAAATTTGAGGCGGAAAAACTTATTCAAGGATACAGGGCAAAAGGGGTAAATGTAAATATTTTTAGACCAAGCATAATTGTCGGTGATGCTAAAAACGGATATACGACAAATTTCAAAGTGGTATATCAGCCTATTCAGATTCTCTCTTTGGGAATCTATAGGCAAATCCCGGCAAGGGGAAATACAAAATATAATATAGTACCTGTAGATTATCTATCAGATGCTATTTATATCATTTTCACTAATAATCGTTGCCCTAATCAGACATTTCATATGACAAATACTCATGAAGTTTCAGGAGATTTTATATTTAAAACAGCCAGTGAGTTTTTTTGTTACAAGGACTCTGAAAGGATACCAATAGAAGATTTTGACATGGAAAAACTTAAAGGCTTTAGAAGAATGTTATTATCTCCATATTTACCTTATCTTAACCAAAAAGGTATTTACTATGATAACAAAAAGGCCATGAATATTTTAAAAAGGTCCTATTTTAAATGGCCAAAGATTGATAAAAAAGTCTTGCATATTATGTTTAAGTTTTGTAGGGATAAAAATTTTATTACTCCCCGAAATGGAATAAAGCTATGAATCTGTGCGCTCTTATTAAAGGTATTGCCTATTCTCACCCTGAAAAATTAGCCCTTATAGATAGTGAAGAGGAAATAACCTATTGGGAACTATGGCAGAGGATAGAATCATTATCGAATATATTTAGCTCCATGGGGATAAAAAAAAATACCAGGGTTGTTATTATTCTTCCCAATTGCAAAGAATTTATCTTCTGTTTTTTTGCCATTCTCAATTTAAACGCAATAGCAGTTCCCTTAAAATTAAATATGACTTGCTGGGAATTATCCAGAATATTTAAAAACTGTAGACCTAAATGCTTAATTCTCACATATGATCTTATTGAAAAACTTCTTTCCAAAAGGCCTTCATTATTAAAAAACAAAATAGTAGTGGTTAGAGAGGACCATAGCTATAGAGGCATATTAGACACAAACGGACATTTGGGAAAAACAGTTTTGTATACCTTTAATAAGCTTTATGAAATGGCTGAACAGGAAGGATGTAAATCCACAAAAATTTCTGCCTGTCCAAAGCAAATAGCCAGTATTAATTATACATATCGTGGTTATGGCTATCCACTTGGGGCCATGCTAACACATAACAACTATATCCATGGCGCTATTCGGTATATTAAATTAGTAGGGATAGAAGAAAACATGAGGATTTTATTAGTTCTGCCTCTCTCGCACATCTTCCCGTTAGTAGGTTGTATAATTGTTCCTTTATTGGCAAAAGCGACGATAATTATATTAGAAGGAATAAATCCCAAAAAGATTTTTCATATGATTGAAAAAAATAAAGTAAATGTACTCGTTTGTGTGCCTGCATTGTATGAATTTTTATTAAAGCACTATGACAATAGAAAACATAATATCTCTTCAGTACAATTTGGGATATCAGGTGCTGAATTAATGTCTTGTGATTTAAATGCTAAAATCAAATCCGAATTGGGGATAGAAATAATCCAGGGATATGGCCTCACAGAAACCTTACCCGTGACTTGTAATCCGAGATGGGGGAACAGGCCGGAGACAATAGGTATTACGGGACATGATGTTCAAATAAAAATAATAGATGAACAAGGCAGAGAATGTAAAACCGGTGAGATAGGAGAAATTGCCGTAAAATGCCCTTCTGTTATGACAGGATATTATAGAGAACCCGAAGAGACTTCAAATGTAATTAAGTCCGATTTCTTCCATACCGGAGATTTAGGCCTGATCGATAGTAAAAATTATGTCTATTTTAAAGGATTAAAAAAAAGCATTACCAAGATTAACGGCATAACAGTTGATCTGAATGAGATTAAAACTATTTTAGAGCTAAATCACAAGATACATATAGATGGAATATTTATTGAAGATATTATTATCAACGAAAAACAAAAGAGAAAAAAGGGAATTATTGTTAGATATTCTGAAAAAATGAAGAATAGTGTTTCATCAAGTGAAATATTGAAACTATTATCGAAATATCTCTCTGAATATAAATTACCAAAAGAAATTATCAAAAGCTAGCATGACATTTAAAAATATTCGAAATAATTAAAGATAGAATATAAATATGAACCTTTTTGCATCTTTGGGTATTTTAATAGGAATAACAAGCTTCATATTCGGATTGTTTGTATTTTTAAAGAATAAAAACAATAAAATAAATATCTTATGGTTTCTTTTTACTATTCAGGTTGCAATCTGGGGCTTCGGCGGGGCCAAGATAGGTATAACAAAAGATATAAAAAGCGCTTTTCTGTATTGGAAAGTAGCCCATATCGGCATTATCATGATGCCGGTTTTTTTCCTGCATTTTGTTTTTACCTTTTTAAAGATTAAAAAACCCAAAATAACCATAGCTACATATATAATTAGTTTTATCTTTTTATTTTGCAACTTGTTTACTGATAAATTTATTTCTAATATGCGATATGTATTTGATAGTTTTTACTATGATTCACCTCCAGGTCTTATTTATATACCCTTTGTAATATTCTTCGGGCTTGTAATAATTTATGCCCATTATGAATTATATAATGCTCATAAAAAAGCCAAAGGTACCAAAAAAAGACAAATACAGTATTTCTTCCTGGCAACTTTTATAGGATTTTCCGGAGGATCTATTAGTTTTTTGCCTGTCTTTAAAATAGATGTTTACCCTTTTTTAAATCTTGCCATTGCTCTTTATCCAATTATTATGACTTATGCCATAATAAAATATCACTTGCTTGATATAAAAATAGCCTTTAACCGGGCGGGGATAATACTGTTCGTCTATATCTTCGTTTTAGGAATCCCTTTTTTGATTCTCTATTATACGAAATCAGGCTTGATTTCTACCTCCCTGGCAGTAGTCCTCGCCACACCGGGGCCTTTAATCTACCGTTATTTTCAGGAAAAAGCGGAAAACATCCTTTTAGCCAGGCAAAGATTGTATCAAAAGGCTCTTCTTAAAGCTGGAAAGGCTATGGTGCGGGAACATGACTTAGATAAGCTTCTGAAATTTATCACTGACATAATAAAACTAAAAGTCGGTATTGAATTTGCCGGTTTTTTTCTGAAATATAAAAATGACAAAAACTATACTTTAAAAAAAATAAGAGGATATAAAGACTTTCCAAAAAATTTGGCTTTTTCTGTCAAACATCCTTTGATCAAACTTCTTAAAGAGAAAAAAACATCCTTGCATTATGAAGATATCGAGCACATTTTAAATTCATCTTTAGACAAACATATTCATTTAGTCGTACCTGCATTCATTGATAATGAACTCCTGGGTTTTTTAATATTAGGTGAAAAAAAGGACCACACATTTTACACGGAAGAAGACATTGATGTATTTGAAATCCTTTCCCGGGAGGCAGCACTTGCGATAGATCATTGTATTTTCATGGTAAAATTCAGTAAAGACCAAGAAAGGGTCTTTCGGGCAGAAAAGCTGGCATCAATCGGTGGTATGGCCGATGGTGTGGCGCACCAGATGAAGAACCGGCTCAACTTTTTTTCTGTTGTTACGGGAGGTTTAAAGTTTGAGACAAGCACCTTTTGGGAAAAACATCCTCAGCTCATAGAAGAAAATTATGAGCTAAAGAAATATTTTGAATATCTGTCCGAAACAGGAGATTCATTGATAAATAATGTTAAAAAAACCAATGCAATATTGGAGGGAATCCTTAATTTTGCCCGCACTGAAGAAAAGGAAGCCTATTTCTCGTGGTTTTCTTTACAAGAATTAATCAATACCTCTCTGGGTTTACTTCTTGTAAAACATCGAATCAGGGAATTTCCTCTGGAAATGGAAGTCGACCCCTCAGATCTGATTTATGGGGTAAAATCACAACTTTTGGAGTGTGTTTATAATATCCTGGATAATTGTTATGAGGCAATAAAAGAAAAGATGGATTTCCCGATAATGGATGAAGAAAAGGTAAATTTCGAGCCTCTAATCAAATTAAGCTTATCAAAAAACAAAAAAATTTCAACAATTGAAATTTCAGATAATGGTATCGGTATCAAAGATGAAAACAAACAAAAGATATTCGCACCCTTTTTTACTACTAAATCATCACAAAAATCAGGTACAGGTATCGGGCTTTATGTAGTAAAAAGAATAATAGAAGAAAATCACAAAGGCAAAATCAGCTTTCAGTCAAAATTTATGATAGGAACCAGGTTCATTATTGAAATCCCGGAAAATACCCAAAAAAACAAAAAAAGGGTATTTCAGAATGCCTCCCTTGCTACACTCAAGCGGCCCTGATCCGTAATATCGGTAATATATATCCAGAATCCTTTTCCTGGTTCCATGCTTTCTGAGACAGGGAGCCTTTTGTATCCGTAGTCTTTGGTATAATTATAAATCACACTAATGCTGCAGTTTTCCGATGATGCCCTTGAAGAGGATGTGCACCCGCCGATAATATTCCATCCCTTCTCATACACTGTATAGGAATATATTTGAATGGGCTGACCGGTAAGTCCATAGCTTTTTTCTTCATCGCAAAATATCCAATAGCCCTTTCCGATAACCAGGTTTTCGTTCTCTGTTACCCGGACATAACCATTTTCCTTTTCATAGCTGTAAACAACGATGGCGCCAGGAAAAAGATTTGAAACGAAAGTATTTTTCGGTAATACAGGGAGCGAAATCATGCTCCAGCCTTCAGGCAGATTCAAATCAAATGTGATATCTGCACAGGCATCCCCAACTCCGTCATCATCGGAATCCAACTGGTTGATATTAGGAACATACACACAATTATCAAAAAAATCCCCAACACCATCAAAATCCCTATCTTTTATGATTATTGAATTACTTTCGATTAATGGGCTATAGGCTTCTCCATCCCAGGCTGCCACTTTGCATGACCATGTTTCATCAACAGCCGTGAATGTATGGTCCAATATGCCCTGATTGCCATCCAATAATTCAGAATGAACAAGGACGTCGGAATTATACCAGTTAAATTGTAATTTTATTTGATCATTATCCTTATCAGACGGAATCGAATTAACGACGATACATACAAGGTCTTTGTCCGCACCGGGGATCGAGCCCATAATACTTGGAGGGAGAATCTCCGCCAGGACAGGGGACAAAGGCGGAGAGTTAAGGATAGTAACGGTTTTTGTCTGTACTTCATCTGCGCTACCATCCTTATCGTGTGTAGTAACAAGACAAAAATAATCCTTGTTTTTCATGGTATATGAACTGTCAAGAGTGCTTAAACATTCAAAGCTATTGAGATCTTCAAAGATAAGTATAGGGGAAGTCGCAGACTCATACCATCTATAGTCGAACCAGACCGTATCATTAGGGTCCGGATTGAGGATCGAATCCCGATCTACTGTACATTTCAAGGGCTGATCCGTATATGGGGCTTGGGGTTCAATGCAAACATCAGGGGAAGAGGGAGGCCCATTATGTACAAAAACCATAAACGTCCTTAGGGAGGGGACGGTTATTCCGTCTGTTGCGGCAATCCTGATATTCTTATAGATACCCCCTTGCTGAGGAATCCAAGAGATAATTGCACAATTGGCATCCGACGGGTTAGGGAATTCAATCTGCATCCCGGCAGGGGCATCCTGAAGATAAATGCCTGTAATCGATTCTTCTTCAGGATCTCTGGCACAAACATTAATTATCAACGGGACATTCTGATCAACAAAAAATTCCGGCCCTAATGGATCCATCTTTATAATCGGAGGGGTATTTTCGTAGAGAACCACCTTGTTGGATGAAGTATAAACACAACCATCCAAATCATTTATTCCATAATCAGACAGACATCCCAAACGGGAGCCGGTCATGCCCTTGGGATAGAATGTCTCGATGATCCGATACCCGAGGCCAACATCAGGAACAAGGCCTCCGAAACACATGATCGTGACAACCTGATTTGCAGGTTCTAATGTCCAATCCAAATAGCTGTTTTCTAAACGAAGCCTTGAAAAATCTATCAAAACCGAATAGTAATCATCAAAATTTTCCTGAGGCCATCCGTTATTGTTCGAAGAGACCGGATAGTTTCCCCCGGCATCCACTATCGCTACGACGCCATCCGTAATCAAGCCTTCAAGAGGATTATTGGTATCCATATCGTTTGAATTATACAAGACAAGATCCAACAAGCCGTTATCAGGGGGGATATCGATGATAAAGGGTTCTGTTTTTACTGAAAACAAATTGCCGGGACCGGGCCAAACATGGGTTATTCCTGTATCTATCTCTGTTGAAATAGTCTGAATGAAATATATGGACTCTGTCGAAGGAAGCCCTTTTACATCCACCTGCATAAGGCCTCTTGCCTGGGCCGCAGATGACAAGTTTGTATTTGAAATAATGGTATATCCCTGTACTTCATCCGTTCCTTCTAAGTCTTTAAAAATACGAATCGAACACGTGCTCGGAACATTAACCTGCCATAAAATACTAAAACTGCCAACATCCACATTATAAATATAAACATCTTCGCCTACGGGGATTCCTGCTAAAGCTAATGAGGAAAAAGACAAAAGGGATAATAAAAAAACAATACATAACCATCTTGATCCCGGATCTTTTTTTATACTCATTTCAAGTCCTCTTTTGATATTATTTTTGATATTATTAAAGAAAAACAGTGACTTAATTTTGATGGATTCATTTAAAAATCCTCATAAATACATAGTAGTTAATCTATGTAACCTTTTTATTCGTAAAAGAAAACCAGATTGGAGGATCGAAATCTCGATCTTTTCTTTGTCTCAAAAGGATCAAAATTTAACAGGTCGTTCTCAACATCCCTGAACTTGACAACATAGAACTTTGTGTTAGACATTGGCACACTATTTTGTATACGGACGCCAAAAACAGGATGGTTTATTTTATAGGTTCTTTTCCATCCATTATCATAAAACCATATATTTTCAATACTATTTTCCCCGGCCCCTGAAGACTCGATATCATTTATGAGATTACCTGTTTCATAATAGACCGGTAACTGGGGCAATGAAACAACATTTGCAGTATCAGCATAAAGATCTATGCCCGCTGACTCAGGTTTCCCGTAAAAAGTCACTTCTTTTGTCATGCCTTGGTTCAAGATAATAAATATCCCTTTACCAGTTTGTATATTCTTTATATTTACAAATTGTGAGCCCAAAACCGGGTCGAAGGTCTTGTACGTTTCAATCCATGATTTATCTTCAAACACGTATATCGATTCCACGATCCCTTGTTTTCCTTCTGTATCTTCAATCATATTCCAAAGGATCTCTGTAGTATAGCCGGAAGGAGTAATGGTAAAAGGGAAGGCAAAGGCATTTACACCTTCCTTAAATCTGAAACTCGCAGAAATCTTTGCGGTAGTTATCTTTTCTCCGTTTGCCATATCAATATTATCAATGCGTCCGTAACTTATAAACCAGTGTTTACAAGGGTCCTGACCAAAAACATCCTGCTCCCCGTTCACTATGGTAAATCTGATAATCTCCCCTTCATTAATAGTTGGTGTGGAGGGGTCATCTCCTTGCAGACTAAGCGGAAATTTATCCCGGCCGAAAAGGTTATTCATGTTAATTGCGGCATATTGTATATACGAAATATTATTGGGATTATATTCCGTGGAAGATTCATCCCCGGCCATTCCTTCCCCGACCCAGGCTGAAATGGGATAATCGCTCAAAGGAGGATCTGTATCCAAATCTGCGTCATGGGAGTAAATATCCGCCAGGACCAAAGCGCCCAGAGCCGGGCTTGTGCCATCGGATTTATATACAGCCCTATGAACAATATCGTTGCTCACAATATCACTTTGACCTGGATCGGTTGAACTTAGCCCCCTGAGCGATTCTGTTACAATTATACCGGAAAAATCAAGTAATACCCCATTTTGAGTTACCTTGAAGTAATATTTAGTATTGTTATTAAGACCAACCACATTCAACTTTGCGAGTCCATATTGTTTTCCCTTCTCACCCGGATAACCGGGATCGGTTTCGATAATAATCTGTGATGGATTTATATCCGATCTTTCAACGTCATAACTATCACTTGTAAAAAACCTTATTCCACAACTCGTATAGACGCCGTCAGTTATTGTCCATATCACACTGAAAGCCTTTGTCGTTACATCAACGATCTTCGGGCCAAATGCTTCCTTAGCATTTGCTTCGGAGGCAAAAAAAATAAAAATAATAATTATAAAGGCTTTTGCGAATCTCCGGCACCACCCTATTCCTTTTTTCATTAATAAATCCCTCCATTGATTTCTTTGGAGATCAGGTCATACATAGTACACCCCCTGGGCTGCCTAAACAGCTTACATCAATCCCAAAAGGGATATAGTTTTACACAAGCGTCAAATTAAAAACACCTGTATCAAGCAATTGACCGCCAAAACCGGATGTAACCGTGTAAGAGCCTGTCATTGTGGTTGGAGAAGTAAGTATACAATTCAAAACCAGGGCGATTCCGGTAGAAACGATACCCTCTAAAATGAAATTAGTAGGATCAGTCAGCACCCCTCTTACACTAAAGAGAGTATTCGCAAAACGGCTGCCATTTAAAATGGCTGTTCCATCCAGGGTATTCAGGGTTAAATCTTCAATCAAAGTCATGTTCATGGTGCCTGAATTGAAAAGTATTATGAAGGCGATAAAGTTGCTTTGCCACGTACCTATCCATGTTCCTGCCTGAGCGCTCATTCGCATAGGGGAAGGTACCGTAAGTGAAGCTATTGAAGGGCTCAAAAGGTTTGGCATAACCGTGCCCATATTCAGGCCTCCATATGGTGTTTGAATAAATGACAAATAGTTGGATATGGGTAATGAATTAAAAATCGACAAGGGCGAAATAGCCGGCTGAAGGAGAAAATTTAAAGGGTTTGAAAAGATATTGTTGCTAAGAGGATTAAGATTGAAAAGGGGGTAACCCAAACCAAAAGAATTAAAACTGAAAGGCGTAAACACGGAATCCAGATTGGTAAACAAGGGATTCCACAGTTCACCATATCCGAATGGTTGGACAATGGGATTAAATGCAATACCTGAAAATTGAGCATTGGCAGGTAATGAATGGATTAGCGAAATGAAGATTAAAATAATAATAAGGTTAAATAATATGGTTCCCTTTTTTACTCTAAACATAAAACCTCACCTCTCTTATGAAAATATTGAAAAGCCTGAAAAATTTGACCCCGATGAATACATTGATAATAGTAGTATAAATTTCTGAACCTTATTCAGGGGAGAAATTGTCCATTTAGATTTATTGAATGAAATCACCGGAGAAAAAATCTTAATGAACTGGATAAAATTGGATATAAGTTTTAAAGGCTTTTCTTAAAGATCGAAAACTACCTCTTAAGATAATAAAAATATTAGGTTAAGAATATCAAGATCTTATTTATCAATCATACATAAAACAATCTATTTAAATTTTACAATAATATATTTTTTTTTGCAATCAAAAATGACAAAGATGAAGATGGATCTCATCAACAAAAGTGTCTGTCAACCATCAGGTTATACTTTATGTCTTGTTTAATCAATGTTTCAAGTGAAGTGTCCAGATAGGCCTTTTTGCAATCAAGCGCATCCACGTTCCCATCTCTTATAAATGTCATATACTTACATCCTCCAAAACATAAAGGCAGGTACAAGCACTCTGCACACTCCTGATTCTTCCATATACCCAGTTTATAGGATCTTGAATAATCTGTTATGCCTGTCAGAAGGCTTCCCACAGCATAATCTTTTTTCCCGACAAAAGTAGGACATTTATAGATGAACCCATCGAAATTCACCACATAAGAGGCCAAGACCTCTACCATACACGGCATCGGTAATAGTGTCAGCGTCTTATATCCCTTCTTTAATATCTCTTCTCTAAGCATCGTGCTAGCCTTTGATAACCATGGTTCATTTATGGACATACAGCCACCCGAATATCCGGCTGGCATGGCTTCTCCCAACGGCTGTTTCATAACCGGATCGAACTTCACTATAGCAATCTTCTCAGAGGTAAGGCCTTCCTTTTCAAGATAATCAAGGAGAGGTACAAATCTCTCATAATTCTCTTTGTCGAAATTTCCTCCTATACCGACCCTTGTAAGATCACAGGTCTCTTTTATGTTGCCTATGATTGTATCAAAGCTGGGCGCTCCTGATTTAAAGGGTCTTGATTTATTATGTGTCTCAGCTATGCCGTCCAAGGTTATCTTAACACTTTTAAGGCCAAGAGGGACCAACTCTTTCGCTGCCGACCTTTTAAAAAGAGAGCCATTGGTGATAATAGTGAAGCCGTAAGAGGCACCATTATTCTCAACAAATGACTTTATTTCCTGAGAAATCGACTTGATTCGTTCGATACTCAAGAGTGGCTCTCCCCCGTAAAAATGTAAGATCAGAGATTGCTTATCCTTGGTAAATTTATGTTTAATAAAATCTATTAGGCGCCTTGCCGTATCATCGGACATGAAGAGTTTGCCCTTCATGTCTCCTTCATAACAGTATATACAGGAAAAATTACAGTCCATATTAAGGACAACCATTATCTCCAAAACGCTATTATTTGTATTAATCTTATCAATAAGACCAAATACTGTTCGCTTTTCCTCTTCCCTATCATGCACTATCATACCTAGCTTGGACAATAGGGCTTCATCCGAAGGTGAGAGAGTTCCTTTTTCTATTGCTTTAAAAGTCTCTTCCTTAAGGAAAACTTTTGATGCCTGCTTTGTTGAGAAAAGAAGCAGATAGCCTGGTTTTTCCCTGCAAAGAAAAGTCTTGAGGTAAAATGAAGATTGCATAAGAAATAAAATCCAACAAAAGAATATAAAATCAAATGAAAATGAGGGGAGCTATGGCCCCCCTCTTCCATCGTTTACCACCAAAATACTACAGAACCGGATGGCCCCCAACAACAAGGCCTGTTCCAAAATTTTTCCGTATCACAACCTGTATCGAGAACTTCGACATCCTTTCCTTCTTCTTTCATAATTCCCCCCCGTTATTATGAAATAATTGTTTAATAGTTTAAAATCCAGCTCAGCTGGCGGCCTTAATTATGCTATTACGGCATACAAATCCCCCCTTTAATTTTAAACAATTTGATTTTAAAAGGCATAGATAATCAAAAACAATAAATCTATACATATCTTTCTGTGATTTTTTTACAGTAAAAAGTCGTCTTTTTTGCCTTGGATCTATGTTATTTTGAATTTCGCAGTAAAAAGACATATATATTTAAAAGGGTCCTTAATTTAATATCGACAAAAAATTTTTTTTACTTCAAAAAACTCTTGCCTTAGATCATAACTTTCTTAAGGGAGGGATATACGATAAATTGATAGACTTTTTCAAAAAATTAAAAATGGCACTAATGCACTTTGATTCTGCATCTGAGCAATATCTCGAAAAACTATCAACTATAGTTACAGCACAGCATCAATTATTCCTTCATACAGATGCTTGCCCCCCCGTTCATTATTGGAAAGGCATTATCTTTTCGGAAAAAAAGTATAATTCATAACATGGTATAAAGTCAATAAAAAAACATAAGTGATTTTTATATTATTTAAAGACATAAAAAATAACGATTCCCTTATGATCGGTCACGATATTAATCTTCAAGTGAATTGTGATTCTTTAGCGATTTAGTTTATCGAGATATATTAAGATCGTAATATATTAAGCATTAATTATGTCTTTATCAATAAGCAGGTAAGATTTTTATGAAGAGAAAAATAATTGGTTTTTTAACCATTTTTTTTATATTTATCATTGGAAATACATATTCTGCAGGCATTGGGTCACAAGCAGGCTTATTAGGCAGCGGGATAAAAGGAGGAGGTATACCCGAGACTCTTGGAGCCACTGTTTTAATGCCTCATATCATGGCCCCTTTACTTCAAACCAATTTAGCCGAATCCATAAGCGTACCTGGCATGGGCATTCTCCCTCAAATAAACGCCCTGATGGATCCGGTTTTTTCACCTCTTATTTCAGAAGGAATTAATAACACCCTGTTAAGTTTTAATAATCACCCAATGACAGTTCCTGGCTTGACACCAATAATGGGATTCGGGTCTGCACCCATCATGGATATAGGCCCCCTAACCTTGATGGGGCTTGCACAGGGGCCTGTTTTGGGTATCGATCCTCTGAATACTATGGGATTCGGGCTAGCTCCCATAATGGATATAGGCCCCCTAACCTTGATGGGGCTTGTACAAGGCCCTGTTTGGGGTATCAATCCTTTTAATACTATGGGATTCGGGCCTGCACCCATGATGGGGATAGCTCCCTTGCCTATGATGGGATTTGGACCTGGAACTCTTATGGGTATCGGACCTTTACCTATGATGGGACTTTCCCCCGGACCTGTAATGGGTATTGGGCCTAGACCCATTATGAACACTCCTTACAATATCTTCTCGCCCTTGGATTTATCAATTCCTTTTAACAATTTAAATCCAATACTAAACAATTTGTCCAAACCACATAATATACCTATAAATACATCTGTAAATAATCCAAAGACAAATCCGGGAACAGAACAACCAGATCGGTCCGGTAATAAAAGAGTAATATTTTTAGGTTCTTCAGTTGAAGGAATCAGGCCCGATGGAACATCCTATATTGTAAAACATTATTTAGATACATATACAAACAAACTAATCTGCGGTTATTCCCAAGGTTTGGCCCTGACGACCCCAGATTATAATTGGTGGTACGGATGCGCGCCAACCTCCACAGGGATGATTATGGGCTACTATGATATATATGGATATAACGGAATTACATATGATTTGATACTTGGAGGAGTGGCCGAATTAAGCAGTTATTATCCTAATTCTCCTTTCCCGATTGATCGTCCTCTTGATCCTCCAAGCCCAACCGGACCTACCCTATTGTGCAACAAAGCAATTGCCAGTGCCGGACATCTGGCTGATTTCTGGCTATCCTATGGGAGTACGGGTGATCCTTTGGCTTCAGGCCGTATTATACCTGCTCAATTTGATTGCTTAGCCGATTTCATGGGTACAAGTCAGGACAATCTGACTTCTACGGGAGACTCAAATCCTGATGGACAAACCTTTTTTTACTTTTGGACAGATGGAGCCAGAATGACAAATACTGATCTATTCAATTTAGGTTATGATGTGTATAACCATTCAGGGACATATGGGATAATAGAATACACAAAATATTGCGGACATGGCGGATTTGCCTTCAATCAATACATACTGGGATTTCAAGGCAATACACTTGGATTCAGTTTTTCTGACTATATAAATGAAATAGACGCAGGCAGGCCTGTTATGATTCACCTTACCGGCCATATGATGTTGGGAATCGGCTATTACCTTACCACTGAAACAGTCATAGTCCATGACACATGGAACAATAGCACTCTGGTTGGTCCGCTTACAATGACCTGGGGCGGCACCTATACAGATCCCGACGGAATAACTTATTCTCATTATGCTGTAACTTGTTTTACCCCTATATGATTCCGGATTCGACACCCTTTCCACTTTTGTTGAAAAAATCATAAAAATTACATTTTTTTTCATAAACAATATGAAAAAATCTCAGGAAATGTTAATATTATATTTATATTTTCATATAAATTAAGAGTTTAAGTCTGGTCTTTTTTAGGGCATAATTAATGCTTGATATGAAAAATTGATTTGAGCGGATATGCATTTAAACATTTTTACTAAAAATTTAGGATTATGAAATTAGAAAATAATAATCACTTAATGTACTGCCTGAATATACATCCCGGTGAATACTGGGATGAAAATCTGGCTGCCATTAAAGATTATTCGTTACAGGTGAAAAAAAGGGTCTCTCCCCACAAGCCATTTGCTTTGGGATTAAGACTTTCTGCAATTGCTGCGCATGAACTCTTGCCTCAAGTCAAAGATTTTAAAACATTCCTTCGCAGACATAATATGTATGTGGTTAGTATTAATGGTTTTCCCTTTGGTCCATTTCATGGGAGTATAATCAAACAGAATGTCTATTTGCCTGATTGGTCATCCTATGAAAGGGTATCCTATTCACTTTATCTCGCAAGGATTCTGGCCGATCTCTTGCCTGAAGGGGAAACAGGAACAATATCAACCGTGCCTTGCTTCTATGGAAAAAAAGAAAAACCGTCAGCTTTTGCCAATTTATTATCAATTGCCGACTCCCTCTCAAAGATAAAGGAAATAACCGGAAAACATATTATACTTGCTCTGGAACCTGAACCGGATTGTTACCTGGACGATCTGGCGTCCACTTTGGATTTTTTCACTAGGCTTTATTCAGCCAGGCAATCCGCACAAAACCATTTAGGCATATGTCTGGATACTTCTCATACTATTGTTGAATTTGAATCCCCTCTTTTATGGATCGAAAAACTTTATCAAGCGCATATAAAGATACCAAAAATACAAATTTCTGCTGCGCTGCGAGCAATTCCCGAAAATCAAAAAAGCCTGAGACAGATGTTTCTCCCTTTCGATGATAAAAGATATTTGCACCAGACACGCATTTCAGTAAGTTCCCATATCCTTAGATACAAAGACCTTCCGGAAGCCATATCAACTGCACCTTATGGTGAATGGCGCGTTCATTTTCATGTCCCTTTATCCTGGTCCGGAAGGGGTATTTCATCAACTGCAAACATTATCGAAGATAACTTTTTCAAAGAATCTTTTCTTGCAGGCGGTAAACACTTTGAAATAGAGACTTATACATTCAATGCATTACCGGAGCCAAAACCTCCGGTTACAGATTCTATTGTCTCGGAGATCGAATGGGTAAGAAAAAGGTTAGAAAAGTACTGTGTTATTAATAAATCAATTTATAAAAATGAATCAGTCACAAAACATATGTATTGATTCATAAGATTGATAAAGCTTTTTACGCTAAAAAGCTTATCATATTTAGACACCATTTAAGGAGGTACATAAAGAACCAAAGGTCCACCCTGCTTCATATTTTGATTGTTTAATAGGTGACTATTAAATCTTTAAACCAAATGAGAAGCAAAAAGGTTAGGAGGGATTCGAAGTTGAAAATTTGTTCACTTTCATATGTTAACGCAGTGGGTAAGAATCCTTGGAGGTGATAAAATGAAGAAATTTTACATTCTTGTTTTTACACTATTATTCATCGGCATCGTTGTTTCACCCGCGTCTTCGGCTAAAATCGACCTTTTTGACTGGGCCTTTTATATTGACGGCACGATATATGAAAATTTTGCGGGAGATTCTATGCCAACTCTTGGGACATTGGATCCCGCTTCCGATCTCGGAATATTGACCTGGACTACAGATATAGCTGGACCTCACACATTTATTGCCTTCTTCGATTACGAGATCGATGAAGCAATCAACACCTTCTTTAATGAATATGGCGCGGCAAACGGGACACCGGACACAGGACAATCGTGGGAGATCGATGAGCCAGGGTATTTATTCGGAGATATCTATGATAACCTTTTGACAGGCTCTTTGGACAATACTAATGCTGTTCCTTCTTCAACGCCCGATGATGTTTCCATGGCCATGGGTTGGAATTTTACGCTTGACCCGCTTTATGAAAGCGCCACAGTAACATTAGTTTTATCGGACATTATCCCTAGATCGGGATTTTATCTCTCACACACCGATCCTGAGAGCGATGATTGTACAGTTTATTATTCAAGCTCTTTAAAGATGAATCCAATACCGGAACCGGGAACGTTTATACTGTTTCTGTTTGGACTTGCCGGATTTTTTGGTATTAAAAAAAAGGCAGCTTGAAATGTAAATAAGACAGGCGCTAATTATAATAGGCGCTTAATACATTTATAAAAAATGCATTAGTAAAACTAATGCAGTAAAGCCCCATAGAGGTATTATAAACGGACTGTGAGAGTGAAGGTTAGGCAGGTCGTTTAAAATGGTTCATCCGGCTAATAACCGATTTGACTTATTAGCCGGACGAACCTGATTCTTTGTTTATATCTCTCTTCATCATTATCCATCTAAAATTTTTTAGCCCACATTAATATTAAATATTCTTCTTTGATATATATTTATTGGCTTGCTTTAAATAATATTTTTTGTCATAATAGTAACCATATAATGTCTAAATAAATCCAACTATTTGTAATAGAACTCTCAGTTTCAGTTAAAAATTCATTTATGCAGTTTACAAATAATCCAAAGAGGAATATTCTTTCTCTGTTTTTTCGAATATCTATTGTTGTTTTTATTTGTATGCTAAGTTTTCTTGATGCTCCTGAATATGTTCATTGCACTCATATCGGTATCTGTGAGTTCCTTGAAGTTAGAGGAGATTTAAGCAATAATCAGAAATTCAAGATCTTGGCAGAGACCATGAAGGAATTGCCTAATCAGATATTTTCATTAAAAAATAATTTGAATCAGTTCCCCTGTTTTTTCTTCTGCTTTAAATCTTTGGATCTTTGGTCGGGTCTTATCCAAAATCAGCTTTTTATTCATGTTCTACAATTTCTATTCCGGTGTACCAGACCTTCTCATCGGCTTATATTTCCTTCTCCTGCATTAAAAACAAATAATATAGTTTCAGAAAATAAAAAACCTACCTTTTTTTTAATAAAAAGCAGTTCATATTCATCGCTTCTTCAATTCATATCGATTTCCGTAATTAAGTCTTGAGATAAATATTTCGTCAGAGAAACTCTCAAATCCATATCCGGACTTCGAAATCTTTTTAATTACAGATACAAATTAGAAACCTACAGTAAATCAGACCGGGGATTGCTCTAATATCGGATATTTAGTTTTAATAAAAATCAAATGGGTAGAGGTAACCTTCAATTATTCAAATTCTTAGAAAGGAGGTGATTTATACCGCAGCGTAAAAGCAGGGATTGATTTTAATTCATTGGTCATGAAGGGAGTGTAATCCAATGTATAGAAGTTTAAAGCAGTTATTTATTATTTTATTAATTGTAAGTTTGGCAATAACTTTTGTTATGACACAAACAGCATCTGCACAGTATTGGCAGAGCATGCCCCCTTATAATGTCTTATGGCCCTTGTGGACAGAAGCATTGTCTCCGATAGACGCAATTACCGGTCTTCCTACTCCTTTAATAAGCTCTCTTACGAGCATAACAGCATTACCGGTCTCACCAGTTTTTGTATGGGACACCCATGAAATACATCCCTGGTTTCTCTATAATGCTCCTCCCATTTTGGGCGGCGGTGTCTATTATTTTGACGCCCTAACCGGTTTTAATACCTTCCCGCCACCTGATCATCTTCTGCCGGGAGGAGTAATTGTTCCTAATACCTTACCGGCAGGGTTTGAATTTCTTATTCCACCATTCGAACATGTTGATCTACTTACATTAATAGCCAACAATGCTTATATTTCAGCCTTTGGGGCAAATGTAGGCGCATTAAGCTACTTTGATTTACTTGCACCGGGGATTCTATGGGGGGCACCTCCATTCCCTGTATTCTGATAATATTTATGTAAGGAATAGCAGTTTAAATTAGATATCTTATTTCATAGCATATAATATGGAGTAAGAAGAAAAATATTGATATGTGAAATTAATGCGGTGTAAATTCAAACCTCTACCCATTTTATTTATTTTAGAAAAGAAAAATGACAAGTATGCAACATAATTAGGAATTCCGGAGCTTTACTTAAGAAAAGGTTGGTTATATATTTCAGTTCAGTTAGTAACTAACAAATCCTTAAAATGCTTTTTATTGACCTACGGCAATATATCCTAAGGAACGAAGTCTTTCCTTTTCCTCCTCTGTCAATCTTGGTTTTTCATCAATAGTAGAAGTATCCAGCCCTAATAAATCCTCATTCTTGTTTTCTTTTACCTGGCTTACCATATAATAGAGATGGTTTTGATATAAAATATGATTGGTAAGTGATTTATTCTCGAAAAAGTCTTCTTGGATGTCAAATAAAAATGCTCTATTGCCATAAATTAATAACTTTAACTTTCCGGAAATGAGAGAAAAATTCTGTCTCTTCAATTCGGAAAAGATAATTGTCGGATCCGGTTGTTCAACAAAAAGATCTTTCCCCCGGTAGGGAAGACGTTCCTTAATGTTTACCAATTTCAGTATGGTAGGCACAATATCCAAATGCTGCACGAACCCCTTTCTTCTTCCCTGTGCCATATCCTTATATCTTATGATAAGAGGTACATGAATCAAATCGTTTGTCAATCCATGGCCATGGGAAAAATAACAGCCATGTTCACCCATAGATTCCCCGTGATCCGCAGTAAAAACGATCAAGCTGTTGTCATAGACATGGATCTGTTTTAAAAATGCTACCAACCGGCCAAAATGCTCATCAAAATAACATATTTCACCATCGTATTGTGACACGTAATAATGATAATCATTATTGTTTTGCAATCTTTGATAAGAAGGTATACCTTTCCTTCCACTGAAAGAAGCGTTAAACTTCAAATAAACAGGTTCTTTGTTAGGGTCAAAAAACATATTGTCATAAGGGGGCTTTGGCGTATATGGTCCATGCGGGTCTTGATAATGGACCCATAAAAAGAAATTCTCTCTGGAATGCTGGCTTAAGATGCTTATGACACATTCGCTGGTCTTTTCCGCAATCCTTTCACACACATTTCTTCGGTTCAATTCCCTCTCATCCATTTGAGCATCGTAAACATCAAACCCCTGTTCAAAACCCTGTTCTTTTCGCAACACATAATTACTCACTATTCCACAGGTCCTATATCCAGCCTGTTTTAAAATGTCAGCAAGCATAGGGACGCTTGAATGAACTCTCGTAGTGTTTCTGGTAACCTTTGTCTCATGAGGTAAAAACCCACTCAAGAAGCTCGCACATGATGGACCTGTTTCCGAAGCATGTGAAAAACAGCTTTTAAACAGTAAGCCTTCCTTGGCAAATTTATCCACATTAGGGCTCGTGTGTTTCTTATAACCATAACAGCCCAGGTGATCGGGTCTTAGGGCGTCCACACTTATTAAAATTATATTAGGTCTTGCCTTCGATGAAGTTTTAAGCCCTTGATTGGTAGTTTTACACCCCTGCGCGAGAAATAGGATTATAACAACAAGGACCAATTTCAATGACCAAACAGGACATGAACTTTTAAACCTCCCGTTTTCCATAATACTTCTTAACCTCTAATAAATCTTTTTATTGTTTTCAATAAATAAGTATACCATAATATTAAACTATACTACATGGCTATCTATTGTCAATATAAAACGAGCAGAAATTCAAATTGTAAAAACTGCGTTAAAGGAACGCCATCTTATATAGCGAGCCAAAGAATGGAAGTTGAGATTGCAGCTAACTTGCAGGTAGCAGAATATATAGGGTATTAAAATAAAAATCGACTATCCCTGCTTCTTTCTGTCTTCTTTCACTGTTCCGGTCCAGGTCTCAAAGAATTGCCCGGGATTTTCCTCCTTGTTATAAAAAACCACGTATGTGATATACTTGAGGCCTATAAAACCATCTGTTGATCCATAAATATACCTTTTTCTCCATGTACCTGTATTGATATAGACCTGCTCAAGATTTTCACTCGTGATTCTAACCGGCATCTGAAGAGGAGTATGGGTATGCCCCATTACTATGGAACGATATTCAGATTTATTAACAAGGAAATCATTTGCTCCTTTGTTCAGATTCTTATCAGAATTATCGAAAGAGATGGACCAACCTCGGCCGGATATCCTTGAAAAAATCCTGAGCACTCTCTCTGCTGTTCGGACTTTCAGGTGTTTGGCAATTTCTATCACGGCCTGGACCTGATCGGCCATATCAAATCTGAGGAACCTGTCATGTTTATCATGCCATTTTTTGTAATATTTGAGTCCCTCAAAATTATCCGCGATTTGATCCAGAGATTTTTCTATAGCTTTCCTCAATTCAGGTTGGTCGGCAACCTGATAAAATATCCATTTTAACATGGAAAAAAATGGTCTGATATTGTCAATTTCCTGGAAATTCCTTAGAATTTTTTTCTTTTGATCCTCAGAAACCGTTTGGTTAAGATTATCAATAACCGTTTTAGGAAGTCTCGATGCAAATTCGCACGCTATAAGATCGCCAATGGGGACCTGAGTATAATCTTTAATCTCGCTATTCAATTCACCCTCATAATTCCAGGGATCGAATTCATGCCCATGAAGAGCATAGATGAGGTAGTCTTTTTCCGGATCTTTATCTTCAAAGACATAGGAAAATTCTTCGGACCCTCCCTGGATACCCAGTGTTTCCCTTATACGTTTTCTGAGTGCCGGATACAAATTACACAGCCTGTCGTGATTTCCAATTACATAGATCTTTTCAGGTTCGAATCCGAAGATTTCTTTTAAGCCTCCTGACAGGAAATCGAATGTCCTCTCATTTATCATTATGATTCTGTTCATTATTTCATTGGCATGTTTTTCTATTTCCAGGGCTTTTCCTTCGGTATCTCCCCAGGGCCGTTCGTCCTCATCCACGTCAAGCCAATAAGTAGTCCTTATGAGATCGAAGATATCTCCCAGAAATACGATTTTTACCTCTGAAGGTTTCCCAAAATAATTCTTAATGTCATTAAAGACTCCCCTGAAAGCCTCCGGCGGTATATTATGCTTTCCTGCAGATTCATCAATAAAATGAAGATCGCTTAATAAGATAATCATTTAAAGTCCCTCCAAAATTTCATTTACATAAGCTTATTTTGTCTCATGAGGGGAAAAAATACATCAAAACAAATAAAGCACTTATCTCGGCACATTCAGCAGATGGAATATTAATGAATATTCGGTCCAGTTTTTTTCTAAATTAATTGTTTATTATTAGTATAATTAAACTAATATGGGAGTGCAAGCAAGTTTTTGTTATTTGTACTCACTCAAAAAAAATTGCGGGCTGTCTTTGGACTTTCAGACAGCCCGCTTTTAATAAAAAATATTTAAATAATCGGTGCAGTCAGGGTCAGCTCAAATTCTCCGGAATCAACCTCCACTTTTAAGAGGTCCTGAACATCATACGTTCCGACCATTGTAACCGGGCTGGTCATGATACAAACAAGATCTATGGTATAAATAGAAATAGCGCTTGGAAGGGCTGGAATGAGCAGTAATGTGGTAGTGCCAAAAAAGCCCTGATTGCTTCCGGAAAGGACGAAAGTAGATATCGCTCCGCCGGTCCCGGTAATACCCAGGCTTCCAGGGCTTATAGCAGCCAAATATCCGGTTACATCCGCGGGTATGGAGTTTGTAACCTTGTTCAGCAGCAGGTTAACCTCCCCGCTGATTATTCCCGTCAATGCATCCTCCACAAGGGTCATTTGCATAAGCCCTGTTTTTAAAGTAATAAGGCTTGTCCAGATTCCGGTCCAACTACCGGCTTGTTCCGCTGTCATTAAAGCAGCCGGTTGCTGCATAGTATTCGTGATCATGCCGGGGGTCCCAACGTTGGATAAAAGCCCTATATTACTAAGGAGCCCACCTAGCCCACCAAGGCCACAAAGCATACTGCCAAGACCATAGATGCCACCCAATCCATACATCCCTCCGATTCCACAATAACCACCTATACCATACAAACCTCCAAAACCAAAGGGATTACATGATCCATTTGGGCCGCATAATCCACCGAGACCATACAATCCCCCAAGTCCATAAAAACCACCCAGGCCATATAATCCACCCAGGCTATTGATTCCCCCCAGGCCATAAAGACCCATTCCATAAAATCCCCCAAGGCCATATGAGCCTAATCCCCCGTATATTCCGCCATAAAGGCCAAATCCGGAAAGGCCATAATATGCCTCGCCGGCAGAAACAAATATATAAGAAAGCAGAAACAAATATAATATAACGACAAATCCTATCCATATAAATCTTGATTTTCTGGCACTCACTAACCTTTGCATCTCATTACCTCCTTTTAGAATTATCATTAAGCGCAGGGAATAATATCTGTTTCTTATAGATTTATAAAAATAAGTAAAGCGGCTGAATGAATAATAAAAGCACTTATTGGTCACTTATTGATAAAAGAGCAAAGCCTCATTTAATTAAGGACTGAAAATGTATCGGTTATAAAATTGATAAGACCGTAAAAAAAGTCATTGAAGGAGTCATTGGCATTCTATGTTGAAGCTCTTAGCTCATCCAAGCAAGCTTTGGACCTTTTAAAGAAGGCTGGAGACGACGAAACGACCTTTTACGCATACATCAATTTTGCTTCATATTTTGATCAGTAGTATTATGATCCGGAGTATCAAAAGCGATTATTCACATTTAATCCTTTGTCTATGTTTATGATTGAAGTGAAGGAGGCCGCTTTATTGAAAAAGCCGGAACAAAATTTCATGAATTGTAACGCTGAAGTGTAAATAATCTTCTTTTGGAATTCTTTAGATGAAGGCATTCAAGAAAAAAGGAATTTTTAACTGTATAGGAAACATAGATAAATGAGATCTTGGTTTCAAAATACGATACAAATTGTCTGCCTTCCAGGCTTTCAGAGCTAATGGTTAGCTCATCCTCAAACAAACGTGAAGAAAAGAAGCAATGCAGGTCCATAATCTCATCAGGAAATTTACACTCGCATTGAGCATAGTTTTTCCCCTGAAGATAGAGGAGGGAGATAAAGACACACACGAGAATAATAGTGATTCTGTTATTTATCCAGTGGTGTCCATGTAATTTATATTGAAAATTTTTCATAGACATCTTTTCTCTTAAAATGAGGATTTTATTAATTAAGTAGCAATAAATATACCAATAAAATTCCTTGAACAGATTTTGATTTTTTTAAAAATTTAATCAAAATAATTATAATTTTTATTGTTTTATAATATCGATATAAATAAAGCGGTCATAAATATTATGTATAAAGACCATATATATTATGGTAAAAATTAAGGGAAAATCATGACCTTATTAGACTATGTCATTTCAATCTATTGTATTATATTTTGTGTTATATGGTGTATATTAAGCATCCAACGGATTTACCTGATTTTCAGGATTTCCCTGCTTGAGAAGGAAGATCCGCCGACACCCGCAAAATGGCCAAAACTTAGTGTGGTAATCGCAGCATGCAATGAATCAGACACAATCGAAGCAGCAATTTCCACTTTATTGGAGCAGAAGTATCCCGAACTTGAGATAATTCTGATAAATGATCGATCGAAAGACAAAACCGGAAAAATCATCGACGATATAGCTGAAAAAGATGGCCGAGTAAAATCCTTTCATGTTAAAGACCTTCCTCCTGGCTGGCTTGGCAAGGTATATGCCCTGAATCTTGGCACGCAGAGTTCAACCGGGGATTGGATACTTTATACGGACGCGGATGTTCATTTCCGGCAGGATACGATCAGGAAGGCCATGGCCCTTGCTCTCTCAAAAAAGATCCATCACCTCACCTTGGTTCCTAAACTGGAAACATCTTCTATTATACAGGAAATCATCGTCTTAGCATTTGGAGCTTTGTTTATCCAGGGGACCAGGGCGCCTGAAGTCAGTAATCCCAAATCTAAAGCATTTGTAGGAACGGGAGCTTTTAATCTGGTAAAAAAAACAGCGCTGGAAAAAACAGAAGGGTTTAGCTGGCTTCGTATGGAGGCGGCTGATGATGTGGGCCTGGGATTAATGCTCCGCCGTTCAGGGGCAAAAAGTCTTTTTATAGTCTCCATAAATGACATCTCTTTGAATTGGTACCCATCGGTCAAAAGCATGTTCAAAGGTCTTGAAAAAAATATCTTTGGAGCTGCCACTCAATACAGTTTCATTAAGATGATATATATATTTGCCTTATTCTGGTTACTGTTTTTATCCCCTTTTGTCGCTATAACCTTTAAAAAAGTCTCTTACCTTTGGATTTTTGGTTTAGCACCACTGATATTCGTGGTTATTGAAGCCCTCGTAAACAAATTGAAATTCAGGCAAAGATTTATCTCCTTACTTTCCATCCCGCTCGGACAACTTGTAATTTCATTGATGTTATTACACTCGGGGATCATGTGTAAATTACAGGGAGGAATAACCTGGAGGGGAACCAAATATTCAATTCATGATTTACGTGCCGGACAGCGTGTTAAACTATAATTTGTCTTTCAGGGATTAAATCTGTTTTATTGCTCAGGGAAGCAACGAATGCTCCGAGAAGCGACCTAAACCTCCCGGAGCAGCCTTGTTTTCCTCAACTATAATGAGTTTTCTCGAGTTTTTTTTAAATTAAATTATTTTGCTCAGTTATCAATATGTATAGAACCACCCCGTCTGAGAAAGACTTGGGAGTGGATACCCGGTCCAATAATTACCATGCCAGCCCCGTCCTACAGGAGAAAATATCCCGATCACGGGAAATTTCGACGGAAACCTGGGCACAAAGGATGTCTGCGCATTATACATCCCTCCCGGATAGGTAAATCCTGTGTAAGCACCGGGAAAACTGGGTATGCTCAGTCCGGGTGGATAGCCTGATCTTACCGGAGATGGCAGTCCTCCAAAAAATTCTATTGTCTGGGGGAAACCAGACCAACCCAGTCCACCCGTAATCGTTCCCGGCCAGGGAAAGATTTGTTTGGAAGTTTTCGGGAGTGTGCCTTCATCGTCTTCCTCTTCCTTTTCCTCGGGTTCCTTGGTACCAAGGATAGTAAAATATTTTACCAATTCTCCATCCTGGGAAGATGTCTGGTAGGAACCAGCGTCCGCCATATTATCCACAAGAACTATTCCACTGCTTCCTAGTCCCCTTAACAATTGATAATCGTATTTAGTATGATTTGCTTCTATACACTTAAAATCATTGGGATCCCAGCTAAGCACAGGATAGTAGTCGGATGCATTCGAATTTCCCTCCTCGCTTATTTCCACCAGCACATACCACATTATCTCAGCCTGTCCCGATGGCTCCCGGAAATCCGCTACAATATAGTTGGCTTCGGTAAAGGTGTTTGGATCCGTTATATCTGTCTCTCCTTGCTGAACGTCGATCAATTGAAGCCGGACGCCTAAATCCTCAGACCAGTTTTCAGGATTTATTATTATACCTTCCAGATCGGACCCTACTAATCCTAATTCTACATATGCTGTCTGATCGAGCAGGACGTCCGACTCCCAATCGACAATTAGATCTGCCATAAAATAACAATAATCATCCGGCCAGTTCTGACTGATATTATCAATTTCAGCAGAGCCGTTCAGCAAGGGAATAAGGATGAAGGGCTTTTCTATTATAAGATAGTCCATTTCGCTGGATCCATAATATAGTAGGAGGTCGTAATACCAGAATGGATAATAAGAATCATCAAAATACGTATCATCATAATCATTTGAGTTCGGGACATATCCTTCGGGCTGTTTGCAATCATAAAGACTGTTGTTGGGATCTCCAAGGCCATCACCATCGGAATCCAGGTAATAGTTACTGTATACAATAGCGTCGGCATCATCCCCGATCCCGTTACAATTATCGTCCTTGCCGTCACAAAGCTCAGGGGCGCCTGGATATACGTTATTATCGGTGTCGTCACAGTCTCCTTCACATATAAAAAATCCATCCCTGTCAATATCCGACTCGTCAAAGGGGATGGTCTGATCACAATTATTGTCCTTGCCGTCGCAAAGCTCAGGGGCGCCTGGATATATCTCCGGATTATTATCATTACAGTCATTGCAGGCTACAAAGCCGTCTCCGTCAGCATCTTTTGTCTCTGCAGCGGGTACTGATCCGTCACAGTCATTGTCCTTGCCGTCGCAAAGCTCAGGGGCATCCGGGTACATGGTCGAATCGCTGTCATTACAGTCTCCGCAATTTTGGACATAGCCAGGTGGTAGATCTTGCTGAGCTTCATACTGGATCGCATCATCAGGATTACCATATCCGTCCCCATCCGCGTCCCGGCAGTATGTCAGAGGGGCCTCCATTAACACTACCGCAAATGAAAAGCTGGCATAATCATCCGCGGGAAGATATTCATCCGCATCTGCCTGAAGGGTCTGGTAGGTGTTAGATGTCCTCATATCCAAAAGAACCGGACCATTGGCATCCCCCAATCGAAGGTCCATCAACTGTGCAGGACCTATTTCATTGGGATCCCAGGATAATACAGGGAAAAAGCCGGGCTGATTCGCGTCAACATCGCCTCCAAATTGTTCTCCTCCCACCATTACGCTCAATTCCCATATCTTTTGTTCAGGACCGGGTGTTCTGAGGTCTTCTCCATAATACCAGTTACCATCTCCCTTAATCTTCAATACAACCGAAAATCCCGGGGGATTAAAGGGTGGGTAGGGATAAGCCTGACCATCAGGATCTATACCTATTCCGACACTGCTTGAATCACCACCCTGCCCTGTGGCTTTGATAACCAGAGTCCAGATATTATCTTGTGGTACTGACCTATCCATTGACTTATATACTATGGAATCAGAACCTGTACGAAGCCTGCTCAGGGGTAGTATCTCCTTTACTGTGAGCAGGCACTGATCCACTATGCCCTCAAGCAATATCCAATATCCCCTTCCAGGTTCTATATATTCTGAGTCAAGGACCCTCTCATACCCTGAACCTCTCATATACCCATAGATGACCTCTATGTCATAACTATCTGTTACAGGCCGGGCTTTGGATGTACATCCGCCGATCATCTCCCATCCGTCACCATATACTGGTATGCTATAGGAATGAATTGGCTTGCCGCAAAATTCATAGCTCTGGCTCTTATTAAAAAGTATCCAGTATCCTTTTCCGGCCTGCAGCTTTTCGCCCTTTAGCACACGCACATAACCTGAGGCCCTTTCAAAGCTATACATCACTTCAGCATCCCTGAATAATTCTGATAAAGTCGGATCAGGAGGCTCCACCGGAAGTGACACCATGCTCCAGCCTGCCTGGAAGTTCATTACAACAGGCACACACCTGGACCAGACTATATAATAGGTGAATATATATATGTCCTCCCCTGAAATGTACTGTCCCTCTGTTCCCTGTGTCTGGTACTGCCCGGTCTGAGACATGTCCGAAATAAGGAGAGTACGCACGCCTTGTGCATCTTCTGAGTATAATCTCAGATAGCCGGTGTTCGGATCCGGTGGACAGATTTCATTAGTATCCCAGCTTAATACCGGGAAGTAACCCAAGTAGATGGGATCAGCCGTTTCCCCTATCGTCATGTTCAATCGCCATTCCTGCTCTTCAGGGCCTTGAGCCCTGATGTCTTCCTTATAGTTTTCCTCTTCGCCAGCAATGTTCAATATAACGGTATAATCCGGGGGTGGGAAAGGCGGGCTTTTTAGGGTATATGCATCAGTATCTATGCCTATTTGGACCTTGCTTACATAATCTTCAAGACCGGTTATTAGCTGTCCAGTGGCTTTTATTTCTGCTGTGAATAAACAGGGGCAGGGCAGGGACGGTGCCGAGCAATCAACCCATTGACCATTCATACATGTCTCTACACCGGTACCACACTTAGTTGAACAGGCCCGCTCCATTCTATCGATAATGCCGTCACAATTATTGTCTATACCGTCACACAGCTCCGAAGCGCCAGGGTAAGCGTTTGGATCGTTGTCATTACAGTCTTCCGCATTTGATATATATCCTTCGGGCTGCCTGCAATCATAAAGGCTATCATTAGGATCTCCATAACCATCATAATCTCCGTCATGGTAATAGGTTTCATAGGGGAGTTCATCGGGATCATCAATGACGCCGTCACAATCATTGTCCTTGCCATCACATATCTCTTTGTCACAGATGTCTTTGGCTATCTCCCTTTTTATATCAAAAATACCCCCGTCAGGAGAAAATACGCCATGAAAATCCTTTATGCCGGATTCACCGGGGGGAGGCGTAACTATATATGTAAATGCCCTTTGATCGTTATCAAAAAATGGGCCCCACTTGACCTTTTTGTTAACACTATCCCATGCGCCGCTATAATTTATATTGCCTGAATCAACCTGCCATCCTTCGGGCGGCCCGTCCTCTAAAGCGTACGCTATGGTGGATTCAGAAGGGGTTACTTCTATAGTTACAGTTACCGGCTGACCAGGTATATATGAATTGGGATCGAAACTGTAGCTAAGGATCGGCTCCTCCTGTGTTTCCCGCTTTCTGGCTGCTGGTTGTGTGACTGAGGGTTCTTCACAAGGCTGAGTCACTGATGATTGCCAACAAAGGGGTGGAAGAATCTCAGGAACATAATGATAAAACTCCCCCTTCTTCCAAATAAATCCGGCATTTGTTACATAATTGATTTGGATGGGGTTGGGACCGACAGACCATACTTCACCTTTTTTCCAGGCAGATCCGTATCCTGTTACTTCATTTATTGTTATTCGCCAATCACCATTTGTGTCGGCCGGATGTTTAGGTCCTTCACATATCTCACCATCTCCGCAGATTGATTGGTCTGCTCCATTGAAACTTGCGGTTCCGGATACAGGATTGCATACGGGTGCACTACATGGCGCTTCAACCTTATATGTCAGTGTCCTTGAGCTATTATCAAAAAACGGCCCCCATTTGACCTTTTTATTAACGCTATCCCATTCACCATTTTGATTTATACTATTTGTATCTATCTGCCATCCTTCAGGCGGGGTCTCCTCAACGGCATAGGCTGATGTTTGAGCATCCGGAGACACCTCTATTGTTATTGTGACAGGATAACCGGGTGTATAACCCGGTACTGAGCGAACGGCATTGCAGGACCTTATTCCTTGTTTAACCAGGAAGGTTTTACCTGCTATATTTATCGTACCTGTTCTTTCTTCGGATCCCAAATTGACTTCGACAGTATAATTAACCGACCCGGTTCCGCTTCCGCTGCTGCCTGAGGTTATGGTTATCCATTCAGGGTCGTTGTTTAATACCTCCCATGAGCATCCCCAGGGTGCGGTTACAGTTATGATTCCTGTACCTCCCGAGGAATCAAAGGCTGCTTCTGTGGATGAGATTGTATAGGTGCAATGTATCTCGGGATACTCATAAGCTCCCATATCACATATGGCTATATCATCACCATTACCATCCTGGGGTCTTGTGATGCCATCCTTGTCTTCTGAAGGGCAATCATTATTGTTGCCCGCATCGATACAACAAGAAGTGGGCTGCAAATGATAGTCTCCTGCATTCGGATCTATAAATTGGGGATTACAATCGATATTGTATGTTGCATTCGGATCACCGTAGCCTCCCTTAATGCAAGAATAGAAGATTGTAGCTGTGTTACAAGATATCTCGCTCAGTCTATTTCCCCAAATGATGCTGTTTATAATTTGTGGTGAAGAGTTGGGAACAAATTGTGTGGGATCGTAAACGCAATAAATGCCATCCTCCGAATTTGCACTAATGGTACAATTTCTTATATACGGCGAACAGGCCCCTTTGCAAGAAATCCCATCGCCAAAATTTGCGCTAATGGTACAATTGGTTATGATCGGTGAGGAGTAGTAAACGCAATAAATTCCGTCATCAGAATTTTCGCTAATGGTACAATTGGTTATGATCGGTGAGGAATCTTGGCAATCAATTCCGCCGCCGCAATTATCAGCCGAATTACCACTAATATTACAATTGATTATTCTAGGCGAGGAGGAGTCACAAAAAATCCCGCCGCCGTTCCAAGCCGAATTTCCGCTAATGATACAATTGATTATTCTCGGTGAAAATAAATCTATTGGGTATAAATCTAAGCAAGCAATCCCGCTGCCATTACTGGCTGAATTTCCACTAATGACACAATTTATTATGCTCGGATGGGAGGAGTCACACAAAATCCCGCCACCATAAAGGCGGCCTGCTCCATTTTGTATGGTCATTCCCTTTAGCACAGAGTTTGGATCTTCTCCATTGCTGAAATTAATCACACAATCCACCTGGTTGCCATCAATAATGGTTGAGGCCACGATATCAGGATCATTGGGATCTATGCTCCGGACTGTAATAGCCTTACCCAAAAAGTTAATATTTTCTATATAAGTTCCGGGATGGACAATGATGATTTCACCATTTTGTGCAAGATTAATCCTTGCCTGAATGCTTTCTCCAGGATTGACGTACCACTTTCCTTCAACAGGACGTTCATTAGATGGAATTTCACCATCGCAGTCATTGTCTCTGCCGTCAAATATTTCCGAAGCTCCCAAATAAGTATTAGGATCTGTATCATCACAGTCTGTACTGTATTCAACATATCCTTCGGGAGCTATAAACGCCTGAATTGATTCAGACGCATCACCATAGCCATCTTCATCTCCATCTCGATAGAAGGTTTGCCCATTGAGAACAATCGTCTCAGTAATTGATGCCTTTTCCCCATCCATATCCGTTACTGTCAGTGTAACATTATAAGTTCCGGGATTGATATAATTATGAATAGTATATGGTTCATAACTGTATGTGCTGCCATCCCCGAAATCCCATTCATATGATGCTATTGGTCCGGTCCCCTCTAAAGGCAAAGGTCCATCGATTCCTTTGAATAACCTCCCCCAATCATATGACCACAATCCGTTAAAATAATAGGCCCCGGGAATGCTGTCTCCAATATCATATGCAGTAAAGATTGCGTAAGGCTTGGTGTTTTCAAACGTTATATTGATCGCCTGCTCATAGGGATCTTTTACTCTCACAAACTTTCCGTCAGGATTATATAATCTGAAGCCTATGCTCCCCCGGACATTATTTTCTGGAAGTGTGATATTCACCCTGACTTCATTTTCGCTTATATAACTAATACTATTACACACGACTTCACTATTGCTGAATCTGATATAACCTCCTTCCTTAAAATTCCTCCCTTTAAAGGTCAGGTCAAAGGTCTCACCCCTTTTGTGACCCCAAACATTTTCTACTTTATCTGCAACAGGTACAGGATCAAAATCAGTTCTTATGATGTAGTCAAAAGAATCTTTAGCCCCTCCCCAAAATGCCATATGAAAGTCTGTTCTTTCAACAAAACGATATTCTCTTTGAGATCCGTTAGGAGAGCTGATTTTTAACACGAATTCCTGGCTGTAGTTTGTAAAGACATTGGCAGGAAGAAGGGCCCTTCCGTCTGAGTCAGTGAATAATGTGTAATCAATGATATTGTCAACCTTTACATTTCCATAAGTGCCCTGTCTCGTATATATATCCAGCCTTGCATCCACCCAGGGAGAACTATCCATATGCAGTATCTTTAAAAACATGGATTCAGGAAAATCCACTGCATACCAATCGGTATCGTGACTGCAGCATCCGTTCGTATTACATCCCTGCGCCCTTGCTCCCGCTATCCTATTCAATAAATACGCATTGAATATACTATATCTACCCGCATAATCAGCAGACATCATTCCCTGATTTTTATTATAATACACAACATTCCAGCTAAAGGGAGGCATATACTGGGTATTAGTAACTAAATAACCGCTGTCATCAATAATTTCAATGCATGAGGCCCCTAAATCCAATATATAAGTATCAGGCAAATACCTGGCGTGACTTAGCTCATGAGGTAAGGAGCCTTCGTAAAACCACGCCCATTTACTTTCTGAATACCCTTGGATATCGGATGCAAGTTTACCCCATAGCATATCAACATCCTTCCAGACCAAGGGGCAATTCCCTCCCATAAGGCTTCCATCCTCATGGTAGCTGATGACCCCCCTAACCCTGTCCTGAATATCAAGCAGAGTATCGGATTTCATCTCTCCGGCCTTTTCCATCAGGACCATATTCCAGATCTTTATCTGCCTCTGAAACCAGTCTTCAAATGAGAGAGATTCTATACCCAGGTCCCTTTGAAAAGCCGGAAAAGCTTCAACCAGACCTTTTTCTACCGCTATACCCACTATTAAGGCATCAGTAAAATCATACAATATATTATTTTCTTCAGACTGTTCTATGATAGAATTCTCAGGATCAAATACGATCATTATCTCGTGTCTTTTATTGTCCCATATCCAATCGATCGAAACCGTATTATCTTGCCCCTGCTCAAGATATACAATCCCATTCCCAATCTGTATGCCATCCATAAACCAGATAAATTTCGTTTGTAGCATAGGGAGATAAGGACTTTCAGGTATTTTCACATGGGCGACAAATGTCACGGTATCCCCTGCTTCAGGGGTATTTTTACTCGCATCATAAGGATAATTCGGGACTCTATCCATAAACATAACATCTACATCCGTGTAAGAGGGCCCATCACCATCAGAGGTAATGACTGTGATATCATCCCCTGTGAGATCATCGATAAACGTGTCTGAGGCGATAGATTCCAGGATTACCAATACTTCCCGGTCAGTGCCCGGATGGTAGACGCCTTGATCATCCGTATAGCCATTCCGGAAGTTATCAATACAATCCCTTAATTCCCCGGCGGTTATCATCTGCCCTGGCATTATCTGAAATTGGTCCTCTGCCCCCTGACCTATAAGGTAGATGTATAGAGGCCCTGTGTTAAGCTGGTTTAGGGCCCAATCGGTAATGGCGTATTTGATATCATCCACTGTGGGGGTAAAGTCATCAACCACCATAGGATCTAAGGTGCCGTCTTTATTAATGTCTTGATTAGGATTAGGATTAACATAATAAATGGAATATTGGGGATAACCTTGATCTATAAAGCTTGAATAGACAAGATTGGCTAAGGCCTGTGAAGGAGGCCAAAAAGGATTTGTAGTGGCATATGCCGGGCCGCCTGAAAATAATATGAGGTTCCCCTGTGTAGTCGATGTGTCTATGATCCGGAAAATGGAGAGGCCATTGTAACCCGCTGCTACATAGGCATAGTTGCCGGAGATGGTTATATCTGTAACAGCTCCATGGCTATCAAATCTCCCGGCACAGGTAGGATTGGTTTGATCGGATATATCTATAATTACAATAAGGCCATTATAACCATCTTCGACATAGGCATAGTTACCGGAGATGGCTACATCCAGAGCAGATTCAAGGGCATCAAATTTTCCAACATAGGTAGGATTGGTTGGGTCGGTTATATCTATGATTACAAGACCATTAGTATAATCAGCAATATAGGCATAATTACCAGAAATGGCTACCCTCTGAGCCGCTCCTGGGGTGTTATATCCTCCTGTATAGGCAGGATTGGTTGGATCGGATATATCTACGATTACAAGACCATTACCATAATCAGCAATATAGGCATAATTTTCTGAGATTGTCACACTCCAGGCATCCCCAGGGGTATCAAATCCACCTTTATAGGCAGGGTTTGTCGGATCGCTTATATCTATAATAGCAAGTCCCTCCACCCTATCGGCCACATAGGCATAGTTTCCCGAAACGCATACATTATCAGCCCACCCGGGGGTATCAAATCCACCGGTATAGGCAGGAGCTTCCGGATCTGTTATGTCGATGATCACAAGGCCGTTTTCATGATCAGCAACATAGGCATAATTACCAGAGGTGTCTACACAATAAGCCAGCCCAGGGGTATCAAATCCACCGGTATAGGCAGGGACTTCCGGATTTGTGATATCCACAATCATAAGTCCACTATCCAAAAATGGGATATATGCATAATTTCCATTTTCAGATATAGATAGACTTTTAGCAAATCCAGAGGTGTCAACTCCCCCGGTATAGGTGGGAGCAACCGGATCGGTTATATCAAAGATCGATAGGCCACTATGCAAATTACTTAGAATATTGCCTCTGGAAGCCACATAGGCAAAGCTGCCGGAAATGGCTATTCTATGAGCCATTCCAGGAATATTAAATATCACTTCTTCAAGAGTAGGTGCTGTAGGATCGGTTATATTGATGACTAAAAGTTTATTAAACGCAGCAGCCAAATAGGCATAATTGCCGGAGATGGCTACATCATTGGTAGTACCGCCGGTGCTAACTTCGCCAGCATAGATGGGATCGGTTGGATCTGAAATATCCATGATTATTAGCCCCCTCCCAACCAGATAGGCATAATTTCCGGAAATGGCTACACCCCGAACGTCCCCAGGGGAATAGAACTCCCTAAAAAATAAGGGATTTGTTGGATCGGTTATATCTATAATCACAAGACCGTTACTACCATCTGCAATATAGGTATAGTTACCGGAAATGGCTACACCCTGAGCATATCCGTCAGTATCAATTCCCCCGGCATAGGTGGGGATGGCTGGATCAGTTATATCTATAATCACAAGACCGTTACTACCATCTGCAATACAGGCATAGTTACCAGAAATGGCTACACTCCTGGCTGAGCCAGAGGTATCAAATTTCCCGGCATAGATGGGAGAATTTAAATCAGTTATATCAATAATGGAGAGACCATTTTCCCCATTTGCCAATAACGCATATATCCGCTCAGAATCATTATAATTGTACAATTCAATATCATAAGAAGTGATCTTCAAAGATGCCTTCTCTATTGGAAGGTTTGGATCCGTTGCGTCAAAAATAACAAAACCGGTACCTCTTCCGCATAAAATATAATCTCTGTCAGATTTATTATCATGATAAATCTCCACACTTAGAACATCTCCGGTATTTCCCCATTTCCCAACAAGCCCAAGATTGACTTCATTTTTTCCATAGCTTATAGAACAAAAAACTGCAATAAAAAACAAGGTAATTATAAAAGGAAAAAATCCTTTATGGCATAATCCTTTTCTTTTCCCAGACATCCCAATTATACCTCCTTTACCCTTTTTACTTCTCTGTTTCCCTTTAATCTATTTCTTGGATACATATGCCTTGAAATTGTTATCCCCTTCCTGTTAACAATTTTTTATTACAAAGATATTGTTATGAATTGTGTTTATCTATTAATATCCTGTTCATTAAAAGGCGATAAACCTCTTAGCAGGAAAAAGTCAGGACGATCGGGAACACTTCTTTGAATCAATTAGATTTCAACAAATCTAATCTGATTCAAATATTTTTAAGATAATAAGTTAAAAATATCATTTAAACTGAAAAAAACTATAAAAACAGCTTGTTAACAAATAGCCTTTTCTTCGAAATAAAGATGTTTATTAAACATTTACAGGTTGCAACGGGATGAGAAAAAAGGAAAAGAGAAGATAATCAGCCCTGAGTAGAGATAAGGTCTTTTGATGTTAAGTATTATTTTCATCCCTTAGTCATGGAAAGATTTTATTATTAAAGGGACAACAGTGGATAAGCAAAGATGAAAAGGTCTTTCCCCCTATACCTTGATATTTTCCTGCTAAAAATACCATATAAGAATCGCTTTGTCAATGCTCTGTCAAGTTTCTCAATCAATACTCCTCAGCCATTCTTGACAAGGTCCTGTATGTGCCATATGTAATCCTTGCAAGAGAATTAAAATCAATCTTATCGGCAGTGTCCTGGGGTGTATGATAGTAAGGATAACGAAATAAGGCGGTATCGGTAATCATTATGGCTGAATAGCCGGATTTCCAGAAAGACCAGTGATCGGACCAGTCGATCCCGGGGATAAAGCCAAGGAGTGCACCGCATTCAACAGGAAAATCAGATTGTTCCATAAAGGTCCGGGTAAAGGATCTGACCAGAGGTTTTGAGCCAATGTTTCCCACAACAGCAACAAAATTACCCTTATCCGGATAAAAAAAGCTGAGGGGGAATGGGTATTTTTGTGATTTTTCGGTGTCCCGGTAATAGCCTATGGTTTCGAGACAGATCATGGCTATAATATTTTCTTTCCTGTTTAGGCATTCCTTAGCGTAAACCAGGCTGCCCATAGTGGAGGTCTTGAAAAAAGGGGGTTCTTCATTTACAAAGGCCACGAAGCGCAGGGTCCTGTTTTTTGTCTTTCCATGGAAAAGCCTGCTGATCTCAAGAAGTGCCGCCACTCCTGACCCGTTGTCATTTGCGCCTGGTGATCTGGATACAGTATCATAATGGGCGCCAATGAGAACTATTTTGTCCGGTCTCAGATTTCCGGGAATCTCAACATACAGATTTTTACAGTCTGTTTTGTGGACCTTATAAACCTGTGTTTTCACTTCATATCCGGTCCTTTCCCAATATCCTCGTATATAATCGGCAGCAGCATTCAATGACCCGGGAATAAAGACGTTTCTTGGTCCTATTTTCTCCGCGAGGGCCTTTATATGTTCTTTAAGGGGGCTTTCCAGGTCAGCGATGGCGGTCAAGTCGTTCGGATCGAAATCGGAACCCGTTACACCGGGGCGGATATTGATCATGGCATGATAGGCCCATAGACAAAATAACACTAAAAGTATAAGTATGAATATATAAACAAGCATTCGTTTATTCATTTTAATGACCTTTTATAAATTTATCAATTTTGACAAGATTACCATTTAGTGGTTATATTCTTATATTAAACCTGAAAACCTTGTTATTGACAAATATCATAAATCTTGTCACAGGAAATGAAATGATTGACAAAAAAGACGTGATTCATGCCCTGGAAGAAATGGCTGTTCTAATGGATCTTAAAGGGGAAAATCCCTTTAAAATAAGGGCGTTCAGCAACGCGGCCAGAACGCTCCAGGGGGTATCCGAGGATATTAATCAACTGGTGGAATCCGGAGAAATTGGCCAAATCAAGGGGGTTGGAAAAAGCATTACCGAGGTGATCACGGAACTCGTAAAAACAGGCAAATCTTCCGATCTCGAAGAGCTAAGGGCTTCCACACCTCCGGGGATGATCGAGATGTTAAAGATCCCCGGAATGGGTCCAAAAAAGGTGAAAGCCGTATGGGAAAAACTGGGTATTTCCACTATAGGCGAGCTTGAATATGCCTGCAATGAAAACCGGCTCATCGACCTGGAGGGCTTTGGCCAAAAAACGCAGGAAAAGATCCTGGTCGGCATCGGCATGCTCAAAAAATATGCCGAACAACACCTGCTTTCAGTTGCAAGGGGCGAGGCGGAGGCTTTATATGAACAGGTAAAAAATCTTCCCGGGGTTATCCGCAGTGATATAGCAGGAAGCATACGGCGATGGAAGGAAACGATCAAGGATATAGATTTATTGATAAGTGCTGAAGATAACGCCAGGGAACAGATTATGGACAGTTTCACCAAGCTCCCAGAGGTGGAATTAATTGTGGCAAAGGGAAACACCAAATCCAGCATTACTTTAAAAACCGGGATAAACGCGGACCTGAGGATAGTGAATGATGAGCAGTTCCCTTACGCCCTGCACCATTTCACAGGCTCTAAGGAACACAATGTAGCCATGCGGGGGCATGCAAAAAAAATGAACTTGAAGATGAATGAATATGGTCTTTTCCGGGACGAGACCCAAAACGTGCCCTGCCGGACAGAAGCAGACATCTTCAGGGAATTGGGTATGCAGTATATACCACCTGAACTGCGTGAAAATTATGGCGAGATACAGGCCGCCCTTAATCAGGATATCCCAAAATTGGTAGAATGGGATGACTTACGAGGTGTCATACATGTTCATTCCAATTACAGCGATGGGGCCAATACCATACGGGAAATGGCCGAGGCCTCCCGGGAGATGGGCTACCAGTATATGGTCCTGTGTGACCACTCAAAAAACGCCTCCTATGCCAATGGATTGCAGGTGGACCGTCTCATAGTGCAGCATCAGGAAATCGAAGAGATAAATAAGGGATTTAATGGCTTTCGCATCTTGAAAAGTATAGAATGCGATATTCTGGCAAACGGTAGTCTGGATTATACTGATGATGTTCTCTCCACCTTTGATCTGGTAATTGCGAGCGTTCACTATAAATTTACAATGACCGAGGAGGAGGCCACTGAACGAGTGCTTAAGGCCCTTAAAAATCCTTATGTCACAATCCTGGGGCATCCCACGGGGCGCTTATTGCTCGCCCGTGAAGGCTATCCCATCAATATGCCCAGGGTGATACAGGCTGCCGGTGAACTGGAAGTGGCAATTGAGCTGAATGCCAATCCGCACCGTCTGGATATTGACTGGCGCCTTTTGAATCAAGCTAAAAATCAGGGTGTCAAGATAAGTATAAATCCCGACGCACACAGGATAGAGGGGATCAATGATACCCGATACGGGGTTGGTATCGCCCGAAAAGGATGGCTATGCCCGGAAGATGTATTGAACTGCCTTTCTGCGGATGAATTGATCCAATTTGCCAAAAGACGAAATTGAAATGGAGTCGAAAGGCTTCCCGGATAAAAACAAAAAGGTTTAAATGCCCCCAAGTCTGGAAACCCGTATCATACGCTCTTTGAAAAATGCCAACCGGGATTATGAGCTGATTTCTCCGGGGGACAGCATCCTACTGGCTTTCTCCGGAGGGAAAGACAGCTTCTGCCTCTTTCAATTGCTCCATAAGGCCTTTATTGAAGAAGTATCCTTTAATCCGCCCATTACCATTTATCCTGTGTTCATTGACCTGGGTTTTTCATCTCCCACGCTGGATAAGAGTGTATTCACTGCCCGGGAATATCTGGCTAAGTTTGGAAGCAGCCTTATAATCGAAAAAACGGATATATTCAAGAGGGCACATCACCCTGAAAACACAAAAAACCCATGTTTTTTATGCGCCAGGATGCGCAGAAAAAGAATTTATGAAACAGCGGAAAAACTTAGCTGCCATAAGATTGCCATGGCTCACCACAAGGATGATATCATAGAGACACTACTGCTGAACATCTTCTTCTCCAGGGAGATAAGTACTATGGTGCCAAGGCAAAAGACGTTCGGGGGCAGATTTGAAATCGTCAGGCCGCTAGCCTTTGTTGAGGAAAGGCTATTGCAGCAGTATGCATGGAAAAACGCCTTCCCGGTTATTGAAAATCCATGTCCTGAAAGGCTTAAATCAAAAAGAAGGTTCATTAAGGACCTCCTGTTGAGACTTGAAAAAGAAGACCCAAAGTTGAAGAATAACATCTTCTTATCCATGAAAAATATTAAAAAGGATTTTCTATTATGAGGTGTAAAGCATGAAAAAAGTAGCTTTTATCTGTTATGCCAATGCGTGCCGGAGCCAGATAGCGGAAGGGCTTTCCAAATTATATGGCAAAGGGCTGTATAAGGCCTATTCGGCTGGACTAAGCCCGTTAAGCATGATTGCCGGAGGGGTATATGAAGTCATGGATAAAAGGGGCATAGATATTTCTGATCAATATTCAAAAGGTCTGGAGGAGATCCCCATAGCAGAAATGGACTTTATAATCAGCCTGGCATCATTTCCTGCAGATATTGTATGTCCCGGAAATTTTGCAGGGAGAAAGCTCGACTGGAATATACCAGATCCCTATGGGGCCAGGGCGGAAGCATTCGAGGAGGTAACCAATCTCATCGAGTGTAAATTGAAAAATTTTATAAAGGAAAATTTCAAAAAATAAGGGCTATAAGAGGCAACTATTCGAAAACCGTGTGGTTTTCGAGAAGCTAATGGAAACTGCAAACTGAAAATTTAAGGAATACATCATATAAATCATATAAATCATGAAAGCAACAGGTTTATTCTAAGAATCAAAAAAACAGCCAATGATGACAAAATAGGGCTTAAATGGCCAAAGCTGACCAAAGGGATACTATTAAAACGGTATAAACGTTTTATGGTGGATGTCAGGCTGAGTGACGGAAAAACTGTTACGGCCTATTGTCCAAATACGGGAAGCATGCTTAGATGTTGTGAACCGGGAAGACTGGTTTATCTTTCCGAACATAATAAGCCCGGAAGGCGTTTAAGGTTCACATTCGAGATGATTCAAATGCCCGGGTCCCTTGTGGGTGTAAACACCTTGATACCAAATAAGTTAATCAAAAAGGCAATCGAGAATACTGAAATCAAAGCCCTGTCCGGTTATAAGAATATTTTGACAGAAGTGCGGTATGGTCAAAATTCCCGAATCGATATACTACTTGAGGATGAAGAAAACAATCGATGTTTTATAGAGATCAAAAATTGCACCCTTGTTGAAAATCATATTGCTTTCTTTCCTGACGCAGTCACCTCAAGAGGGCTCAAACATCTTGAAGAACTGCAAAGACTTGTTAATCATCAGACAAGGTGTGTTATGTTCTACCTTATACAAAGGACTGATGCAAGGATTTTCAGACCGGCAGATCATATTGATCCGGCTTACGGAAAGGCCCTGAGGTCTGTTGCACAGAATGGCGTGGAGATCATGGTGTATGATGTATCCATAGATCTTCGAAAAATCCGATTGAATAAATCCATTCCCTATGAAATTATCTAGTCGGACAACCTCGATACTTATAAGACTTAGTAAATATCTCTGTTGATTTTATCCCACTTTTGACTTTCCATACTGAAAATGATATACAATTTTTTCATATAGAATCGAGTGAATACCGCAATAAAAAATTAGTTATATAACCGGATGATTTCTTTATGTTAATATTCACAGTGGCTTATCTGAGATGTGGATCAACAAAAATTAGGCTAACCTGCACCTGTTTTCACTAAGATAGCTATGAAGGGAAGAATGGCCTTAAAATAGCTGTGAAACAGGTGATTTCTACGTCAAAAACAATAGAGAAAGGAGAGAACATGAGAAAAGCTGCTGCAACCCTTGTAGTTTGTGCTTTGCTGGCTTTAGTCATGGGTTGTGCTACGCCTTATCCTGTCGGAACGATGTACACGAAGTTGGAACTTCCCGTGACGGCCACAGCCAACAACGGAAAGGCAACCAAAGTAGGAACAGCCGAATGCATAAGCATTCTGTCCTTGGTGGCAACGGGCGATGCCAGTATTGAAACCGCAAAAAAGAACGGCGGCATAACAAAGGTACATCATGTTGATTGGGATGTGGAGAACATTCTGGGAATATACGGAAGATACAAAGTCACCGTCTATGGAGAATAACTCTTTGTAATAATTGTTAAACAATCAAGTTCCGCAAACGTTGGAGAGGCGTACCCCGCCTCTCCAACGCAAATGATTTATCACAAATCCGACAGCTTAGTGTACACCACAGTTTCTTTGATAAAACAGGAAAGAGAAAATAAAAGAATGAGTAAAAAATAAAAAACCGTCTCAGCAATGATATTTCAAACATCATGCCTGTCACTAAAGCGTTATCATCCTTATTATGAGAAGTTCATCAAGTTACAACCATTCCGTAAAAAAGTTATATAATATAATAAGATGGAATCCGACCGTTAATAGCCTCCTTGATTTTGGCAATATAAAATATGCCCTTTTTCCGGCAGGTGAAACGGGACATTACTGGGTAAATGGTATCTTAATTGGGAGCACGCTTAAAAATTAATCTGAGTTAAATAAAGATGTTACTTGATATGATAATGAATAGATTATTTTATTTCGGAGGATTGTTGATTCCGATCATATACCTCATTAGAACCAGATTCAGGGGTAAATATTGTAAGGCAATGGTTTTCGGATGTTTTCTCCAAATTTTTGCATATTTAATGGTTTTTGCGCTGCTTAACTATTCCCGAAAAAGTCGATCTAGTGAATGGTATTGGGGTGTTGTGCTTTTTTATCCTGTTAATTTTATAAGCATTTTTTATTATATAACTATACCGCTTTGGATCAGAAAAACAAAATAATTTCATGTTTATCAAGGAATGGGGCCACCCATTTACTTGATATGTTAAATCGTCTTTTATCTTATATTGATAATTGTCCTATCCGCTGTATCATTTAACAATATCCAATATCCTTTTCCGGTTTCCAGGGTCTCTGTTCTTTGATATCCGATACCCGGGCGAGTATAAACATAAAAGACGCCAGCAATCAAGGGCCCCTTCATCATCAATGAGCCCATCACAATCATTGTCCTTTTCATCGCATAGCTTATGGGCTTCGGGGTTGATCAGCCCATCCTGATCATTACAATCCAAATTATTATCAACATATCCTGAAGGACAGGCAGATACCCTAATTTCCTGGTTATGATCTCCGAATCCATCCTTATCCATGTCAATATACCAATACTTATACTCCCCGAACGTATAGATTTTTCTGTCATTGCTTCCGACATACAAAGTCCCGTCAGAAGCAATGGATGGGGGAGACCATACCGCAACATCCGTACCATATTTCCATTTGAGGACTTAATACTTTCCCAGCCTCCTGCATAGAAATCCCATTTGATTGTGCCGTCCGGATTGAGGGCATAAAAATAACAAGCAGGGTTTGGAAAATATCACTGCGCGCTCTATAGTAAAAGTTAAATTTAAGTCAATTCTTTAAAATGCATTTTTGTATAAATCGAATTGACACTGAATTTGCTTTTCTATTTAATGTTATCTTAAAATTGCTTATGGAACTATACAAATAGTATCTTCTCCTTCAATAAGAGTGCCATCATATAACTCACCTGTGAGAGTAGCATGAATCTCGCCATTTTCAAACAATTTTTCACTACCATCAATTTGCACAACAAGATCATCAACAAGATCATCATTTATGTCTTCATAATGAGCAAGCAGTTTTTCATTTTTTCCAACTTTTTTCACAGAAAGAGTTTCAATTTGTATAGTAGCAGGATCGATATTGTATACACTAAAGTCTGGTTTACCTAAAATGGCTACAGGTAACACATCATGGCCATTATTATTAAAGCAATTAGGGTAACTCCCAGGTTTTATATCAATGTCAACATCGATTTTGGGCGAAACAATAGTAGCAGAGGTAACATGTGCACGAATGAAATACTCGGTCTCAAATAAAGGAAAATCTGGAAAATAAGGATCAGGAATAAAACCATTAATGGATATACCAAAAATTGATTGCCAGTCCTCTAGTATAGGAGGGTCGATCGGCAAGGCCTCACTGGATAAAGCAGTTCCTGTTGGATCATCAAGTTGCCATGCGATATGCTCTACAATTATTCCGCCAGGAAGTTGAAGATTATTATAACTTCTTAATAAGTAGTTGTCATCTTGGAGGGTACCATGGTTGTTGCAAATTTCAACAATAAATTCGACATCAGAATGATCTGTCTCAAAAACAAGCCCATTTACTTCAAGTGAAATTCCATAGGGACTAGTGGTATGCCAATAATCCCCCACTGTTGGGAGCGGATTTGTATCAGGAGTTGTTGATTCATAAGTATATTCTCCAGTTATAATATCGCCCACCTCTACTACCCCGCCTAATGTATTCCCCCAGTCATCAACATATGCCACTTCTGCAGTTATATTGATAGTTATGGACTCTGCAAACAAAAATATTGGTGCAGTTAATAAAATTATAAATACAGCTAAGTATATTATAACTTTTTTCTTCATTTTTTAACTCCTCTAAGTTTTGTTTTGAAATATTAAAGTTAAATCAGTGTAAAAATTTCCATCACCTCACCTCCGTCTTTTTTTTATTTGAATGTAAGCCAATCAACCTTAATTAAGGTACCACCTAAATACACAAATTAATCTCCTAATATGTATTATACCCAACGCCGGCGATGAGCAGAGCAGGCTCCACAAACGGAGCGCACGCAGAGCGCGACGGTTTGGGCCTACTTCGGTTCAATATTGCCCTTGATAGACAGAGCACGAGCGGAGCCTAGCAAGGGCAATGGCGAAGCATCCGCCGTCGATAGGACGGACCGCTCGCTTGCGAGCGGTCCGTCCTATCGAAGAAATCACCTGATACGCTCATGTTACAAGAACTCTCACGGATCACGGCCAGCAGTGTGAAATCAGGTGGATTGAAAGTTACAAAATCCTTTTTCTATCCTCTTAAATTTCTATATTTAAGGGAATCTTATTGAAATAGGAATTTAATGTTTATGATGCGCAATCAATTCCCGGACTTTTGGTACCAATTCAATTGGAATTTCCATAAAAATTTGATTTTTATCTTTATAAACTGCTCCATCTTCTGCGAGTGCTTCTTCTTCAGACTGTTCTTCATAATGAACTAATACTTTACGAACTTTTTTTTCATCCCATCCAGGAGGGAATTTACTTTTCTTCACTTCTTTCTTCTCCTTCGGCATCTATAAGCTTTCAAAGGTTTTCCTGTTAATTCATATGCAGTTATTACAAAAACATAATTAGGTTCTGGATTCGGAACATAAATGATCCTTAGGGATCTTCCAGACCTTGTTTGCCCTATTCCAATTCTTGAACCTTCTATTCCAGGACGATCTTCTCCTGGTCTTATTAAACTTCTTCAACTTCGTATTCATAAACACCATGATTATAAATATGAGGTTCGTTTATTTTAGGATCTATGTAATATCGAACATTAAATGATTTCATTTACTAATAATCTATAAATATTATACATAACTAAAGTTTCACAGTAAAATTTGGTACAACAAATAGTGATTAATTAATTGAAAATATTAACATTTTAAGTTGAAAAGCAGCTCCAAATTTAGTATACTTTACTTGTCATAAGTAATTAAAAAAACTAAATAAAAGGAGCTGCCATGAACAACAATATATCATTAGATTTTTAAATCATGAACGTTTCAACTGGCGAAAGTTTATATATTTTCTAGCCTTGAGGATAATAGCCCTCAGTGATAGTGCTCAATATTCTGAAAAGACCCTTATTGTGGATGACACCGTGAGTCCCAAAACCGGGAAAGACATAGAGCTTATTAGCTATCATTTTGACCATAAGGCCAAAAGATCCATGTTGGGCAATCAGTGTTTGCAATTGGGGTATCATAAAACGGCATCAGTTTCTTCCCTCTTGATATGGCCTTTCATACTTCAAAAAATCGTCCTAATACATGCATGAGAGATATTGACAAAAGGACCAATGGATGGCTTCGACGCAAAGAGGCATTGAGAAAGAAGACTGACGTATTAGTGGAGATGATAGCTCGTGCATGGCAGAATAACATTGATGCATCCTTTGTCCTTTTTGATAGTTGGTTTTCTCATGATGCGGT
>JBLIRO010000018.1:0-69211 GCA_049472335.1 bacterium | reverse complement strand
TGGCGGCCTGTCCGGGATGTATGGCGGCCTGTCCGGGATGTATGGCGGCCTGTACGGGATGTACGGGATGGTGTAACTTTTTGAAAACAAAGAGGTGAGAAAATTGTAGAATAGCTGGGGGGGCTAATATCTTATTGTTAAAAGGAATTAGCCTCCTCAATTTGTTATGTATGTGCTGAAATATATTTATTGTAACGAATGTAGTCTCTCAAAACCTAACATATTCCAGCAAAGCTCCGCATCAAATCGATAAGGTTAAAGACTGCATTTGGGGCGGAGCTTTGCAATGCTGTTTGCTAGATGCTGGATTCTGGATAAATACAAATAAAAGTATTCATTAGTTTGCCAGAATCCAGAGACTAGAAACCAGCATCGTTTCCGTTTCACACTAAAGTAACCGGTAACAACTTGATTATTTATTTAGTTTTTGGGCCATAAAGGACACTTAATATCATTTCCATTACTACTAAGGTAATTGATAGAAAGTTAACTCATTTTTTAAGTTTCTTGTCCATAAAGTATAACTGATGTTTTATAAAGGATATGCATAAGTTAATCTCTTAATGACTAATAAAATCAATTTATAATGGAAAGAGGTATAAAATGAAAAGGCGATTTATGCATAAATGTTATTTTATAATATTCATATCCGAACTAATTCTGTTTGCAATTATAATGACTTCAATAGCAGCATATGCTGGTGCAGGTATGGAGGCCAGTCATCCCTATGAAACATTGAACCTTCATATCATTTATGGCTTTCTTAGTCAGCCCATACAACCAGTATATTTAGATTTCCAGGGCATCCGAATGAGCATGCCGTCATATGAAAACCTTCCGTCATCCCTTATTCGCTCTTATTTTCAAATGCAGTATGAATCAATAACTGATTTATATTCACGTTCATCATATACATCCTTTTATATGCCTCATTATGCTTCATATCCATATTATATGCCATATATACCATGGTCACTTCTACAAAATGAAAGATAGGTCAGTATGAATACCAGCAACCCTGAAATGGTTTTATATAAAGCCCATACTAAAGAGGACCGGGGCATTCCGTAGAAAGCCCGGTCCGTTCAAGCTTGCATTAAATATCGTCAGAGAAAAAGGGATTACCAGAAACCGAATCCGAAGCCCGGAAATCCAAACCCACCAAAGCCTGAAAAGAGGCCGTAACCGGCTCCGGGAAATCCCCATCCACCGAGTCCAGAGTATAAACCCCCAAGGCCGTAGCCAAAACCACCCAATAATCCTCCCATTAGACCAAATGATGGTTGTATCTGATAGAAGTTGGTATAATCTCCAAAAGCGCTTCCGGAAGTATATCCCTGCGAAGTATAGCCGGGTATCGACATGGGTTGGGGATTATTGCCAAATGCAAAGGGCCCATAGGATGCCATGGCTGTTGGGCTGAACATACCGTTATATCCGGCAAAAGGTCCTCCTATTCCCATGCCGGGGCCCGTTACGGAATAACTGAGAAATGAACCGGTCATTGGGTCCACAGACTGATAACGGATACCTTGTTCTCCAATACCAAAATCCGGTCCAAAGCTTCCCATCATCCATGTTTGTCCAAGCGGGCCAGTGCCATATTGCGCTTGATACCATTGTGCAGACTTGTTAGTTTCTGTATCTTCCGAAAAAGTGAAAGATAATTCGAACATAATCGAAAGGGAAAAGACTAAGAAAATTATTACTACAACGTCACTTCATAAATTTGACTCAATATATAGTGGCTATTCCTGGTTATTTGCCACAATATATCGCATTAAAAAAGCTAAATGACGTTGTAGGGTTATGAATGTAAAAATTATGAAACGCCGAAACATTTTTTTATCTCCCCAATCTTTTTGTTTAAAAATATATTAAATTAGTGGAAGGGATCAGAAATAGTGACATATAGATAATAAATTTGTTATCCTTTATCTTATTACCCCCCTTCTCGAATTTATGTAAAATAATTCAATCTCATAAAATAAAAGAATAATAAATAAACATTGTTGACAATAATAAAGAATTTTATGTTTAATTATTATAAAAAAAATTTATAATTAAAGATTTTACATTATGATTTTTTTTTATTTCTAAATATATTAAAAAATTTTTCGATACTCTATATTTTTAATATTTTTAGATATGAGGAAATTGAATTATCATGATTGATAAAAATTTGATACAATCAATCTTTATGTGTTATTTATTATATATCCATATTTTCTGAAAATGAAACAAATGTTTATGTAAGAATTTAAAAGAAAAAACTTACAGATATATAGTTTTAAGAATTGTAACGCTGAAGTAAATACAATCTTTTTTTAAAATCCTTTAGACAGGAACATTTAATAGAAAGAGAGGTATTTATAATACAAGCACTATCAATATTAAATACTTGTAAGCAAAAAGAAGTTATGAATTTATTATTATCTCTGCTTTCTGAGCAGATATTTTGCTCAATCCTCGAACGTGATTGTAAGATGGAACATTGAAGATCCATAATCTCATCAGGATAGATGGAATTACAATGTGCATAGGCCTCACCATGCAAATATGTGATGGCAATCAAGATACATACCAGAATGGCAATCATAAAATCATACCATTTTCTGTATTTATGTAGCTTGAATAAAAGATTTTCAGCAAACATTGTTTGGAATAGAATATAAAATCTATCTCATTTTCTATAAATATCTTATACTTATAATTTAATTGAAATATACATTAATGTCAAATGACTCATCAATTTCAGTTTTAACAAATAATGTCCTAAGACTTTGTTTGAAAGAGCGTAATTAGAAATATGGGAAATGATTAAAACAGACAAAGACAATAAAAAGATCCTGATAGAAAAAATAATAGGGCAGGGCACTTAGAATTTTTAGGTAAGATTTTTTTATTTCTTTCTTTTGCCTTGACAAAACATGTGTGATTAATATGTATTGATTAACATCTTAGAAGGGTACCCGGATAGATAAAAATCCCAAATGCCAATATTTTGCTGAGGAAAAATGTTTCGACTCCAGGATTGCTGTCCCCATTGTTGGAATGTTACCGGTTGTATACTTGTATATGGAAAATCAAAGTCACCATTACGCCATCCAATACTATTTATATTTGAAGTGTCAGAAATCTGACTGACATAGTGATTGTTAGACCGAGGCTCAAGATAGTAATAGCGATCTGTGTTCATGCCCCACAAATACTCAGAAAGGTTAAAATCATATTTTGGGTACAAACCCGATGCTTGTGTAAACAGACCCCCTACCATAAATCCTGCATAATAATCCCCGACCCCAGGAAAACTGTAAATAAGACCGGAGCTTGGCCTTATGAAACTGGCGTAATTCATATACATTTGGGCATTTACAACTGGTATAAAAGAAGATTTTGATTGTAGGTTAAAAAACAGGATAAATAGAAATCCTAATACAATTATAAAACTAAATAACATCAGAAAATTTCTTTTATTGTAATGTTTCAAAATGTCCACATCCTTTCATAATATTAATATTCCGCCCCGTCTATTTATTTGGACTGGCATCAAGACATTGAGTCTTTTCAAATTTGGAAAGAACATATTATGTGAGATGATAAAATTTATGTTCTTTTTTCATCATTATAAATGTAAAAGGGCCTCATTCTTTCTATGAAGGTGAGTTCAATCAATTCAAAAAGACATATCGGATTAGATTTTAAATATTAAATCAAAAATAATTCTAGTTAAATGTTATCATCTGTATTTTTATAATATAATTATATATCCTAACGTAATCCATGTCAATTTTATGTAAAAGATAACTAAATTGTGAAATTTGTAGAATTACTAATTACCATTGGACATGGTAGATTAACCGTAACTGAATCATTTGACATTAATTAATAATTCAATTAAATTATAAATATAAGATATTAGTAGAAAATTAGATGAATTTTATGTCCTATCTCAGACAATGTGTACTAATGTTTTTATATTTAAACTACATAAATGCAGAAAATGGTATAATTTTATAATTGTATCTCTGGTATGTATCTTGATTACCATCGCATATTTGCATGGTGACGCCTATACACATTGTAATTCCATCTATCCTGATGAGGTTATGGATCTCCAATGTTCTATTTTACTATCACGTTCAAAGATTGAAGAGAATATTTGCTCAAAAACCAGAGATAATAATAAATTCATCACTTTTTTTTATATACAAGGGTTTTATACTTATAGCATTTGTACAGCAAATGACTTTCTTTTTATTGAATGTTCCAATCTAAAGGATTTTAAAAAAAGATTATTTATGCTTCAGCATTACAATTCTTAAAATTATATACCTATAAGTTTTTTCTTCTTGATTCTTTCATCAATGGCTATTTTCTTTAGTGAATATATGCTGAATATTCGATGTAAGAATAACACATAAAGGAGAAAACAGGGATTTTGGGAACCTTAGCAAAAATTTTATTGATTCAAACAGCTTTATTGAGTGGGCTGTTTGTGAGTTATTTTTGTCTTGAAAAAATGGTTTCTTTCTAATTAGATAATAATATTTAGAATAGATAAATTTTTAAACACAAATTAAACATAATTATTGTTTGATTATATGAAAAATCTTCTATGTATTTAATGTATTATGACATTTGACAATGCCATGCAACGTTCCATTTTGCAAATTAATGGAATAATACCACCATTAATGTCCATTATTAAGGGATATGGCATTTAAGGAATTAGGGTATTTGAGAGGAGGTTTATATAAGACGAATTATTAATTGCTTAAGTATCTTTTTCTTAACTGGAAAGATTTCGGGGTAAAGAATCTATGTAGGAGGTTAGAAATGAAGAGGAATGGAATTTATCTATTATTAATCTTATGCCTTGTCATTGCTTTCAGCTTCTGTTCTATTCATCAAGTCAATGCCTATTACGGGATGTATGGCGGATTGTACGGCATGTATGGAGGCATGTACGGGATGTACGGAGGCATGTACGGAATGTACGGAGGCATGTACGGAATGTACGGAGGCCTGTACGGGATGTACGGAGGCATGTACGGAATGTATGGCGGCCTGTCCGGGATGTATGGCATGTATGGTGGCCTATATGGGATGTATGGCATGATGGGGCTGTATGGAGGCGGCATACTCAGCGGGACTGGTATTTACTATGGAAATTATCCCGCTTCAATGTACAATGGATATGGTTTTTATGGCATGTATGGGATGGTGTAAATTTTTTGGAATTGAAAAGGTAAGGAAATTGTAAAAGAGGGGCTAATACCTTTATTGATAAGGTATTAGCTCCCTCGATTCATTATTTTACTGCTGGCTCTACTTTTAAACTTTTATAATCAACATATTACTATGATATTTTTAAACTTTTATTTAAGCTTAAAAGTTACAATCTTCCTAAGTCAATCCTTTTTCATGATAAAAAAATCATTGTTAGGAGGAGGTGATTTAATGGAGAATTTTTAACGGAATATTCAAGTATTTCTGGTTTTCATTAAGGGAATTTTACTAATCAGGTATTTTAAGAGGTTAAGGCAATGAAAAAAGAAATGAAATATTTTATTCTGATAGCGGTCCTTATTATTGTTTTTTCCTTCTGTTTCGCAAATCAAGCTGATGCTTACTATGGCATGATGGGTCTTTATGGTATGTACGGCGGCCTTTATGGAATGTACGGTGGCTTGATGGGCATGTACGGTGGCTTGATGGGCATGTATGGCGGCTTGATGGGCATGTATGGCGGCTTATATGGCATGATGGGTCTTTATGGCGGCTTATATGGCATGATGGGTCTTTATGGAGGCCTATATGGCATGATGGGTCTTTACGGCGGCATGATGGGCCTTTACGGCGGCATGATGGGCCTTTACGGCGGCCTGATGGGTCTTTACGGAGGTCTATACGGCATGTATGGTGGCTTGATGGGGCTCTATGGCGGTATGATGGGTCTTTATGGCCTTGGTATGTATGGGGGATTAGCATCCCTTCTGTCAGCACCCAGCACTACCGCAGTAACACCAGCTACAACACCTGTGGCGGCAACACCCGTTGTGGCGGCAACACCCGTTGCAACGCCTGCTACGCCTGTTGCAACAGCAGCAGCCTTCGGATTGATTCCATTTTTTTAATCCGTGCATTTAATTTAAAAAGTTAGTTCCTGCTATGTTATTGTTTTTGTAGTTTAAAATCATAAAAGGCCATCCATGGATTTGTTTAATCCCCGGATGGCCTTTTAACCATTTTATATTTTCATTGAATAAAGTCCATAAACGTACGATATTAAGTTGGAATAAAAATAATTTTACTCAGAAGAGTAAGGAATGGCTAAAATATACCAAACTATATTAAAATTGCTAAAACATGCAATGTCGATCAATTTAATTAAAGATTACTAAAAGGGGGGGGAATAAGATGTGTTTTTATAAGATAAAAAAAATTCTTTGGATACTATCTACTTTTGCTGTTATTGTTGCTCTTTTCTTATGCTATAAATCTCCTGTGACAGCACAGAACTGGATAGCATTACCCCCTTATAATGTCTTATGGCCATTATGGTCTCCAACTTTGTCACCAGCAGATCCATTGACCGGAGTTCCGACTCCTATTGTAAGTGAATTATCACCTAACACTGTATTGCCGGTAGTGCCCGGAATAGCATGGGATCCTGCCCTGGCTATTCCCTACTTTCTCTTCAACGGTCCTGAAGGGTTAGTGTATTGGAGCGACCACTGGACACCTATTCAATCATGGCCACCGAGTTATATTCTGACTACAGTTAATATAGCAGGAACCATTTATACCCTTCCTCCAGCACCGCTTGCATTGCCATCAGGTTATGCAGATTTACCTCCGACAACCCCACTCTGGCTTCTGGAAAATGTACCTTTGATATACAATAGATATTTCTACACATACCCAACATTTATTCCATATCCATGGAATCCAACCGGGTCTGTCTATCCTTATAACCCTTTTCTTCAAGGTGGTTATTATGTTTGGAATATACCTTTAGTCAATGAGATTGTGGCAGGCACCCCTTATTTTCTTTCGGCCTATGATTTATTAGGATATAATCCTAATTTTTCAACTATAACTGCTTCTGACCTTCAATGGATATAAGTAAGTCAGTTTTTTTGTTAGAATCATGGAAAAACTTTATATAAGAGTAGTCATTTAAAGAATATTAATTTATTAACTATTTGTTTTGACAAGGATTTTGATTTTGTCTATACTTTTAAATAGATAAATATAATCTATTATTAAAGTTCTAAAATATTTGGAATAATTATTGCTTTAATATTTCCTGAGGATATTTAAAATAAGTGGTCAAACAAATAAAATATAATAATACGTTATGCTTAAATTTATACCCAATAAATTTTTAGGTTCTAAATTAATTTGCCTCTTTGTTATTACATTTTTGATATTTCTATTGATAGCCGCCATTACGCCACCTATTAATACTCAAAATCCTTTTACGTCATTAAATTTCCCGGAATTATTTAATGCTTCAGAGTTTTCATATCAACTACCCGCTTTTTCTTATTCAAATTATACTCTCGATTCCAAGTGGCTTTCGTCAATATCTTCTTTTAGTGCAGCCGGCAGTTATTCCATGCCTTTTTCACAACCTGATTTTACCTATTATTCCTTTGAGCCTATGCAAAACTGGTCTTCAGGGGCAGATTCCATCCTTTTTTCTCAGAGTCTCTTTTCTTCATATCAAAGTCCGTTTAACTCTTTTAACTATCAGTCTTCATTGATGCAGGATTGGGGAAGTAGAAATTTCAATACGTCAAATACCTTGTCATACATACGGGCAGCTATGGGAGATATACCGTCTGTATTTTCCACAGGCAGTTATCCGGCTACTGACTATTTGGGATATAGTTATCCTTCCTCTTATTATCAGGGTTATAATTATCCATCCATTTATTATCTGGGGTCAGGATATAATTATCCAACCACATATTATCCGGGATATGTTTATCCATGGGGCTCTGCTCCGACAGGCATTCAACAACAGCAGGGTGAAATCATTGGAACTATAGGAATAATAACAGACGTACATTACACAGATAAAAATTCCACTGACAGGCGTTTCCGGGATTCACGAAGTGGTCCCCGCTTTTACAGTGAAGCCGGAGATGACTTGGCCAATTTTGTAAAGAAGATGAATTCTATGGGCGTTGATGTGGCCATTGAACTGGGCGATTTTATAGATATCCATTCCGGAAATTCTATAGCGGAAGGCAATAGAAACACGCATGACGACGGAGATCATGGAGAAGAAATATTATTAGAGGCGGAATCCATTTATTCAAAACTGAACATGCCGCGTTATCACGTTATGGGCAACTGGGACATGTATGATTATGATTTTGCTACTCCTGATGAATGGTTTAAATACATTATCAATGGCACTCCTGCCACCATAGAAAGTCTTGGAGGAAAACTTTATATTGATGCTGTCGGAAACCCTGTAAGCAGGTATTATTCATTTAAATTCGGGAGTGTCTTAGGCATAGTATTAGATTCTACTGGAGGGGAAGCTTCGGGAGATAATTATCCGATAAATACCGTAAAAATAGGCTATGTCCCCCAGACACAGCTTAACTGGCTTAAAGGTGTTCTGGCGGACAATAGAACTGGTAAAAACATGCCCGTTATAGTGTTTCTTCATCCTTTTTTATATCCTGTATTCACAGGAGATGATCATTATATGTGTAAGAATCATTCATCTGTCAGAAATATTCTTGAAGCTGATAAAAATGTTATAGCGGTATTCAATGGTCATCATCATCCCGGCCCTCAGGGTTGGTGGGAGGATACCAAGGATAATCCTTATTCTAATGTTTATCATTCTGCCAGTGGAGTATTTGGTGTAAAATACAACGATATCAAATACTATAATTTACGAGGCTCGATTATTGGCTGGGGTTCTAATTCTGCGGGTCCTGTACAAAAACCTTCTAATGTTTATTATGTTTTGACAGTAAAAAAGGGAGTATCGGTTTCTATTGAGGTTAAGAGTTTCCGGACTAATTAAACTCCTTAATTAAGGGGGTTATTATTATGGCAACAAATCTTCAAATAGATGAGAAATTAATTACGAAAGCAGTCCTCCCGGGGTGGTCAAAAAACAAAAAAAGAGGCTGTCAACCATGCGTTCTTTGGATATATACAGCGTCCCCTAAATTGCTATGAAAAGGAGATTATACCCTTATTGTCTTTTAACCTTTTTTATCCTCCGGTTTTTTAATACACCGATGATAGCCAACGCACAATCCCTGCTGCCCATGCCACCTGAAGATGCATTCCTGGCAGGCAGGCTTACTTCCATTCTGGAAAGAGAGTTTGATTGGCCTTGCGGCAGCTTTGAATTGGTTGTACGTGATGGAATAGCAACTGTTACTCTGCCGGAAGAAAGTGAAATTCGCCGTTCCCAGATTAAAAGGTTGCCCAAAATTGAAGGATTGCAGGAGGTGGAGATCTTAATAGACACCTCCATGTCATCGGCGATAAAAATTGAACCAGAGGTGTGTGATGCTTATAGTTTTATGGGATTAAGGAAGGATACAATACCTTTTCCGGTCGGGGATCTTTTCCTGCCATTGCTTGCTGATCCCAAACAACCGCAATTTTTTATTAGTTACCGGTATTATGATACGCCATTGACTAACGCAAATGCCGCTGCCGTAGGTTATGGTGAAACATTCGGATTTTATCGTCGATCCAGGGCGCTTTCATCGGAAGGTTTTCAAATAAGTATATCAGGAGCTCTTTTTGCTCAATTCAACCTGGATACCCCTTCCTATGATCTTGTCAACGCAGATTATATCGTTGGATTCCCTGTTACTTACCGGCAGGGACGAACATCCATGCGTTTTCGCGTTTATCATCAAAGTTCGCATCTGGGTGACGAATTCTTGATCAATAATAAGCCTCAACGAATCAATCTTAGTTTTGAATCTTTTGAATGGCTTGTATCCAGGAAATGGCGCCGTTGGCGTTTCTATTCCGGAGGAGAATATTTTTTTTCCCGTGAACCCGGTGAGCTAAAGCCTTTAGGATTTCACGGTGGTGTGGAATATCAGGGATTGCGAAATATCTTACATATGGGTCGCTGGTTAGGTGGTTTGGATCTAAAGAGTTGGGAAGAAAATGAATGGTCTATGGATTCAAGCCTGGTGGTTGGAATAGAATTTGACTCAGCGCAATCGGAACAGCGCCGTTTTCGAATAATGGCTGAAGCTTATAAGGGCTATGCCCCTCATGGTCAGTTTTACAAAGACAGGATTTCCTATTATGGCATCGGGATGTACCTTGGGTTTTAATCCCTTGAGTTTTATTCTCCGTGGATTACATAAGTAGAGAATGAAAAATCTTTCGAAGATATCTGGCCCGCGTGCGGCTGAATAGCTTATTGATTTTTAGTATTCTAATAATCCCATTTCCAGTTCAGCCCTATGCCGCCTTGCGAATCCGATCCGGTTTCACTCTCGATGGTAGTATTGGGTGTGAGCTCTATTTCAACCAGAACCTTGCTGCTGTTATCCGTGCCCATGCCTTTCTCCATTTCAACGAACACACCGTCCGCCAGGTATTTCCCTATACTGACCGAGGTCTCGCCATTGCCTTCTTCGGATTGTTTGATCTCCAATTGATCAAGCCCCACGAATTTTCGGGTTCTGCCCATAAAATCAATTAAACCGCTCCGGCCGCTCAATGTATTCAATGCCCCGGCAATTCTCAATGCCTGGATAGGGGTAATTTGATTTATATTTCGATCAAACAGGACGCGGGCCAGAATCTCATCGGAAGGAAGGGTTGGCTCTGATTCAAGGTTTAAACTGAACGCTGAGGGAGTGCCTTTAAATAGTAAACGGGCGGTCAAGTCGGATCGCCTGTTTTCTGCCGTGACTTCAAATCTTGGAGTAACTGGGACCATGCCGTCAAAATTTATGGTGCCTGTTGTGAGAATGAATCTTTTGCCAAAAAATATGAAATTACCACGGACGATCGATAACATCCCTGTAATGGAGGGATTTTGGGCATTCCCCATAACCTGGAGGGCCCCTTTCCATTCAGAATCGAGTCCGCGGCCTCTGACAAAGACACGCCCCGGGATATCAATTTTAAGACTCAGGTTAATATTTTCAGCAATGGGAGACTTCGGCTTCGATACAGAGATATCTTCTCCTTCCGGGCGATTGATCTCGATAACTTCTATGTCTGTGATCTCCGGTGGTAAACGCTCCGGAATAGTCAATTCAGCAGGCCCGACAATGATATTGCCTGAAAGATCGGCCTTTTTATTTGACCCTGAAAATACAAGATGGCCGTTTGTTGTGACAGCCCTGTCATAACCTCTGAGCAACGTGGCATCATGAAGATTAAGGTCCATTTGCGAGATGATGTCCCCGGCAGAAATAATCCGGAGCCAGCCCTGGGCTGAAATCCTCCCCTTTTCTCCATCCGTTGCCTGGAACTTTTCCAAAACCAGTTTCTGTTCTTGCCCAATGATGGAGACCTGGATATCTTTTAGTAAGGTCCCTGTATTGGAATTTTCATAGGTCCCGTTCGCAAGGTATATGTTTCCACTTATCTTTGGAGCTTTTACCTCACCTTCCACAGTTACAGCCAGATTTAAAATTCCTTGAAAAATCTGATCTTCTAGGTTTTACATGAGAGGCAGAGTGGCAAGATTAAATTCAGCAGTAGCCTTTCCTTCAATTTTGCCCTCTGGTGGAATGGAAAAGGAAAAAGGTGACAATGAGAAATGTACGGGTACATGAAAGCTTGCTTCAATGGGCTTTTCAGCCATTTCTTTAATGGAAAACGCCCCCTGAAGGCTGTCTTTTTTTATTTCTCCTGTCGCGCTTAGCTGCGCCGGAGTAAAGAGATTGGAATTTTTGATGTATTCATAGGTTAATTGCGCGTCGACGACGGAAAGATTCAGCCAAGCCTCGGGATTGTCAGGTGTCCCTTTTATTCTTATTTGCCCTGAGGCTAAGCCAATCAGGTTTGAATATCCAAATAAACGGAGAATGTCTAATGAGATGCCCTGAAAAAGAACCTCCCCGGATATCGATTCGGGACTAAACCAGCCTGATACGTGAATTTTGCCTTCAGCCAGATTAAAATCGGCATCTTCCAGGCCGTATCTATTTTCTGAAAGATTGATGAACATCGTCTTTGTCAGATATATAGGATAATCAGCATATTGACCCTGAAACAGATCCAGTTGCACCTTTTCACCCGTCTCGGCAAGGGAAAGGTTTCCCCTGGCCTTTAACGCAAAGGCTTCGCCATAGGTGCCTTTAGTATGTGATACAAAAGAGATTTGTTTCCTATCACCGGAAGCCGAAACAGTGAGGTCCTCTATTTGTATTTTATCCTTATGAAATCCCTTGATCCGTATATCTGCTGTCCCTCCTAATTCCTTTAATATATCCCTGATCTCAGCATTCAATTTCAGATCTTCCGCATTCCCGAAAGGGGTTTGCATCTGTCTTCCATGTAAAGAAAGTCTGATTTCCGGTCCGTTCTCTCCCTTAAATAAGCTTAATTCACAACCGGCATTTCCTCTGATCTCTGTTTTCATTAAAGAGGCAAAAAGGGAGATGTCCCGGCATTCACCGTTTATAAACCCTTCCGGGATCAGGGTATGAAGAGGGAGATTAAGGCTGCCTCTGATTTCCGTCCCAGGGCCCATCATAAAGAGGTTTGACAATTCCAACTGATTGGCGTCAACCAGAAAATCACTCAGGGCTGACAATTCCATTTCGGGAAATTTGAGATCTATTCTGACATCCCCTTTCGGCTTGGAAGTCAAGCTTGCTACGCTAAGGGCCATCTGTATTTTTTGACATTGGACGTCCTGAACAAATAGATTGTTCGATTCGGCATTCACCCGCACCCTGGGATCCTCAAAAGGCCCTTCTATATCCATATCCAGTTTTAATCCACCCTCCAAAGGCCTTTTTATTAATTCAGAAAACACGGCCAGTGAAGGCATATTCACTTCACATTGTCCTTTTAAGTGTTTTTTAGGAATATTAATCGATGCCTTTCCCGTCATTTTTGCCGGGGCGGTATCGACTTCAATATGGGAGATAATAATATTTTTGGCTTCTTTTATTTCCATCCTCCCCTTATACTCAATGACAGGGCCGAGAAGGGCGGAAAGCGCAGGGGGAAGAGGCGACAAATCCCTGACCTTCCCCTTCATATAAGCTAAAAGGGCATTCTCCTTCCCATAAGCCTCCAGGCTTGCCTGTAAGAAACCTTCCCCTGAAAGATTTGTTCCGAGCAAGCCGGATAATATCTTGAAATCCCGTATATGAACATCCGTATTCCCCTTGAAAGAAAGATCCACAGGATTGAAAAGGCCCGATATCTTTCCGTTTGCGTCTTTCAATGACACCTTGAACATGCTGATATTTATCATTTCCCTGGACCGGATTTGCGCGGTAAAAGACCAGTGTGCCTGCCTGACAGGGAATCGCTCCAGTCCAGGATGAGTGAGTTCGTCCACCCGGCCGTTGCCATTGATAATGAGGCCCTGAAAATCAGAAGCCAAAGGGACAACAAGGTCCAATTGAAAAGAGCTTGTCATGTTCCTGATATAAAGGTCCGAAAATCTTGCTTTAGACAACCGCAGAGACAGGTCCGCTTTTGGTTGCCGGAACGGTCCTGAGAGTTTCCCCTGCATGAAAAATTCACCTTCAACATCCGGATTTATCTTTTCTGTAAAGGGAGTGATGTCTTCGATTCCAAGCAAAAAATCGGCATTGATGGTCTCTTTAGGCAAATCCATTAGACCCTTAAGTTTAAGGTTAGCCCCAGGGATATCAAAACTGGCTTTATGAATAAAAACTTTCCCTTTGTTTTGATAACTGATATCCATGGAAAAATCAGCCTCATGACCTATCATTGTTTTTGCATTGGAGGAAATTCGGCCCTGCCAGGTCAACCTCGGTTCTTTCATAAGTGCCAGACCAATTAAAGTTTCCATTGAACCAAGATGCTCCGCTTTTGCTGTCAACCGCCCCTCCCAGGAATCAATCGGGCCTTCACCGTCCAGTTTAATAGAAACAGGTCCCGCGTATCTTAATCTGAGCGCTTTGGAGATAAGCCCCTGTTCAGCCTCTTCAACAATTGCCCTGAGGGTCAGGATAGGGTAGGGTGGGGTTCCTTTGAGAGAAAAATCTATTGAAATGGATTCCGGAGGTCCTTCCAGTTCCTTCAGTTTTAGAGATCCCATGAGCCCTTCCGGGTGCTCAAGGGACTGTATCCTGCTTTCAATGAAAAAGGCCATCTTTTTGCCAAAAAAGGATTCACCCAGCATAACTCGTTTAATGGAAAAATTTTCCACCATCAAAGGGGGAAGCGAGGGCGGCCATTTGGGCCGCTTCTTTTTATCTGTTTTTTCCTGCTTGCGGGATTCGGGCAGACGTTCTAACCTTAAGACTTCCGCCCGGAGAGTATTTACATGGATCTTTTTTTGAAGAAGCGCCCCGGGTGACCACCGGAATACAATTTCTCTCACATCCAGCCACATTCCGTCTTTATCACTGATACCCAAGCTGTCCAATTGTACATGAAAAGGGATCAATCCGTGGAGTTCACCCATGTTCACCCGGAAATCCGGATCTTTACTTAGGACGGATGCGATCCATTTCCCTAGTGCGCGTTTCCCTGATCTTGTTTGAATCAATCCGAACAACAGGGCTGCAAGAAGGAAAACAATAATGATACATATGGCTGTCCATTTAAAAATGATACCTGTTTTTTTTATCAATTTCATGACTTTAAAAAGATTGCCCCAGGCTTATATAGATCTGAAATTTTTTATCCAATCCGATCCTGCGATTTAAAGGAAAGCCGATATCCATACGCAGAGGACCGACAGGTGTAAAATAGCGGAATCCTAATCCTGTTCCCCACCGGATGGCCTCATTAAAATCGGGGATGTCAGACTCGAAAGCACTCCCCCCATCCAGGAATGCAACGAATCCGATAGTATCAGTCGCCTTTATTCGCAATTCCGCTGAGATCTCGAAGATGGACCTTCCGCCAATGGGTTCATCTATTAAAAGAGGGCCGACCGACTGAAAGGCATAACCTCTTATAGATCCTCCTCCACCCGCGTAAAAACGGATGTCTGCCGGAATGCTATCCCGTCCAGCTCCCCATATAGAACCGAAAGTTGTCCTGCCTGCCAATATCATAAAAGGACTTTTCGTTAGTTTCACATATTGGCTGTACCCTGCATATCCCTTTACAAAACCCAGCTCTGACCCGTATATATCATAAAAGGGGATGATCTGGAATATCATACGCCTGCCACGGTCCGGGTCAAGAAGATCGTTGCTCGTATCCCAGTTTAGATATACAGGAAGAGAGAGCAAGGTAAATCCCTCTCTTTGGCCAAGCTGGTCAACCTGGGAGCCACGATAAGCCAGGCCTGTCCCCAGCTTCATTTTCATTGTAAGGCTTCGTTCTAATATTAAAGAACTGTTTAAATTGCGGCTTTTAAAGGCTTCGGGACGCTCCTCAGCCAGACTCGCATTTAAAATGAGCGATTGGTTCGGATGAAAAAATCCGGGCTTACGGAATCCTGCCTCTGTTGTTGATGCGATTTCAGAAATGGTGAAATTCGTATTGACGCGCTCTCCCTTTCTAAAGAAATTCCTGTGCTCCCAGGAGAGTTTTCCGCCCACTCCCTCATCTGTTTTATAACTCATTCCGGCCTTTACAGTTCGGTGCTTTCGTTCCTTAACCCTGACGGTTATGGGTAATCTGCCTTCAGCGTCAAGGGCATTACCTCCCTTAACAGTAACGGATGTGAAAAGTCCGGTGGCAATCAGACGATTTTGCAGCTCTGATAAAAGATCTCCGTTGAATAATGAACCTTCCTTCCATGGGATCCTGCTTCGGGGAAAAGACTCCTCAACTGATTGAAGACCTGCAAAATTCGTTTTGCCAAACGATGCTTCCGGTCCGGGGGTTAAGAAAAAGCCTACATCTACTGAATTGCCGGCATGATCGACCACAACCTTTCTATCCGTAATCTTTGGGAAGGGGTATCCCTGAGATTTTACTGAATGTATCAACATTTTTTCCGCTTCGATAATAGCCTTGCTAATAGCCCGATCACCCAAAATAAGCCCGATTCCATTAGGCCTCGGTAATTTAATCGGTATAGATGTGTTTTCCCCCAAAATATGAACATTGACTGTCTTTAAAACAAAGGGAGGTCCCTGATCTATCTGAAAGATTAAAAGCACGGGTTTTATATCTGCATGAATTTTAACAGATACTTTTGCCTTATAATAACCCTGGGACTTTAGTGCCTGTAAGAAGCGAGGAATATCCCGTTCTGCCTTTTTTCGCAGAAGGTTTGTTGAAATAACAGGGATTTGCTTATGAGAAGCTGTATTTGATATGCCTTCTAAAAGCTTATGAATTTTCCGGTCAGGGGCACCTTCTATTTTAACACGATATGAGAGTCCATTATTCGCGAACACTTGACCAGGACCTAATAGGCTTATTACCCAAAAAGCTTCAATGATTAAATGGCAACAATAATGAAACCGTCGTGTAGTGATCTGCATGATGTCCTTCAAGCCATTGGAATGAGATGTTCATTCTTCTGAATATTTATAAATTGTATCCTGCAGGAAAGGTTTATATCCAGTCTTTTTTTCTGAAATAGAATAACACGGAAACGGAAAAAAGGATAGACTAATCTTATTATTTTCTGTGGACAATTTATGAATAGGAACAGGATAATAAAGACCTGGATCAATGAATGGACACAGAACAATTGAGTTCTGGCATCTTAAAAGCTAAAAGCCGCCCGCAGAAATAGCGGGCGGCTTTTTTTGATTTCCAGATATAAAATGAGGTAAATATATTAACCGTTTAACTTCTTTTTATTCAGACCAGCAATACCAATAAGGCCCAGACCGAGGAGTAACAGAGTCGCAGGTTCCGGCACCGGGTCGATGGATTCCACCATAACTACAAAGTCGGTAAAATCCGGTTCAGTATCGCTCCATTCAGGAAAACCATCATTGATTCCATTTTGATTTCCCCAATGCATAGCATGGAGGTCCTCAAAAGCAAGGGTAAATTCATCGACATCTCTGACACCCGGAGCAAAAGGTAATATTCGAATGGTGTCTATGCCTTTGCCTTGATAAACACCCATATGATCCTGTTGATCAACATTTAAAGATGTATCGCTATACCAAATCCCTCCGGTCCATGGTTGAGGCGCTTGCGTGGAATCCAGATAAAAACCGAAAAAATTTCCGGCAAAATCTACACCAGAATCAGCAAAATTAACGAAAACACTTCCGTTGCCCAAAATTGACATGATTGCCTGAGAACCGGAAGTTGACGCACCGCCAAAAACCGGAACCCTATTCATTGGATTAGCAGCATCATAAATTCCGAATATATTAGTGCCCGTCCATTGTGCCAATTCTATTACTACAGTACTAACGGAACCGCCTGAGCCATGAATCGACCAATAAGAATCAATACTATCGGGCATTTCGTCTGTGAGTACATTTATGCTGCTGAGGCCTGGATTTGGGCCTAGGGTTATATTATCAAGAACCGTCTGCAGTGAGACTCCACCGTCACCAAAAAAAACAGCGCTTGCCCTTCCTCCTATCATCATTGTCAGGGCAATGAATACTGCAAGACATATTATAAATTTTTTCATTCTCAAGTCTCCTCTAATTTACCTATAGTTACCTTTTGAATCTTGCAAAAACCATCTAAAATTGTCAGTTCGCTGAACCTTAATCAGAGGTGAATAAAATACTTTAAGATATTTTTATTTTACCTCCTTCCTTAAAATCAATTTATTCCAAATTGAATACATCGTGTTGATAATCCAGTCTGGTTAATAATAAAATGAGAGTTAAAATCGATGAAATAATTAAAAGACTTTTCGAGGCGCATGATCATATCATTAAATGCCTCGACAAGATATTTCATTTCTTCATCGATATGCTCCGTTCGTTAGACACAAACAATTCCAGAAAAGCTTTAAGTAGTTACAACCATCCTTTACATGTATTAATCCATGTATTTTGACGCGTAAATTTCCGATAAAAAAATAAGGATTGAAAACAGGATAAAAGGAGGAGGAAATAATGTTATCAGTATTGACAATAGATGATGAGGCTGAAATTTGTGAAATGATTAATGAGTTTCTAACAAGTAAAGGTTTTAAAGTGAGGACATCTCTTTCAGGAGAGGAAGGGATCAAATTAATCGATAATGAAAAACCCGATGTAGTGCTATTGGATTTAATGATGCCGGGAATGAGTGGAGAGAGTGTATTAAAAAATATAAAAGAACGTTATCATGATCTTCCGGTCATAATAATCTCAGGAGTTAACGATCCAGATAAAATCATAGAGCTTTTAAATGAAGGCGCATCAGATTTTATAAATAAACCAATAAACTGGGGACATCTTGAACACCATTTGCTGGTTTGGGAAAATTATAATAGGCATGTTGTTTAATATGCCCTGCTTTTTGTCTTTTATTTAATAAAAATAAATTAAGTGATATCCTTATTGGTATAACATAAGATATTAAATACCCGAATCCGGATCCATTTACGTGCCGCCTGTTCCTTAACACAATTGCCATAATTAATAATTGTTGATGAAATAGATATTGATTTTGAAGTTTTTTATTATATATTTATTAATAAGTCCTTATTGGTGGGATAATAAATTGTTATAATGGTCAATAAGAAGAAATACCCAACTTCTCAAAATCCCGGGGGATCTTGAGAAATGCCTCCATTAGGTAAATGAATCAAAAAATCAGAGGATAATATTCCGAGATCGCTATGCATATTTATACATTGGAAAAATGGCAACACAACCATGATTTCGCTTTTATTTATGAAAAAGGTGAAAGGCGAACAAAACAGGTGCTTGCGATTACCGCAGTGACAATGATTGCGGAAATAGTTGCCGGTACAGTTTTCGGTTCAATGGCGCTCCTTGCTGATGGTTGGCACATGGGGACGCACGCAGCGGCATTCATTATAACTATTTTTGCTTATAGATATTCAAAGCGCCACACAGAGAATGCGGAATTTACCTTTGGCACAGGGAAGGTAAGCATATTAGGCGGTTTTGCCAGTGCGATTACATTGGCAATCGTAGCTTTGATTATGGGGTTTGAGTCGGTGCGGCGTCTTTTACGCCCTCTGGAAATCCATTTTAATGAAGCAATAATTATTGCAATTCTGGGATTGCTTGTAAATCTTCTTTGTGCTTTTCTGTTGCATTGCCGTCACGATCATGATCATAAACACGCCCATGATCTCAATCTCAGAGGCGCATATCTTCATGTTTTGGCAGATGCCATGACATCTTTTCTGGCAATATTAGCTTTATCCTTTGGTAAATTTTTCGGCTGGAACAGGCTTGATCCTTTAATAGGCATTTTCGGAGCTTTGGTTATTGCTCTCTGGTCATATGGTTTGCTCATTGATACAAGCACGATTCTATTGGATAAAAACATAGACCTGGAATTTATGAAATCGATCCGGGAAAAAATCGAGGCCGATTCGGACAATAGAATCTGTGATATACATATATGGAAGGTAGGACCGCTCGATTATGCCGCTATAATTTCAATAGTAACTCATTTCCCTAAAAATCCCGAACACTACAAAAAGTTGTTAAATGCCTTTGATGAACTTTCTCATATTACGATAGAGGTTAATGAATGCAAAGAGAAACCCTGTCTGGTTCCCAAAAATGGAACATGATCCTGCTCAATCTTTTTTAAAGCCGCTTCATTTTAAACAACTAAAATATTACAAAAATATTTTATATTTATGCAACTCCATTTTTAAGGGGCATAAAGTGTTGATACTATTGCCAGTGCAGAGGCGACATCAGGGTTTCCTGTATTTATAAGGGAGTTCAGCAAGAGAGGATCATTTAATAACAGGGGATTTAATGCGATCAAACCTAAAACAGCCTGTACTTGGGGATTTCCGGTATTAATCAAAAAATCGGCTACTACGGGTGCAATAAATGCTGAGGGAAGCACTGGAGTAACAGGGAGGGGAGGTACAGGTAATAGTAATCCGGATGCTACGGCTGTGGGGGCGAGAGTTGTAGTCGGAGCAGGGAGTATTGGGGATGAAATTAGAGTCGGATCAATATATGTGGAATAATAAGCAGGAAACAATGACGGAAGAAAATAGTAAAACGAGAGATATTGGGAGATATATTTTGGATAATAATACAGGGACGGAGCAGGGGCATGAGTTGGGAAAATGCCAAAAAATAGGAGAATCAATATCAGAATGCTCCCCGTCAGCATCCTTTTGTTTCGATTTATTTTTTCTTTTTTCATTACCTTCTCCTTTCTTTAGGCAGAGTTTGATCTTTTTCTAAGGGTGGAAAAAGTTTTAAAAGATAACTGCTTCTATGGATAGTAATATAAAATATTTCTGCAAAAACTATGCTGAATTTGTGTTTGGAATATTTTCTGTTATAAAATAGTTATTTATTAAAAAATATTACTAAAAAGGTATTTTATAATTATGCAATAAAAATAATAATAATTGAAAATTTTTTCATATTGAATAATATGTTTTCTGCCCAGTCTGTGATTTCCCCATCAAATTGATAATATGTCTATTCAAGGTAATCAACTTAGCCATAATATATTGATTTTATATTAATATTTGTTAAATAAATTTATGTAAATTATAAGCTCTTTATATGTAAATGGATAAATAATATGGAGTTAAGTCAATATTATGTATAATTTTTTATAAGCTTAAAGAATGCTCAAATAGTTCTTTAAGATAGAATAATCAGGGATCTTATTTTTTTAAAGGTGTATCTTCTTCATTAATTAGAAGGTTTATAATAAACGAGGTTTGCTTTCCCTTTTGACTTTTAACTTCCACTCGTCCTTTGTGGTCAATGATTATTCCGTAACTGATACTTAATCCCAGTCCTGTGCCTTTGTCAGCTCTTTTTGTAGTAAAAAACGGATCAAAAATCTTATCCAGATTCTTCTGGTCAATACCACTCCCTGTATCCGTAAAAATAATTCTAAGATAATTTTTCCCTTCGCTCTTTTCTTTTTTTACTTCGATTCGGATAAGTTTGTTTGGATCAGGCTTAGGATATTTTTCATTGAGTGCGTCACGTGCATTGAGAATAAGATTGACAAAAACCTGTTCTAATTGGCTTGATTTTGCTCTAATCAGAGGCAAATCCGGGTCAAAAGATGTCTTGATATTGATCCCTTCCTTTGACAGATAATTTTTCATGAAAGAAAGAGAGGCATTTATAATATCTACAACTTTACAAGGGGTATGCTCCTGTTTTTCTGCTCTGGCAAATGTCAGTAAATTATGGACAATATTTGTAATTCTTTTCCCTTCCTTAAGAATTCCCTGTACATAATTAGAAAGCTCTGAATCCGGCTTCAATTCATCCTCTAAAAGACCAGCATAATTTATAATGGTGTTGGTTGGATTATTGACCTCATGAGCTATGCCCGCCGCAAGTACGCCCATTGATGCAAGCTTTGATGACTGAATCAGTTGTGCCTGATAGGTTCTCAGATTATCCGTCATATTGTTAAAAGACCGGGCTAATTCCCCTATCTCATCGTTTGAAGTGATCTGTGCCTTGTGGGATAGGTCCCCACCAGAAATCCTCTGAGTCGCAAGCAGGAGTTGCCTAACGGGATTAGTGATACTTGACGAAAATGCTAGCCCAGCTACAAAGCCGCCTATTACCAGAACTAGACTTATTAATACTGTAAAATGAAAGGCCGCTGATTTGATTCGATCGGCTTTTTTTTTGGCCAGTTCTTTTTCTTTTTTAAAATATTCCAGTATAGTGTCTAACTTTATTATGATCTCATTTGATATGAAATCCATCTCTTCCATTTTGTATCCGGCTTCCATCTTTAGAGGATCTTTAATTGCAAGAATCTGTCTGGCCAAATCATCAACAAGCTTAAAGTCGTTAATAGTTGCCTTAATAGTCTCTTTTTCTTTGCCTGGTTTGGCCAATTTAAATAGCAGGTCCATTTCAGAAGTAAGATTTTCAATTAGTATCTTATAATTTTCTTTCTCAGCTTCTTTCCCAGTGATAAGATAATCATGTGGCGGCATAAGGAGGTTTTGGAATTTAACCAGAATTTCATATACAGGGTAGAATATTCCTGAGTTTTTATCAGATGTAACTGTTTGGATCAATTTTTCCAGTTTTTGTCTAACCATCTCTGTTCGGGCATCCATCTCCTTCATTAGTTTTCCTGCCTCAATTTTTTGAGGATCTGGAATAGACAGAAGCTCTCTCGATAAGGACTCAACTTTTATGAGATTTTCCTTGGTAAAATTGAGGGGTTTTACTACCAGATCTATATCTTTATCCTCATAAGCCATAATTAATCCTTCTACTCGGTTTAGGCGGTGTTTCAGTCTTTTAATATTATCCTCAAAGGTATATATCTCATTTAAATTGCCATAGATTAAATAATCATGTGATGGCATTAATACTTTTTCAAAGGCCAAGCGAAGATTTTCGATTTCAGAAATATAAGAGGATGCGTTTAATATTATCTCTCCGCCTTTTCCAACCCGATATCCGCTCCAAATGGAAACTGCGCTCATAGCAACCACCAGTATCAACATAATTATTGCTCCAAAAATCAGTTTTTTCCTGATACTGTTTCTAATGCTATATATCATCTTTTTCTCCTAGAAATTAGGTGCTTAGATGGAAAAAATCTATCATAATATTTATATGATCACTATAAAATTGTATTTTCTGCTTGTCAATTATAATCATATTTCAAGAATAGATTTCACCTGGTTTTGATTTTTGCATAAATGCTCTGATAATTAGTGTAGAACTTTAAAGTGGATTTGGATGTCTGATTTATTAAAAGTCAAAATTTGTGAAAGATGCCTTTAAGTAACAAAGATATGGGACCTGTAATGCAAGGCCCTGGGAATATATAAGGATAGGATTCGGATGCCAATGAAACGGCCGGGAAAGATGGGCTTTGGGGCATGCCCGATAGGGAAATGCTTTTACCTTAAATGTAGACAGACTATTACCCAACAGTGGGCATGCCCTGTTAAATTTGAGTATCTTTTCTAAAAAGGTTAAAACCTCTCTTAAACATCAGAATAACATGTCGGAAATGGTCAAGAACTCAAAAGCCAGCGGATAGCCAACGATATCTGCTGCTGATAAATAGGCCGGGATAGAAGATATAATAAAATTGGCTAATGCCGGATTAATTGCAATACCTTCAGGATCCATCCAGTCATAATAACTATAACCAGGAGGAGGAAAGTTATAAAAATAATTGGCAAAGGCTACCGGTATCATTTGTGCGAGCCAGAGCGCGGGAGTAGGAGGCAAATCCGCGTACCCTAAAGGGGTGTTAAAGGAGAAGGCGGGAGAGTCCATAGATTTCCGGCTTCATTAAATGTAGCCTGCAAATAACTGGGCGGCTACGGCAATAATCCACCTTCTATTCCTCCCAAAAAATTATAATATACAAGGCCTTCAGGGCTATTAAAGATCAGGGCTATTAAAGAGAAGATAAGGGAAATTTAATGCAGGATCCCATGTAAGCCCGGGCTCTACCGGTAATATAGTACCCGGCGATAAATTATCCACTATTGGTGTTGGCAATCCGGTTATTGGATCTATAGGTGATAGGGCAGGTGACCATAAGGGCCGAAGAGTATTGAATGGTGCAATGGCTACCTAATTTTGGGCTTTTGCTAATGATGAATGACATAAAATGAAAAAACAAAATAAAATCAAAAAAATTATCCATTTTTTTATTTTTAGCCCACTCATTTTAGTATCCCCCTTTATTCAAACAATTAAAGGATTTGGATATGCTTTAACCTTACCCATAGAAAAATGGCCATATGATCCCCCTTTAAGATTTCAAAATCTTGTTAAAAAATTGAATTTTTTAAAAGGCTTTTTTAAATATACATGCAATCCCCCTTTCACATGCTTGTTTTTTTTCAAACAAATTTATCATTGAGCATATTTTGTGGCTTTTTTAATAAATTTTCTGCCAGCATGATTGTTGAGTGCAAACATAAAGTGAATTCGTTTCAATTGAAATCTGAAGAGCTCTTAGATGTTATGGAAATTTGTTAATGGTCATGCAAACAGGGCAGTGATTCTTTTTTGTTTTAAAAAAGTAAGCATAGAGAATTATCAATAATCATCGTTTGAAACTATATTAATAATTGGATAAGATCGAAAAGAATATATAAAACAGAAAATAAATTTTTCAAAGAACATATATGAATTTGTTTTTTATTTTCTAAAAATAATTATATCATATTTTATAAAATTATCAAGAGTGAATAACAATTTCTTATCAAAAGTAATAAATATGGATAGAGAAAAAAGAACCCCAATAACTCATCGGGGTTCTTTTTATTGATTAGAAAAAATTTAGTTTAATCGGCTTTTACTAGTGAAGTTCATAACTCACCGAAGAACCAAGATCTTCAACAACACAATTAATAATTGACGCAATTGTAAAGAAGCAATTCCAATTAAAAACTAAGTTGAAAACAGATTTGAAATCAACAAAGAATCCTCTAAACTTCATAATTCTATAAATTAAATTCTAATTTTAAAGTTGATAAAATATCTATATTTAGCTATACTTTTTTTGAAATAATCAAGATCTTATTAATAATCATGATCAAATAGAAACAAACTGGGTATAATGTTGTCTCTTGATGAATATTTTCAGGATATTTAGTTTAATTGAACATTTTCATGAGATTGGTGTCCGGAGAATATATTAATATTTATCACAAAGGATCGTCTGTTTGCGTATAAGTTCATTATTAAAGAATCTACAGTTTAAGGTGCTTCTGCTTTTTCTCTTGATCGCCCTGGCCCCTCTCATTCTAATGGCTGCATTTTCCATTCGAACGGCCGAAGACCTCATCATCCGTATGGCCTCCAATCAATTGGGAAATGTTGCGGATGATAAGGTTTCCCTTCTTGAAAGGTGGCTTTCGGAGCGAAAAGCGGATCTGAGGGTTGTCGCCGAATCTTCCATCCTCAAATCCATGAATACTGAAAAGATAGCCCCTTATCTTAACCTTGTGGAGAAATATTATGAGGTATACAAGGGATTTGTTGTTTTGGCCAGGGACGGAAATATTATTTATAATAGCCTGGGGGATCAGCTTTCATACGGACTGAAAGATTGTAACATTGAAGATTCTGCAAGCAGGATGTATATATCCAATATCACCTTTGATCCGGATCATAATGATTCATTTTTTTATATCTATGCACCAGTATTTAATGATGAAGGGGATTTGATCGGAGCCGTATGCAGCGTTGTAGGTACCCATTCCATACTTTCCATTATATTAAGGGTTTCTCTTGGTGAAACCGGGGAAAGCTATCTCGTGGATAAAGAAGGCACTTTTCTTGCCCATAAAGAACCAAGGCGTATTTTAACTGAAAATATCGCCCAGTCAGAAAGTTTTAAGAATATATTTGGTGAGGGAAGCCAGAGAAAGATATATACGGATTACAGAGGAATTGAAGTATTGGGTACATCCCGAAGTATTGCAGGAACGGATTGGTTTCTGGTAGTTGAACAGGACAGGGATGAAGCCTTTATGAGCGCAGATAAATTAAAGCAATATGCCTATGGTATGATTGCATTTTTTATATTTGCAGCCATAGCTTGTGCCTGGTTGTTTTCTTATTATCTGGTCTACCCTATTCGAAAATTGAGTGAAGCTGCAAAAATCCTTGCCATGGGAGATTTTGAAAAGGCCCGGATTGAGACTAAACGGGTGGACGAAATTGGTCTTCTCTATAACGCCTTTGAGGATATGGCAAAAAAACTGGAGGCCAGGCAAAACAGCCTTGAGAAGAAAGTGGGCCTTACGGAGGCCGAACTGAAAGAAACGGATGTAAGGCTCAAAAAAACACAGTTGGCTGCTGCCCGCTCGGAGCAAATGGCGGCATTGGGAAGGCTTGCCGCGGGCGTAACCCATGAGATAAGGACACCTCTCGCCTCGCTAAAGCTATTTTTACAATCTGTCCAAAGCGAGATTGAGATTTCGCCGGAGTTTGAGGAAGATTTTCAAATCGGTATGACTCAGATAAAACGTATTGAGGGAACGATCAATCGATTCCTCGATTTTGCAAAACCCCAGGAACCCATATTATCTATTATAGATATAAGGCATCTGATCGAAGACGCATTGCTTGTTATAAAACCAAGGGCCAATCAGCAGGAAACCTCGGTCAAATTGAAAATAGAAGAGGGCTTGCCCTTCATACACGGGGATAAAAAACAGCTTGCTGAAACATTATTGAATCTGATAGTTAATGCCCTGGAGGCAATGGCACATCGGGGGACTTTATCGATCCATGCCTTTACGGATCAATGTGAAATAGGGGAGCATCCCTGCCCTTGTGTCCGGATCGATATATCCGATACAGGGCCAGGAATTCCCGAAGAGAATATCCCCAACCTGTTTGAGCCCTTCTTTACCACCAAGGCCACAGGTACAGGGCTTGGACTGCCCATAGCTTATAGCACCATCAGGATGCACGGAGGGGATATAAGGGTTGAAAATTCGCCTGAAGGCGGAACTACCTTTTCAATTTTCCTTCCTGTTTCTGTAAAAGGGAAGGAGAGTAATTAAATTCTTGACACTTTGGTCATTTAAGGCACCTAAACTTTATACACTTAACTTGAATTACTTGGAACGTTAATAATAATGGAAAAGATACTGGTTGTAGACAATGATGAGGGTTTGCTCCATTTCCTCAGTCGATTCTTCACAAAGCAAGGATTTGAAGTGAACACATGTAAAGAAGGTAAGTCAGCATTGGAAATCCTGGCAGATGAACAGTTCGATCTGATATTGATGGATTATAAGATGCCGGAAATGAGCGGTTTGGATATACTCAAGGCAATAAAAAAATCACAGGTTAAGACCCCTATTATCATTATGACCGCATATGGAACCACAGAGACCGCTATCGAAGCAATGAAGCTCGGGGCATATGACTATCTGCTAAAGCCCTTTGACCGGGAGGAATTGAAGAGGATTGCCAAGGATGCCCTTGAGGTGAATCGCCTGATGAAGGAGGTCGTAAGTTTCCCGACCGATCTCAATAAAGCATCTCCCTCTACGAAAGGATATGTGAAGATTATAGGTAATAGCAAAAAGATGCAGGATATCTACAAACTGATTGGCCAGATTGCTCAACAGGATGTTACGGTCCTAATAACTGGTGAGAGCGGAACAGGAAAAGAGTTAGTAGCCCGGGCCATTTATCATCATAGCTCCAGGCGTGATAAACCCTTTCTAACTGTCAACTGTCCGGCCATTCCTGATACTCTCTTTGAAAGCGAGCTTTTTGGTTATGAACGTGGGGCTTTTACCGGGGCTGAGCGGACACATATAGGAAGGTTTGAAAGATGTCATGGAGGGACCCTTTTCTTCGATGAAATCGGGGATATGTCACTTTCCACTCAGGCCAAATTTCTCCGTGTTCTTCAGGAAGGAGAGCTCGATCGGCTCGGTGGAACTGAAACCATAAAGGTGAATGTAAGGGTGATCGCAGCCACGAATAAAAACATCGAAAAAGAGGTAACATCAGGCAGATTCAGGAAAGACCTTTATTGGAGGTTGAAGATCATTTCCCTGGACCTTCCCCCTCTGAGGAATCGTCTTGAGGATATCCCTGCCCTGGTGGAATATTTTGTAGCAAAATTCGGTGCGGAATATCATAAACCCATCCGTTATGTTGATGATAAGGCAGTTTTAAGGCTTCAATCATATAACTGGCCAGGTAATGTCAGGGAATTGGAGAACCTGATCAGGCGGGCTGTATTGTTGTGTATGGGGGATGTTATTCGTGAAGAATATATAACACTGAATCAGGACAGGGAGGGTTCCTTAACGGCTGCCAATCGAGATGAACTTATTCGTAATATCCAGGATAAATTGGAAGGTATTGTTCCGGACATTCTTAGGCTTTCCCATCAAAAGGCCCACGCAAATATCATTGACCTTGTGGAAGAATTGCTTATATCCAGGGCCATGAAAGAATGTGGCTATAACCAGGTCAGGGCGGCAAGAATGCTTGGCATAAGCCGTAATACCCTTCGTCACAGGCTGAAAAAATATAAGATAGAACCCTTTCACCATGAAAATCCTCCGGATAAATGTTGATTTAACACCAATTCTGGTCACGATCTGACCATTTGGCCGGTTTGCATTATAATACGCCGCATCACATCAATTTTATTCACCTGAATCAAGAAACTCCTGGCCTCTCGGCATCACTTCTTCCCATATCTCAGAAATCGATCAGGGTGTCAGCATTCAAATTTTATCATTTAATTTCAATAAATTAACTTAATTTATATGTATCTTTTAACCTCTTGGCATCTCCCTTGCTTCAACTCTCCACATATTAATCCTAAATGATTCCCTTATCATTTCATGACAAAGAAAGTCCAAATGAAACAAGCACTTAAAATAGATGAACCTTCCCCTCTTCAGATAGAGATTAAAAAGGAAATAGAGCGTACTAACGCCAAATTGAGACATTACCGGGGAGTGGCTGTCAGTGTATTGAACGATGCGCTCAAGATATGGCTTCAGATATTGGAAGACTGCCGGGATACCAGGACCTGCGAAGAAATTATCGATGGTATTGATGAGACCAATATACACCTTCCTTTATGCGGATGGCAGGAGTTTCGGGAGAGGCTCCGGCTTCTCGGACATTATATTGATTATACAAAGAGACTCTGTGAAGGCTCGATTGAAAAGACCCCCAACAAGGAAAGTGAGGGATAAGATGTCAAGAGAACTTAAACTCATTTCAAATATTGCAAATCAAGGAACACGGGCCCATTCCGTACTTACCCCTGAAAAGAGGCTCAGACATTTTAGAAATGTTTTGGCTTCTGTCTTGGGTGATGCACAGGACACCTGGGGAGATATATGGGAAGAACTTCAGGGTCGGGTGACGGAAGGGGTCATGGTGTTGCCAGATGCAGAGAAAGGTCGATTCATTCCCAAATGCGGATGGCCGGAATTTTTAGAAAAGATGTGGATACTCAAACATTATCTTGATTATGCCAAAAGATTTTGTGAGTGAAAGGATAAGAGCCATGGATCATAATAAGAGATTCTATAATAAGAGATTTATTAATAAAATCATCCAAAAATATGGCAGCTCGGATTCACTGATCTCCATATTACAAGATATCCAATCAGAGTTTAACTACCTTCCGGAAGAGGCCATAAGGTATGTGGCCAAGGGTCTGGACCTTCCGCTCATTCAGGTTTATTCAGTAGCATCCTTTTTCAAGGCATTTAGCCTTGAACCCCGGGGCAAACACACTATCCACATGTGCCTGGGAACAGCCTGCCATGTCCGGGGGGCTCCGGCTGTGCTTAATGAACTGGAGAGGGAACTGGGTATTAAATCCGGGGAAACAACGGATGATATGCAATTCACTTTAGAAACCGTCAATTGTCTGGGCGCGTGTGCATTAGGCCCGGTTGTGGTTGTTGACGGAAAATATTATGGGCAGATGACAGCCGGCAAGGTGAAGAAGATGCTGGCCAATCTTAAAGAAAGCACTGAGGCAGAGGAATATGAAGAGGAATATAAGAAGATTAAAGTCGCCAATTGAGCTGCAAAAATTTCAAGAACACCTTATAAGGGAGCGTAAAACGGAAAAACCCGGTGTCGTTATATGTGGCGGGACTGGATGCCGGGCGTACGGATGTGAGGATGTATATCATGCATTCAAAGAAGAGCTAAACCTTCGGGGGATCAAGGATAAGGTGGATATGAAACTGACTGGATGCCATGGCTTCTGTGAATGCGGCACTTTGGTGGTGATCAACCCGGAAAAGGTGCTGTATGTCCGTGTCATGCCCATGGATGTCCCGGAAATAGTAAACGAGACCATAATTAATAACAAGGTCATAGATAGGCTTTTGTATACAGACCCGGTGAGCGGAGAGAAGATCAGGTGTGAGGAGGATATCCCCTTCTATAAAAAGCAGCAGCGTTTGATATTTGGTGGCAATGGTCTGATTGAACCCACAAACATAGAGGATTACCTGGCTATCGGAGGATATCAGGCCCTGGCCAAGACTCTTTTTAAAATGGAACCTGAAGAGGTCATTGCTGAGATTAAAAAATCAGGTCTTCGCGGCCGTGGCGGAGGAGGCTTTTCCGCCGGCAGAAAATGGGAAGCCTGTCGCAACGCACCTTCACGAAATGGCACCCGCTATGTGATTTGCAATGCCGATGAGGGGGACCCCGGGGCATACATGGACAGAAGCCTCCTTGAAGGGAATCCCCACTGTGTAATCGAAGGCATGATCATCGGGGCCTATGCCATCGGGAGCAATAAAGGTTATGTGTATGTGCGCCATGAATACCCCCTGGCAGTAAAGAACCTGGAAATTGCTCTGGAGCAGGCCAGGGCTTATGGCCTTTTGGGAGAAAATATCCTTGGCTCAGGTTTTTCCTTTGATGTGAAAATATCCCGCGGAGGCGGGGCCTTTGTATGTGGTGAATCCACTTCTTTGATGGCGTCTTTGGAGGGGAAGATCGGTGAGCCCCGCCCAAAGCACATTCACACCACCACGAGCGGTCTGCACGGTTGTCCTACTACCCTCAATAATGTGGAAACCTGGGGCAATGTACCTCTCATAATCAAACGCGGAGCCGATTGGTATACAACTATTGGCACGGAAGGAAGCAAGGGCACCAAGATATTTTCGCTGGTGGGAAAGATCAACAACACTGGTCTGGTGGAAGTCCCGATGGGGATTACACTAAAGGAAATTATATATGATATCGGAGGTGGAATCCCCAATGGAAAAAGATTTAAGGCGATCCAGACAGGAGGACCTTCCGGAGGCTGTATACCCGAGCATCTCATTAACATACCCGTGGATTTCGACAAACTCACTGAAGTAGGTTCCATGATGGGCTCAGGCGGTATGATTGTCATGGATGAATCAACTTGCATGGTTGATGTGGCAAGGTATTTCGTAAAATTCCTCACCGAGGAATCCTGCGGCAAATGTGTTCCCTGCCGTGAAGGCCTTGACCGGATGCTGGATATACTAACTGATATCACGGAGGGAAAGGGAAATGGAGAACACATTCAGCTCCTGGAAGATCTGGGAGAGGCAGTAAAGGATGCATCTCTCTGCGCCTTGGGAAGGACCGCACCAAATCCGGTGCTCTCCACCCTAAAATATTTCCGTGAAGAATACGAGACACATATCAAGGATAAATGTTGCCCGGCAGGTGTTTGCAAGGAGCTGATTGAATTCATTATTGATCCGGACATATGCACCGGGTGCGGAAAATGTGCTAAAAGCTGTCCTCAGGGAGCTATAACAGGTAAAAAGAAGGAACCGCATGTGATCGATCAGGATCAGTGTATCAAATGCGGGCTTTGTCGTGAAAACTGCGCATTCGGCGCTATCACTGTGACATAGAGAGGAAGGATTATGGTTACACTTACGATTGACGGTATTAGAGTCACTGTGCCTGAAGGTACGACAGTGCTCGAAGCTGCATTAAACATGGGGATCGTTATTCCGACCCTCTGTTATTATCCGGGTTTGACAGCCTACGGGGCCTGTCGGGTTTGTTTGGTGGAGGTTGTGAAGAGAGACCGGTCATCCCTGGAGACTTCATGTACCATGCTTGCCAATGAAGGGCAGATAATATGGACCAATTCGGAGAGAGTGAGAAAGACCAGAGGGGTGATCCTGGAGCTGCTTCTGTCCTCATGTCCCAATTCCAAGACACTACAGGACATGGCCTCCAATTTTGGCGTAAACAGGATTAGATTCAAGATCAAGGACAAGAACTGTATCCTGTGCGGTCTATGTGTCCGATACTGCAAAGAACAGATGCAGTCCGGTGGAATAGGGTTTGTGGGGCGCGGAACGGACCGAAAGGTGGCAACCCCCTTCGATAAAACTCCGGAGGAGTGCCGAAACTGCGGCGGATGTGAATGGATATGCCCCGCGTGCGAACGTGCCTGTACAGCAGGTGATCTCATCAACGGCCTTTGTGGCGGATGCCAGAATAGTGTGCCTGTGGAGACCTGCACAGTCTGTGTCGGATGCTCAGAGAGTGTCGGTTTGCGTGGACACAGGGCTTACTAGATCGTTAAGATTCCTGTGAGATGACATAAAAAGGTTATCAGATAGATATAGAAAGGAGTCATGGAATGACTTTAACACGTTACAATGCAACTGCTGCTACCCTCACCAAGAACAGGACAGGAGGCGATTGGTGCCCTATAAGCGGGATGTGTGTCACCTGTGTTGATGGTTGTATCGGTATGTGCGAAGTTGGAAAGAGTGCATACCGAGGGCACGAGGTCATCTATCCCCAACCATTCGGTATTACTACTATGGCCTCCCAAAAGGATTATCCGGTTGATCTCTCCCATTTCAACATCATGGGAACAGCCGTGGGAGCCATTGGTATCGAAGAGGATTCGGACAAGGCCATATTTCCGAACGTGAATCTTGAGACGAAACTTGGCCGGGATAAGGGGATCAAGCTTCGTTTCCCCTTTATTATCGGGGGACTCGGCTCAACAAATGTGGCGGCTATAAACTGGGATGGTCTGGCCATCGGATCGGCTCTTTCAGGAACCGTCCTCACTATAGGAGAAAATGTCTGCGGGATGGATGTATGTTCCAAGATCGAGAACGGAAGGGTCGTATCCTCACCGGAACTCGAAAGACGTGTCAAACTCTTCAAGGATTGGCAGAATAACGGTTATGGCGCGATTGTGCTCCAGGCTAATGTGGAGGATACCAGACTCAAGGCCCAGGAATACGCGATCGAGAAACTGGGTGTTGAGGTGTTGGAATTGAAATGGGGCCAGGGAGCCAAGGATATCGGAGGAGAGGTTAAAATAAGGGATCTTGAAAAGGCTCAGCTCCTCAAGAAACGTGGTTATGTTGTATTACCCAATCCGTTGGACCCCGCTAAGATAGAGGAGTTCAGGAAGGGTGTATTTACCGAGTTTGAACGTCATTCTCGGGTAGGTATGGTTACTGAAGAGAGTTTTGTGAAAAGGGTGGAGGAGTTGCGTAAGGCAGGAGCCAAATATGTAACACTAAAGACAGGTGCCTACAGACCGGCAGATCTTGCACGTGCCGTAAAATTTTCATCCATCGCCAAAATCGATTATCTGACGGTGGACGGTGCAGGCGGCGGAACAGGCATGAGTCCATGGCGGATGATGAATGAATGGGGTGTCCCCACAATAGAGCTATGGTCGCTGCTAAGGCAGTACTGCAACCGCCTGGTACAAAAAGGGGAATATGTCCCTGACGTAACCCTGGCCGGCGGTTTTACAATGGAAGATCAGATATTCAAAGGATTTGCTATATGCGCCCCTCACTGCAAGGCAATCAGCATGTCCAGGGCTCCCCTGGCTGCAGCAATGGTGGGAAAGACCATCGGCAACGCCCTGGAAAACAATCACCTGCCAATATTCATGCAGCGCTTTGGTCATAGTAAAGAATCGATCTTTGTCACGGCCGAGGATCTGAAAATGGAATACGGAAAGGATTATGAGAGCATACCCACAGGGGCCATCGGCTTGTATACCTATTATCACCGGCTCGCTCAAGGGTTGAGGCAATTGATGTGCGGTTCTCGAAAATTCGCTCTTCAATACATCACGTGTGATGATATAGCTGCCCTCAGCCCTGAGGCCTCAAAGGTAAGCGGTATACCAGTAGTAACTGATCTGGATGCCAAAGAGGTGGATGAAATTCTGGGTTAGTCCCTCTGAATTTCTGCCATACTTATCATTATAACCAAAACCGGGAGGGAAGGCCTGTTGTGGCCATTCCCTCCCGGTTTTTAGGATTAAGATTAATATGATAGAAAAAATGGAGAAAAAGAGGCTGGCCATATTAAAAATTTTAAAAAAGGCCAAAAAACCTTTGGACAGCTCAAGGATAACAAAACAGCTTCTGACAATGGGGTATAATATAAGCGAGCGAACAGCACGCTTTTATCTTCTTACAATGGACAAAGAGGGTCTGACGGAGAATCTTGGTAAGAAAGGACGTCAGATCACAGAGAATGGATTAAAAGAGTTAAACACTGCCAGGGCCTTTGAAAAGGTTGGATTTTTATCCGGCAGGATTGACCAGATGACATATCAGATGAGTTTTGACCTTACTCGTAAGGAAGGGACTGTGGTATTCAATTTAAGTATTCTGGATCGAAGGCAGTTAAAATCTGCCATTCCTCTGATTTGTGATGTCTTCACAAAAAATTATGGCATGGGTCATCTGATTTGCCTTTTCAATTCTAATGAAAAGGTAGGTGAGATGACAATACCTGAAGGTAATATTGGTATAGGTACGGTATGTTCGATAACATTAAACGGGGTTTTACTGCAATACGGAATTCCATGCCACTCAAGATTTGGCGGGTTGTTGGAGATTAAAGACAAAAGACCTGCACGTTTTGTTGAGATCATCAACTATGACGGAACAAGCCTCGATCCGTTAGAGGTGTTCATCAGAAGTGGAATGACGGATTTTACAGGCATAGCCGAGAATGGAAACGCTCGCATTGGGGCCAGTTTCAGAGAAGTGCCTTCAGAGAGCCGGCAAAATGTCCTTGAAATTGCCCATCAACTTGAAAGGATTGGTTTAGGGGGATTGCTTACTGTTGGCTGGCCAGGGCAGACATTACTTGAAATTCCTGTTAATAAAGGTATGATTGGTATGATTGTGATTGGCGGTCTCAATCCTGTGGCTATTTTGGAAGAGAGGGGAATTAAGGTCCGGTTCAAGGCCTTGGCCGGACTTGCAGATTACAAAAAATTATTTCATTATCAAGAGATTGAAAAACGCATAAAAGACCTTAATTGAAATAATGAAATAATCTTATGGCAAGAATAGAACCTTTTGAAAAATATACAAAGCAGTATGAAGACTGGTTTATTAAAAATAGATTCATCTATGAATCGGAGCTTAAAGCGATACGAGAACAATTGCCTGAGTCAAAAAGGGGAGTAGAGATTGGTGTGGGAACCGGACAATTCGGGGCCCCCCTGGGAATTAAGGTTGGAATCGAGCCTTCCCGTAAAATGGGAGAAATTGCCCGGAAAAGAGGGATTTGGGTTATTGAGGCAATAGCAGAAAATCTTCCATTGAAGGGCTCGGTTTTCGATTTCGCTTTAATGGTAACTGCTGTATGTTTTTTGGACGATATTAAGGCAGCTTTTAAAGAAATTTACAGGATACTCAGGGAGAAAGGGGCGTTTTTAATCGGCTTTATAGACAGGGATAGTCCTTTGGGCAAATTGTATCAAAGACGAAAGGAAAAAAGTGTTTTTTATAATGTCGCTACTTTTTATTCTGTAGAAGAGATTTTTTTTCATTTAAAACAAGCAGGATTTAAAGGATTTAATCTTAGCCAGACAATTTTCAGTGATTTAAAGGAAATAAAAAAGGTTGAAAGAATAAAAGAAGGATACGGCGAAGGGTCTTTTGTGGTAGTTAAAGCAATAAAATGAGACAGCTAAGGGATTAAAATGAAAATAAGATATAAGGAAATAGAAAAGGCGGTAAAAATATTGGATCTGCCTGAAGAGGCTACATTAAAGCAAATAAAAGAAAACTACAGAAGATTGATAACGAAGTGGCATCCTGATAAATGCAAAAAAGATCCCCAAAAGTGCGTCGAGATGTCGCAAAAAATCATCAAAGCCTATGAGCTGATAATAGAGTATTGCAGTAATTATAAATACTCCTTCAAACCGGAAGATATAAAAAAGGTAAGAGATTACGAAGAATGGTGGGCTGAGCAGTTCGGGAACGATCCTATCTGGGGAGGCCCTGAAAAATAAAAATTTTTTAAAAATAAGGAGTTTTTGGGTTTAATTTAAGAATAAAAAACCCGAAGCAGCCCATTCGGGCTGCTTCGGGAAAAAGTCTCTTACTTTTTATTTGTCTATGTCACTGTGGAATTAATCACTCATAATTGTACCCATCATTTCCACAATGTTCGAGGCCATTATCAATTCTCATAATAAAAAAGAGGTAAATTCCAGAAGTAGCCCCATTTGGGTGACTTTTGATACAGCCAGTTAAAATTATTGTACACGTTGCCTAAATGATATCCGGAGTACAATGGATTTTGCTGGGGTAATTGAAATTTGGGTGGTTTGCGTGTGCTGGACTTTCCTCCTTTGTTGCACTCGAACTTAACTTCATCAGATCCCTGGAAGTAGACCATTTTCCCATTGTATTCAAATATACCCCTCAGGATAAAATATCTATCAACCAGAGACTCAGGGACTCCATACCGGTTGAACTTCAATATTGCTTTGACATTCCAATTTTCACAAGAGTCGCAAATCTGACATTTGCACTCATCATCGCACTCATCATCTTCCTCATCCTCATATTCTTCTACATCATTCACGCAGCCATCCTCACACTCATCGCACTTGTACTCTTCACAATATTTTATTCGATCCTGGCACCAGCCGCATGTATTCATCTTTAACAGAGGTGCGGCGTCAGCCATTGCGTCGGTGATTGTGGTAACGTCAAAAGGATCCGGGAACCAGACGAAAACAGTGAACTTGCCTGGATTAACACAAAAACGCTCCGGTTTGACAATAGTCTTGGAGACCTTGAGGATAATAGTGAATTCCGTACTGTCAGACGCTGAATTGCCGCAATAATCCGTGGCTGTTACAGTGACCTTTATGTCACCCACAAGCAGGTAAGGATCAATGGTAATAGTCTTGGCATTAGGATCGAGCTCTCCAACTCCCTCCTGGACCTCGCCTTCCCATTCCACCGTATAGGTAATAACCGGATCGGGATCGCAGTTATCCGTGACATCGTAGCTTACCACTATGTCATCCGTATTCCAGAAGACAATCGCATTCGCGTCCCAGTATCCATAAATGCCGTCAAGCCTCAGACCATCGTAATTGCCATCAACACCTGTAACCCCTATTACAGGAGCCTCCATATCCAATACGGTTACTTTAAAGCTGCATATGGTTGTATTCCCGCAACCATCCTTTGCCGTGTAAGTGACAATTGTTCCCTGGGCGTTGTCAGCACACTCTGCAGGGAAGAAATCACCGGGCTTGCTGGTGCTTTCAACACTAGCGACCTCACAATTATCGCTAAATACGGGCGGATTCCATGTTACCACGGCACCACATAAACCGGGATCATTATAAACCGTAATATCATCAGGGCAATCCTTCACGATAGCAGGGGGCTCATTATCGATCACGGTTACGGTAAAACTGCACTCAGTGTTTGTATTCCCGCAGTTGTCAACCGCCGTGTAAGTAATGAGCGTTCCCTGGGCACTGTCAGCGCATTCTGCCTGGAAGAAATCGCCGGACTTATTGGGGGTGCTTGTAACGCTTGCGATACCACAGTTGTCACTATATGTAGGCTCATCCCAGGTTACATTGGCACCACATTCACCGGGCGCATTATTAACCGTAATATCTGCCGGACAGGTAATCATAACAGGGTCTTCCTTATCCAAAACAGTTACGGTAAAGCTGCATTCGGTTTTGTTATCGCTTGTATCTAAGGCAGTATAGGTCACCAAAGTTCCCTGGGCGCTATCGGAGCACTCTGCCGGGAATTCACCTGGCTCGCGAGTGGTGGTGACGCTTTTAACCTGACAATTGTCTGTGAAGGTCGGCGGGGTCCAGGTTACTTCAGCTTTACACTCTCCAGGGGCATTGTCCACCGTAATATCGGCGGGACAACCACTTACTGAAGGTAGAATATTATCGACTACAGTTACAACAGCCTCTTTGGAATCAGACATTCCTTTAACATCTGTTACTGTTAAAATCACTGTATTTTGCCCTATATGGTTACATGTGAAAAAGTCGGGTTCTACAGTCATCAAGTCTAAACCGCACTCGTGTGTTGATCCGGCGTTCACTTCCTCAGGAATGATATTTGCCGTTCCGGATTCATTAAGCATGACAGTGATATCCCTTGTAACGGCCATGGGGGGAGCGCAGGTATAAACGGTTTGTCCGTCTATAAGGATTTTGACATCATTAAGGATGGAATTGCTGCAACAACAATCGTCAACATGAGTGATCACTATTCTGTTAATCTCTCCAAGTGCAATATCATCCAGAAGGATTTCCACAGTTGCACTGCATGGACTTACAAAGGCAATATCCTTACCTCCCGGATACCAAGAGTTGAAAAGAGTGATTCGTATACCGTCCACGGCAACCTCAACACTGACTTCGACCTTTTCGGCATTAGCAGGAACATCCACATCAGTCCTGAAATAGGTAAACTGCCCACCGCTTAGGCATGCAAAAAAATCAATATCATTTGTATCGTCGCACAGACTGGAAGAAATTAAAGAATAGGCTATATTTTCCTGATCGGTAAGAGCAAACCAGTTAGGATCATCTGCACCGGGTATGGTCGCATTAGAGTATTCACTTTCATCGCCATGCGATGGGGATGGCACCGCAAATTCCACTAACCCTTCACCGTTATTTTGTTCCCACTCTGTTCTGGTCTGGGCGTAAGCATTTAAAGAAAAGCACAGAAAAACAATAAACAAGAAACAAGCTGAAACCTTTTTAACCATAATAACTGCTCCTTTAAATATAATTGATTTAGAGTTGTTAATTAAGGATCTTTAAAGCTCATTTATCATGTTGTAACCCCCTTTTTATTGTTAAATAACATAATTAACGAATACAATGCCGTAAAATTAATGTCATTAATTTTAAACATTAGATTCTCTATGTTCTTAGTGCTATCTGTGGGTAAAAAAATTTTCACACTGAATTATCGTTAAGGATATATTTTGAAGAAGATTTTTATATTGTTGAAAGATTTAATCCATAGGGAATTTGCTTCCTATTTGTTTTATTAGAGAGCTATATTTGGTTAAAAATAATTCTATAAAAAAGTACAATTTTTTAATAGATTATACTTTACATATAAGAATTCAATGATTTTATTAGATGTGAAAACCGGGGTGTATAAACTTTTACTTAGCTTGTCAGAAAATATATTCTTTTTTCATATTTATTAAAAAATTTCTAAAATGCCTCCCTTTTTTATTATCCAAATCTATTATATTAATAAAATAATACAATATTAAAATGACGTATTATAAAAACGTTTTATTACTGATAAATTAAATATTAAAGTTGTTGATTTCATAAAAATTAATCATAGTGTAAAAAGCAATAAATCGACAAGTTATGCGTTTTCTTAATTCTTATTCTTACATATTCGAAACCTGACTAAGGATCCGTGACCTTAACCTTAAGCTCACACTGATTCATTACATTATTGTACATTATCCAGAATCCCCCGCCAGCCTCCATATTCTCTGATTCAGAGACGCGTCGGTATCCCAATCCCTGAACAAATCTGTATATCACTACAATCTCGCCATTGGTAGCCAAAGCACGAGATGGAGATGTGCACCCGCCGATCATATCCCATCCGTCCTCGTAAACCCGAAAATTAAATTCATTTATGGACCGGCCTGTTAATGTATATTTACGAGCGTCATTCAAAAATATCCAATATCCCTTCCCAATCTTCATATCCTCTCCCACCGACACACGGACATATCCCTTTCCTTTTGTAAAACCATAAACAACAACCGCGCCAGGGAATAATTCGGACAATTTCAGGCTATCCGGTCTTACCGGTAGTGAAATCATGCTCCAGCCTTTAGGCAGGTTCATCTCAGCGGGTATTTCCACTTCTTCCGGGCTGATAGTCAGGGTGTAATCCCCCGGTGATCCTGCCCAGCCCGCAACACAGATGAGGTATGGGGTGAATGCCGTCACCTCATGAATCAATATTTCGGGATTGTAATCAACTGAACCTTCAAGTGTCATCAAACCATTGGCATCATATAGATATAGATCATAGTCATTGCCGGGATCGAAGCTCAGGGTGATGGTGGCAATGGCTGGAACTAAGGGAGTAAAGACATACCAGTCAATCTCGCCGGTGTAGTCTTCGCCATTGTTTCCAACCGAGGAGAGGTGGCCCTCAGTGGTTAGGTCCGTGAATTCCAATTCGACAGGGGCAGGCGGCACAGGCGGCCCGTCATTTTCAGGACTGATAGTAAGTGTATAGCTTCCCGGTGACCCCTCCCAACCCGCAACAGAGATGAGGTATGTAGCGGAGACTGACAAATAATAAGTCAATATTTCTGGATTGTCATCAATTAAATCATCAAACAATATCGAACCATTGGCATCATATAGAAATAGATCGTAGTCATTTCCGAAATCGAAGCTCAGGGTGATAGTTACATTGGTATCGATTGCTGATGTAAAGATATACCAATCGACCTCGCCGGTGTAGTCTTCACCATTGTTTCCAACCGAGGAAAGGCTGCCTTCGGCAACAAGATTTGTGAGGCCCAAAACACCAACGTCAACCGGGCCGGCATCCTCCGCTTCCTGAACCTGACTGAACGCTGAAGTTAAAACAATCCCAAAATTTATGAATATAAAAACGGCAACACTGATTATCAGAAATATAAATAGATGTTTTTTGCTCATGAGGATACTACCACCTTTTATAAAAATATCACTTATAGTGCTTTTTGTCAATAAAAATATTAAATTAGCTGTATTTAATTTATATTTTTCAAAGACTAATATAGGGGACGGAGTTAGCTAATATAGGGTACGCTAATATAGAAGACGGAAGTAGTTTATTAGTTTAAAGGTTAATCAGGTTAAATAACCATTTTCTGTTTTTTTCGGAGGAATATGGATGTTATTCCTCCCACAGAGATTAATTTCTACGAATACACTATTTATTCATCTGATAATGTATGCATATAAATGCCTAATCTGCTGAAAGGAGATAAAGCAAATTTTTATTATAAATATCAAAATAGGAATCATATTCCACGAGGTTTTTCCAGAGATGAAATATGATCTATATCAATTCTTCCGATAAAGAAATCAGAAAGGATTTTACATTAAAAATCCAGCAATAGTAGGCATTAGAGAAAATATTGCAGATGCAAATTAAATGAACATCATCAGGACTCTATCCGGTATAGTTAACAAGCTCTCTTGAAAATCACTCAAATCAATGGTAATTATAAGTGGCCTCTATATGTCAAGAAAGACGGTGAAATGTCACAAAATATGCAAAGAAGGTGAAGCTTACCGATGTTAGCTGCAAGTTGCCAGATACTTGATAAATACAAAAAATTTATTTAATTGTCTTATTTGATAATATTTCTTCCTATATAAGCCCAAAGATAATATAATCCGGCAAGAACAAAAATAATACCTGTAATTTTTCTAGCGAAATATTCAACTCTGTTTATTCTTTTAAACCATTTTGTTAATGACTTCAGTCCAAAAGCAATTGCAACAGCAAAGAATAAGACAGGTAAGGCTGTACCTAAACCGTAAAAAAGCGGCAATATGGACCCAAATCTATTTTGTAGGGATAACGGGATTAAGCTGCCAAAAAATAAAGCTGCAGAAATAGGACAGAATGATAAAGCAAAAATAACGCCTAATCCAAATGAACCTATGGCTCCTGAATTGGCAAGATATTCAATTTTTTCGTTGGACAAACTGAAGGATGAAATATTTATTTTTATAATATCCAATAAAAACAGACCGACAATAAACAAGATTGGTCCAAGGGCCTTGTTTAAATATGCCTGTAAGATTTGGGCAACCATGGGGATGCTGAGCAATGAATGGATAAGAAATATTCCCAAAATTGTATAGGCAAACATCCTGCCAAAAGTGTAAGCAAGGCTTGCAAGTATAACTTTTTTTAAATGGGCTATTCTTTTCGATAAATAAGAAACAGCAGCGATATTGGTAGCCAAGGGGCAAGGGCTAATGGAAGTTAATATCCCAAACCAAAGAGATGAGCCAATTGCAAATATAATTTCGTTCACTCGCTCTCCTTAAAAATTTTCTCTGTTTCTTCCTTGATATAATTAAGAAATTTGTCCCTATTCTTTAAATACTGCCAGACCTTTTCCAGATTTTTAAAGGATTGTTCCTTTCCTCCTTTGATCAATGAGACCACTACGGATTTAGTATAAAGCTGATAATCTTTAATAAAGTGTTTATTTTCTTTTTCATCAATATTGACAGGCTTAAACTCAAGGATCCCTGATTTCATTTTCTCTATAAAATATTTTTCAATAGCTTCTCTGGTATATTGCTCGATTAATTTACAGGAATAGCAGCGAAAATTGCTATGAAAATAGTAAACTATTACTTTATTAGATCCCTTCTCAGTTGTCTGTGTGACAGTATCTTGTTCAGGAGAACTACCTTTTTTGTGGGCAGAGTTTGATATTTTTGGTATAGAGATAATGATAATAGATGTTAAAAGAAATAATAGAGTTAATATGAATAATCCCCGTTTAAATAATTTGAAAGCTGTCATTATGTATTTCCTTTCTTAACCTTGACAAATCCGTAAAAGTTTTAAAATGTTAAGAAAAAGCCGATTTTATTTAACGTTCTAGATTTTTATTGTTGCATTGACTTACTAGTAAAAAGTAATTGAAAAAGTACATTGTAATTTTTTACTAAAAACCATTAGCACAGAGAAGCGAGTGTCTGGTATTAAAAAAAGGCCCCAAGATTACAAATAATTTTTTACGAATCCGTCAATTTTGTATATTTCCCAATAGGGATGGTTTTTTGAGCGATAACATATAAACCATGACAAGATAATGAAGATATAAGATAAGCTTATATCAGGACCCCGGTTTTTGTATCCACTTTTCAATATCATCAATTTTAGGTATTTTCCCTGTTGTTTTAACTTCTCCGTCAATTACCAAGGCGGGTGTCATCATAACTCCCATATTCATTATATGTTGGATATCTTCTACCTTTACTACTTCCGCATTGCTTCCAGTTTCCTTTACAGCTTCCTGAACAAGTTCGTATAATTTTTTACATTTAGGGCATCCCGTGCCTAATATCTCTATTTTCAATTTTCATACCTCCTGTTCTTTAAAAAATAAAACCGTATAGCATCCCCGTAATGGTTGCCATAATAACTACTAAAGACACAAATATCAAAGTCTTTTTAGTGCCCATAACACTTTTAATAACAAGCATGCTTGGGAGTGATAATGCCGGTCCCGCGAGCAAAAGAGCGAGCGCGGGGCCTTTCCCCATCCCTGCCCCCATAAGGGCCTCCAGAATAGGGATTTCCGTCAGGGTTGCAAAATACATAAAAGCCCCTACAATAGATGCAAACAGGTTTGAAAATAAGGAGTTGCCTCCGACAAGGCTGCTTACCCATTGAGAAGGGATAAGTCCCTCATGTCCTGGCCTTCCAAGGAGAAATCCCGAAATCAGAACACCGATTAAAAGCAGGGGAAGTATCTGTTTGGTGAAGCCCCAGGTCGAGCTGAACCAATCCCCCATTTCATTTTCCTTGGTACAGGTTATCACTGACAAACCAATAATACCGGCAGTAACAGACAATTCCGGAATTTTAGGGAAGATTAAGCCAAGACCTATAGATGGAAGGGCAGCAAAAAGGACTTCCCACCATTTTAGAGCAAACCATCTGACAAGAACAAAGGCAAATAAAACAGCAAAAAAAGCTGTAATCCTCCATTTATTGGAATATGTCAAATACCATAACCCTGATTTTCCCTGACATTTTCCCAGATTGGCAAAAACGAGTATTCCTATCATGGTTGCAAAGTAAATGATATTCTGCCAGAGGGGCTTGGTAACCTCAGGTTCCGGCATTGCTGCCTGGGCGTTTGCTTTGGCTATCTCTTCATCTCGGAAGATAAAATGCATACAGAGCCCTATAATTATACTAAAAACCACTGCTCCTGCGGCACGGGCAATTCCGATCTCTGCTCCTAAAACACGGGCGGTTAGAATGATAGCTAAGATATTGATGGCAGGCCCGGAGTAGAGAAATGCCGTAGCCGGGCCAATGCCGGCTCCCATACTATAAATCCCGGCAAATAAGGGAAGTACCGTACATGAGCAAACGGCCAAAATAGTTCCAGATACTGAAGCAACCCCATATGACAGCACTTTATTGGCCCTGGCCCCCAGGTATTTCATTACCGAAGCCTGGCTGATAAAAACTGCAATCGCTCCGGCAATAAAAAAGGCGGGGACGAGACATAGAAGCACGTGTTCCCGTGCATACCATTTAACAAGCTGCAATGCCTCAATTATCGCATTTTCAAACCGGCCCCATCCTGCCGGGATATAAAAACAGGCAAGAAATGAAGCTATGATAATTACTAAAGGTTTCCATTCTTTTTTCCAATCCATTATTTGTTGTTTCCCTATTTATTTGTTTGGTTCATCCGGTTAATTTGTAACTGAACCTTTTTTTTATTACTTTTTGATCAGCTATATAGCTTTTTGGTTATATGTTTTAGACAAAAAAATTACCTTTTTGAGAATAATTCAGCCCTGTTGGCTTTTTTTGCCTTTTTTAAATCTTCTTTTATGGTTTCATCCTCATTAAGCCATAGTTTAAGATTTCTAAGTAAGGCTTTACTATACTGATTATCTTTCTTAAGATAATAATTCGTCCAAAAACCATCCTGTTCCCTCTCAATTAAACCGGCTGATATAAGTTTTTTGAGATGTTTTGATACACTTGGCTGTGCTATTCCTAAAATATAGGCAAGTTCGCAGACACACATTTTTTTCTTTTCCAATAATTTTAAAATCCTTAATCTGTTTTTATCAGCAAGGGCCTTTAATGTTCTATCCAGGATTTCCATAATAATCATCCTTTAATTTAAATAACCAAACGGCTATATGAACTTAACATAAAGAATCATTTTGGTCAAGATAATCATTACAAACACAATAATTCTTGTATGATAATTGGGTTGCTTTGACAAGGAATTAAAAACTGAAATATTGTTTAATGCAGATATTGAATGATTTTAGTAATTCTAGTTTTGGGATTGAACCTTTTTATGTTTAATATATACTTAATATACTTAAATTAGACAGAATTATATTAAAATTAAATAAGGTTTGGAGGCACCAGATGAAAAGCTTTGGAAAAAATGGGGAACACCCTTTCGGTGATGCCGGCCAGCTAATATTGCTTGGTTTGTTCCTTTTCGTTTGGGTGGGAGATTCTTTTTTCTTAGAAAAATCTACTTTCTTGTCGAATTATGTGACTTGGTATATAAGGATGATCATTTTGGGCCTTTCACTTGTCACTGCTTTTTCCCTTGCCAAATCGGGTCATGTCGCAACCAGGCATAACCAATGTGCTGCAGGTGTTCTGTCGAGCGGGGCCTTTCGATATGTCAGGCACCCCCTTTATTTAGGAAGCATCTTATTTTATTTTGGTATGGCTGCTGCAACTGCTTCGCTTTTCTCACTGACTTTGCTGGTGGTAATATGCGTTTTTTATAATTATATAGCTGGTTATGAGGAAAAACTTCTCCAGGAACGATTTGGAGAGGAATATATAAATTATAAAAAAAGGACGGGGAGGTGGGTGCCAAAGATAAGCCTCTAGTGAAACATGCCGGAAGTGGTTGCCGAATAATGGTATCTGGTGAAGCAGGTTGAAAATAGTATATGATTCATTTCCTCCACCAGTATATACCTATGGTGGCAATTGAGAATGCTATCAATATCAGAGTCCATTTGATCTTTTCTGGTGATATGGGGTGATGTATGGGATGGCCTTTTTTAACTTTGATTATTTCCATTGCATGAATGTCTGTTTCTCCTCCATGAACGGAACACGCACTGTTAAAAATTCCGCTTATCAAAAGAATGTCACCCTTTGATTTATAATCGCCAATAAAATCTATCCTGGGCAGGTTATGTTTTTGATACCAGACGCCAATACTTTCACTTCCATCATCTATATTTAACCATGTACCATTTTTGCGTTTCATGATATCTCCAACAATTTCACCTTTTATTTCAACATTATATCCATTAAATTTTTTCATTTGCCGGATTAGCTGATTTATTTTATATTCTTTTGCAATCGCGAATACCGGATAATAAGACGGCAGGATAATATATAAGAAGAGAGAAATTATTAAGATTTTTGACCTGTATTTTTTTATCATTTAGTTCCCCAGATTATACAGCCTATGAATCCAAATAAGGCAAAAAGGGCCATAAATTCAAGACGGCCCGCCCACATTGCAAATATATATACTACTTTTATCAGGGCCGGCATGGAAGGGGAGGTAAGTCCGCAGCTCAAACCCGTATTGCTGGCAGCAGAGATCCCTTCAAACATGGCCTCCAAAAAGGGATAACCTTCGGTTACAGCTATGAAAGTAGAGGCTAAGTATAGACCAATATAGGAGAGTACGATCAACATGGCCATTCTGATATACTTATCTGTCAGGACAATATCTTTAATATGATGAAACCGCTGAACAAGTACGGAAGACTCCGGGGAAATTAGACGCCTGATATCTTCTACCAGGCTTGTAAATATTACCCCTATCCTTAAATTTTTGAATCCGCCTGCGGTAGAACAGGCGCTTCCTCCAATGGCCATAGCGATAATGATACCTGAATAGGAGAGAAATTCCCATACGTTAAGCCAGGTTGTGCTATAGATGGTCATATTGCCTGTTGTTGTGTGCGCGGAAACAAGTTGATAAAATCCCCTTCTCCATGTGGCCAGAACCGTGGGATATATTCCCGCACGTTCCAGACCAAAAAGGACAAATGAAGAGGCTATAAGGATAGTGCATGTAAAAGAGATAATTTCCAGATTTTCAAAGATCTCTTTGGAATTTACATGCCATAATGTGAAATGAAGGGCAAAATTCAATGATCCTGCCACGAATATTATCAAGGTAATCATTTCAATGAGCGAGGAATGATAATACATGAGGTTTTGGGACATCGGAGCGAATCCGCCAGTACTCCATGATCCCATGAACAACCAAAGACTGTGCAGAAAACTTTTTGTCCATCCCATACCGGCCAGACGGATAGTAAAGGTCAGGACAAGGGTTCCCACGCCCATATAGGTAAGGCTGATCAGCCATATAACCCTGGCAGTATGAATTACATTGGGAAGAAGTCGTTCATCTTTTCCTTCACCCGCGTAAAGGCTGTAGGTGCCTGCAAAACCTTTCATACTGAAAGTCAGAGCTACAACTATAATTCCCTGTCCACCCACATAGGAAAGAAGATGACGCCACATATTGAGTCCATGAGAGGTATGGTTGAGATTCTGGATGAGATATAAACCCGTGGTGGTGTATCCGCTCATAACGTCAAAACAGGCGTCTAAAAAAGATCCGTATTGTCCGCTTAACCATGAAGGTATCGCCCCCAGGCACGTGGCGATGAACCAGGACACGGAGGCGATAACCATTCCAAGTGCCCAGTTGATCTCTTTTTTCGCGGATGTCAAAATCTGCAATCCGAATCCGACGATGAAACAGAGTGAAAGGCCTGTTAAAAAATCCAGGACTACAGACCACTCTTTAAAAAGGCATGAAGTAACAATAGGTATAAGCATAAGCAAGCCGACGCCGACGATAATCTTGCCTGTATAGTAACCTATTGTATCATAATCTGCACGGATTGGTTTAAACATATCAAGATAATACTATTTTAAAAAAGAAGGCAATAAAAAGCGTTAAAAGTATAAGAATAATTGAAAACAGGCATTCAACCACCATTCCACGAAGGGAATGAAAAATATTAATCTTGAGTTTTTGTTTCCACATGTTTGCCCTTTTTATGAGCTAATCAATCTTGCCTACTAAAATATTAAAAAGTTCACGTTCATTTTCGATCATTGTAAGTGCGACTACATCGTCCTGGGGTTTTAGGATAGTCGTTCCTTTTGGAATGATGATTTCATTACCTCTCAAGATTGATACCAGAACTGAATTGACCGGTAGATGGATCTCCTGCAGGCTTTTATTTGCTACCGGTGAGTTTTCTGTCAAAGAAACCCTTACCACGGATAATTTGCCCCGTTTGAAGCTGAAAAGCGTGACGAGATCGCTCAATGTGGCCTCTTCTTCAATGATCTTTGTTAAAATAGATGTGCTGTTGATCGGGACATCCACCCCTAATTGAGAAAAAGGCCTTTCATTTTGCGGATCATTCACTCTGGCAAGGGTACGCTTGATCCTGAAAAATTGCTTTGCCAGTTGACAGGCTACCAGATTATCCGCATCAGAGCCCGTAATCGCGACAAGAACATCCGCCCTGGCAATACCTGCGTCTTCGAGCACCTTCCCTTCACAAGCATCCCCATTGATAACGGTTATTTTCAGATCAGTTGCTATTTTTTGGCAGATGGAAGGGTCCTTCTCTATCAATACACAATGATGATGGTCTTTAATCAAAGATTTTGCAAGAAAGTATCCTACTTTTCCCCCGCCAACAAGAATAATATTCATTTAACCTTTACTCCCAAAGCATGGCATGGATTTTTTCCCGCCCTTCAACCGTTCCCACTCCTATAATTTTATCACCTTCCATTAAAGCATAATCCGGTAGCGGCAGTATCATCTGACCTTTAGTGATGACCATGAATAAAATAAAAAGCCCGGGCTCATTAAGATCCTTTACCAGTTTTCCTGCCAAAGGCCTTTTTACTTCGAGATTATATAATTCAATCCTGCCGTGATATGGAGCGATTGTTTTTTCTATATTATTCTCAATAAAACGGTCACGGAACATTCGGGCAAGGACCGTAGTGCTGCCGATGATCTCAAGGCCCAGCTTGTTATACGTATTCGCTTTTTTGGGATCATATACACGGGCCAGGACATTCGGGACTTGATATATCTGTTTGGCAATTTGAACAGCGATAATATTGGTGTTGTCTTCATTTGTTACTGCGGCCAATGCATCTGCTTGTTTGATGCCCGCGTTTTCGAGAACTTCACAGTCGAAACCATTTCCAGTAATCGTCATACCATTAAACGACGACCCAAGCCTATTGAAAGCCTTGTTGTCTTTATCAATGACCACAACATCATGTCCTTCATCAGAAAGCTTGAATGCCAGCTCTGCCCCTAATCTGCCGCAACCGATAATTAGAAAATACATACCCTTGAAGCTCTCCCTGTTTGAGCCATTTAATATCTCAGGCCCCTTCATTTTTAGATATCGGACGTTATTTTAATGCATATGAAACATCTTTTTCAATTTGACTGAAAGTATTAATAATGTCTTTAAAATTGGAGGCATCCATCAGAGAGGCTCTAAAAGCCTCTTTTTTTAACAGCCTGTTTATATGAGCCAGGATCCTTAAATATAGCTTTAAGCCCTTTTTTTGGGGAGTGCCCATAACGAATACAAGCTTCGCTTTTTTGCCATCTATTGAATCAAAATCTATCCCTTTTTTTGATCTGCCAAAGGCAATTACAAAATCTTCAACAGCGTCAGTTCTTGCATGAGGTAAAGCAACTTCATTCCCTATCCCGGTTGAAGCCAGTTTTTCTCTTTCGAAAATATCTTGCAGAAATATCTCGTAATTGGTTACTTCCGGTTTATTCTTCAAAAGAACGGCGATTTCCTTTATTGCATCCTCTTTATTTTGTGCTTTTAAATCAAGCAGAATGTTTTCAGGAGCAAGATAATCTATTATGTTCATTGGATATTCTCCCTTTTTAATCGAAATTAATTTTAGCTCCAATGATTTGATTTGATCAAAAGGGACCGTGCAGATAAATCCCTTTTCCTCAAAATTGGCAAATTTTAATTCAGGATCATTTTTCATTAATTCCATTAAGTAATCTGCTATTTCATTGCCATTTACAATAGAAACCAGAGCATGATTATATTCTTTTGAAAATCCGCCAAAATGCCTTACCGCACTTTCTCTGTCACCAAATAGAACGCTTCCGATCCCTTCCTTTTGAATAATGGTAGGATCGCCCATTTTCTTCTTTTTCATAATTGAGAATAAATAATCAAGGTATTCCCTTTTTTTATGCATTACAATTAGTAACATGCTTTCGCCTCCGAATAGCTAGAAAACAAGTGATTTTAAATTTTTTTTTACATTCAAATAGGGTAAATAACCTGTCTTTCAAATTCCAATAATATTTTTATAACCTCTTCCCCTGAATACGCTTCCATAAATTTTTGAATAATATTTTTCGCATGAAGCAATTTTGAAACCTTTGCCAATAATCTTAAATGTATACAAACATCCGGAGCGCATATCAAAAAAAACAGATGTACTTTTTTGTTATCTGGAGCGTCAAAATTTATCCCCTTTTGGGTGCGACAAATTACTATGTTAGGTGTTTTGAACAATTTATTACTGGGGTGTCGAGGATGAGGAATTGCAATACCGTCTCCAACAGCCGTACTTAACATCCTTTCTCTCTTCTTTAACCCTTCGAATAAAATTTTTATTGAGGGAGTTAATCCGGATTCATAGGCAATTTTTGCAATTTCAAATAAAACTTCCTCCCGATTATTTGATTTTAAATATAAATTGATGAGAGGGGGGATTGTTAGTCTGGATAAAGGGATATTGGTTTCTGTGGTCCTTATCAATGTATTGAGATCTTCATCGGAGGATTTCATTATGTTATCCTGTAAAAAGTTATCAATGGCCATTAAATGAAAGCGCCATTGATTTCCAATCTTTTTCCCGGGCAGATCCCCGCTTTGTGCCATTTTTATGACTGTTTTTTCATTCAATTTTATATATTCAGCCAACTCCTTTGTGGTCATTATTTTTTTTTGCATGGATTCCTTAATTTATCCTATTTTAACTTAAATTAACTTATTTTCTTTAATATATAATATTTTTATCGTCATTTCAACCCAGATCTTGCATTTTAATTTGTCATTAGAAACCGTAGAAGCTTCACAGGCAAGGCAAGAAGCCAATTTTGGCTAGAGAAATAATAATACGGATTTTTAGACTTTTCATGATTGAGCTAAATCATGATTGCCTAAAAAAAATTAAAAAATAATGAGTGTTTGTGACTGCCTGTCAAACATAAACAATCAATTTGTATTCCTTAGGAATTTCCATCACATCTGAAGGTATTGATAATCCATCCTTTGAAAATCGGCAACAGCAGTCGGAGCAATCGGAACGAATTGTACACCCGGTATAAGATGAAAGCTTTTGATCCCCCTGGATCGTGAAGACTGCATTCACAAATAGAATTTTACACCCTTTGCGATCAGATCTTCCACAAGGGGCTGATATATATTTACGGCGGCATTAGGATGCGGGTTGGCAGCGTTTCTGTTGAGCATCAACCATGCGCCTTCCATATTTACAAGGGTTGCTATCTTGAAATCAGTTGTGCCGTGAGTGATTCTATAATCATCTATCATATTGAATATTGGGGATATTCGTGACCTGCCAGGATTAATTTCAAAATCCTTGATCCAGAGCACCAGCTTGATTGTGTAACGAAATATAAGACAGCGTGTAATTTGGCTTGTACCGGGCCCGAACTCTTCATCAAAGGTTAAACCTGATACCAGGCCCACAGGACAGCCGGGTGATGATGCAGAGGTCCCTCCCGGTGGAGGGGAATATGACGGAATTGGTTGATATAAAGGCCAGCCCGATGATTGAGGATAATTGATAGATGGAATTATACCGGGCTGAGGCCATGTGGATATGGGATATTGAAGAAAACCGGGAAAAGGATATTGAGGAGGCCAGCTCCATGGAAGCGGTTGATTTGAGGCAAACTTTTTCAAAGAAAAAACTAGCAGAAAAATAACACTAATACTTAAAAAAATTATTTTCTTGCGGAATACCATAGCAGCCCTCCTTTTAAATGTTATTTTTTGTATTGAACTTTAAGTGGTGGTAGTACTAGTTATAGTATACCATTATTTATAATTATTTGAAAAAAAATTTATAATATTAATAAAAAGAATAAATAAAGAGTAAAATAATAAATAAGAACGGAAACTTTTAACGGTTTATAATAATAATTTGCGCGTTTAATTTTAAAAACACACCATTAGGAGGCCTTTTTTAAATGAATTTCCCTCATGAAAAGGAACAGAGGAAATCCCAATGAGAGTCCGACGGCAAGGGTGGCGGTGATTGGTAACCATAATCTGCGCATCCTCAGTCGTGTGCCCTCCGCGAATACAAAAATGATAAAAACAATGGCGGCAACAATGAGATCTAAGGAAAAGGCAATGCTTATTTTATTGACTAGAAGTTGTTGAAAGAAGATCTGCAAATTCCATCCGTACGTTAATACAAAAGGTACAAACTGAGTATAAGGCAGTATTATACCAATCACACATAGAAGAATGTAAAGATTGCGCATTTTCATCGTGTTTCTCCTTTTTTAAAAAATTCAATTTTTATAGCATCTTAATTGTTTGCAAAAGCTTGAGTCAGATCAGGTCTTTAAATATGAGAAAGAAACCCGTTTTAAAAATCTTCTCGTATTGAATATAATACAATCAAAAGATCTGATATTTCAATTTTAGATTTCATCGAAAAATATCGACAAAGTTGAAAACATTAGCTACAATATCTACGAAACAGGCTACTGTTTGAAAGGTATCTGAAATGGAAAAATATCAAAAGGGAGGTATGACAGGCTTATGAATCCAAAAGCGCTCCATAAAATATCCTACGGACTTTATATTATCAGCTCAAGAATCGGCAAAAAAATCAACGGCCAGATTGCAAACGCCCTTTTCCAGGTAACCTCAGAGCCACAAACCATTGCCATAAGTATCAATAAAAAAAATCTTACCCACGAATATATCACCCATAGCAACTCGTGTACCGTGTCCATCCTCAGTGAACAAACGCCTATGCCCTTCATAGGCACCTTTGGTTTCAAATCAGGACGAGATATAGACAAATTCAAAAACATCAATTACAAAATTGGCATTACAGAGATCCCTATTGTTCTTGATTACACCCTGGCATATATAGAGGCAACCATAATTAATAAAATTGATGTTCACACCCACACAATTTTTATCGGGAAGGTAAAGGATGCAGATATCCTCAATGATGAAAAACCCTTGACATATGAATATTATCATAAAGTCAAAGGCGGTATTTCGCCCAAAAACGCCCCTACTTACAGCGGCATAATGGATGCCAGAAGGAAGGTTGAAAAAAAAGGTTTGGGAAAATATATCTGTACTGTTTGTGGTTATATCTATGATCCGGAGAAAGGAGACCCTGAACGTGGGATCAGCCCCGGAACCAAATTTGAAAACCTTCCTGAAGATTGGGTTTGTCCGGTCTGTAACGCTCCCAAAGAAGCATTCGAAAAGGAATAATTCATCTGAGGATTATTAATCTGAAACAGATGAATCTGAAAGGAATTTAATTTAATCCATAAATTTTCTTTAAACCCGAGTCTTATATTTGGAATCTAATAAGACTTAAAATCATCTTCGATACAGTGTTGCTCTGAACGATTTTGAAATTGAAATATTTCAATATTCATTCAGTAAAATGGTCTTTTTGCTCTGTCTGTTAAGATTTTTCAGCGTCTCGCGACAATTTCAAATCTAAGATCCTGGTTAAAAAAAGAAAGCCAGCCTTTAAAGATATTAATGTAATAAAAATTTTATAAATAGTATAAAAAAAATATTTAAATAAAAAGAATTAATTATTTCAGGTATTATAGATATTATATTTTTTAAAAAATAATACAATTATTATTTGAGTATTTAAAAAAAATAAAGTAATTAAATATTCATATAACAAAAAAATGCTATTGACAAATTAATCAATTTATAGTATTTAATATATAAAATGATTTTATGAGATAAATTCAATTTTTAATTCTTAATTTTCTAAACTTATCAACTTTAAGAGCCTGATTCATATAAGCTTTTATTTTGTTGATATATATAATTCTATTTTTATATCTCGCAATTTGGAATGGTGAGGATTCATTAATAATGGATAGATAAAATTTTTTGTTTATAAATTATTTTTGAAGAAGAATTTTTACCAACCCTAAACCAAAACCTAAATTTATTACATTTTTTTCAAGCCTAAGCTTAAGCTAGATATTTAGGTTTGCTCCTAACAGGGAAAATTTTCAATCTTATTTATAAGGAGGTTCAATGATGTATTCGTCTCATTTATTTTCAAGGCTTGTTTTAATTGCCTTAATTATTCTGCTTTGTGTTTCATTTTCAGGATTGTGCTTTGCCCAGAGCGTTTATTTTCCCTGGACATCCGGCACGTCTTATTCCTATTTTCCACCTTTTCCGTTTTATAATCCGTATGTGCCTCCAATACCTACATTGCCTGGTTATCCACCTTTACCACTTTCGATCCCCTTTGCTTCTATTCCTTCTTTTTCTTTACCCAGGATTGCCAATGCGACCATAGTCACCATTCCAACGGCCACAAATACAGTTACTGCTTCAGCCCCTTTGGGTACACTAAATCTGACTCCAAGCACCCTGGTATTCCTGCTGCTTTATTTTACTTTACATTGATGGGATTTATTATTTTATTAATAGGAATAAGATAGGAATTGTATATTTAAAATCATAGTAATAGGAGGTTTTGCTGATGAGAATAAAAGATAGTGTTATCCATATTTTGATTTTAGTGGCAATTATGATTATTGTTTTTGGCCTGGCATCAGAAGGAACAGCGCAAGGTCCATTTTTATTCCCTCAGTATTTCCAATGGGGGATTAATCCCCTTTTGTATCCCTTTTCACCCATTCCACAGATTTTTCCTTCTACGGCACCTTTAACCATGGGTTATCCCCCGATCCCTTATTCCAGTATGCCTGCTTTTTCTCCACTGACAAGGGTCGGAGCAGCCACAATTATTGTCTCCAATCCGACGGCTGGGATTATTAGCGTCATTAATCCAACAGTGGCAAGCACTCCGACTGTGCCTGTGGTATCCACATCACCTCCGCCATTATTGTCACTCTTGGCGACCATTTATGCCAGCGCCTTATATGAAGGAGCCCTTAGCATGGCAAATCCGCTTCTCTTTGCCTTGCTTCAGAGCCTGTTTTTATAAAGACCGAATTTAAGCGATCTAATTCAGGATTTGGGTTTAATGTAAATAAGGAGGTTTCCTGGAGATCACAATAGCCTGAGGATATACAGGTTGATAATTAAAAGGATGAAAGATTTTTATAGCCTGCTTAAAGGTATCGATATAGGCATTGCTGAATAGTTCTTCTCCGAGTCGGTAATACTACAACGTCACTTCATAAATTTGACTCAATATATAGTGGCTATTCCTGGTTATTTGCCACAATATATCGCATTAAAAAAGCTAAATGACGTTGTAGGGGTAATCCTTTTTAAAACATCTCAGATAGGCATTCGAAAATATTTTGATATTATTGACCTGTTGGAACAACAAGATCATAAATATGATTTCTACGGGGCTGAGCATCTCTTCATCTTCATTGATCTGTGGGACCGGATTATTGAATATCAGATCTTTTTTGACAAGATACCACCTGCACTGAGGGGTATCTTTATATATGAAGTCTTTGTAATCATACCAGAATCCTTCACGACAATCACAATCGCAGATGAGAAGATCGGGTTTTTGGCAGGATATTTCATAAATTGTTATAGGGTATCCGGGAAATAGAATATGGGTGTGTTTGCAATTTTGAAGTGTCTTTTCATAGTAAGTGTTTGTTAAAAGTTGAGTGATTTGCTCGATTGAGAATTTTACATCAAAGGTTTGAGATACATCTTCTATAGAAACCATGTTATCTCCCATAATCTCCTTTATCCTTCGTTGACCTGTAATTCATGGCTGTAAGAGGTTTGAACCGTTTGATTAAGTTCGGTTTGTATATCCCTTTGGATTTTTTCGAGCTCTGATAATGCATGTTTTAATCTTAACCTTCGAAATTGTGAGGATAAGCTGTTTTCTAACATTATCACACCTCCTGTTTCTTGTCCCCCTGATTGGTTATGCCAAGCGCGCGTTGCTATACAAGAATGATTTTCATTCCATACCCGCTATGTCGCTTAGCTTGCTTTGATGTAAATTGGCAATTTAATCAGCAAAAATTTCCCCGTGGTGAATTGTGAGGGCATTTTTCAAACTAAAAAATATTGTCTGATCTGCTTATGATCTTATGTTATTTCAAATACAAGGTTACTGGATTTTGCTAATCAAAAGCAAAAGGTAGAAACAGATGAGTTGGATGATCAGGCCATTAAAAACCGAATTCTCAATAGATTGCATATATTTCAATTATTTTATTCAGGTTTAAATTGGAACTGTAAACAATTTTATTATAATATATAATATCCCATTTTGTCAATAATATTAAAATTGTGGTGCCATAATCATTATGGGTAATTAGATAATAATGTATGAAAGTATAATGATCCATTATGGTTTATATTGATCTGGACATTTGATCAATAATATATATTAATTGGATGAAACCTTTTTGATCCCGCCCCCATTTTTGTATATTATTAGTCTGTTAGGGATTGCCTTTAATTCATGAAAAGCCTTTGTGCCAATGTCTGGATAAGGCAATAGGGTCAAAAGAGCCATTTGCGTTAATAAAATATTTCGATATGGGTAAAAAATATAGATTAATTATATTAGGTTTGGGAAACGTCTTGTTTAAGGATGAGGGATTCGGTATTCATTTTGTCCGGGACTTTCAGGAGCGATATTGCCTTCCTGAAGATGTTCCAATTATAGATGGCGGAACACTTGGATATATGTTGATGGATCTGATCTGTCAGACGGAGAATTTACTGGTCGTCGACACTGTAAAAACGAATGAGGAACCCGGCACTGTATACAAGTTTAATCCGGATGCCATTCCGACAACGTTGCAGTATAATGTCAGTGCTCACGAGGTTGAGTTCCTGGATCTATTGCTCAAGGCTGATATGATTGGAGAGGCCCCCAGGACAACAATCATTGCGGTGGTTCCGGAAGATATTATAAATACTGGTTTTGAAATGACCGCGAGAGTAAAGAAAAGTCTCCTCAAGGTGGAAGAATTGATAAAAAAAGAGATAACAGCGCTTGGAATCCCTATTCAAATTAAAAAATGAACATTTTAACGCGAATACCAAATAATGAGAATTTATTATTTTTCCTTAAAATGATGGTCTTCTGCCTCTTTAAAAAAATGTCCGTTTACAATTGAAGAAATGGTGCCCTGTTTAAAGACCCGGTCATACCAAAAAGAAAGATAGACATGGATCATGATAAAAATAATAAATAACCAGGTTAAAATATGATGAGTATACCGGGCGCCTGCCAAACCTCCGAAGATACATTTTTCCACAGGGCCAAACACCACATAAAGAAAACCGGCGAGTCCGGCCTGATGCAGGGCTCCATACAGGACCAGACCTGTAACGACTTCAATAAAAACGATTAGAAACAGAAAAAGATAGGCCGCAGCTTGTAGTGATCCGTATAAGCCTGTGTGCTCCGGTGGATCAATGGTGACCAGGGTATAAAACTTGATAGAGTGCCAGGTGGTTTTGGGATTAAGCCAGGCAAAGAAGTCCTTCCAGTCAGGGTGGAAGTTAGAGAAAAAAGCCAGATAAACCCTCCATACAAACAGGACAACCAAGAGAAGGCCGAAAACGAGGTGGGCAAATCGCACATGTGCCATGAGGAATTTTTGACATGTTTCACCGGAACCTATGGTAAAGGGTTCAGTAATGTAGATCCCGGTAATTATTAATATAAAAATAGAAACAGCCATAGCCCAGTGATTTATACAGAGGGCTTCGGACCAGTGTTTTTCAGCAAAGCGTAAAGGTTTGTTCTTTATTGACCCTTTATTCTTTTTCATCATTAGGATTCCCCATCTTATTGAATTTTAAATTTTTTGATTTCATTCGTCCTGGGATCGATAATATGGACGGCGCACGCCAGACACGGATCAAATGAGTGAATTGTCCGGATGATCTCCAATGGCTGGTCAATATCGGCAAGTTTTATCCCGATCAGTGATTCCTCATATGGACCTCTCTTGTCCTCATCATCCCTTGGGGAGGCATTCCAGGTAGAAGGAACAATGGCCTGGTAATTGGCTATCTTTTTATTTTCGATTCTCACCCAATGGCCAAGGGCGCCCCGTGGTACCGCGGTCATCCCCCTGCCTTCAGCAGTGTCAGGGATGTCGCATCTTTCCCAGGTCCTTTGATCTCCACTCTTAATGTTGGCTACCATTTCATTAACCCAGCCATGGATATTATTGGCTATAAGTATACCCTCAATACATCGAGCAGCCGTTCTTCCCAGGGTAGAGAACAAGACATTGGCTTCAATACCGGAAATATCCAAAAATTGATCAACCAGATCCCTGACTCTTTTGTCCTCCTTGGCATATCCAACTATCATTCTGGCTAAAGGCCCAACCTCCATAGGTTTTTTATCATACCGCGGGGCCTTTACCCAGCTATATTTTTCATCACCCCGGAGGTGACCGTTAGAATCAAAACCGGTATAATCAGGCCTGGTTTCACCTTTATACGGATGTAAATCAGAATCTCCTTCATACCAGGAGTGTGTTACATTCTCGGTAATAAGTCGCTCATCGATATCATATGCCCTGCTCAAATCGCCATTCATGACAATTCCCCTGGGCAATAGGGTTTCATACCAGCTATCATCGAGGGGGAATCCACCATAGGCAATATAGTTCTTAGTGCCCGCTCCAATCCCGGCTGCCCCTTCATCCTGGTAATACTGGGCAGCCAGTAAAACATCAGGTAAATAGGCTGTTTCATAAAACCTTTTGACTTCCTTTAACCTATAGAGATACTGTCCGATTCTATGTGCGTCAAGGGCATCCATTACACAAGTCACACCACCGACCACCAGAGTCTGGGGATGGGGATTTTTACCGCCAAATATGGCCATCATTTGTGCTGCCACCCTTTGTACAGTCAAGGCATCCAGATAATGAGAGGCAATTATCAGATTTGCCTCAGGGGGGAGTTTGAAGGAGGGATTGCCCCAATACGCATGGGCAAATGGTCCCAAACGGCCGGACCGGACAAACGCATCCAGGCGTTTTTGAACAGATTGATAATGGCTAACTGAACAGTTATATGGATCGTCATTAATGCTGCGGGCAAGTTCGACCGCTTTTTTAGGATCTGCGGATAGGGCGCTCACAATATCCACCCAATCAAGACCATGGAGATGATAAAAATGGACTAATTTATCATGAAGGTATTGAGACCCTTTAATCAGATTTCTTATTATTCTTGCATTTTTAGGAGGAATAATCCCTATGGCATTTTCTACAGCTAAAGTTGCGGCTTCATAGTGTGAATATGTACATACTCCACAGAACCTCTGGGTAATAAGACCCGCGTCCCTCGGATCTCTTCCCTTCAGAATAATCTCTATCCCCCTCCACATAGTGGCGGAACTCCAGGCATCGGTAACTTCGTTATTGCTGTTTACCTCCACCTCGATCCGGAGATGCCCTTCTATTCTGGTAATAGGATCGATAATAATTTTCTGTGACATATTATTCCCCTTATATTCTTTTTTAACCTTTTATATAATTATTTATTATTGTGGTCATGGCAGGTATAAATCTCATTTCATTATTCCCTGTCACCGGTATCGGTGTCTTTGCCATTTTTTCTCCTTATGACACTGCCTATGGCATGCACTCCGATACCTGCCGCAGTTGCTGCTGCCAGACCAACACCTATTTTGTCAGCGGTTGTTTCCACACCCCCGAACGGAGGCAGTATATTATCTTCATGGATTGGCTGTTCAAGGGGGGCCATTTTGTCCCAAAAATCAGGTTCCGTACAGCCTATACAGCCATGACCAGCCATTACAGGCCATGATACGCCCTGGTTGAAACGGATCTTACTGCAATTCGCATAGGTATAAGGCCCTTTGCAGCCAACCTTATACAAACACCATCCTCTTTTTGCGTTTTCATCTCCCCACTCTTCCACGAATTCACCGGCATCATAATGAGGCCTTCGTTCACAAAAATCGTGGATCCTCTTGCCATAGGCCCAAAGAGGCCGTCCAAGCCTGTCAAGCGCCGGAAGACCTCCAAAAAGTATGTAATGAAGCAGGGTGCCGACAAAATTTGCCCCATTCGGAGGACAACCTGCAATATTTACCGTGCTGATCCCCAGGGCTTCACTAATACCTTTGGCTTTTGTCGGATTCGGATGGGCTGCCTGAAGGTTTCCAAAGGAGGAACATGAGCCTATACATATGGTCATTGCAGCCTTTGAAGTGGCCTCCCTGGCAATTTCAAGCCCTGTTTTGCCCTCAGCGCCTATGGTGAGATATCTACCGCCCAGCCTAACCGGGATAGCCCCTTCGATTACACAGACAAATTTTCCGGGAAATTTTTCCAATGCCTCTTTAAAACATTCTTCTGCCTGATAACCTGATGCTGCAAGTAATGTCTCGTGATATTCAATGGAAAGTGTTTCTAAGATGAGTTCATCAATATCAGGATACGTACTTCTCAATACCGCTTCCGTACATCCCGTACATTCCATAAAATTGAGCCATACGACAGGAATACGGTTAAGCATCTCTGCCGCACCGGCTACTTTTTTCTTAAAAACAGGAGGAAGCATCAATGCAGTAGTCATTATGGAAGACCATTTTAAAAAGTCACGGCGGCTAATCCCTTTTAATTCAAGAGATTTATCCAAATTTTCCATTGGCGGGGGAAGATCCCGATCCATTTTTTCAAGATTTATATCGCATTGTTTCATCAATGCATCGAAGTACAGCCTGTTTTTGTTTCCCTGAAAACCTAAAAGATCCTTTGGCACAATGAGTTTCTCCTTAAGAAGATTTTATTGGTATTTTAAATGGGTTAACATAAAATATTTAAGCTTATTTTTTCATTTTAAAAACAAATCATTAAATTAGAATAGATTTTTAGGCATATATATTCTTTTCGGAAGTTATAAACCTATACTTTGACCGTAGATAAGATGCTTGACTTTATTTAAAGATATTGTAAAAATATTAATATATCACTACAATATTTTGATTTTAAAATTAAAAAATAAGCAGTGTTTAAGTTACAATTTAAGAGAACAGTGATTATCATCTTAAATAACTTAATTTGATTTTTAAATATTCCTGATCAAGAGGTCCTTCATGGAGAAGCAACTCAAATACTGCTCATATCGCTCCTAATAGGGCGAAGAATATCCTATTATGAGCTAACCGTCGTCTGTCCTTAAAAAATATATACTTAAAGGCAACTACAGGTTTTTTATTTAAGGGGTGTATCGTCATGAAGAAATTATGTTTTGTAATGCTTATATTTTGTATCTTATTTTTTGCACTACAGTCTGCCTGGGGACAGGATAATTATGTAGAATTTACTTTAAAGGGCTATGAGATTGCTAAAGGAAATAATATAGATGAAGAGACAAGGGTCGGAGCAAGGTTTTTGGGCAGTGTTATTAATTCTAATGGAGATGAGGTGGGATTGTTTTCAACCGTGTTAGACTTTAAAGGTTACAATGCTATAGAGGTTTGTGGAGGAACAAACGATATAATATCCCTTCGCATGATCATATTATTCACGTCAGGGTATTATGCCTGGAGAACAATGGTTCTGAAAATGGAAGAAATGAATCTTTATGATGTATACTGGTATCTGGATACCTCAGAAAATTGTGGAATCGGAGGTATGGGATGCAACTGCCCTCCCGCAGACCTGTTCGACTGTGATCTTGGTGGAGATCAAACTGCATTAATCGCCTGGGTAGGAAGTGATTTTAATTCAGGGGAGGGAATACATCTAATACCAACCTGGGGCAGTTCGTTTATGTTTTTAAGAAGGGTAGAATGTGCTTCTCTTTCAGGATATTTATGCCACCATTATCCCTTTATACCTCGTGTATCAGGAACGATAAGGTTTAAATTGAGATAGGGTTATTAAAATAAAGACTGTGTGATCCCATAGTAACCAGAGTAAATATTTTATGAGAATCAATCAAAAAGGGGGCAACGGATTAACCGTTGCCCCCTTTTTGATTGATTAAAAGATATGATTAATAGCTCCACCAGGGCTTTACTATAATGTCAATGGTTACTATGGAATATCCGCCCCTGATGTCGAAAAATACGATTTCAGCAAGGTAGTTCCCCGGGAAGTTTGTCGTAAAAGTCCACATGATCTTGCCTGAAGCTGTCCTTCCGCAGGAACCGATATTGCACGAGAAATAGATCTCGTCTCCGTCCGGGTCCATAACACGCAAATCAGGCTCTGTCAGTATCAGCTCTTCCCCGGCCAATATGACCTGCGGATGTTCCCAATCCATCATAATATGTGGCGGATGATTAAGCCATGTCCCTTGAGTATGTGCCATTATCATAAACATGGTCATTGCGGACGCCCCCAATGGATCTGTTGCCACAACGCTAAGATGTATATGGCCTTCAAACTTCGGCGTGAAGCTTATCATACCAGTGCATGGGTCGAGTATGCTGTCTATCCAAGGGCCATACTGATAAGCTATCACACTATTATGGTGATGTGTCAAGCTCCATTTTATGCCGCTCATATCCTCTCTGAAGGTGCCGAAGGTCATCGGTGTGTGAGTGGTTGCAGGCGTAGAGGACAGGGAGAATATGGTACAGTCGGGATCGATTACGCTAAGGGCATAGGTCCCGGTTTTGCCAGTCATGAACATGGGATTATCCACATCCTCTATGTGGGGAGGATAATTCTCGACAGGATAGTTGACGACCGAAATGGGAAAAGTCTCCATATCCGAAGTCCTGCCATTGGATACCTCTATCGAAAGAATAATATCCTCAAATACATAAGGAGTGAAATCCAGATAGGCAATACCCGGCCAATGTGAGAATCCTGCGTTGTAAAGAGCGGCCTCAAATGCAGCCACAACATTTGGCCCAAAGAAGGGCTTGCCATATGCATTGACTGTGGCCATGACCTTCATGGGCCCATACACGGGAATATAGGTGGGCATACCGTCAAAGGGATTGATGGGCAGGGGCCGGATTTCGAGGAATTGGACCCCGCTCGCGCTTACTCCGCCAACGGTCCCATTCCAAAGAAAGGTCTGGTTGCTCGCAAGGGAATGATATGCGGGGTTTTGTATCTCTTCACCAGGGTCCGCATTCATGTCGAGTCGCCAATTGGGATCCTTGAATATCGGAAGGGTATTGGGAAACCATGAGTAACCAACAACCTCTGAGATGGATTCAACTGGCTCCCGGGACTCGGGCCTGTTCGGGTCAAAGGCATTTGGATCCACACCCTGATCAATCCAATAGGGTTTAATTACATTCGGGTCCGTCTCTAATCCCATGCCAGGGAATAAGGGCATGGCATACCCGGTTTCACCTGGAAGGGCGCCATTTTTATCCACAAGCAGAAGGTCTGTGACATTGAGCAGCGACGGTCCTCTGCATTTGTCACGGTAGTCGGCGAAGAATAGATATCTGTAAGGTTCAAATATTTGTGCATAGCGCGGACCGATCTTGAACAAATAGGGCCCGCATAAAAGTTCTTCGGCAACTCTCAGGATGATATCATCCAGACGGAACATTTGTCCCGCTGCCTCGAAGTTGCAGTAATTCAAGCAATCTGACAAGCTGGTGTTAGAGGCCAGCTTTTTAACATCGATCCACAACGAGTGCCACGAGCCATCGAGAAAACCTCGGCCTATGTATACTGTCACAGTGCCGGCTTCATCGTCGGCAAATGGATAAGGGCAGACCGATTTATCCGCAGGGGTCTGTGAAGGGGCCTGAGTGGGAACAAGGGTTATTATGCCGCAAGGGACACCTGATTCATCGCTTAAAAGGACAGTAAAACGGAAGACATCCCATGGCTCGATGCCGATTGGCGCCCTGAATTTAAAGCTCAGGATAGGCGTGTCCTCAATTGGGAGGTCCAGACACCCGCCGGCAGGATATATGATGCTATGCTGGGCATAGGGGCCGAATGTGCCGGGTCCGAGCAAGAAAACAGAGGGCGGGCGATACACATCGAGCACCCTGCTTCCCTCCTGAAGATCCAGGACCGTATTAAAAAAAGTGGCATACCCGATCCCGAATCCATAGGTCGGATAGGGGGGCTCTTTCTGTACCCAGCCATGATTGTAAGGGCTGTCCCAATATTCAAAGTTGTCGATAATAACATCGCCCTGGAGGGTTTGTGTAGGAACGTTAAGAGGCTGCTGGGTAAAGAGAGGAAAATTCAACATCCCCCAAGACCACTGAGACGTGGCCGAGGAAGTGATCAGGAATAAAGCTGCGGCCAAAACAATGAACGCCAATGATATTTTAATTGCGTTTTTCATATTTTTTACACCTCGCTTTCTGATCCTTGGCAAGATATGGAATCAAGATCCCGTTAGGATAGAAACCATCTGAAATTTACTTTAACTATACTTTTCAGAATGATATGTCACCCCCTTTTCGCTATTAAATAAAATTTAATTAAAATTATATAAGAACAGGACTCGTTAGCTTCGTTAATAATCAATTTTGCTAACTTAAAAAGCATTTTGAAAGTGCTTGAAGATATTTAACTTAATGAAGATTACAGATACTGAAAAAAACGTTGCTCGATCAAAGGTTGATATTTTATTGCTAATATTTGTAAAAAAATTATTTTTTTATATATTAAAATATAACTCGTAATGGAGCTTTTTGTCAATATAAAAAATGCGGTATAAAAAAAATTCGGTAATTTTTTGGTTTGGTTCTTAGGGTTTTATTTAAATCAAACCCCGCAGTTGCCTGCGGGGTTTGATTTAAATGCGTTTTTCGGAAATAGAGTTATTTTGACATATTGTTGACAATATTCTTCTCTTAGGGATTTGGTTCCATGAGTATATAATCCATCCTTTGAAAATCCATCATTGCAGTATGAGCATGTGTGACGAATTGGATCCCTGGAATGAGATGAAAAGCCTTGACACCACCGTGTCGTGCGGTATATTGTCAGAGGTAAAATTTTACCCCCTTTGCCATCAGGTCCTCTATAACTGGCTGTTGATCATTATAGATCGCCTCGGGATGTGGTGTGGCAGCATTTCTATTGAGTGCCAGAGGAAGCCCGGAAGAATGGATGATAGCTGCAATTTTAAAATCAGTGGTGCCATGTGTAATCCTATAGTCGTCTATTGCCGTTATTATGGTTCTTGTAATAGGCGTCCCTGGTGTGTATTCCATATGATTAAGCCGATATATCGCCTTGATGCCATAAGTGAAGATAAGGCAACGAGTGATTTGGCTTGCTCCCGGTCCGAACTCTTCATCAAGAGTCAAACCCGTAACCAATCCGACAGGACATGTTCCGGTCGGGGTCGGCTGCTGTGGCGTCGGGCTATAGGCGCCTACAGGTGATGCATAGATTGGCCATCCGGATGTGGTGAATGGGCCTGTACTGGGATAGTATGATGTTGGCGGATAATTATACAGAGGAATGGGAGAAATGGGGGGGAAACGGCTGGCAGGAGGCCAGCTCCAGGGAAGATATTGACTTAAAGCCGGTATATACATACAAAAGATGACAATGCCCAAAAAGATGATACAGGATAATGCAACAGCTTTGCGAATTCGCATATGTCCACCCCTCCTTTTTGTGAATTTTTAGAAATGTTAAAGATTGGATCTTGACAGAGGCCTTTTTGGTTATAAAAAGACCTCAACAGCCTTTTTTATTAAAATACCTGTTAAAGGTAGAGAATAGGGATTAATAATTAATAAATAATCAATGATTGATTTGATGCGGTAACCAGGATGAAAAACTTGTCTTTTTATTTAAAATTATAACACTATGATTATAAAATTACAATGTAAAGGTTGTATTATAAAGAAACGTCAAATTCGAGCACTTTCTTGATAAAAGGGAATCTCTCTCTTGAAACCTTGGTTTTTATTGTCTCTCCTTGATTTTTATCAAGCAATGCGATTTTCACGTCTGCAATGGATTCAATCTTCCATTCGTCAAGGGAAAGCAAAACATCCCCCTTTTTAAGTCCTGCCCTTTGTGCCGCGCTTTCATGGCTGAAGCCCTCTATCTCCACATTCCCATCCTTCTCTTTGAGCAGGACTCCAAGTTTTGGCGCTTTGGGCGCTGAAGCAGGACCGGGGAAAAAAACAAAATCTCCTATATCCGAAGTAAACTCATCGAACTCGCCGTTTATAATCGTTGAATATTCCATTTTATTAAGACGGTATGTCCTTTGCGGTATTCCGGAGCCGTATATGATATGCTGGGCCCCAGCGAGAACGACCATCTGGTATTCGGGATTATCAGCCATGAATGCTGCGATCGAGTGGGCCATAGTCTCGTCCCAGAGTATCTGGGACTGGTAAAAGTATTCGAAGTTTTTGATGTGGAATTCCTTATGAAGACTAAATACCTCCATTAGCTTTTCCTTGTAGCCATAATCGGTCATATCCATGTCCTGCGGGATTTCTTTCTTTTCCTCCTCCGTAAGGGCGTCCAGCCCTCCTTCTGTTACCTTTTTTATGATCTCCTCCCTGAGATTGAGCGCTATTAGAGGGATTCCCTTTGCCTTCGCAAAATCGACAATCTCGCGATATAGATGATAATCGTATTTCCACCTCTTAAAATATTCAGATTCCTTTAAGAATTCCTTTTCGCTTATTGCATCGGAGACATAATCATCGAGCGCTTTCTGAAAAGGTGTCTGAAACATTTCCATTCCGATAGCGAATTTTTCCCCCTTTTTGTTTAACCCGGCAATGACTTCAAGCTGTACCTTATGGTCCTCGTAATTTGAATGTCGTTCCCCGACATAGATGATGGGCTTATTAGTTACATTTCCTATTATATCAGTGAGACTGACTGTCCTTTTGGAATCGATTCCCAGTACGGGTTCATACAGGTTGAAGGCCATTCCCCTTTCCGTTTCTTCTGTTCGCTTTTCTATATTTTCCCCTTCCCGGAACCTTATTAAGGAGTATTTTCCATAGTGGAATATCTTCCTTGCCACAGGATCTATCTCTTCTTTGAAATCACCATTGGCATAGGCCAGGACCTTTTCAGTATTGAGAGGATTTCGTTCTACTACGAGGCTGAATCCGGGCTCCGGTTTCATAATCTGTCCGAATAATCTCTTTAGAATGGGGCTCTCAAATCCCAGGACCATAAGAGAGAAGGTTTTGATATCTTCATCCCTTACCTCCCGTTCCTCTTTAGCTTCAAATCCCTCTCGTTTAAAAAGGTTTATCAGTTCGGCATATTTTTCTTTTTCCCTTACAGGGTAAACAATAAGCCTTTTTCCATCACCTAAAAGCTGTGCTATAACAGGTGGCAATTCCTTATCCGTAAGCCTTCGCATTATGTCATAACCTTCATCAAAAACAATCCGTAAAGGTTTTTCTTCAACAGGTATCTGGAAGGTTTCCCTTTCCTTTTCTATCCTCAGGGCATCCGTTACCTCTCCGTTTTCGGTAAAGATTTTGAAGGGCAGGGTAAGATCATAAGGCTCTCCCTCCTGAAGGACATCAAAGGAAATGGTTGGAATCCCCTTTAACATAATCACTCTTATGTCTTTTAGCTCCGGTGACGGGATATCCTTCCTGAGAAGCCATTGATCAAAAAACCATTCAAGGTCCTCGCCTGAAATCACCTCAAAGGCGTTTTGCAGATCTGTCCATGATGCCTTTGTAAATTTTTTATCCTGGATGAGTTTCCGTAATGAATCGAAAAATATATCCTCACCCAGAAGGTTTTTCAGCATATGAAAAACCATAGCCCCCTTTCCATATCCTATAGCCGCTGACGCGAAATCCTTCCTTCCGGTGAATCCTTTGAGAGGTGACTCCTTAGAGGCCGTAACGTAGCTCTTATAGTCCGTGAGGATCTTTTTCCTGTATTGCCATCCCTCACCCTTTTGATCCTCATAGAGATGGTCCGACAGATATGATGTAACCCCCTCAACCCAATTTTCGCTTTCGTAATCAACATATACACAGTTTCCCAGCCATTGATGTAATATTTCATGTCCTAGAGAGGTTTCCTTAATAAATGGGAGACGAATTACATCAGGTCCTAACAGGGTGAATGAAGGCATTGAGTAACCCGTGGGCAGTATGTTTTCAACGATAGAGAACCTTTTATAGGGATAGGGACCGAGGAGCCTTTCATAGAGATCGAGGTATTTTTTAGTGTATATTAAATAGTCCTCTGCAAGAGAGATGTCCTCAGATAAAAAATACGCGTATAAACCGGTTTCCATATAGCTCTCACGCAGTTCTATATATGGTCCAGCAACTAGATTGACGGAATCGGAAGGGTAGGGGAAATGAAATGAATACAAGATGCCTTCGAATGTGTCTGTTGTTTCTATTTTATCCGCTTCGGATATAGCCATAAAATGATGTGGAATGAGGGCCTCGAGGTTCCAATATGCCATTTCTTCAAATTGAGGATACCATCCCAGTGTGAGGGATATCCCCTTATCGCTTATAATGTTTTTTGATACAATACCTATATTGTCAAGGTCTTGTGATCCATTTTCTTCCTTGAAACGGCCTTCATATATTACCTCGAGTGTGCCTTTTCCGTTTATTTTAAATGTGGGTTTTTTTATTTCATGTGCAAACCGGTGTCAACTGTAAATTTCTGCTATCTCTTTACAGTCATGAATGGTTCTTAAAATACCAGGATGTACTGTGGATATGTTAAGTCAGATTTTGAATTACAAAACTATAGATTGTGGCAAGTTATCTACAGTTCCGCCTAACACTTTGTGGCACTTGACTTTTACCGACAAATTGTTTTAATATTAATAATTATATCCGTAACATATGATTAACCTCTAATGGAGCAAACTCTAATGAGTGAGGTTTTCTGAATTTCCTTTGTTGAGGCCTTCATGGGAAAGAATCCCATTGGAGGCTTTTGTGTTTTTTGGGGGTAATCCCATGAACACGCAGGAATACAAGCGCCGGCTCCGTGCCATCCTGAGCGCAGATTTGGCTTCGTACAGCCACCTTACGGCGAATGATAGGGCGACATTCCTTAGGACTCCCCACATACGTTAATCTGGGAGGTTA